>CAWDYO010000008.1:0-112253 GCA_963806515.1 uncultured Actinomycetes bacterium | reverse complement strand
ACGACTGAGAGCGCCTCGACGAGCGAGCCGGCGTCGAACGCGCCCTCGTGCAGGACGCCGTTGACGAAGAACGCGGGCGTGCCCTCGACGCCGGCCGCGCGCGCGTCCGCGTCGTCGCGGGCGACGCGCGCCGCGTGCGTGCCGTCGGTCAGCTCGCGGCGCACGCGCTCGGCGTCGAGCCCGAGCGCGGCGGCGTGCGCGACGAGGTCCTCGAAGCCGAGCCTGCCGCGCGCCGCGTAGAGGTGGTCGTGCATCGGCCAGAACGCGCCCTGCGCGGCGGCCGCCTCCGACGCCTCGGCGGCGAGCTGCGCGTCGGGGTGCACCTCGGGCAGCGGCATGTGGCGAAAGGCGAAGCGCAGGCGCCCGTCGAGGCGCTCGCGCACCCGCCGCACGATCGACTGCGCGGCCGCGCAGTACGGGCACTGGAAGTCGCCGTACATGACGAGCTCGAGCGGCGCGTCGCCGGGGCCGGCGACGTGGTCGTCGGGACCGCAGCGGCGGGATCGCGGCGGAGTCGGCCACGCGGCCGAAGGTAGCGGACGCGCTTCGTAGACTCCCGAAGCCGTGGGCGACATCGAGTTCCTCATCGCGGTCCTGTTCGCCGCGGCGGTGCTCGTCCGGCTCGCCGACCTCATCTCGATCCCGTATCCGATCGTGCTCGTCGTCGGCGGGGTGGCGATCGGGTTCGTCCCCGGCCTGCCGCCGATCAAGCTCGCGCCCGAGGCCGTGTTCCTCGTCTTCCTGCCGCCGCTGCTGCACGCCTCGGGCTTCAACGCGTCGCCGCAGGAGCTGCGCGCCGCGACCGCGCAGCTCGTCTCGCTGACGTTCGCGCTCGTGCTCGTGACGATGGTCGCGGTCGCCGTCGTCTCGCACGCGGTCATCGACGGCCTGAGCTGGCCGGCGGCGTTCGTGCTCGGCGCGATCCTCGCGCCGACCGACCCCGTGTCGGCGGCGGCGACGTTCAGCCGGCTCGGCGTGCCCGAGCGCGTCGCGCTCGCGGTCGAGGGCGAGGCGATGCTCAACGACGCCGCCGCGCTCGCCGCCTACAAGGTCGCCGTCGCGGCCATCGTCGCCGGGTACGTTCGCGCTCGGCGAGGCGGTCGCCGAGTTCGTCGTGTCGGGCGTCGGCGGCGTCGCGGTCGGCCTGGCGTTCGGCTGGGTCGGCGTGCGCGTGCACCGCAGGCTCAACGACGTGCCGCTGTCGATCTTCCTCACGGTGCTGTTCGCCTACGGCGCGTACATCGGCGCCGAGCAGCGTCGGCGTCTGGGCCGAGGACTCATGGCGCTTCGTGGCTGCATCCGTCGGGCGTGCTCGCGACCGTCGACGGCGGGCGTCTGGTACGGCTGGCACGGCGCACGAGATGTTCGACGCCGACACGCGCCTCAGCGCGATCGCGTTCTGGCAGGTGCTCGTCTTCGGGCTCAACGCGACGCTGTTCGTCCTGCTCGGGCTGCAGTTCGAGGGCGTCTACGAGGGCCTGCGCGAGTCGGGCGACGCCGGCCCGCTGCTCGCCGACGTCGCGCTCGTGAGCCTCGTCGTCATCGGCGGTGCGCATCGCATGGCAGGCCGTGCCGCCGTTGCTCGGCCGGGCGTGCCCGCGGTCGCGCGCGCCGACACCGGCGCGGACTGGCGCGAGCGGCTGGTCGTCGGCTGGAGCGGCATGCGCGGCGCGATCTCTCTCGCGGCCGCGCTGGCGCTGCCCGAGGCGCTGGACTCGGGCGCGCCGTTCGCGCAGCGCGAGCTGCTGATCTTCGTCACGGTCGGGGTCATCGCGGTGACGCTCGTCGGGCAGGGGCTGACGCTGCCGCTGCTGCTGCGCAAGCTCGGCCTGCAGGGCGACCGCGAGTGGAGCCCCGACGAGGCGATCGCCCGCCTGGAGGCCGCGCAGGCCGCGCTCGACCGCCTCGACGAGCTCGAGCGCGAGGAGCGCATCAGCGAGGAGCGGCTGCGCCGCATGCGCGAGCTCTACCGCGCGCGCTTCCGGCGCTGCATGGCGGTCATCGGCGGCGAGAGCGACGAGGCTCGCGCGGCCTCGCGCGAGCCGTCCGAGCGCTACGGCGAGCTGCGCCGCGAGCTCATCGGGGTCGAGCGCGACGCGATCCTCGGGCTGCGCAACGAGGGGCGGTTGAGGCCGGACGTCATGCGCGAGATCCAGCGCGACCTGGACCTCGAGGAGGCGCGGCTGCCGGCATGAGCCGGTCCTCGTCACGGTGCGCTCGGACCGGGTACGGTCTCGGCGGTGAGCGACGCCCGAAGGCACCCGTCCACGGCTGCGGCCGCTCTCGCTCGGCGAGACCCTCGACGTCTCGATCAAGATCCTCATCCGCAACGCGGCGACGTTGTTCAAGGCGGTGCTCGTCGTCGTCGTGCCGGTCCAGATCGTCAGCACGCTGCTGACGGCCGACATACACGACCTCGTCGTTCGACTTCAGCCCGGGCACCGAGCAGACGCCCGAGGAGACGCTGGAGGAGCTCAACCAGTTCCTCGGCGGGCTCGCGATCTCGACGCTGCTGCAGATGGCTCGCCGTGCTGCTGGCGTCGGCGGCGTGCTTCCGGGCGATCGCGCAGGCCTACCTCGGCGAGGTGCCCGACTGGCGCGGCTCGCTGTCCTACGGGCTGCAGCCACGCGCCGTCGCTGCTGTTGCTGTCGCTGCTCTACGGCCTCGGGATCCTGCTCGGGCGCTGTTGCTTCATCGCGCCCGGGCGTCTGGCTGTACTTCGCGTGGGCGTTCGCGATGCCGGCGCTGCTCGTCGAGGGCCTGCGCGGGCGCAGCGCGCTGCGCGCGTTCGTTCGAGCCTCGTCAAGGGACGCTGGTGGCGGACGTTCGGGATCCTCGCGTTCGGCTTCATCCTCGTCGGCGTCCTCACGGGGATCGTCCAGGCGATCTTCCTCGTCGGGATCGTGTTCGATCCCGAGAACGAGGCGCTCGTGCTCGTCCTGAGCGCGCTGTCGGGCGTCGGTCGGCCTCGCCATCGGCACGCCGTTCCAGGCCGCGCTGCTGACCGTCGTGTACTTCGACCTGCGCGTCCGCAAGGAGGGCTTCGACCTCGAGCTGCTGGCGCAGGGGATCGGCGGCAGCGTGCCCGCGGTGCCCGGTCGACGTCCGGACCGTCGCCGCTCTTGCCGAGCGACAAGGAGGCCGGGCGAGCGCGAACGAGCCGGCGTGGCCGGCGCCGCCGGGATCCGAGGATCCGCCGTGGCCGGCGCCGCCGGGTCGAGGATCCGCCGTGGCCGCCGCCGCCGGGCTCCGAGGATCTGCGCGTGGCCGGCGCCGCCGGGGTCCGAGGATCCGCCGTCGCCCGCCGCCGCCGGGCTCCGAGGATCTGCCGCGACCCGCGCCGCCGGGGTCCGAGGATCCGCCGTGGCCGCGCGCCGCCGGGCTCGGAGGATCCGCCGCGGCCCGCGCCGCCGGGTCGGCGCGACGTGGCGCGAGCGATCCCTCGACGCCGCCCCGGCCGCGATTCGCGCCGCGACGACGAGGACGACGAGCCGCCGCGGCTGCCCGGGGTGCCGCTCGGGTGAGCGCCTCCGCGCGACGCCGCTGCTGGCACTTGCGCGCTGGCGTGCGCGTGCCTGGCCCGCCGCCGCCCGCGGCGACGAGGTCTCGGCCGCCGAGCTGCGCGCGCTCGCGGCCGCCGCGCGCGACGACCGCGCGGCGCTCGCGCGGCTGCGCGAGGTCGACGTCGTCGACGGGCGCCCGGCCGCGATCGGCGAGGCGCTGCGCGGCAGCGACGCAGACGTGCGCGCCCGGCTGGACGTCCTCGCGCAGGACGAGGTCGTCGCCGCGCCGTCGCCGCTCGCCGCGGGCGCCCGCGACGCAGGCGCGCGACGTGCTCGCCCAGCGCCGCTTTCAGCCGACGTCGGTCCCCACGCCGCTGCGCTGCGTCCGCGAGCGCATCGGCGACGGCCTGCGCCGGCTCGGGCGCCCGCTCGAGGACGCGTTCAGCTGGGTCGCGGGCTGGCTGCCCGGCGGCTCGTCGCTGCTGTGGGTGCTGCTCGCGGGCGCCGTGCTGGCCGCGGCCGCCGCGCTCGCGATGCGCGCCGGGCGCGCGCGGCGCCTCGCCGGTGCGGGCGCCGCGGCCGGCGACGCGGCGGGCGAGCGCCGCAGCGCCGCGCAGCTCATCCGCGAAGCCGAGCGCGCCGAGCGCGCCGGAGACCTCGACGCGGCGCTGCGCCTGCGCTTCCGCGCCGGCCTGATCGAGCTCGACAGCCGCGAGCTCATCGAGCTGCGCCCCGCGCTGACCAACCGCGAGCTGCTGCGCGACGTCCCGTCGCCGACGCTCGCGGGCCTCGTCGACGGCTTCGAGTCCGTCGCCTACGGCGGCCGCCCGGCGGCAGCCCGGCGACGTCCGCAGCGCGCGCGACGGCTGGCCGCGGGTCCCGGAGGAGGCGAGCACGCGATGACGCGCGCACCGCGGCAACGTCGCAATGCGTGCGCGGCTGCCGCGCTCGGCGTGGGAGGCGTCGCGCGATGACGCGCGTGCGCCTCGCGATCGGGCGGGCTGCTGCCGCGCTCGCCCGGCGCGCGGGCGGTCGTCGTCGTCGTCGGGTTCTTCGTCGTGCTGAACGTCATCTCGCTCGTCGTCGTCGACCCTCAACCCCGAGCCCGGCGGCGAGCGCGGCTCGGCCTACGCGACGCAGCCCGGCGGCGCGGCCGCCTACGCCGAGCTGCTGCGGCGCGCCGGGCCACGACGTGCGCTACCTGCGCACGCCGCTCGCGGACGCCGAGCCCGACCCCGGCGCCACGCTCGTCGTGCTCGACGCGCCCGACCTCGATCGCGCCGAGCGCGCGACGCTGCGCGCGCTTCGTCCGCGACGGCGGCCGCCTCGTCGCCGCCGGACCCGACGCCGGGCGCGGCATCGTGCCCGGCGCGCCCGCGCTGGCTGCCGTACGGCGAGCGCCTGGCGCGGCCCGAGCGTCCCGGTCGCCGAGACGCGCGCCGTGCGAGTCGTCGAGACCGCGCGCGCCGGCAGCTTCGCGGGCGCCGGGGCGACGCTGCCCGCCCTCGGCGCCGGCACCCCGCTGCTGACGATCGGGCAGGTCGGGCTCGGGCGCGCGCTGCTGCTCGCCGACGCCGGCGCCGCTGCAGAACGGCCTCATCGGACGCGCCGACAACGCCGCGCTCGCGCTCGCGCTCGCCGGCGACCCGCGCCGCCCGGTGACGTTCGTGGAGTCCGTCCACGGCTTCGACGAGCGCACGGGGCTCGCCGCGCTGCCCTCGAACTGGCGGCTCGCGATCCTCATCGGCGTGCTCGCGGCGCTGCTGTGGCTCGCCTCGCGCGCGCGCCGCTTCGGCCCGCCGGAGGAGACCGGCGCCGAGCCAGCGCCGCCCGCGGCGCGAGCACGTCGAGGCGATCGCGATCGCGCTGCGGCGCGCGCAAGAGCCGGAGGTCGCGCTCGCGCCCGTACGCGCAGCGGCGCGGGCACAGGTGCTCCGCCGCGCCGCGCTCGCGCCCGACGCGGAGGACGCGGCGCTGCGCGACGCCGCGCTGCGGCTCGGCTTCGAGGAGGATGAGGTGGAGGCGCTGATGGACGAGCGCGCCGCGAACGAACCGCTCGCGCTCGGGCGGGCCCTGGCGAGAGGACGGCGATGAGAGAGCTCTACGAGCGGTTGGCGGGCGAGGTCGGCAAGGTCGTCGTCGGTCAGGAGGAGGTCGTGCGCTCCGTCGTCATCGGGCTGGGCGTCGGCGGCCACGTGCTGCTGGAGGGGCCGCCAGGGACCGCGAAGACGCTGCTCGCGAGCGCGGTCGCGCGGGCGCTCGGGCTCGAGTTTCGCCGCGTGCAGTTCACGCCCGACATGCTGCCCTCCGACCTCACCGGCACGAGCACGCTGCGAGCCGGGGAGCTCGCGTTCCGGCCCGGGCCCGTGTTCACGAACCTCCTGCTCGCCGACGAGATCAACCGCACCCCGCCCAAGACGCAGGCCGCGCTGCTCGAGGCGATGCAGGAAGGCCAGGTGTCCGCGGACGGCGAGAGCCGGCCGCTGCCCGACCCGTTCCTCGTCGTCGCGACCCAGAACCCGATCGAGTACGAGGGCACGTACCCGCTGCCCGAGGCGCAGCTCGACCGCTTCCTGATGAAGATCGACGTCGGCTATCCGGCCGCCGAGGGCGAGCTGCGGATGCTCGGGCTCGCCCGCGCCGGCCTGAAGCCGGTGTCGCTGGAGGACGTCCGCGTCGTGGCGCGGGCCGAGGATCTGCGTGCGGCGCGCGCGACGGTCGACGCGGTGACCGTCTCCGACGAGGTCGCCCGCTACCTCCTCGCGGTCGTGCGGCGCACGCGCGACCTGCCGAGCGTGTCGCTCGGCGCGAGCCCGCGCGCGGCGGTCCACCTGCTCGTCGCCGCGAAGGCCTCGGCGGCGCTGGCGGGCCGCGCGTTCGTCACGCCCGACGACGTCGCGGGGCTCGCCGGCCCGGTGCTTCGCCACCGCCTCGTGCTGCGTCCCGAGGCCGAGCTCGAGCGCTACGACGCCGCCGACGCCGTCCGCACGGCGCTCGAGTCGGTCGAGGTGCCGCGGTGAGCGGTCCGAATGGCGGATCGACCCCGAATGGCGGGGTCAATTCGCCAGCGGTTCGTTCGACGTGAGCCCGACGCCGCGCGCCGCCGCCGCCCTCGCGGCGATCGGCGTGCTCGCGATCGTGCTCGGGCCCACGGTCGCCGCGCTGCTCGTCGCGGTGCTCGCCGGCGCGATCCTCGCCGACGCGCTCGCCGCGCGCCGGTCGCCGGGGGCGCAGCGGCGGCTCCCGGCGATCGTCGCCCGCGGCGTGCCCGCGACGCTGGCCGTCGAGGTCGCCGGCGCCGCAAACGCACGGCTGCGCGTACGCCAGCCCTGTCCGGCCGCGATCGAGGTCACGCCCCGCGAGGGCGACGGCGGGCTCGACGCGCAACTCGTCGGCCAGCGGCGCGGGAGCTACGTCGCTGCCGGCCGCCGCCGTGCGCGTCGCCGGACCCCTGGGCCTCGCGACCCGCGATCACCGCGCGGGCGAGGACGCGCAGCTGCTCGTCTACCCCGACCTGCCGTCGGCGCGTCGCCTGGCGCTCGCCGTCCGCACGGGGCGCTTCCGCGAGTCGGGCCGCCAGTCGCGCGGCCCGCTCGGCCTCGGGACCGAGTTCGAGTCGATCCGCGACTACCTCCCCGACGACGACCTGCGCCAGGTCAACTGGCCGGCGACGGCGCGGATGGGGCGGCCGATGAGCAACCAGTACCGCATCGAGCAGGACCGCGACGTCATCTGCGTCATCGACTGCGGCCGCCTCATGGCGGCGCCGCTGAGCGGCGGTGCCACGCGCCTGGACGTCGCCGTCGACGCGGCTACGGCCGTCGGGCTCGTCGCCGACGAGCTCGGCGACCGCTGCGGGACGGTCGCGTTCGCCGGCGCGATCGAGCGCCGCCTCGCGCCGCGGCGGCGTGGGGGAGAGGCGCTCGTGCGCGCGGTCTTCGACCTGCAGCCCGCGCCGGTCGACTCCGACTACGAGCTCGCGTTTCGCACGGTGGCGTCGTCCAAGCGCGCGCTCGTGATCGTCTTCACCGACCTCATCGAGGAGGTCGCGGCCCGCTCGCTCGTCCAGGCCGTGCCGGTGCTCGCGCGCCGCCACGAGGTCGTCGTCGCGGGCGTCGTCGATCCCGACCTCGACGCCGTGCTCGCGACCGCGCCCGCGCGCACGAGCTCGACGTCTACCGCGCCGCCGCCGCGCTCGACGTCCTCGCCGCTCGCGAGCGCGCCGCCGCCCGCGTGCGCGGCGCGGGCGCTCGCGTCCTCGAGACCGCGCCCGCGGCGCTCGGCCGCGCGTGCGTCGCCGCGTACCTCAGCGCGAAGGCGCGCGCACGGCTGTGACGAACCGTCCGCAGGCGCGGTCTTGTCGCGAATGCCACTCATATGGCGGACTATTCGCCAAGACCGATGCTCGCTACGCGGCTCGCGCGAGTGCGGCGCGCTGGGTAGCTCGCTCGCCTGCTGCGGTCGGCCGCGGACGATCACGAGCGACCAGTACGCCGCGCCGACGCCGACCCCGAGCACGATGCCCGGGACGAGGCCGAACCCCGCGCGCGTCACGAAGCCCTCGATGATCCCCGCCAGGATGACCCACGGGATCGTCCCGAGGACGATCGAGATCGCCGGGCGCGCCTCCGCGACGAGCGCCGCGCCGCGCGTCCGCGGCCCCGGCGCGACGATCGCGTCGCCCATCCGCAGGCCCGCCGCCGCGGCCACCGCGATGCACGACAGCTCGATGATCCCGTGCGCCGTCACGAACTCCGCGAACGCCAGGCCGTTGCCGTTGCCGATCGCTCCGCCCGCGACGGCGCCGAGGATCAGGCCGTTGTAGGCGACGACGAGCGCCGTCCCGAGGCCGAGCAGCGATCCCCGCGGCGAACGCCATGAACGTCACCTGGATGTTGTTCGTCATGACGGCGCTCGAGAACGCCGTGGTCTCCGCCGCCGTCATGCCGGTGTCGCCAACCGGCTCGACGGCCCCGCGGAACTCGCCGGGGATGAGACCCAGCGCCGCGCCGCGGGTCGGTCGAGCGCCCACGCGGCGGCCAGCACCGCGGGCACGACGAGCAGTGCGATCGCCAGCAGCAGCGGCCGCGGACGCTCACGTACGCGGACCCAGTACGTGCGGCCGAGGAACGTCCGCAGCGATCCGCGCCGCGGCTCCTCGGAGTAGACGGCCTGCCGCGCGCGCGCGACGAGCGACTCCAGGCGCCCGACGACCGGGTCGCCGGGGTGGCTGCGGCGCGCGACCGCGAGGTCCGCCGCCGCGCCGCGATAGAGCGAGGCGAGCCGCAGGACGTCGGGCACGCCCCGGCGCCGGCGGCGCTTGGTGCGCAGGAGGTCGTCGAGCTCGCGCCAGTCGTCCTCTCGCTCGGTGATGAAACGGTCTACGTTCATGCGATGCAGTACGAGGATCGCATCACCATCCCCACGCCGGAAGGCGTGTCGCTCGAGCTCACGCTCGCGGGGCTCGGGTCGCGGGCGATCTCGGGCCTCATCGACCTCGTCCTCAAGGCGCTGCTGCTGGGCTGCCTGCTCGTCGTCCTGCTGGCCATCCTCGGCGTGAGCGCGGCGCTCGTGATCGTGCCGGTGATCGCTGCTCGGGATGCTGCTCTACGACGTCGGCTTCGAGACCCTCGCCGGCGGCCGTACGCCCGGCAAGCGGATGAGCGGCCTGCGCGTCGTGCGCTCGAGCGGGCGCCCCGTCGACGCGACGGCGAGCGTCATCCGCAACGCGATGCGGCTCGTCGACGGCCTTGCGCTGTCGTACGTGCCGACGATCGTGTCGGTCCTCGTGACGAAGCGCAACCAGCGCCCGGGCGACCTCGCCGCCGACACCGTCGTCATCCGCGACCGGCGCGAGATCGACCGCGTCGAGCACCCACCGGCGCCCGCCGGCGATCCGTTCGGGACGGGCGCGCGGTGGGACGTCAGCGCCGTCTCGGCCGAGGACACCGCGACGGTCCGTGCCTTCCTCGAGCGCCGCTCGTCGCTCGCGGCGCCGGCGCGCACGCGCCTCGCGACCCAGCTCGACGCGGCCCTGCGTCCGCTCGTCGGCGGCGTCGACGAGCGCGACCCCGAGCGCTTCCTCGAGATCCTCTACGACGCCAAGCGCACGGGCGGCTGAACCCGCTCAGCAGCGCGTGTAGATCTCGAAGAAGCGGGTGTGGCCGCGGTGCGCGTAGCCGCGCGGCGGCGCCTGCGCGGAGACCGGCGAGTTGCCGGCGCCCTGCTGGCCGAACGCGCCGTAGCCGGGGTCGTGGATGAGGCGCTTCGTGCGCTCGAGCAGGACGGCGCCGGGCGTGCCGCGCCGCGCCGCCTCGGGCTCGTTGCGCGCGACGACCCCGCCGGGCCCGACGTCGAGCTGCCAGCGCACGTTCGGCATCGAGCTTGTGCGTGGGCACCGCCACCGGTCCGCAGCGCCGCGCCGCGCCGCACGGCGTCGCCGTGCAGCGCCGCGCCGAGATCCGCCTCGACGTCGTGGCGAAAGCCGAGCAGGTTCGTGACGCTCTTCGGGTGCAGGCGCGACGCCGTCCACGCGCCGCCCGCGAGGACGAGCACGATGGCGGCGACGCGGGCCGCCCGCGCCACCGACCCGGCGCGCGGGCGCACGAGCTCGGCGACGAACTGCCCCGCGAACAGCAGCAGCGCGACGGCCGCGATCGAGGCGTAGCGCGGGACCTGCCCCGAGACGCCGCCGAGGACGACCATCGCGAACGTCACGGCACCGACGACGAGGACCGCGAGCGGGATCGCCGCCTCACGACGACCCCGGCGCCGCGCGAGGACGAGCGCCACCCCGAGCCCGCCGACGATCGCCAGCGGCGGCTTGAGCAGTTCCGCGAGCGCCGACCAGAACGCGCGCGGGGTCTCGTCCCACGTGCGCTGGCGACCGAGCCGGCCCGCCTCGCCGGTCGTGTACGTCCACGAGAACAGCGGGTCGCCGGTCGCGATCAGGTCCGAGAGCGCCCACAGCAGCGGCGCGGCCGCGACCAGCGCGAGGATCCGCAGCCGGCGCGAGGTCCGCGCCGCTCCACAGCCACGCGCCGTACGCCGCAGCGAAGACCCAGCCCTCGGGGCGCAGCAGCCCGGCCGCGATCAGCAGGACCCACACGACGCCGCCGCGCCGCGGCCGCACCGCCTCGAGCGCCGCCGCGGCCATGACGAGCGCCGCGAACGGCATGTCGACGAACGCGAACGCCGCGTAGAAGCCGAAGTTCAGCCGCGTGAGCAGCAGCGCCGCCGCCAGCGCGCCGGCGAGCGGGCCGAAGACCGTGCGACCGAGGTGGTAGGTCGCCGCGAGCAGCACGACGAACGACAGGACCGCCAGGAGCGTCATCGCCCGCGCGCCGGTGTCCCCGAGCGGCGCGAGCAGCGTGCCGACGGCGACCCACAGCGGGTGCTGCGTCGGCGCGCCGAAGTCCTCGAAGCCGGGGGCCGCCCCACCGAGGATCTCCCGGCCCCAGACGAGCGAGTACAGCGAGTCGTACGTCGGCGCGACCGGGAACGCGAGCCACGCCGCGACGGCCACGGCGAACGTCGCCGCCAGCGCCGCGAGCTCGACCCGGCTCAGCCAGGCCGGGCGAGGATGAGCGTCCATGGCGTGGCGCTGCGCACGGCGTCGACCTTGAGCGTGGCCGGACACGAGCTGGATGATCGCGCGCCGCGACCAGTGCTGCAGGTGCCCGGGCGTGTCGCCCAGCCCGGCGGACGTACGCGCCACGCGCGAGGTTCATCGCGCGCCACAGCGGCTCGCGCGGCACGGTCACGATGACGGCGCGGCGCGCCACGCGGGCGGCTTCGGCGAGCGCCCTGCTCGGCATCCACGACGAGCTGCAGCATCTCGACCAGGCTGACGAGGTCGAACGCATCGTCGGCGAACGGCAGCGCCTGCGCGTCGCCGACGACGTACTCGACGCTCTCGTCAACGGCCCACAGCGCTCGCAAGCGGGCCGATTCGACGTCGAGGCCGGTCGCCCGTGCGCCCGCCGTCGCGGCCATGCGCCGCGTGACGATGCCCTCCCCGCAGCCGACGTCGAGCAGCGAACCCGGCGCCACCTGCGCCGACGAGCGCGTCGAGCTCGACGAGGAACGAGGCGACCATCCGCCGGACGATCGGGTTCGACGTCCCGTACTTGTCGTACACGTTGCCGGCGACCGGCTCGGACCCCGGGGTGGCGGACACCGCGGCGATGATGTCAGGATGCCCCCCACGGTGAGACGAGTGCTGTTGATCGGCGGTGGGGGGTTCATCGGTGCGCACCTCGCGCGCGAGCTGCTCGACCGCCGCCATGACGTCGTGATCCTCGACGACGACCGCACCTATCTCCCCGGCGGCGAGCCCGATGCGGTGCGAGCGCGGGCGTGGCGGCGCGAGACGCTGCTGGCGGGCGCGGTGCTGCGCGGCGGCGGACCCGACGACCCCGCGCGCCTCGCACGCGAGGTCCGCGCCGCGGCGCCGGACGCCGTCGTCCATCTGGCGAACCTGCCGCTCGCCGGCGTCGCCGCGGCCGACCCCGGCGAGGCGCGCCGCTCGATCGTCCAGGGCACCGCCAACGTCATCGCCGCGCTCGCCGAGCAGGCGCCCGCGGCTCGCTTGACGTTCGTCTCGTCGAGCATGGTCTACGGCGACTTCTTGCAGGACCCGCAGCCCGAGAGCGCCCCGCTGCGCCCGTGCGAGCCCTACGGCGCGTGCAAGCTCGAGGCCGAGCGGCTCGTGCGCGCGTCGGACCTGCGGTGGACGATCGTGCGACCGTCGGCGGTCTACGGTCCCGGCGACGCCAACGGGCGCTTCCTGCAGCGCCTCGTCGAGGCGGCGATGACCGGCCGCACGCTGCAGCTGACGGCTGACCCGGCGACGCGACTGGACTTCACGTGGGTGCAGGATCTCGCCCGCGGACTCGCCGACGCGGCGCTCAGCGACGACGCGATCGGCGAGACGTTCAACCTCACCGCGGGTCAGGCGCGCTCGCTCGGCGACGCGATCGGGGTCGTGCGCGCGCGCGGGCACCGCGTCGCCGTTCGCCGCCGTCCGCAGACGACGGCGCGCCCCTCCCGCGGCACGCTCGACATCGCCCGCGCCCGGTCGGTGATCGGCTACCGCCCGCGCTGCTCGCTCGAGGACGGGCTCGCTGCCTACCTCGACGCGGCCTTGGAGCGGGGCGAGCCGGTCGCGTGAGCTGCGCGGTCCGAGCCCGCCTCGCGTCCACATGCGGCCGCTGCGAGCCGGCGGCGTGACGCGCGAGGACCCGTCCGTCGTCGAGCTCCTCGGCGCGGGCGGTCTCGACGAGATCCCGTTCTTCGCGGCGCAGCGCACGTGGGCCGCGCGCGGCGATCGCTACGCGGCGCTGATGGCGGCCACGCTGGCGTCGGGGCGGGCGCTGCAGGGCGCCGCGGTCTCGCTGTTCGAGGCCGCGCTCGCGGACCGCTGCGAGCGCCGCCACGCCGTTGCGGTCGCCTCGGGCAGCGACGCGCTGTACTTCGCGCTCGTCGCGGCGGGCGTCGGGCCGGGCGACGAGGTCGTCGTGCCGGCGATCTCGTTCATCGCGTCGGCGTCGTGCGTCCTGCGTGCCGGCGCGGTGGCGGTGTTCGCGGACGTCGACGAGCACCTCCTGCTCGACCCCGCCGCCGCACGCGCCGCGCTGTCGCCGCGCACGCGAGCGATCCTCGCCGTCGACCTCTTCGGCCAGGTCGTGGATGAGCCGGCGCTTCAGGCCCTCGCCGACGAGCACGGCCTCGCGCTCGTCGAGGACGCGGCGCAAGCGCTCGGCGCCCGCGGGGACGGGCGTGCCGGCGCCTCGGCGCCCGGCGACGAGCCCTCGCGGGCGTCCGAACAGGCAGGCGGCTCGGGACACCGCGACGAGGCGCCGGCGGGCGGCCGTTGCGCAGGCGCGATCGGCCTGCTGAGCTGCTGCTCGTTCGACCCGACGAAGACCATCGCGGCGCCCGGCAGCGGCGGCGCGGTGCTCACCGACGACGACGACCTCGCCGCGCACCTGCGTCGCCTGCGCTGGCACGGCCGCGACACCGGCGGCCGCCACGTCGAGCTCGGCTTCAACTCGCAGCTGCCGACCGCCTCGGCCGCCGTCCTGCACGACAAGCTCATCCACGACGACGTCGCCTGGACGCAGCGCCGTCAAGCCATCGCGGCACGCTACGACGAGGCGCTGGCAGGCTCGGCACACCGCCCGGTGGGCGCCGCGCCCGGGCGCACGCACGTCTTCCACAAGTACGTCGTGCGCACGCCCGACCGCGACGCGCTGCGCGAGCACCTGCGCGGGCACGGCATCCCGACGCTCGTCCACTACGCGGCGCCCCTCGCGCGCCAGCCGCTGTTCGACGGGCGCTGCCGCGAGCTGCCGTGCCCGGTGGCCGAGCAAGCCTGCGACGAGGTGCTCTCGCTCCCGATCCATGCCCAGCTCACCGATGCCGAGGTCGATCGCGTGATCGCGACGCTCGCACGCTCGTGATCGTACGGGCGGCGCTGGCGCTGTCGGCCGTCGTCACCGCCGCGGCGGGCGACGCGCAGGCGACCGGGCCCCTCGACGCACGAGCTGCCATCGTCGACAGCCGCACGCGCTGCGAGAAGCCGGCCGTCATCACGAACTCGCCGCTGCTCGTCCCGGCACCGTTTCCGCTCGTCGACGCCAACCGCCCGCTCCCGATCTGCCGGCTGGCCCAGCTGCGCACGATCGACGTGCCGCTCTCAAGCGATGCCCGCGCAGGCCGCTATGACCCACGGCCGCCGTGCGGCAACTACAACCCCGCGACGAAGTGCTTCCCGAGCGCTTTTCGCAACGGCAACGCGCGCATCCTGCGCCAGACGTTCGCGCCGGTCGCCGGAGATCCGCTGATCCCGCTGCGCGACTCGTTCGGCGCGACCGGCAACTCGCCACGTTCCTCGCCACCGTTCGCGTACATCGAGCAGGGACCGTACCCGGGGTGCTTCAACGTGTACGACGCGCTTCGCCGCCTGCGCGGCTCGACCGATCCACAGAGCGGGACGACGCCATGCAACGCCGCCAACGCTGGGCGCAACCTCGCCACGATCGAGTTCCAGGGCCGCGGTTGCATGGTCACGCGCAGCGTCGAGCGCCGCCACGTCGTCGTGGGGCTCGTGCAGACGCCCGGCGTGGAGGCGGCGATCAACACGGGCCTGCGCGGATTCGTCCCGCTGACGGCGGTCCCGGTGGCGCCGGGGGTCGATCGCCGCCGCGGGGTCGCGCCGAGGGGCACGGCGAGCGTCCGCGGCGGCCTGAGGACGGCGGAGCTCGCGGCCCTCCAGCTCGCCTACCCCGGCTGCGGGCGCAAGGGCAGCCCGCGGTTTGCGCCGCTGACGCCCGACCAGCTCGAGCCGGCCGGCACGGCCGTGCGCACCGCCGACAACGTCGCGCTCTTCCGTGGACGGGCGGGGTGGCCGAACCCGTCGTTTCCCTACCCCGATCAGTACCTCAACGCCACGACGCTCGCCGCTGGCTGCCGCGCGCAGACCGCCGACGTGCAGGTCGCCGGCTGCAGCGGGTTCTACGCGAACTACCAGGGCCCGTGCTTCGCGCCCGACGTCGCTGCGGTCGCGGTCTCGTCGACCGGGGTCAGCGGCTCGAACACGACGCGTAGGGAGAACCCGGGCAACGTGCGGTCCGGCGGCGTCGCGCGCGCGTACGTGCGCCGCGATCGCGGCCCGGGGTCGTTCGTCGCGTTCGACCGGATGCTCCACCCCGACAACAACGTGCCCGACGCGCAGGGCGCCTTGGTGACGTGGGTGTTCGGCAACTTCAACCCGCTCGCGGGCGCGACGAACGCGGCGTCGGGCGCCAAAGGGGACAAGCGGGAGCAGGGCATCTGGGGCTGGACACCGATCCGTCGGCCCGCTGCGGCTGTTGAGAACTACACATGCTGAGAGCTCGCTGGATCCTCGCGCTGGCGGCCGCGGTGACGGTCGCCGTCTCGGTCGCCGAGGCGCGCCCACCGACGGGCAAGTGCCGGTCTGCGCGCGGGAACGTCATCGCGGTCAACAGGCTCGTCGTGGCGTACGAGCTCGGCCGTCCGGACGCGACCCCCGGAAACGACGCGATCAGCGGGCGCCTGATCGGTTGCCGGCGCGCGAGCGGGAACAAGGTCCAGCTCTCGGGGAGCACGTTCGGCGAGTACTGGTTCAACCGGCCTGCACGAGCCGTGAAGGTCCGCGGCACGACGATCGGCTTCGTGGCCGTCAGGGACCCCGGGTACGGGTCGAGCTACGTCACGCAGATCTCCTTCGTCGACATGAACCGCCCGCAATCCACGGTGGCGGTGAGCGCGTCCGGCCTCATCGGCAGCCTCGACTTCGCGCTCGCTCCCGCGCGTGCGGGCGCAAGCCTCGAGGAGCGTCGCAGCGCCGCATGGATTCGATGCCCCGAGCTCGACGAGCGGACCAACGCCGACCCGCGCCCGAACTGCGTGCGCGCGGGCCTGAGCACCAACGCAGTGTTCGCTGTCGGCGCGGGCAGCAGCGAGCCTGTGCAGCTCGCCAGCGGCCGCACGATCGACCCGCGCTCCGTGCGCGTCCGCGACGGTCGCGTCAGCTGGGTTCGGGACGGCGTACGCCGCTCGGCCCCCATGCCTCGCTGACGCGCACTCGAGCGCCGGCCGCGCCGCAGGCGAAACCCGTCCGAATCCGGACCCTACGCGCCGAGCGGCCCCGGAGACGGCTGGGCGGCCCGCCGCCTCAGGCGCGCGCGTCGGCGGCGAGCGCCGGCTCGTCCTCGGGCGGCCCGTCGCGCGGGTCGTGATCGCGCTTGTGGGTCGCGTCGCGATCGGAGCCGGCGATGATGTCGTCCGGCGCCTTGTCCTTCGGCAGGAAGCCCGACTTCATGCCGAAGTACACCGCCTGCGGGTGGTGGGCGATGATCGCCAAGGTCGACTGCTCGGGCTCGACCGCGTAGCCGCCGGTCAACGTCAGGCCGATCGCCGGCGCGTCGAGCAGCCGGTAGATCTTCTCGTGCTCTGACTGCTCCGGGCAGGCCGGGTAGCCCCACGAGTAGCGCCGTCCCTGGGTCGGGCCGATGCCGAGATCCGCGCGGACCCGCGAGTGCAGCCACTCCGCCGTGCCCTCCGCGGACTGCACGCCGAGGCCGTGCGTGAAGAGCTGCTCGGCGAACTCGCCCTCCTGCTCGAGCGCCGTGATGACCTCGGTCACCCGCGGACCGACGGTCACGGCCTGCAACGCCACGACGTCGAGCTCGCCGGAGTCCTTCGGGCGGTAGAAGTCGGCCAGGCAGATGCGGTGATGTGCCGGCTGGCGGGGAAAGACGAGCCGCTCGAGGACGGTCGAGCGATCCTCGGGGTCCAGCACGACGACCTCGTTGCCCTCGCTGTAGCACGGGAAGTACCCGAGCCGGGCACGCGGCGCCAGGTAGTCCTGCTCGCGCCACATCCGCTCCAGCCGCGGCTGGAAGTCCTCCCCGACGAGCTTGCGCCACGCGTCGCCCTTCACGCCGCGCCCGCCCCAGTGCAGCTTGAACAGGACGTGCGTGTCGAGGTGGGGGAAGATGTCGTCGATCGGCACGTCGATCTCGCGCGCGCCCCAGAACGGCGGCGTCGGGATCGGGAGGTCGGTCCGCGCGGCCGAGCGCACGCTGTCGTCGTCGGTGATCAGCGGCGGCGGGTCCTTGCCGTACAGGCGGAAGTGCAGCGCGTCGGCGCGCACCTTCTCGATGAGCTTCGCGCGCTGGTTGACGTCGATGAGCTGGTCCATCTTGTTCAGCCCCTCGAACGCGTCCTTGCAGTAGAAGACGCCCGGCTCGTAGACGTCGTCGGCCGCCCGGCCCTTCGGATACAGCGCCCGCAACCCGAAGTCGCGGTTGATCGCCGCGCCGCCGATGAGGACCGGGAACTCCAACCCCTTCTCGTGTAGCTCCTCGATGCACAGCGGCATCTGCTTGGACGTCGAGACGAGCAGCGCCGACAAGCCGATCGCCGTCGCCTTGCGCTCCTGCGCGGCCTCGAGGATCGTCGAGATGGGGACCTGCTTGCCGAGGTCGACGACCGTGTAGCCGTTGTTCGTGAGGATCGTGTTGACGAGCGACTTGCCGATGTCGTGCACGTCGCCGAAGACCGTCGCGAGGACGACCGTGCCCTTCGTGTAGCCCTCGACCTTGTCGAGGTAGTTCTCGAGCTGCGCGACCGCGCGCTTCATCACCGTCGCCGACTGCAGGACGAACGGCAGGATCAGCTCGCCGGCGCCGAACTTGTCGCCGACCTCCTTCATCGCCGGCAGCAGCACCTCGTTGAGCGTCGGGACCGCGCCGATCTTCTCGACGCAGAGGTCGATCCAGTCCTCGACGCCCTCCTTCTTGCGCCGCAGGATGTGGAAGTGCAGCGCCTCCTCGGGCTCCATGCCCGCGGTCGGGTCGGCCTTCTCGTCCTCCGCGACCTCCTGCTGGGATTCGAAGTGCGCGATGAAGAGCTCGAGTGCGTCCTCGCGGCGGTTCCAGACGAGGTCGTCGGCCAGCACGCGCTCCGCCTCGCCGATCTCGAAGTACGGCGTGATGTGGTTCGGGTTCACCATCGCGAGGTCCAGGCCGGCCTCGACGCAGTGGTGCAGGAAGACCGAGTTCAGGACCGCGCGCGCCCGCGGCGAGACGCCGAACGACACGTTCGAGACGCCCAGCGACGTCTTGACGTACGGCATCTGCTCCTTGATGAGCTTGATGCCGTTGATCGTCTCGACCGCCGACGGGCGCCACTCCTCGTCGCCGGTCGTCAGCGTGAACGTCAGGCAGTCGAAGATCAGCGCCTCGGGATCGAGGCCGTGCTCGTCGCAGGCCAGCTCCTTCAGGCGCTGCGCGATCTCGAGCTTGCGCTCCGCGGTCTTCGCCATCCCGACCTCGTCGATCGTCAGCGCGATGAGGCAGGCGCCGTGGGCGAGCGCGATCGGCACGACGCGGTCGAGCTTCGCTCGCCCCGCCTCGAGGTTGATCGAGTTGACGATCGCGCGCCCCGGGATCTGCTCGAGGGCGTTCTCGATGACGTCCGGCTCGGTCGAGTCGACCTGGATCGGCGCCGGCTGCGCGAGCGACACGATCTCCGCGACGCGCCGCATCTGCTCGGACTCGTCGTCGCGCTCCACGAGCGCGACGCAGAGGTCGAGCACGTGCGCGCCGCCCTCGACCTGGTCCTCGGCGATCCGCGCGAGGCCGTCGTAGTCGTCGTCGAGCAGCATCTGCTTCGCGAGCCGGGAGCCCTGCGAGTTCACGCGCTCGCCGACCATCGTCGGGCGCGGCTCCTGGACGAGCGTCGTCGCGGCGATCATCGAGCTGACGTGTGTCGGGCGCGGCGCGGGCCGGGGCTTGCAGCGCCGGCCCTTGATGCCCTCGGCGACCATCCGGATGTGCTCCGGGGTCGACCCGCAGCAGCCGCCGACGATGCTCACGTCGTAGCGCTCGACGAAGTCGATGAGCGTCTTGGAGAACTCCTCGGGCCCCTCCGGGAAGATCGTCTCGCCGTCGTGGCCCTGGATCGGGATCCCGGCGTTCGGGATGCACGACACCGGCACCGGCGAGTACTCGCCGAGGAAGCGGATCGCGTCGCGCATGTCCTCGGGGCCCGTCGAGCAGTTCAGCCCGATCGCATCGACGTTCAACGCCTCGAGCGTCGTCAGCACCGCCGAGATGTCCGTGCCGAGCAGCATCTTGCCGCCGTTTGGCAGCAGCGAGACCTGCGTCTGGATCGGGACGTCCCGGCCCGCGAGCTTCATCGCGGCGCGCGCGCCGAAGATCGCCGCCTTGACCTCGAGGATGTCCTGCGCGGTCTCGATGAGGATGACGTCGACGCCGCCCTCGATGAGCCCGAAGCACTGCTCGGAGAACGTGTCGACGAGCGTGCGGAAGGTGATGTTGCCGAGGGTCGGGTCGTCGGATGCGGGCAGGAAGCCCGTCGGTCCGACCGAGCCGGCGACGAAGCGCTTCTCGCCGGCGGCCTTGCGCGCGATCTCCGCGCCGCGGCGGTTGATCTCGCGCGTCTCGTCGCCGAGGCCCCACTCGTCGAGCTTCAGCCGGCTCGCCTGGAACGTGTCGGTCTGCACGACGTCAGAGCCCGCGTCGAGGAACGACGCGTGGATGGCCTCGATGACGTCGGGGCGGTTGAGGATCAGCGCCTCGTGCGCGCGGCCGGGCAGCTTGTAGTCGTGCTCGAGCGTCAGGTCGGAGACTGCTCGAGGGTCGCCCCCATGCCCCCGTCGAACAGCACGACATGGGTGCGGATCGCCGATCTGTAGTCACGCATCTCCAACGATGCTAGGCGACGGCCGTCTCGACTCCGCCCGGATATCCGCATTTCTATGGTTCGCGCGCGTCGCGCGATGTGTGCGGCGGGCGTCCCGCGCCGAGTCAGGCGGCCACGGCGCGCGGCGTCCCGAGCGCGAGCTCGACCGCCTCGACGTGACGGTGCTCGAGCGAGTGCACGCGCGCCAGCCACGGTTGCGCCGCGGCGTGCGCGCGGTCGGCGTCGCCGTCTTCGAGGGCCACCGCCAGCGCCCGCCAGGCGTCCGTCAGCTCGTCGCAGGCCAGCGCCGCGCGCCCGAGCTCGAGCGACCCCAGCAGCGCCGCGGCGTCGTGCTCGAAGCGCGCCTGCAGCGAGCGATACAGCGCTCCTCCCGTCCCGCCGTCGCGGATGCGAAAGCGCAGCGCGGCGAGCGTCTGGCCAAGCCGCCCGTCCGCGAGCTCCGGGAGACGCGGCCATGCGTCGACGAGCCCGTCGAGCGCGGCGAGCCCGTTGCGCACGTGCGGATGGCCGTCGCTCTGCGGATCGCGCATGTTGGCGACGGCGCGGGCGAGCGCCGCGTGGATCGCCGCCTTCGGCGCGGCCAGCCGCGCGGGGCGCCGGACGCTCAGGAGGCCGTGGCGCGCAGGCTCGGGCCAGCCGCGCGACGCGCGCGCCGCGGCGAGCGACGCCAGCGTGCAGCGCTGCGGGTCGGCGAAGAAGCGGTCGGTCACCCACGCGACACCGGCCTGCATGTCGCAGCAGGTCACGACGATCGCGTGACGCGTGTCGTGCGGCATCGCGTCGTGGTAGTCGAGCTCGCCGACGTCCGCGCGCAGCACCACCGGGTAGCCGTCGTCGAGCTCGCTGCGCAGCCGCTCTGCGCCGGCGCGCGGGTCGTCGGTGACGTGCCACTCGGCGTCCAAGCCGAGGTGGCGGCACGCGTCGAGCTCCAGCGACAGCGCGCGGCCGTCGAAGTCGATCGCGGGCACGGAGCCCTGCGCCATGCGGACCGTCAGGTGAAACGCGCCGCTGAAGCCGAACACGGCGCCCTCCGAGAGCGGCTCGGGCGCGTAGGACGCGCGATGGTGCTCGAGCAGGTCGCGCAGGGCGCCGCTCGCGGCATGGTCTGCGATGCGGTGGCGAAAGCCCCCCGCGACGCCTGGGCCAACGGCGTTCACGACGCCTCACGCATGCACGAGCTCGCCGAGCGTCTCGTAGACGAGGTCGCCGAGGCGGTGCGTGCCGGTCTCGACGAAGCGCGACGCGCCCGCCGTCTCGAGCTCGCGGACGGTCTCGCTCCACAGCACGGGCGCCATGAGACAGCGCGCGAGCGCGAACCGCGGATCCTCGATCGGCTCGGCCGTGACGGACGAGTAGAGCGCGATCGCGGGCCGGCGGAAGGGCACGTCGGCGAGCAGGAGGCCGAAGATCTCGGCGGTCGTCGCCATCTCGGCGCAGTGCAGTGCGCCGGGCGCCGGGAGGGTGGCGACCTCGATTCCGAGCTCCCTCGCGACCGCGCGGGCGCGGGCGAGCTGGTCGTGCGAGCCCGAGACGACGCAGCGCGTCGGGGAGTCGTAGCGCGCGACGTGACTGCCGGTGCGCTCGGCGATGAGCGCGCCGTGCAGCGCGGCGTCCTCGCAGGTGAGCGCGAGCATCCCGCCACCCGCGTGCTCGCTCGTGTGCGCGATGAGCTGCTCGCGTGCGACGGCGAGCCGCAGCGCGTCCTCGAGGTCCAGCGCGTCGGCCGCGACGAGCGCGGCGAGGTCGCCGAGCCCGTGCCCGGCGATGACGTCAGGTTGGGCGTCGCGCACGAAGTCCGCCGGCCCGTTGCCGCGAAGCTCGTGGCCGCTGAACACCGCGACGGTCAGTTCTCGAGCCATGCACGACAGGCGTGACTTCCCGTTGAACAGTGTTCAGGACGTGGACGCCACGAGCGCGTCGAACAAGCGGTCGAGCGTGGCGCGAGGGTCGGCGGTCATGCCGGTGTGCACGTCGGACGGCTGGATGATCGTCGACGACGGCGCGACGAGCCAGCCGAAGCGCTCCGACGGATCGAGCGCCGCGAGCGCCCCGCCCGCGGGGTCGCCGCAGACGACGAGCCGCAGCGCCTCCAGCCGCGACTGCACGGGCGCCGGATCGAGATCCGGGGCGAACGCTGCGAGGCGCTCGAGGTCGAGGTGCGTGCGCAGGTCGAGGAAGTCGTGCCGGCGGCAGAACAGGACGACGCCGACATTCAGCCGCTCGCCGCGCTCGACGCGCGGGACGACGCGCAGCACCGCGTAGGCGAACGGCTGCGCGTCAGCGGCGGGCACGCTCGGCCTCCTCGACGAACGCGCGCGGCGCCGCCAGCCGCGCGGTGAGAAACGCGGCAAGGTCGCCGCGCCGTGCCGACGGGTCGGCGCCGAGCCAGACGTCGGGCACGAGCGCGAGGGCCGGGCCGACGGCGGCGACCGCGCGCAACGCGAGGCGCTCGTCGGCCTCGCCGATCGGCCCCGCAAGCGGCAGCAGGACGTGCTCTGCGAGCATCGGCACGGCGTCGTGCGCCGTCTCGGCGAGCGACCGCTCGCCGTGCTGGCGAAAGAACGCCGCGCCGTGGTCGATGAGCCAGGTCCGCCGGCCCCAGACGAGCAGGTTCGGGTTGCGGTGCGTGCGGTCGACGTTCGTCACGAGCGCGTCGAACCACACGACGTCGGCCGCGAGGGCCGGGTCGATGGGCGGGTCGGGCGGGACGGAGAACGGCAGCGAGCCCGGCAGGAAGTCCATCCCGAGGTTGAGGCCGGGGCTCGCCGCGAGGAGCTCCTGGATCTCGGGGTCGGGTTCGGCGTGGCCGAGCTCGGCGGGGACGTCGACGACGACGAGCTCCGGCACGTCGAAGCCGAGCTGGCGGGCGAGCTCGCCCGCGAGCACCTCGGCGACCAGCGCGCCCGGACCCTGGCCGGCGCCCGTGAACTTCGTGACGTACATCCCGTCGTCGTCGGCCTCGAGCAGGCCGGGCAGCGAGCCGCCCTCGCGCAGCGGGGCGACGTAGCGCGTGGCGGTCACGCGGCGCAGCGGGTCGGTCACGCGGGCAAGCTTCGCAGAGGCGTATCAGCGACTCGCGCCGCGCGCTCTGTGTCTGTGTGAGACAACGCTCACAGCGCTCCGCGGCGCGCAACTTGACGGCGGTGCTCCGCGTTGGGTTGCGAACAACCACGAGTACAAGGGATCGGATGCAATGCCCGTCGATTTGACTAAGCCGCTGGCCTGGAAGACCGCGACCGGTGACGCGTCCGCGATGCTGAGCCAGCTACAGCCCAACATCGTCAAGGGCCACGTGCGCGAGCACCTGCGGATCCTGCTCGTGCAGTTCTCCGACAAGACCGAGGCGCGCGCGTTCCTGAAGGCGGTCGGCGGCAAGGTCAAGTCCGCCAAGAAGCACCTGCAGGAGGCCGAGCAGTTCAACGCCGACGGCACTCCGGGCACGCCCTACGTCGGCGTCGGGCTGACGTTCGCGGGCTACAAGCTGCTCGGCATCCCGACGGCGAAGATCCCCAAGAGCGGCTCGCAGCCGTTCGTCGACGGCATGCGCTCGGCGGCGTCGGTCGGCACGCTCGAGGACCCGCCGGTCTCGACGTGGGAGGAGCCCTACCGCCACACGATCCACGCGGTGATCCTCGTCGGCGACGCCGACAAGACGAAGATGCTCGCCAAGCGCGCGGTGATCCGCAAGCTCTTCACCCCGAAGGTCAAGCTCCTCGGCGAGGAGACCGGCCTGGGTCAGCACAACGCCCGGGGCGAGGGCATCGAGCACTTCGGCTACATCGACGGGCGCAGCCAGCCGCTGTTTCTCAAGGAGGACATCGCCGCCGAGGCGAAGGCGAAGTGGGATCCCGCGTTCGCGCTGGGCCGCGTCCTCGTGCGGGACTCGGCCGCGCCGAACCCCGTCCAGCACTTCGGCAGCTTCTTCGTGCTGCGCAAGCTCGAGCAGAACGTGCGCGCCTTCCACAAGGCCGAGGCGGACCTCGCCACCGAACTCGGCCTGGCCAGCAGCGACCGAACGCGCGCCGGCGCGATGATCGTCGGCCGCTTCCGCGACGGCACCGCGCTCACCGCGCACAGCAAGGCGCTCGGCGAGAACCCGATTCCGAACGACTTCAACTACGACAAGGACGTCGCGGGGCCGCGCTGTCCGTTCCAGGGCCACGTCCGCAAGACGAACCCGCGCGGCTCGGCCACCGGCCCAGGCGATCGCCCGCCCATCATGGCCCGCCGCGGCCAGACCTACGGCAAGCGCACCGACGACCCGAACGCGACGAACCTGCCGTTGTCGGCGCGGCCGACCGGCGGCGTCGGGCTGCTGTTCATGGCGTTCAACTCCGAGATCTCGAGCCAGTTCGAGTTCACGCAGCAGTCGTGGGCGAACAACACGGGCTTTCCGTTCGGCGACCCGGTCGGCAACCTCGACCCCGGCCTGGACCTCGTCATCGGCCAGGGCTCGCGTCCGAAGGCGGCCTGGCCGCTGAAGTGGGACAAGCCGCAGGCCAAGGCGGCCAAGGCGGCCCCGCAGACCGTGACGATGAAGGGCGGCGAGTACTTCTTCATGCCCTCGATCGCGTTCCTCAAGGCGCTGTAGCTCGCGCCCGCAACCCGGCGCGTGCGGCCCTCGCGCGCCGGGTATCCCCGCCGGCATGGTCATCGCCGGAGTCATCGCGTTCTGCGTCGTACTACTCGTGCTCGCATTCCTGTTCCCGCGCTTGTCGCACGGGCCACAGAAGGGCGGCCACAAGGCCGTCGGTGTCGGTCAGCGCGGCGCGGGCCTCGCGCCCGGCAAGCTCGGCCACTGGCTGTCCAAGCCGTTCGGCAAGGCGCAGAAGGCCATCTCCAAGAGCGGCTCCGCCGGTCGCCGCGGCCGCCGCAAGATGCCCTTGTAGCGTTCGGTCCTCCGCGCGTGCGAACGTGACCGTTCGCACGCCCCTCCAGCGGGTAGGTGCGAATCGACACAACCCGAGCGAGAGGGGGAGGGCCATGCCGGCAGTGGATCCGCGCATCGACTGGGAGGAGGTCGAGCGCTCACCGGAGTTCCGCGAGCTCATCGCGGCGCGGCGTCGCTTCGTCCTGCCGGCGACGATCTTCTTTCTCTCCTGGTACATCGGCTTCATCCTGCTCGCGGGCTATGCCCCCGACTTCATGAAGGGCTCCGTGTACGAGGGGCTGACGGTCGGCTACTGCCTCGCGCTGACGCAGTTCGTCATGGTCTTCGCGCTGGGCCTCATGTACCTGCGCCGATCCGAGCGCACGTATGACCCGCTGTCCGAGAAGGTCGTGGCACGCGCGCTGACCGGCGACGCGCCGAGCGCGGCGCCCCGCGAGGAGACGGCGCCATGACGATCGCCGCAGCCAACGTCGAGGCGCTCGTCATCTTCGCGATCGTCCTCTCGATCACGCTCGTCGTCACCTACTGGGCGTCCAAGCGCATGACCGGCGCGGAGGTCTTCTGGGCCGCCGGCCGCTCGATCTCGGGCGTGCAGAACGGCCTCGCGATCTCCGGCGACTACCTGTCGGCGGCGTCGTTCCTCGGCATCGCCGGCTTGATCTTCATCTACGGCTTCGACGGCTTCCTGTACTCCGTGGGCTTCCTCGTCGCGTTTCTCACGGTCATGTTCCTGCTCGCCGAGCGGATGCGAAACGCCGGCAAGTACACGATCGCCGACGTGCTGGCGTTCCGTCTGCGCGAGCGGCCGGCGCGCACGGCGGCGGCGATGGGGACGCTGACGGTCGCGGCGTTCTACCTCATCGCCCAGATGGTCGGCGCGGGCGTGCTCATCCAGGCGCTCGTCGGGATCGACTTCTCGATCGCGGTCGTCATCACCGGCGCGATGATGCTCTGCTACGTCATCTTCGGCGGGATGCTCGCCACGACGTGGGTGCAGATCATCAAGGCCGTCCTGCTGATGACGGCGATCGCGGTCATGTCGCTGTTCGTCCTCGAGCGCGTGGGCTTCAACCCGATCGAGCTCTTCAACCGCGCGGAGGAGGC
Organism: uncultured Actinomycetes bacterium; assembly: GCA_963806515.1. GTDB lineage: Bacteria > Actinomycetota > Thermoleophilia > Solirubrobacterales > Solirubrobacteraceae > CADCVQ01. The sequence goes on along the minus strand of CAWDYO010000008.1, from coordinate 86,497 downwards.
GACCACGCCCGAGTCGACGTTCTCGCTCGGCCCGGGGACGTTCCTGTCATCGCCGATCGACACCGTGTCGCTGGGCATCGCGCTCGTGCTCGGCACCGCCGGGCTGCCGCACATCCTCATGCGCTTCTTCACGGTGCCCGACTCGCGCGCGGCGCGGTCGTCGGTCGTGTGGGCGATGTTCATCATCGGCGGCTTCTACGTCCTGACGACGTTCATCGGCTTCGGCGCCCGCGCGCTGCTCGGTGAGGAGGGCGTGGCGGCGGCCGGCACGGGCGGCAACCTCGCGGCGCCGAACCTCGCGCAGTTCCTCGGCGGCGGCGACGGGACGTTCGGCGGCGACCTCTTCCTCGCGATCGTCGCGGCGGTGGCCTTCGCGACGATCCTCGCGGTCGTGGCGGGGCTCGTGCTGTCGGCGTCGGGTGCGGTCGCGCACGACCTGTGGTCGAACGTCATCCGCAAGGGCCACGAGTCCGAGCACGAGGAGGTGCTGGTCGCGCGCATCGCCGCCGCGTCGATCGGCGCGATCGCCATCGTCATCGCGATCGTCGGCGGGTCGGGGCTGAACGTCTCGTTCATGGTCGGCCTGGCGTTCGCGGTCGCCGCGAGCGCGAACTTCCCGGCGCTGCTGCTGGCGCTGACGTGGCGGCGCTTCAACACCGCGGGCGCGGTGACGGGCGTGCTGTTCGGCGTCCTCAGCTCGATCCTGCTCGTGATCATCTCGCCGAAGGTCTGGCCCGGGCCGGACGGCGAGGGCGGCGCGCTGTCGTTCTACGACCTCGCCAACCCGGGCATCATCTCGATCCCGCTCGGGTTCCTCGGCTGCTGGCTGGGCACGGTCCTCTCGAAGGAGCACGGCAACGAGCGCCAGTTCGCCGAGCTGAAGGTGCGCTCGGAGACGGGCCTGGGCGCCGAGAAGGCGGGCACCATGGTCTGAAGCAGCGGGGGTGGATCCATCTGGTCTCGCGATGCGCGATCAGATGGATCCACCCCTGGCGATCACCAGTCGCGGGGGGCGGCGTCCTTGACGAACCGGCCTTCCGGCGCGAGGTCGGCGTACTCCGCCTTGCTCTCGAACTTCGTCGGCGCTGTGCACTCGTCGTGCGCGCAGGAGCAGGCCTGGCCCGCGTGCCCGACGGAGTCCCCTTCGCTCGCGCAGTACTCCGAGCAGAACCCGTCGCTGCGCGCATTGCAGGTGCAGCCCTTGTGACGGCACATCTCTTGAGCCATTCGGCCAGTCCCCTCAGTCGTTCGTTGCACCGACAATCTAGACCGACGCGGGCGCGGACCCGTCAGCCGTCGCTGCCGGCGGTGGCCGCCACCAGCATTGCGCTTCGACCGGCGGGACCTGACCCGCGTCGTCCGCGAGCAGGCGGATGGGGGTCGGGACCATGAGGTAGGCCAGTATCGATGCGGTCCACCTGCTCGCCGACCACGGCACGCGGGGTGCTTTCTGGGCTGCCGCGGCCGGCCCGCGGCGGGCGCTTGCTCGGCCTGGGCGGTGTCCTCACGGCGCAGTGGCGCCGGGCCCCGCCGAGTTCGCTTGGGCGAGTGCCGCGCGAATGCGCGCGAGCGTCTGCTGCGGGTGCGATCGCAGCTGCTGTTCGTCGATGCGTAGGACGCGCCAACCTCGGGCTTCGAGGATCGCCTGCTTGTCGGCGTCGTTCTCGCGCGTGAGCTTGTGCTCGTGCCAGCGCTCGCTGTCGGCCTCGATGGCGACGCGCGGCGTGCGCCAGAGGAGGTCGGGGATGATCGTGCGGCCGTCCAGGCGCAGCGGCGCGTTGATCTCGGGCCGCTCGACGCCTGCGCGGTCGAGGAGGTCGAGCAGGCGATCCTCGAGGTCGCTGCGAGTCGGCGCCGGACCGTCGGCGATGACAGCGCGCAACGGGCCGACGCCGGGATGCCCGTTCGAGCGCTCGATGCACGCCAGCAGCTGACGGATGTGGACGCGATGCGCGGCCTGCGCGCGGCGCGCCGCGCTGCGCAGCGCCTCGGGCGACAGCACCGTGGCCAGGTCGAGCAGCGTGCGCTCCGGCGCGGTCACGGGGATCCCGTTGTGGTGCGTGACGTCGCGCCAGTGCAGCGAGCGCGCGCGATGCACCCGGATCCCCTGGACCGTCCGCGCCTTCGTGGCCACGACCGTCACGTCCGGCAGGCGGTCCTCCCACGGCAGGCACTCGCCGAGCATGCCCGCCCAGTACCAGCTCAGGTACGCGCGCTGACCGCAGGCGAGCACGGCGGCCATCGCGCGGCCCTCGCGCGTCACGCCGGCGTGCCCGACCGCGTAGACGCCGAGGTACATGCGGTGCAGCCACCCGTTTCGCACCCGCGCCGCGACGGCGTTGCGCCCGAGCCCGCAGCTTCGCAACTGGGCGATCGTGATCTGGCCCTGCTGCTCGGCGGCTCTCAGCGCCACCTGCATGTCGGGGGGTGGAGTCGTTCGCTCCCCGCTGCGGGGACTGGATGGATCCACCCCCTCGGCCATGAGTCCAGGCTGCTGGGTCGCGCGTGACGAAACAACGCGCGTTTGCGACAAATCACGCGCAGAACCGCAACGGTTCTGCGGCTTCCGCCAAGTCAGCGAACGACGATCGTCCGCCGCGCAGTTGAGAAGCGCCGCTGGTTCGTGCCGCAGCCCGGCCCGAAGCCGCCCTCCGCGCGGATGTTCGCGCGAAACCTGCCGGCGCGCGAGTACGTGAACGTCTCGGTGATCGACCGCACGCCGGGCCCCGCCAAGTGCCTGCGCCGGACCCGCTGCCCGGAGTCCAACCGCAGCATGGTCACGTCGCCGAACAACCTCAGGGTGACCCGGGCCATCCGGCCGTCGACACGCACCGCGGAGATCCGCACCCCCGGCTGCGGGCACGGCTCCATGCCGTGCAGGGCGTTGGCCATCCGCCAGCCCGGGACGACGTCGCAGCGGCCGGCGGTCCACCGGTCGCCGACGCGGCGCACGACGATCCCGATCCGGCCCTGCAGGACGGCGGGCAGGCTCGTGCCGTACACGCGCACGGTGTCGTCGAACGCGATGCTGTCGGCGTACGTGCTCTCGGCGAGGATCGTGATGTACGTCTCGCGCAGCTCGATCACCCGGCCGTTCATCCCCTGACCGGCCTCGGCGAGCATCGCACGGACGTCGCGGTTCGGGCATCCGCCCTTCGCCTGCGAGGCAGCGGGCAGGGCGAGCACGGCAACCAGGACCGCGATGCCCACCGCTCGCAACATGCGCTCGTGCATATACCGGGTACAGCGCCCGACCGGCGTCGGTTCCCCCGCACACACGACGAAAGCCCCGCCGGGGCAGGCGGGGCTTTCGGTACGACCAGTGACGTGCTGCCCGGAGGGGCTACTTGATGAACAGGATCTCCGAGTACTTCGGCAACGGCCACAGGTCGTCGGCGACGAGCTTCTCGAGCCTGTCGGCGACCGCGCGGACGTCGGTCATCGCCGCGACGACCGTGTCGCGCATGTAGTGCGCGAGCTCGAGGCCCTCGAGGCCCGGGTCCTCGTTCGCGTTCTCCAGCGCGACGATCGCCTTGTGGAACTGCTCCACGAGCGGCGCGAACTCGTCGATGAGGCCCTCGCGCCCGGACGCGATGAGCTGCGTCAGGTGGCGGACCGCAGCGGGCAGGAGCATCGTCCGCGCGATCGACGACGCGGTCTCGGACTCGATGTTGAGCTTGACGAAGTACTGCTCGATCGAGACCTCGTAGCGCGCCTCGAGCTCGCGCTCGGAGAGCACGTTGTACTTGCCCATGACGTCGACGGTCTGCTCGTTGATGAACCACGGCAGCGCCTCCGGCGTCGAGCTGAGGTTGTGCAATCCGCGAGCCTCGGCCTCCGTGTACCACTCCTCGGCGTAGTTGTCGCCGCCGAACACGATGGCCTTGTTCGCGTTGTAGGCGTCCTTGACGACCGCGACGACGGCCTCCTCAAGGCCCGTGCCGTCGCCCATCTTCGCCTCGAGCGCATCCGAGAGCTCGTCGATCGCCTCGGCGGCGATCGTGTTGAGTACGGTGTTCGGGAAGCCGAGCGACGAGCTCGACCCCAGCATCCGGAACTCGAACTTGTTGCCGGTGAAGGCGAACGGCGAGGTCCGGTTGCGGTCGCCGCCGTGCATCGGCAACGGCGGCAGCACGGGCGTCCCGAGGCCGAGGAAGCCGTTGTCCGAAGACACGGCCGCGTCGCCCGCGGCGATCGCCTCGAAGACCTTCTCGAGCTCCCCGCCGAGGAAGATCGAGATGATCGCCGGCGGCGCCTCGTTGGCCCCGAGCCGGTGGTCCTGGCCCACGTTCGCGACCGACGCGCGCAGCAGCGCCTGGTGCTTGTGGACGGCCTTGACGACCGCCGTGCAGAAGAACAGAAACTGGATGTTGTCGTGCGGTGTGTCGCCCGGCTCGAGCAGGTTGACGCCAGTGTCCGTGCCCATCGACCAGTTGTTGTGCTTGCCCGAGCCGTTGACGCCCGCGAAGGGCTTCTCGTGCAGCAGGCACACGAGGCCATAGCGGCGAGCGATGTTCTGCAACAGCTGCATCGTGAGCTGCTGGTGGTCGCAGCTGACGTTCGAGTTCTCGAAGATCGGCGCGAGCTCGTACTGGTTCGGCGCGACCTCGTTGTGGCGCGTCTTGACCGGCACGCCGAGCTTCGCGAGCTCGCGCTCGGTCTCCATCATGCACGCGAGGATCCGCTCGGGGATCGAGCCGAAGTAGTGCTCGTCGAGCTCGTGGCCCTTGGGCGGCTTGGCGCCGAACAGCGTGCGGCCGGTGATGAGCAGGTCGGGGCGCTCGTAGTAGTACTGCTCGTCGACGAGGAAGTACTCCTGCTCGGGGCCGACGGTCGTGAAGACCCGTGCGGCCTCCTCGTCGCCGAGGAGCCCGAGCGCGCGGATCGCCGAGTTCGACAGGGCGTCCATCGAGCGCAGCAGCGGGATCTTCGAATCCAGCGCCTCGCCGGTCCACGACACGAAGGCGGTCGGGATGCAGAGCAGCGCGCCGTTGGGGTTCTCGAGGATGAACGCGGGCGAGGTCGGGTCCCACGCGGTGTAGCCGCGCGCCTCGAACGTCGCGCGGATGCCGCCCGTCGGGAACGAGGACGCGTCGGGCTCGCCCTGGATGAGCTCCTTACCGGAGAAGTCGGCGATCGCCGAGCCCTCGCCGGTCGGCCCGTAGAACGAGTCGTGCTTCTCCGCCGTCATGCCGGTCAGCGGCTGGAACCAGTGCGTGTAGTGCGTCGCGCCGCGCTCGAGCGCCCACTCCTTCATCGCCTGCGCCACCGAGTCGGCCAGCGCCGTGTCCAGTCCGTCGCCGCGCGCGAGCGATCCCTGCAGCGCCTTGAAGACGTGCTTCGGCAGGCGCTGGCGCTGGACCTCGACGCTGAAGACGTTCGCCCCGAAGACCTGGTTGGCGGGAAGCGTCAGATCGGGCGAGCCGAGCGCTCCACCGTTGGCGCTCCACTGCGCGGCTGTGACGTTCTGCTGCCGGATTCTGGCCATGGTGCGGGTTGTTCCCTCCTGAGTCTGGATTCCTGAGCGGCAGCCTAACCCTCGCGCGAGGGCCGGGTCGTTGTCCACAGGGACAAACGACGCCCGGCGGCTGTTTGCCACGGGGACGAAGACGCTACCCGGCTCCGGGACCGACCATGACGTGCGATGACGAGGTATCCAACCGGGGAGGACAGATGAGACGGACGCTCGCGCTGAAGGTGCTGCCCGCTGCGGCGGTAGGGCTGCTGGTCGCGCTCTGTGTACCGAGCATGGCGTCGGCGGACGTCGTCGACTCCGCCATCAACAGCGGCGGCAGCGTCGAGGAGACCGTCGGCCTGACCTCCGTAGGCGTCAACACCATGTGGGTGATCGTCGCCGGCATGGTCGTGATGTTCATGCAGTGCGGCTTCATGTTCCTCGAGATCGGGTTCTCTCGGCAGAAGAACGCCGGCACGGTCGTGGCGAAGATCCTCACGAACTTCTCGATCGCGGCGGTCTGCTGGTACTTCGTCGGGTTCGCGTTCGCCTTCGGGTCCTCGCCGGAGAGCCTCGGCGGCATGATCGGCACCACCGGGTTCCTGCTGCAGGGCTACGGCGACCCGACCGCGGCGTTCCCCGTCATGGGGTTCTCGAACGTCACCGTCGAAGCGAAGTTCTTCTTCCAGTTCGTCTTCTGCGCGGTCTCGCTCGCGATCGTCTGGGGCTCGACGCTCGAGCGGATCAAGTTCGGCGTCTACATCATCTACGCCGTCGTCTTCGCCGCGGTCATCTACCCGATCGGCGCGCACTGGGTCTTCGGCGGCGGCTTCCTGCAGGTGCCGGTCGGCCTGTGGAAGGACATCGGCTTCGTCGGCATGCAGGACTTCGCCGGCTCGACCGCCGTCCACCTGATCGGCGCGACCGGCGCGCTCGCGGTCCTGCTGCTGCTCGGCCCGAGGAAGGGCAAGTACGGCAAGGACGGCAAGCCGCGGGCGATCCCCGGTCACAACATGCCGCTGTTCGGCCTCGCGGTCATGATCCTGTGGCTCGGCTGGTTCGGCTTCAACCCCGGCTCGGCCCTGGGCATCCAGGACGGCCGCTTCGCCGAGATCGTGCTCGTCACGAACCTCGCCGCCGCCTGCGGCGTGCTCGGTGCGCTGCTGATGAGCAAGCTCATGCAGAAGACGCTGGACATCGGCATGTGCGGCAACGGCGCGATCGGCGCGCTTGTGGCGATCACCGCGCCGTCGGGCTACGTCGAGCTGTGGGCCGCGATCCCGATCGGGCTCATCGCCGGGCTCATCGTCCCGCCGTGCATCCTGGCGATCGACAAGAAGATCGACGATCCGGTGGGCGTCCTCACGGCGCACGGCATCTGCGGCATCTGGGGGACGATGTCGTGCGGCCTGTTCACCGCGCCGCGGCTGGCCGCGTACAACACGGTCGGCGAGGGCGGCCTGCTCTACACCGGCTCGCTGACGCAGCTCGTCGCCCAGGTGGTCGGCTTCACGGTCGCGTTCTCGTTCGTGTTCGCCATGAGCTACGCGACCTTCTACGTCATCAAGATGACGTACGGGCTGCGCGTGACCGAGGAGGAAGAGGACGCCGGCCTCGACATCTCCGAGCACGGCATGTACGGCTACCCTGAAGCGTTCATCCCGGCCGCGGAACTCATCGGTTACGGCGGAGGTCCCGCAGCGACGGTGCCGCCCGCGCCGGTCACCGCGATGGCCACGAAGGAGATGCCCGTATGAAGATGGTGTTCGCCTATGTCAGGCACGAGGCGTTCGAGCCGATCCGCACCGAGCTGCTCGCGCTCGGGTTCCCGTCGCTGTCGATCAGCGAGGTGAAGGGCTCGGGGCGCCAGAAGGGGATCACGGAGCGCTACCGCGGAGCCGAGCTCACGAACTACCTGCGCCCGAAGGTGAAGATCGAGTGCGTCGTCGCGTCGAAGGACGTCATGACGATCGTCGACACGATCCTCAAGCACGGGCGAACCGGCGCCGTCGGCGACGGCAAGGTGTTCGTGCTGCCTGTCGAGGAGGCGTACCGGATCCGCACCGGCGAGTCCGGCGAGGACACGCTCCAGGCTCACCCGGACGCCGCGGCTGCCGCGGCGGCAGGCTAGGGCGAGTACGGGTGGCCGCCCCGACAGCGGCCACCCTCGTCGAGCGGCTTAGGGGGCTGCATCTGCGGATGGTCGACGCCGTCCTGGCCGGAGACGGCCTCGAGCGTGTCGCAGAGCTTGCCGCCGACGCCGTCGGCGGGTCGGTGGCGATCATCATCCCGCGGCTCGGTACGGCCGTCATGGCTCCGACGGGGCAGCCGTCGGCCGAGCGGCTACCGGAGCTGCGCAGGTACGTGGGCGACGTCGTGCAGGATCGCCTGGCGCACACGCCGCGCGGCATCGCCGCGGAGATCCCGATCGCGTCCGGCGACGAGTCCGTCGGCGCCGTGCTCATGCTCGACGGCGCGACGACCGCCGCCGGCGAGGCGGCCGAGTACCTGCATCTGGCGGCCGTAGCGTCGCTGACGGAGGTCGCGGTCGCGGAGGCGCGCGACGAGGTCGAGCAGAACCTGCGCGGGTCGTTCCTCGAGGACCTACGGGCCGGCAGCGGCCTCGCGCCCGACGAGCTCGTGCGGCGCGGCGCGCGGTTGGGCTGCGACCTCAGCCGCGGCGCGATCGCGCTGTGCGCGCAGCTGCACACCGACCGCCCGCGCCATGTCGTCGCGACGATCGCCGAAGACGTGCCCGGCGCGCTGGCCCAGCACATGGAGGGTGCGATCAACGGCGCGCAGGGCGGGCGCATCTATGCGCTGCTGCCGGCGCTCCCCGTCGACAACCCGGCCGAGGCGACGCTCGCCGCCGCGGCGCGGCTCGCCGCCCGGCTCCAGCGCCACGGGACCATCGGGCTGTCGTCCTTCTACGCCGACCCCGCCGAGCTCGCGCGCGCGGTGCAGGAGGCCGAGCTCGTGCTCGACGTGCTGACCGTGTCCGGCGAGCCGATCGCAGAGGACATCAACCAGGGCACGTACCGGCTCCTGTTCCGCGTCCTGGCGTCGCACCCCGAGGAGGTGCGCTCGTTCTACGAGGACACCGTCGCGCCGGTCGTGCGCTACGACGACCAGTACCGCACCGATCTCGTCGGGACGCTCGAGGCCTACCTCGCCGCGAACTGCCACATGAGCGCGACCGCGACGGCGATCCACGCGCACCGCCACACCGTGGCCTACCGGCTGGAGCGGGTGCGCGACCTCACGGGCCTTGACCCGATGCAGTCCGAGGACCGCGAGCGCCTGGGCCTGGGCCTGAAGGCGTACAGGATTATCGCCCCACGCCTGCCCCGCTGAGCCTGAGCGGCCCTCGTCGCGCCTGACGGCACCCGCGCGAACGCGACGTGCGCTTCGCCTGGCACTGTCCCGTTCGCGCGTGCGCCGTCAGACACGACGATGGCTCGCTCAGCCGAGTGCCAGGCGCGCGACGACCTACGCGTTGACGGTGTGCGTCAGCGCCTGCGGCGCGATCGCGAGACGCTGCTCCTCGATGCGTGCGCGCTGATCCTGTGCGCGGGCGATGAGGTCGTCGATGTCGAAGCTCGCGAGCGTCGGGTCGTCGACCTTGGACAGGGCCGTCCACATGCAGGTCTTGCCCTCGACGCCGATCGAGAGGGTCTCCAGCGTGATGAAGGCGTTCATCGCGTCGTCGTCGCCGCTCGTGAACTTCGGCGACATGACCTTCGTGCCCACCTCGGCCGCGGCGGTCTTGATCGCGCTCTGCTCCACGGCCAAGCCCTCCATCAGCCGCTCGAGCGTCTCGTAGTCCTCGCGGATCTCGATCGCGAGCTGGCTGAAGAACTCGCCGTGCTCGTCGCCCTGGTGCTCCTTGGCCGCGAGCTGTGCGAGGTTCAGGCCCGCAGTCGCGCCGGCGTAGTGATCAGTGAGGTACGTGTCGAGCCCGTGGTAGGCCATTGTTCGTCTCCTTGGAAGCGGTCGTCCCCTGCCGTGGGCGTCCGGGCTTTCATCGCGCCGCGGACGTCTTGCTCTGGTTCGGGCTACCCGGAAGCGGCCGCCGGGACTCGGACGGTGCCGTCCGCTGGCGCTGGGAAGGCGGTTGGCATAGATTGGCGCGACGGCGCCCCGGGTCCGCGCCGTAGCAGGGGAAATCAAAGGGAGCCATGCTTGATGGTCCGCAACGTCGCCGATCGAACGTTCCTTCCTGCGAAGGGCGTGCTCGAAGAGGTCGGAGACATGATGATCCTCACCGGCAGGACGGTCATGTCCGCGCTGCGGCCGCCCTATCCCTACGGCGGCGAGTTCGTCAACCAGTTCCTCTTCGCGCTGAAGCTCTGCTGGTTTCCGCTGCTCGTCTCGACGATCGCGTTCGGCTACGGCGCGCCGGGGCTGCAGGCCGCGAACTTCCTCGTGCTCTTCGGCGCGCTGGACCGGCTCGGCGGCTTCTTCGTGCTCGCGTCGATCCGCGAGTTCGCGCCGTTCGTGACGGCGATCGTGCTGGCCGGCGTGGCGGGCACGGCGATCACGGCCGACCTCGGCGCGCGCAAGATCCGCGAGGAGCTCGACGCGCTGCAGGTGCTCGGCGTCGACCCGGTCAAGAACCTCGTCGTCCCGCGCTTCTTGGCTTTGATGCTTGTCACCGGCCTGTTCAACATCTACGCGCTGGTCTTCGGGGTGTTCTCGGGGATCCTCGCGACCGTCGTCAACGGCGGGACGATCGGCGCGTTTCGCGCGCAGTTCTTCGCGGCGGCGTCGCTGACGGACCTCTGGGGCTCGACGCTGAAGACGACGCTCTTCGGCGCGATCATCGCGATCGTCTGCTGCTACAAGGGCATGACCGCGTCGGGTGGGGCCGAGGGGGTGGGACGTGCCGTTAACCAGGCCGTCGTCATCGCCTTCCTGGGCATCTTCGCGTTCAACTACGTCTTCACGCAGACGCTCCTGGCCACGAACCCCGAGCTTGCGAACCTGCGCTGATGGGCGGCTGGTTCGCCATCCCGCGCGACTGGGTCTCCTCGTTCGGGGAGATCGCGAAGTTCTCCGGGCGGATCGTCGGCCAGGTGTTCTCGGGACGGGTGCTGCACTTCCTCGGCGAGGCGCTGCGCCAGGCGGGGATCCTCATCGTCTCCTCGACGCTCGTCATCTGGGGGCTCGTGTTCATCATCGGCCTGCAGTGCGGGATCGAGGGCGCCTACTTCAACCGCTCGGTCGGCAACCCGGCGTACGCGGGGGTGTTCGCGGCGTGGTGCGACCTGCGCGAGCTCATCCCGTACGCGTTCGGCTACATGATGGCCGCGAAGGTCGGCACGGGGATCGTCGCCGAGCTCGGCTCGATGCGGATCTCCGACGAGATCGACGCGCTCGAGGTCATGGGCATCAGCTCGATCACCTTCCTCTGCGCGACGCGCCTGCTGGCGGCGTGGCTTGTGCTGCCGTTCGTCTACATCGCTTCGATCGGTGCGGGGTTCTTGGCCTCGTACATCGCGGTCGTACAGCAGATCGGCGAGGTTTCACGAGGCGGATACCTCGACATCTTCTGGATGTTCCAGAACCCCCAGGACCTGCTCTACAGCCTGTCCAAGGGGATGGTGATGGCCACGGCGATCGTGCTCGTGGGGTGCTACTACGGCTACCACGCGCGAGGGGGACCGGTCGGCGTCGGGACGGCGACCGCGAAGTCGATGGTGCTGAACATCGTGCTGGTGCATCTCATCGGGATGCTCGGCACCCAGTTGTTCTGGGGCGCGAATCCTCGTGCCCCGATTGGCGGATGAACGCGCAATGAGGCGTTTTCGACAGAGCCACGGTGAAGGCAAGCTGCGTTCAGACGAGGGGGTGGGCAGCGTGGCAATCGCGGATGCCCAATCCCCCGTCCTTTGAAGAGGGTGGAGAAGAACATGAGTCAGACCCGGGAGGAGCTGTCGGCAGCGGCAGCAAGGGCCGCCGCGGCGTCGGCGGAGGCATATGAGCGGTTCGTGACGCAGGCGAAGACCGTCGTCGCGAAGGCGGCGTCGGCCGCCGGGACGGTGCTCAGCGAGGGCGCCACCCGCGTGCGCGCCGCGGTGGGCGGCGACGAGGAGCCGTCTGCTGCAGGCGACGAGCAGGCGTCCGCGGCGGGCGGCGATCTGGCGGCGCGGGCGGCGGAGGCTGCGGCTGCGTCTGCTGCGGCGTATGCGAAGTACAGCGCGCCGGCTGCCGAGGCCGAGCCTGCTGCGGCGGGCGGCGATCTGGCGGCGCGGGCGGCCGAGGCTGCGGCTGCGTCTGCTGCGGCGTACGCGAAGTACAGCGCGCCGGCTGCCGAGGCTGAGCCCGCTGTGGCGGGCGGCGATCTGGCGGCGCGGGCGGCCGAGGCTGCGGCTGCGTCTGCTGCGGCGTACGCGAAGTACAGCGCGCCGGCTGCCGAGGCTGAGCCGGCCGCCGGGGTCGAGCCGGCTGCGGAGCCCGTGGTGGCCGTGCAGCGCGAGGATCTGGCGGCGCTGGCGGCGGCCGCTGCGGCGGAGTCGGCGGCTGCGTACGCGCGCTACTCGACGCCGGCAGCGCCGGTGCTGAAGAGCGTGCCGCCGCTGCCGGAGCCTGACTACGCGGCGCTGGCGGGGTCCGCGGCGAAGGCGTCGGCCGAGGCGTATCTCGCGTTCGTCGCGATGGCTCCATCAGGCGCGGCCGCGCCGCCGAGCGAGACGTCGGGACCCGTCGGCCACGGCCGGATCCGCCTGCGCGGCGCCAGCCCACCTGCGGCCGAGGAGGCACCGCCGGCGCCGGAGGCTGCGGACGCGGCGGCCGAGGCACCCGCGGCGTCGGCGGAGGCCGAGGCATCTGCCGTGGAGGCCGCGGACGCGCCGGCTGAGGAGCCCGCCGCGGCGGCGGAGGCCGCGGACGCGCCGGCTGAGGAGCCGGCCGCGGCGGCGGAGGCCGCGGACGCGCCGGCTGAGGCGCCTGCTGCGGCAGCCGAGGGCGCACCGGCCGACGCGCCGGCGCAACCCGCCGGCCAGGGCAGGATCCGCCTGGGAGGCGCGAGGTTCCCGACGCCCGCGGCACCCGAGCCCGAGGCTGACGCTGCGCCGGCACCGGAGCCCGAGGCTGACGCTGCGCCGGCACCTGAGGAGGCGGTGGCGGAAGCTGCGCCGGAGCCCGAGGCGGACGCTGCGCCGGCACCCGAGCCGGAGGCGGTCGCCGATCCGGCGCCGGCCGAGCCGGCCGCTGCCGAGACGCCCGCGGCAGCCGGCGGCTCCTATGGCCACGGCACGATCCGGCTGCGTGGGGCCGCCGCGCCGGAGCCCGCGCCCGCCGCCGAGTCCGCGCCCGCCGCCGAGCCCGCGCCCGCCGCCGAGCCTGAGGCGGTGGCCGACCCGGCACCGGCCGAGCCGGCCGAGCCGGCCGCGGCGGCCGGGGCGGAGACACCCTCCGCGTCCGGCGGCTCCTACGGCCACGGCACGATCCGGCTGCGGGGGGCCGCCGCGCCGGAGCCAACGCCCGCCCCCGACCCCGCGCCCGCCGCCGAGCCGGAGCCAACGCCCGCCCCCGACCCCGCGCCCGCCGCCGAGCCAGAGGCGGTCGCCGAACCGGCGCCCGCGGAGCCGGCGCCCGAGCCCGAGGCGGTTGCCGAACCGGCGCCCGCCCCGGCCGCGTCCGGAGGGACCTATGGCCACGGCACGATCCGGTTGCGGGGGGCGAGCGCCGCGCCCGCGCCGGAGGCGCCCGCCGACCCCGCGCCCGCCGAGCCGGAGCCGGAGCCGGAGGCGGTTGCGGATCAGGCCCCCGCGGCCCCGGCCTCCGCGCCCGCCGCGGCAGGCGCCTCGCACGGTCACGGCACGATCCGGCTGCGGTCGCCGAGCGCGCCCGCGCCCGCGCCTGAGCCAGAGGCGGTCGCCGAGCCCGAGCCGGAGCCCGTCGAGGCCGCGCCCGCCGCGGCGGCGCCCGCGCCGCCGTCGTCCGGCGGTTCCCACGGCCACGGCACGATCAAGCTGCGGGCGCCCGCCCCGCCTCCGGCGCCGCCGGAGCCGGCTGCGGCACCGCCGCCGCCGGAGGAGCCGGTCGCCGAAGCGCCGCCCGCTGCCCCGGAGCCCGCCCCCGCCCCCGCACCGAGTGGGCCGGCGGGTCACGGCACGATCCGGTTGCGGTCCGCGGCGGCCCCGCCGCCGGCGGCCGCCGAGGCGCCGGCAGCGGCGCCCGCAGCAGCGGCACCGGCACCCGCGGCCGCCGCACCGGCCCCGGTCGCCAACGGGGCCCACGGGGACATCGCGACCCTCGAGGCCGCAGCGAAGCAGGCCTGGGCGGCGTACCAGTCGCTCCCGTGCTCGCCGGGCTGGCAGCAGCAGTCGATGCAGGCGGCCGCGGCCGCGGCGCGCGCCACGCAGCGCCTCGACGCCGCCAGGCGCGCGCAGGGAGGCTGACGCCGCTCCGGAACGCAAACGCGCAGCGCTCGTCTCGCGACGGCTGAAAGCCGTGAGACGGGCGCCGCGCGGCCCGCTCGGCTACCGTGCCCGGAGCGCTCGCGCGCGTGTAGAACGTCCACCGGACGGCAAGTGGCAATGCGCCAGCTTTGTTAAGCCTGACGCGCGAACAGGCCTCGGAACGCCGTCGACTGCTAAATATCGTGGCCGTACCTCATCGGGAGGCTCGGCACGAGGCTGTTCGGGAGCGTGGATCGGCGCGACCAGTCGGCTAGGCGTGCGCGATCGTTCCCGGGGTGGAGAACCCAGACCGTAACCAGTGTCAGACGGGCGACGGGCCGTTGCATGCAGCCATCGCGACGGACGCCCCCGTGTGCAATTCGAGCGTTGGAGGAACCAATGGCGCAGGGACATGAGACGTTTCACGGGACGAAGCAATCGCCGGAGTTTGCCCAGCTTGAGGCCGCCAGGAAGGACTCGTGGGCGGCGTACCAGGCCCTTCCCTGCAAGCCCGGCTGGCAGCAGGCGTCGATCAACGCCGCTGCGGCGTCGGCACGCGCGCAGTACCAGCTCGACAAGGCCAAGGGCTACCGCTAGGCAGGCAGGCGCGTAGCGTTCGGCACCTCGAACGGCTACCGCCGCCAAGCGGTCCGGTTAGCATCACCCGCAGTGTCGTCCGCGGGTGACCAGCAGCTCCGTCCGCCGGCCTCCGGGTCGGCGGACGACGAGTACCGATGGCACACGGGACTCAAGCGTCCCACCGGTGCGCGCGACGCCGTCGAGTTCGTCGACGTGCACAAGGCCTTCGGCCGCAACAAGATCCTCCGCGGGCTGAACCTCGGCCTGCCCGAGGGCAAGATCTCGATGATCCTCGGCCCGTCCGGGACGGGCAAGTCCGTCTGCATCAAGCACATGGTCGGGCTGCTGTACCCCGACCACGGCGACGTCCTCGTGCACGGCGAGTCCGTGCCGAGCATGGCCGACGACGAGCTGTTCGCCATGCGCCAGAAGTTCGGCGTCCTCTTTCAGGACGGCGCGCTCTTCGGGTCGATGAACGTCTTCGACAACGTGTGCTTCCCGCTGCGCCAGCACACCGAGAAGAGCGAGGAGGAGATCGGCGAGATCGTGAACCGCCGCCTCGCCGAGGTCGGGTTGCAGAACGCCCACGACAAGATGCCCAACGAGCTCTCCGGCGGCATGCGCAAGCGGGCCGGGTTCGCCAGGGCGCTCGTCCTCGACCCGGACATCGTCCTCTTCGACGAGCCCGACTCGGGCCTGGATCCCGTGCGCACCGCGCTGCTCGGGGAGCTCATCCAGGAGATCCACGCCGACATGATGGGCGAGGCACAGAAGCGGGGAACCCCGCCGCCGGCGTTCACGCTCATCACGCACGACATCATGACCGCGCGTCGCGTCGCGGAGCACATCTCGGTGCTCTGGAAGGGCCGCATCGTCGAGTCCGGCCCGGCGGAGCAGCTCTTCGACTCGGACAACCAGTTCGTGCGCCAGTTCCTGGCGGGTGAATCGGCGGGTCCGCTGGGCATGGAATGACGCCTGCCGGGCCGCCGCTTCCCTAACCCGCTGCACCGCGCCGCCGCGCTGGCGACCCGCCGGCCCGCGCTCGTGCTCGCGGTCACCGCGCTGCTCGCCGTCGGCGGCCTGACGTTCGCCCTGCGCCTCGAGACCGACGCCGGCGTCCAGACGCTCGTCGGAACGGACAGCCCGGCGCGCGCCGCCACGGAGACCCTGCGCGAGCGCTTCGGCGACGACGCGATCATCGTGCTCGTCCGCGGCGACCTGCAGAAGCTCGTCCTCAGCCAGGACATCGAGCGGCTGCTCGCGCTCGAGGGCTGCATCGCGGGCAACGCGCCGGCGGGGGCGGCGCTGCCCGGCGGGCCGCGAGGCCCGTGCGCGCGCCTCGCCCGCCTGCATCCGGTGAAGGTCGTCCTCGGTCCCGGCACGTTCGTCAACACGGCGGCACGCGAGCTACGTGCCGGCTACGACCGGCGGGTCCTGCTCGCGCGCTTGCACGCCGACGCCGCCGAGGCCACGGCGCGCAACCGCGCGCGGCGAGACGGGCTCGGCCCCAAAGCCGCCGCGCGCCGCGGGAGGCAGGCGCGGCAAGCCGTCCAGCAGCGCTTCGTGGACGAGCTGCTGGCGCTCGTCGCGCGCTACGGCTTCAGCTCGCTGCCGCAGCTCGACGACCCGTCGTTCGTCTCCGCGCTGGTCTTCGACCCGTCCAAGCCGCCCGGCACCCCGAAGGGCAAGTTCGCCTACCTCTTTCCCTCCAAGGGCGCCGCGCCGGGACGCACCGCGCTCGTCCAGGTGCGCCTCGAGGCCGGCCTGAGCGAGGCGCGGCGGGCGGAGGCGATCGCCCTCGTCCGCGCCGCCGTCGCGATGGCGCAGTTCAAGCCGCGCAACGGCGCGACGTACACCGTGACCGGCGCGCCCGTCGTCGTGTCCGACCTCGCGGCGTCGATCGGCGGTTCGCTGCGCACGCTGCTCGTCGTCGCGCTGCTCGTCATGGCGGCGACGCTCCTGCTCGTCTTCCGCGTGCGACCACGACTGCTGCCGCTCGCGCTCGCGCTCGTGGCCGTGGCGCTGACGTTCGGCGCGCTGTCGCTCGCGGGCGCGTCGCTGACGATCGCCTCGATCGCCGTCCTGCCGATCCTCATCGGCCTCGCGGTCGACTACGCGATCCAGCTGCAGTCGCGGATCGCCGAGGAGCGCGGACAGCCTCGCGGCGCCGGGGGGGTGTGGCGGGAAACGACGACATGGCGGACGTTTGCCGCCAGACCCCCTCACGAGGAGGCCGAAACGGCGACGCTGGGCGTCGCGGCCGCGGCGCGCAGGGCGGCGCTCCTCGGCGCGCCCGCCATCGCGACCGCGGCCGCCGCAACGGCGGCGGGGTTCGCGGTCCTGGCGCTCTCGCCCGTCCCGATGGTGCGCGGCTTCGGGCTCCTGCTCGTGGCCGGCATCGCGATCGCGTTCGCGGTGGCGCTGCTGGCGGGCACCGCGGCGCTGGTGCTCGCCGGCCGTCGCGAGCCGCAGGCCGATCGCACGGGGGGTGGATCCATCCAGTCCCCGCAGCGGGGAGCGAACGCCTCCACCCCCCGGCAGGTGAGCGGCCGAGGGCGCGACGTCGCAGACGCGCTGCGCCAGGCAGGCCGCGGCGCGCTCGCCTTCGCGGTCGACCGGCCCGGGCGCGTGCTGGCGATCGGCCTCGCGCTGGCCGCCGCCGGCTGGGCACTGGACACGCAGACGCGCGTGGAGTCCGACATCCAGCGCCTCGTGCCACAGGACATGCCGGCCCTGCGCGACCTCGACGCGCTCCAGCGCTCGAGCGGGGTGGGCGGGGAGATCGACGTCGTCGTCGAGGGGGCCGACGTGACGAGCCCGAAGGTCATCGCCTGGATGATCGCCTTCCAGACCGCCGTCCTGAAGGAGCACGGCTTCAGCGGGGCGCGCGGATGCGGGCAGGCCGAGCTGTGTCCGGCCTTCTCGCTGCCCGACCTCTTCACGACGCCCGCATCGCGCCGCGACGCCGCCGCGATCGACACGCTGCTCGACGCCGTGCCGCCGTACTTCTCGCGCTCGGTCATCAGCGCGGACCGCCGGACCGCGACGCTCGCCTTCGGCATCCGCCTGATGGCGCTCGACGAGCAGAAGCGCGTCGTCGACGCGATGCGCGCGCGCCTGGACGACGGCCGCCCGCCGGGCGTGCGCGCCGAGCTCGCGGGCCTTGCCGTGCTCGCCGCCGACGCCAACGGCGCGGTGTCCTCGACCCTGCGCCGCGTCCTGACCCTGCTCGCCGGCCTGCTCGCGGTGGCGCTCGTCCTGCTCGTCGCCTTCCGCGACCTCGAGCGCGCGCTCGTCCCGCTCGTCCCGATCGCGCTCGCGACGGGCTGGTCGGCGCTCGTGCTCTTCTGCCTGCGCATCCCGCTGAACCCGATGTCCGTGACGCTCGGAGCGCTCGTCATCGCGATCTCGACGGAGTTCAGCGTGCTGCTGTCCGAGCGCTACCGCGAGGAGCGCGCGACCGGGCACGACCCGGGGGAGGCGCTGCGGCGGACCTACCGCTCGACCGGCGCGGCGGTGCTCGCGTCCGGCGCCACGGCGATCGCCGGCTTCGCGGTGCTCGTCGCCTCCGACGTCAAGATGCTGCGCGACTTCGGCTTCGTCACCGTCGTCGACCTGACGATCTCGCTGCTCGGCGTGCTCGTCGTGCTGCCCGCCGCCCTCCTGCTCGCCGAACGCCGACGGGCCCGCCTCGCCGGAGTCCGCGCTCCGGTGAGGCGGGCCCGCTGAGCGTCCGTCAGACGATCGCGGAGAGTGCGCGGCGCTGGCGATCGGTCATCGAGCCGACGGTCTTCGTCTCGGTCATGCCGATGTCCGCGAGGAACTTGCTCGCGCGCGTCGTCCCCCAACGACGCTGGCTCGAGCAGGAGCTCGGCGATCGTCATGCTCGCCGCCTCCCAGGGACAGTCGAGGATGACCGCGCCGACGGTCGTGCTCCCCTGGGCGACGCTGCGCTTGAGCTCGGCACGCGCGAGCCGGACCTCGTTCGCGCGCTGAAGTGCCTGCATATGCTGCGGCGCAGGGGCAACCGTCGCTGTTGCGTCGTGCATGTGTCCTCCCTGGCTGCCCCGTCCGTGGGAGAGGCAGCGTGGTGATGATTTGTTGACCTGAAATGCGCGCGCAGCCAGACATCACGAGGCACCCGTCAACCGCCGTCGAACCGCCCCTTTCGGGCTGCTGACGCGTCCGGCTGCCTTCCCCGACACACCTCTCTGCTGAGCGCCACGCGAAGCTATGCGAGCGCCCTGGGGGCGGTCAATGCACGGCCGCGGAAGACCTCCGCTCAGAGCGATGTTTTTCTTCCGTGAACCTCTTGTTCAGATCTGGACAAGGAATCAGGACGGCAGCGGGCCGTGCTCGGCCTCGAATGAGGCCTTGACGGTCGCGAACGCGTCGAGCGCACGATCGAGCGTCGGCCGGTCGTGCGTCGCCATGACGCTCGTGCGGAGCAGCGCGCCGCCGGGCGGGACCGCCGGGTGGATCGCGACGTTGACGAACACGCCCGCGTCGTAGAGCGCCTTCCACAGCAGCACGGCCTTCCAGTCGTCGCCGACGATGACCGGCACGATCGGGGTCATGGCGTCGCCCTCGTGCTCGACGACCTTGAAGCCGTGCGCGCTGCAGCCCGGCGTGCAGGTACGCGGCGTTGTCGAGCACGCGCGCGAGCAGCGGCGGGCCCTCCGGCGAGCGGACGATGTGCACGGCGGCGAGCGCCGCGCCGAGCGCCGCCGGCACCCCGGCGGCCGTGAAGAGGAACGCGCGGCTCTGGACGCGCAGATAGTCGATGACCTCGTGCGTGCCGGCGAGAAAGCCGCCGCAGCTCGCGAGGCTCTTCGAGAACGTCCCCATCCGCAGGTCGACGCGGTCCTCGACGCCATGCAGCTCCGAGGCCCCGGCGCCGCGCGCGCCGAGCACGCCCGCGCCGTGCGCCTCGTCGACCATGAGCCGCGCGCCGAACTGCTCGCACAGGTCGCGATCTGCGGCAAGGGAGCGACGTCGCCCTCCATCGAGAAGACGCCGTCGACGACGACGAGGATCCCGCCGCCGTCCTGCTGCGCCTTGCCGAGCGTGCGCTCGAGCTTGTCCATCTTGTTGTGGCGAAACGCGCGCAGCTTGGCGCGGCCGAGGATGCAGCCGTCCATGATCGAGGCGTGGATGCCCGAGTCGACGACGACCGTGTCGCCCGGGGCGAGCAGCGTCCCCAGCGCGGTGAGGTTCGCCTGCGCGCCGGTCGAGCAGACGAGCGCCTCCTCGGTGCCCATCCACTCGGCGATCTCCTGCTCGAGCTCGAGGTGCAGCGAGATCGTGCCGTTGAGCAGTCGCGACCCCGTGAGGCCCGTGCCGAACGTGTGCAGGGCGTCCGCGGCGCCCTGGATGACGCGCTCGTCGCCGGTCAGGCCGAGGTAGTTGTTCGAGCCGAGCATGATCCGCTCGGCGCCCTCCATCTCGACGACCGGGCCGGCCGGACCCTCGAGCGTGCGGAAGTACGGCAGCAGGTCGGCCTCGCGCGCCATGCGCAGCTGATCGGCGCGCTCGTGGCCGCGGGCCTTGGCGAAGACGTCTTGTGTCGTGGAGGCCATGTAGCGTTGGCGCCGTGAACGTCGAGGTGGGGGCCGTGAAGTCACGGCGGGATCGCAGGGAGTTCATCGAGCTCCCGTACCGTCTGCATGCTACCTCCGAGCAGTGGATCCCCCCGATCCGCTTGGAGCGCAAGCTCTTTCACAGCCGCAGGTTCAACGCGTACTTCAAGCACGCCGAGGCGCAGGAGTTCGTCGCGCGGCGCGGCAAGCGGGTCGTCGGGCGCATCAGCGCGCAGATCGACGAGGCCTACGACGCGCAGCACGGGGCCGGGCACGGGCATGTTTGGGTTCCTCGAGCTCGAGGACGACGCGGAGGTCGCGAGCGCGCTGCTGGACGCCGCGCGCGAGTGGCTGGCGCAGCACGGGCGCTCGCACATGATCGGCCCGATGGACTACACGATGAACGACGAGTGCGGCGTGCTCATCGAGGGCTTCGAGCGCGAGCCGATGATCAAGCAGCCCTGGCACCCGCCGTACTACCAGCAGCGCATGGAGGAGGCGGGCCTTCAGAAGGCGATCGACCTCTACATGTGGGCGTTGGACATCTCCGACCGCGAGAAGATCCTGCCGGTCATCTTCGACCTCGCCGAGCAGGCGGTCACCAAGCACGGCATCATGCTGCGCCACCTGCGCCGGCGCGACCTCTCGAAGAACATCAAGGGCGTCTTCGGCGAGGTCTACAACGCGGCCTGGAAGCGCAACTGGGGCTTCGTGCCGTACTCGGACTCAGACCTCAAGCACTACGCCGAGGAGCTGCAGCTCGTCTATGACCGCAACTGGTTCATGTCCGCCGAGAAGGACGGCGAGACGATCGGCATCGCGATCACCGTGCCCGACGTCAACCAGCTGCTGAAGGTCATGAACGGCCGGGTGTTGCCCTTTGGGTGGTTTACATTTCTGTTTCGACGTAGCAAGCACATCGATCGGGTGCGCGTCGGCTTCCTCGGCGTCAAGCCTGAGTATCAGCACACGGGGACTGCCGCTCTGTTCTACGTGGAACATTTCGATACCGCCACGCACCGCCCCCAGAAGTGGGGCGAGATGGGGTGGATTCTCGAGACCAATCGGGCGATGAACCGCGGAATGGAGGCGATGGGAGGCAGGATCGTGAAGCGCTTCCGCGTCTACGAATCGAGGTTCTGATGCACGTAGCCGTCCTGCCCCGCATTCGCCCCAGGCTGCGCGCCCGCGGTGCCGCTGGTGCCGCCGTGCCGGCGCCCGGCGTGTGGCTGCGCTCGCCGACGTGGGACCTCACGTTCCTGATCCTGAGCGCCGCGCTCGTCCCGATCCCGCTGCTGCTCTACCACGGGCTCGGCGTCTCGCAGACCGCGGTCAACCTCATCGTCGCCGGGTTCATCGGCGGCCCGCACCTGTACTCCACGTTCACCTACACGTTCATGGAGCCGAACTACCGCCGCCGGCACCGCCGCTTCCTCGCGGCGTCGCTCGCGCTGCCGGTGATCGTCACGACGATGGCGTTCGTCCACCTCCAGGTGCTGCTGACGGTCTTCTTCATGTGGGCGTCGATCCACGTGCTGCACCAGATCACCTACATCAACGACTGCTACGCCGCGAAGGGTCCCGCGAAGCGCCCGGCGCGCGAGAAGGTCGTCGACTACGGGGTCGTCTTCCTCTGCCTGTATCCGATGGCCACGCCGCAGATCCTCGACGGCTCGTTTCAGCTCGGCGGCACCGAGCTCTACGTCCCGGCGTGGGCGAGCCAGGGGATCGTCGCCGACATCCAGATCGTCGGCATCGCGACGCTGTTCGCGGGCTTCTTCGTCCTCTGGATCGCCAAGACGATCCGCGACTTCAGGCGTGGCACGCTGCTCGTCCCGAGCGTCCTGCTCATCGGCCTGACGATCGCCATCGGCTTCACGCTGCCGCTGTTTCCGAACATCGACGTCGCGTTCCAGGGCTTCAACGTCTGGCACTCCGTCCAATATCTCGGGCTCGTCTGGTTTCTGATGGCGATGCGCAAGGAGCGCGGCGAGATCGACAATCGCTTCGTCGCGGAGATGAATGGCCCTGACCGCCCGTGGCACTTCTACGGACTCGCAGTTCTTCTGACCGCCGTAGCGGGCATGCTGGTGCTCGTCCTGCACGGCGTCTTCGGCGTCGACCTGCAAAAGGCGTACTACATCGTCATCCTTTCCACCTTGCTCCAGCACTACTACCTCGACCACCTGCAGTTCACGAAGCTCGGCGACATGCTGGGCACGGGCGACCGGCTGCTGGCCGGCCGCACGGGGTCGCCGTGATCGACGACGAGCTCGACGAGGAGCGCGTGGACGGCGTCGCCGTGCTCGACGAGCCGCGCGTCGTGCAGGCACGCCGCGTGGCGGGGATGCTGACCCCGGCGGTCGTGCAGACGGCGGCCCTCGTCGGCGTCAGCATGATGGCGGGGGCGACCGCGGTCGCCGTCGTGCGCCGGCGCAAGATCCGCCGGCTTGCGCGCCGGCGGCGCAGGGTGCTCGCGCCGGTGCTGGCGAGCCGCTCGTTCCTCGTCGACGTGCACATGCTCGGCGAGCGCAAGTAGCGCCCGCCTCGCGGCCGTTCGCGCGCCCACGGCAGCGACCCCCGGCCGCCGCTCAGCGTCGCGTCACGCGCTCGCAGCGGCGTCCGCTCGCGCGGCCCGGTGAGCGAACCCGCTGCCGCCGCGCTCAGCGCCGCGTCACGCGCTCGCAGTCGCGGGAGACCTGTCCCTGCGGTCGACGATCGCGACGTCCTTGCGCCCCGACCCGCAGCTCACGCTGGTCTGAAGCGCGGCGGCCGGCGGCGGTCGCGTCGCGGGCGTTGACGCGGTCGTTGCCCGCCCCGCCGGAGAGGTCGTCGGTCCCGCGCGTGTCGGTCACGCGGTCGGCGCCGGACCCGCCGGCGATGCTGTCGTCGCCCTTGCCGCCGTTGACGCGATCGTTGCCGCCGTCGCCGTCGAGCGTGTCGTCGCCTGCGTCGCCGGCCAGGACGTCGGCACCCGCGCCGCCGCTGAGCGTGTCCGCGCCGGCGCCGCCGAAGAGCCTGTCGTTGCCGGGCTGGCCGAAGACGCAGTCAGCGCCGGTTCCCGCACGCAGGGTGTCGTTGCCGGACATGCCGAAGATGAGGTCCGTGCCGGCCGAGCCGCTGAGCGTGTCCGCGGCGTCCGTCGCGATGACCATCGTGCCGATGACCGGGCAGCGCTTGGCGTCCGCCGTGACGAGCGGTGAGGTCGTCGCGGCGCGGTGGCGGCGTCGTCGAGGGGATCGTCGCCGGCGGGGGCGGCGGCGGCACGACGGCCGGCGGCGGAGGCGTCACCGGCGGTGGCGGCGGCGGCGGCGACGCGGCGGTGGGGGTGGTGGGGGCGGCGGAGGCGGTGGCGGGGGAGGAGGCGGAGGCGGCGGAGGCGGCGGCGGCACCGCCTCGGTCGTGAAGCTGCCCGTCGCCTCGTTTCCGCCCTGGGCGTTGGTCGCGGTGAGGCGGAAGTGGTAGGTCGTGGCCGGCTGCAGGCCGCCGAGCGAGGCCGAGACCCCCGTGTCCGCGGAGCCCTCGATCGTCTGCGGCGTGGTGCTCGTGCCGTAGCGGCGTCGTGCCGTACTCGAAGTGCGCGCTCGTCGTCGACTCCTCTGGCGTCGACCGTGCCGTCGAGCGTCGCCGCGGTCTGACCGAGGCCGCTCGTCGCGCCAGCCGTCACGAACGGGCCTTCGAAGAGCGTGACGCGGCCGATGTGCGCCGCCTGGGACGCCGCCGACCAGAGCGTGTCGTTCGGACCGGCGGCGATCGAGATCGGCCCCGACCCGGGCGTCACGCCTCGGTGAACACCGTCACGGTGCCCGACGGCGTCATGCGCGCGATCGCTGTGCGCCCGCGCCTCGGTGATCCAGAGGTTGCCGTCCGGTCCGACGGCGATGCCGGTGGCCTGCCGTTTGACGAGAAGCCCGTCTCGAAACTCCGTGACCTCGCCGGCTGCGTCGATCCGGCCGACGCGCGGACGCCTGCGGACTCCGTGAACCACATGCCGCCGGGACCGCTCGCGATCTCGTACGGCACGGCGTTGGTGCTGACGTCGGTCGTACTCGGTGATCGTGCCAGCCGTCGTGATGCGGCCGATGCGATCGTTGGCGTCCGTGAACCACAGGTTGCCGTCCGGCGCCGCTGGCGATCGACGTCGGCAGGCTGTTCGCGCTGAGGCCCGCGCGTGTACGACGTGACGACGCCGCTCGGTCGTCATCGCGGCGATCGCGGGGAGGTAGCTGTCGTTGCCGACGTACACCATGCCCGTGAACCACAGCCGGCCGTCGGGCCCGGCCGCGATGCCGCCGTCGACGAGCATGTCGCCGGTGGAAACTCGGTGACGATGCCCGTCGGGCGTGATCCGCGCCGACGCGCCGCGCGACGAGCTCGACGAACCACATGTTGCCGTCGGGGCCGGCGGTGATCGCCGAGCGGGTCGCTGCCGGGGGTGATGCCGGTGGAGAACTCGGTGACCACGCCCAGCGGCGTGATCGCGCCCGACCTTCGAGGCCGGCTTGGCCGTGTACCACATGTTGCCGTCCGCGTCCGGCGCGATCCGCGCGCCGGCTGGCGAGACGCCGGTGGAGAACTCGGTGATCGCCAGCGCGGCGGCGCTCGCGGCGGTCGCACAGCGAGGCCGCGGCCGCGGCCACGAGCGATGACGCGCGAGCGTGCGCCACGTGGTGCGCCGCGACGCCGCAGGACGGCGCCGCGCCGGTGCTTGACCGCTGATCATCACGCCCCTTATCGGCAGATCGCGCGGCGGCGCAAAGGGACCGGACGAATGACCGCGCACGGCGGTCGCGGAGAGCGCGTCGCACGTGCGGCCTGGCCGGGTCGGACGTCCTGCCCGCGGCGTAGGCTCGGCGCGCGCCGTGGTCGAGCTTCGCGTCGAGGTCATCCCGCGCTGGGCCTTTCGCCTGCCGGCCGGCGGCGGGCGCGACGGCGTGCTGCGCTGCCGCGGCGGGGTGCTCGAGCGGCTGCTGCACGTCGACGGCCGCCCGGCGACGGTCCGCGTCGCGCAGACCGGCCAGCGCAGCGTCCTGTTCGGCGCCCGGGCGAGCGATCGCGACGACGCCGCGGCGCGATCGCGCGGATGCGCTTCGCGCTCGCCGTCGACGACGACCTGCGCGAGTTCCACGAGCGCTTCCGCGACGACCCGCTCATCGGGGCGTCGGTGCGGCGCCGGCCGTGGCTGCGCATCTCGCGCCGCCCGGTCGCCTTCGAGGCGCTCGCGTGGGCGATCTGCGAGCAGCTCATCGACTCGCCGCGCGCCGCCGCGATCCAGCGGCGGATCGTCTATCGCGCTCGGGCCCTTGCTGCGCCGCCAGCGGCCTGCGCGACGTGCCGTCCGCGGCGGCGCTCGCCGCGCTGCGCGCCGGCGCGCCTGGAGTCCTTCGACCTCTCGGCGCCGGCGCTCGATCGCGCTCGTTGGCGTCGCCCGCGAGGTCGCGGCCGGGCGCATCGACCTCGAGCGCTCCGAGCACGAGCTCGGCTGGCGGCGGCTGCTCGCCGTCCCGACCGTCGGCCGCTGGACCGTGGAGATGCTCGCCGCGCACGGCCAGGGGCGCTACGACGTGCTGCCGGCGGGCGACCTGGGCTACCTCAAGCTGCTCGGCCGCTGGCGCAGCGGCGGCGACCCCGCCGCGCGCGCCGAGGAGGCCGAGGTGCGCGCCCTGTTCGAGCGCTTCGGCGAGTGGCGCGGCCTGGCCGCAACGCACGCGCTCGGCCTGCCGCCGCCGGCGAGCGAGCTGCTCGCCGCCTGAGACCGCCGGCCGCCCGCGAGCCCGCCGGACGCCGCGACGGGCCGGCCGCCCCGCGAGCGGCGCGGGCCTGGACCGCCTCAGGCCTCGCGCGCGACGCTGACGCCGCCGGCGCCACGCCACGCCGCCAGCCGCGCGAGCGTGCGCGCGACGGCGCGGTCGAGCGCCGCCGAGCGCCGCACGCCCGGCTCGCGGTGCAGGGCGTGGACGCGCAACAGGCCGGCGCCCGCGTCCAGCGCGGCGTCCGCTCGCGCGACGATCCGCTCGCGGTGCAGGATCGGCAGGACGTAGTAGCCCCAGCGCCGCTTCGCCGCCGGGACGTAGATCTCGAGGCGGTGGTCGAAGCCGAACAACTCCGCCGCGCGGGCGCGGTCGCACAGGAGGTTGTCGAACGGCGACAGCGCGGTACTCCGCGCGCCCGGCGCGAGCGCGCCGGCGCGCTCGGCGTCCTCGGGCGCGGCGTACCAGCCGCCGCCGAGGCCCGCGACCGTCACCTCGCTCGAGGCGCCCGGCCGTGACGAGCGCCGCGAGCGTCGCCGGGAGCTGGCGGTAGCGGCGGCGCAGGAAGTGCGCGCGGACGTGCGCGGGCCGCGCGACGCCGAGCATCCGCACGGCCCGCAGCACCGCCTCGCGCTCGGCGTCGTCGTCGGAGAGCTCGGCGGCCGGCGCGCCGGCCGGAACGCAGCGCTCGAAGACGTCCCACAGCCGCTCGCCGCCCTCGCGCCGCCCGACGCCGACGCGCCCGGTGATCCACAGCATGTGCAGCAGCCGGGCGATCGTCTGGCGGCCGGAGACCTCGTCTGTCCACCACCCGTGGCGCCAGGGCTCCGCCGAGCGATCCTCCAGGTCGCGTGCGCGGAGCGGCCCGCGCTCGCGCAGCTCCGCGACGAGCTCCTCGCAGAACGCCGCGTTGGCTTGCAGGAACGCCCGGTTGCGGACGGCCCGCGCGCCGTCGCCGTCGTGCACGGTGCGCATCGCCCAGCGGTGCAGCGGCAGGTCCGCCGTCGCGACGAGCGACGCCTCGTGCGCCCACGCGTCGAACAGGCCGCGGCGCTCGTACGCGGCCTGCTCGAGCGTCGCGTCTGCGACCGGCCCGAGGCGCGCGAAGAGCACGAGCAGGGGGCTGCGGGCGACGGCGCTGACGGGGTCGAGCTGCAGGCAGCCGATCCGCCGGACGACCTCGGTGATCGCGCCGGACTCCGATCCCGCCCGCCCCCGCGCGCGCGGCGGCGCGAGCGCCAGCCCCTGCGCGTGCAGGGCGAGGCGACGCGCCTCGCGCAGCGAGATCGCGCGCAGGGTCAGATGCCCTCGCCGGGCAGGAACTCGTTCGTGAACGCGCGGTTGGCGCCGGCCGGGCTGGCCAGCAGGTCGTTGTCGAGCATCCACTGGGTGTAGGCCCGCCAGGCGACCGGGTCCTGGTATCCGAACGGCTTCTTCTTGTCGCGCGGGAAGAACACGGGCAGCGTCGCCTTGACCTGGGCGCGCTGCAGGGCGCGGTCGAGGTCCGGGTTGGCGTCGACGAGCTCGTCGACGGCCTTGCCGATGTCCTTGCGCAGCGCCTCGTGCCCGAGCGCCAGCGCGCGCATGAAGCGCCGCAGCATCGTCCCGCGCGTGCGCACGTCCTCCGCGCGCGCGACGACGACGAGCTCGTTGTACGTCGGCACGCCGATGTCCTCCATCCGCAGGATCTTCGGCTCGCGCTTGCGGCGCTCGAGCTCGACGCCCTCGACGTTCCAGAACGCGCCGAGCGTCGCGTCGACCCGCTTCGTCAGCAGCGCCGGGACGAGGTTGAAGCCGACGTTGATCGTGCGCACCCGGTCGGGGTCGATGCCGGCCTCGTCGACGATCGTCTTCAGGTAGGCGTCCTGGTAGGGGATGCCCGCCGTGCCGACCTTCGTCCCCTCGAGGTCGCCCGGCTCGCGGATCGCCTTCGAGCCCAGCGAGATGATCGACGTCAGCGGCGTCTGCACGAGCGCGCCGATCGCGACGAGCTTGGCGCCCTTGGCGCGCGCGAGCAAGAGCTCCGGCTCGTAGGAGATGGCGAGGTCCGCCCGTCCGGCCGACAGAAGCTTCAGCACGGCCGACGGGTCCGACGGGGTCCGCGGCTTGACGTCGAGGCCCGCCTGCTCGAACTGCCCGCCGCCGATCGCGTTGTAGATCCCCGCGTGGTCGGCGTTCGGGAAGTAGTCGAGCACGAGGTCGACGCGCTCCGGCCCACCGCCGCTGCCGGCGGGCTCCTCGCGCTCGCCGCACGCCGTGAGGCCGGCGGCGAGCAGGACGGCGAGCACGGCGGGCAGGGCGCGGCGGATCATCACGGGGTGGTTCCTCTCGGAGGGGTCATGGTCGGGCGGTCTTGGCCCACGGCACGAGGCGGCGCTCGGCGAGCGACAGCGCCCCGAACAGTGCCACGGAGAAGGCGGCGAGGATGAAGACGCCGGCGTAGGCGCGCGCCGTCTCGAACTGCGGCAGCGCCTGCAGGATGAGGTGGCCGAGGCCGCTCTCCGAGCCGGCCCACTCGGCGAGGATCGCGGCGATGCCCGCGAAGGCGAGGCTGAGCTTCGCGCCCGTGATGAGCCCCGGCAGCGCGGCGGGCGCCTCGACGAGGCGGAACGTCTGCCAGCGCGAGGCGCCGAACGAGCGCATGAGCTTGCGCAGGTCGGCGTCGGCGCGGCCGAGCGCGTCGAGGGTCGAGACGACGATGGGAAACAGGCAGACGAGCGCGACGATGACGATCTTCGGGGCGAGGTCGTAGCCGAACCACACGACGAGCAGCGGCGCGATGACCGGGATCGGGATGGTCTGCGAGGTCACGAGCAGCGGGTAGAGCGACCGGCGGACGGGGGCGCAGAGGTGGATCGCGACGGCCGCCGCGAGGCCGAGCACGAGCGCGGCGCCGATCCCGAGCGCGATCTCGCGCGCCGTCACGGTGAAGTTGCTCCACAGCAGCGCCCGGTCGTCGACGAGCGCCGCCGCGATCGCGCTCGGCGCCGGCAGGAGGAGCTCGTCGACGCCGCCGAGCGAGACGTACGCCTCCCAGCCGCCGACGACGGCCAGCAGCACGAGCAGCGCCCTCATGCCGCGAGCTCCTCGAGCGCCCGCGCGCGCAGGGCGACGAGCGCTGGGTCGTCGCGCCGCCGCGGGCGCGCGACGCCGACGTCGAGCGTCGCGAGGACCCGGCCGGGGCGCTGGGAGAGGACGACGACGCGGTCGGCGAGCATCACCGCCTCCTCGACGTCGTGGGTGACGAGCACGACCGTGCGCGGATCGGCATGCAGGGTCGCGGCGAGCCAGTCCTGCATGGCCAGCCGCGTCAGCGCGTCGAGGGAGGCGAACGGCTCGTCGAGGCAGAGCACCGGCCGGCCGGCGAGCAGCGTGCGCGCGAAGGCGACGCGCTGGCGCATCCCGCCCGACAGCTCGTGCGGCCGGGCGCGCTCGAAGCCCTCGAGACCGAAGTCGGCCAGCAATGTGGCGGCGCGCTCGCGTGCCGCGCGGCGATCGAGGCCTGCGACGCGCAACGCGAGCGCGGCGTTGTCGGCGGCGCCCGCCCACGGCAGCAGCAGGTCGCGCTGGGCCATGAGCGCCGCGGCCTGCGACTCGACGGTCCCCGAGTCGGGGGCGATCAACCCGCAGACGAGCTCGAGCAGCGTCGTCTTGCCGCACCCGCTCGGCCCGACGACGGCGACGATCTCGCCCAGGCGCACGTGCAGCGACACCTCGTCCAGCGCGGTCACCGGCGCAGCCCCGCGCCGCGCCGGCGGGAAGCGCTTTGACACGCGCTCCAGGCGCACGGCATCGACGTCGATCTGAGTCGCCGGCGCCTGTCGGGGCGCTTGAGTCCGCGTCTGCATCGCTCCCTCCGCGGGCATTACCCCACAGGTTCGAAGGGTCGGCGCCGCCGATCGGGCACCCTCTCAGCCGGCCTGCCGCCAGCCCCCCCGCTATTCCAAGTGGCTCGAAGCCTAACGCGTGTCGCGGCCGGGCATGCCGCGCACCGCCGCGGGGTATCCGGCGTGCGTGCTCGCGCTTCCCGAACCTCGCGGTGAGATCACCGAGCACCTGCTCGCGGCGCTCGGCCAGCCCGTCCACCCGCTCCTCGCGCCGGTCGTCGGGCCGCCGCCGGACGCGCTGTCCGACGAGGACCTCCAGCTCGCGCTGTACCTCTGCTACGAGCTGCACTACCGCGGCCTGCCGGGCGTTGACGACGCCTGGGAGTGGGAGCCGAGCCTGCTGGCGCTGCGCCGCGACCTCGAGTCGTGCTTCGAAGCGGCGCTGCAAGCGGCGGTTCGCGTGCCGCCGGCGCCCGACTCCCCGCGCGAGATGGACCTCGCGCTGCGCGCGGTCGCCGACGCTGACGAGGCGCCGTCGCTGTCGCGCTTCATCGAGCGCGACGCGACGCTCGAGCAGGTCCTCGAGTTCGTCGCGCACCGCTCGGCCTACCAGCTCAAGGAGGCCGACCCGCACTCCTGGGCGCTGCCGCGGATGTACGGTCCGCCGAAGGCCGCGATGGTGCAGATCCAGGCCGACGAGTACGGCGGCGGCGAGGTCGATCGGATCCACGCCAAGCTCTTCGCCGACTCGATGGAGGCGCTCGGGCTGGACGCGCGCTACGGCGCCTACGTCGACCTGCTGCCGGGCGTCACGCTCGCGACGGTCAACCTCATGTCGCTGTTCGGCCTGCATCGCCGCTGGCGCGGCGCGATCGTCGGCCACCTGGCCCTCTTCGAGATGGAGTCCTCGGTGCCCAACCGCCGCTACGCGAGCGGCCTTCGACGGCTGGGCTGCGGCGAGCGGGTGACGGCCTTCTTCGACGAGCACGTCATGGCCGACGCGATCCACGAGGCGGTCGCCGCCGTCGATCTCGCGGGCGGGCTCGCGCGCCAGCAGCCGCTGCTGACGCAGGACATCCTCTGGGGCGCCGCGACGCTCGTCGAGCTCGACGGCCGCTTCGCGCGCCACCTGCTCGGGGCATGGGAGCGCGGGAGCAGCTCGCTGCGCGGCCCGCTGTCGGCGCCGCTCGCGGCCTGACCGCGCGCTTCACTTGACGGCGCGCCCGGCCTGACGGCGTGCCGGGCCGGCGACGTCCCCCCGCCCACCCGCTCAGGCCGCGCTGCCGACCTCGCGGCCGGACTCGGCGGCGCTCGGCGCGCGGAACCGGACGACCTTGTGCGAGCCGTCGCAGAAGGGCCGCATGCGCGACTTGCCGCAGCGGCACAGCGCGATCGTCTCGCGACCGGCCTCGATCGGCTCGCCGTCCTGGTCCTCGAGGACGAAGGGTCCGCGCACAATGAGCGGTCCGTTGCGGTACGGCGTGATGCTGACGCGGTCCATGCTGAACGACCTCGTTCCCGGTCGACGTCCGTTGCATTCGCCGAGCGTGGCCTTCGGCTCACCCGCGACGGATCCCGAGCGGCTACCCTTGACGGCGCAGCATCGCCTGCTCGGGAGACTCTCCTCGCCTTTTCTCGCTCCCGTCCGGCGCCATCCCTCCGAGGGAGGGCGAGACCGGAGCCGGCTCGATGGCCGATCCAATCGTCGAATCCCCCGTCATCGGGGACGGCCCCCTCACCGCGGCGATCTCCAACGCCGTCGTCGGCCTGCTGCGCGAGTTCACCGGCCGCGGCCCGACGCAGGCGCGCACCACGATCGGCTCGGACACGGTCGTCGTGACGCTGCGCGACAGCCTCACGAAGGCCGAGCGCACGCTCGCCGAGCGCGGCCAGGCGCTCGAGGTGCTCGCGATGCGCCGCGCGTTTCAGGAGACGATGCGCGAGGACCTCATCGCCGCCGTCGAGCGATTGACGCACCGCGAGGTCGAGGCGTTCCTGTCGGACAACCTCCACGAGCCGGACGTCGCGGTCGAGATCTTCCTGTTGAAGCCCCTCGTCTGACCGCAGCGTGGGAGACTGTCGCGTGGCTCCGACCCGCCGCCGACAGCTCCTCGTGAGTGCCGTTGCCCTCGTCGCGCTCGTGGCCGGCGGCTCGGCTCCCGCCGGCGCGCAAGCGCCGGGGACGAAGACGGTGAACGTCGCCGTGCTCGACGACAACGTCAACGACCCGAACCCCGCCGCCGCGACCTGGGGGCGGGTGACGTCGAGCCCGGCCGGCATCGACTGCCCTGGTGACTGCACCGAGGACTTCCCGGCGGGCAGCACCGTGACGCTGACGCTCGCCCGCAAACCGGGCTTCGTGCTCAGCGAGTGGGGCGTGTTCGGCAACGCGGCCGGGTCAGGGTGCTCCGCGGCGAACGTCTGCACGCTGACGCTCGACGCCGATGCGGGCGCCGCATCGGTCGCGGCCGCGCTGCGCCCCGAGGCGCAGCTGCTCGCGTTCCCCGAGGGCGCCGGCACGCTGCAGATGAGCCCGGCGGAGACGGGCCGCCCTGCGGCCAGGTGCGCGATCGACCCGCCGCTGTTCGGCGACCACCCGGTCCCGTGCGCGCCGCGCTATCGCAACGGCACGCGCGTGACGATTCGGGCGCTGCGCGACGCGGCCGTTCCCGGCGCGCGCTTCGTGCGCTGGAGCGACTACCGCTGCGGCAGCACCCCGACCTGCAGGCTCGTGATCCGCGGCCGCGTCTACGTCAACGCGATCTTCTCGCCGGTGACGCTGACCGTCTCCGGCGGTGAGACGAGCGGCGCGAGCTTCGGGCCGGTCGTCGCGAGCCCGCCGGGTGGCTCGGCGGGACTCTGCACGTTCATGCCCGACGCCGAGGGCAACTTCCGCGCGTGCCAGTTCGCCTACCCGCTGAACAAGCGGGTGACCTTGCGGCGCGACCCGGGGCAGGCGACGAACGCGACCGACGAATGGACAGGCTCCTGCACCGGCAAGGGCGTCACCTGCACGCTGACGATGCTCGAGAACGAGTACGTCCGCGCGGGGACCGAGCGGACCGTCGACATCCCCGAGCGCACGCGCCAGGCGTTCACGCTCGAGTACCAGGGTCCCGCCGGGGGCGTCATCCGGCTGCGCACGACCTCGACGCTCGGATCGGCCAGGTCGTTCTCCTGCCGTCGCAGCACGTGCGCCCGCGCGGGCTTTCGCCGCGGCGACACCGCGCGGATCACGGTGTCGGGCTCGTCGCGCGTGCGGTTCGTCCGCTGGGCGGACACCGCGCCGCGCCGGCCGAGCCGCCAGATCACGGTCGGAACGCACACGCGCATCAAAGCGATCTTCCGGCGCCGGTAAGGCGCCCGCTGGCGAGGCCGGCTGGCTGTTCGGCCGGGGCGACTTCGCACACGGCCGTGCGGGCACCCGCGCGCAGGCGTTGTTCCCGGACGGCGAACACCGTCCCGGCCCCACAGCGCGCGTCGAGCGCGCCCGCCCAGATCGCCGGCGAGCAGCGCGATTCTCACGGGTGGTCATCCTCCGGCGCGCGACCATGGACGCCGTTCTGCCATCGGTGACAGTACGTTCGTGCGCGTGCGCGCCGTCTTCGCCATCGTCGATCGCTCGACTGACCGGCTGGTCGAGCGGTTCTACGAGGGCGTGTGCCGGCGTGTGGGCCCGGCGACCGGGCGCGGCAAGCGTGGACGGCCTGGACGCCGGCCTGGGCCGCTGCAATCCCGCGAGCGGCGGAAAGCTCGGCGCCCTCTCAGGCTTCCTGGTTCTGTAGCTCGCCGCATTCGCGCTGATCTTCGTCTTCCAGCCGACGGGCCGGGTCCCCATCGCCGTCCTGACGCTTGCCGTCGTGGCCGTTGGCTTCGTCGTCATGGTGCTGAAGCTCGCCGGCGGCAGCTGACGCAGGTCCGCCCGTGGTGGCAAACGGCTGACCTTCCACGCGACCGCCGCGCCGGCGCTGGCGCCGTGTGTGTCCGCGAGCTCTTGCTCGGTACGGATGTTCGCCGCAAGGATCTCAACCGTCTGTGCGACGACCTCCCGGGACCTCTGCGGCGATCCGTCGTCTGGGCGGGTGCATGGCCTCGAAGGCTTCGACTCCGGCGGCGAGCGTCAACCATCGACCGCCCGCGCGCCGGGCCGAGAAGCGCTCCGCTACTTCGTGAGCTTCACCGTCCGCGTGGCGCGGCCCGTGTTGCCGGCGCTGTCGACGATCTTCAGGCGGATCGTCGCGGTCACCTTCTTGCCCCTCCTGACGGCGGTCTTGATCTTCTTGAGCGCTGCCGCTGCCGCCTTCCTGCCGCCCGCCGGCTTGAGCTTGAGCACAAAGCTCTGGCCGGCGCGAAGGCGCGCGGTCGTGGACGTGAGCTTGATCGTCTTCTTGACGCCCGTGATCTTCACGGTGCCGGTCGCGGTGACGGTGACGTTGCCGTTGGCGGGAGCGGTCACCCGCGTGGCGATCGACAGCGGCACGGCCTTGACCTTCTGGGTGGCGTCGCGGGCGACGACGGTGCTCGCCGCCGGGCTACCCGCGGGAGCGCCGAGCACGGGCGCGCTGACGGCAGGGTTGCTGACGGCCGGGGCGATGCCCCCGATCGTCAGGGTCTGGCGCGCGCTGCCCACGTTGCCCGCGGGGTCCGGTGCCGAGGCCACGATGGGCCATGCGCCCGCGCCGACCGCCGCCGGCGTCGCGTTCCACGTGCCGTCGGACTGCAGGAGCGTCGTCAGCGTCTGGCCCGCGATCGTCACCGTGACGGTCGTGCCGGGCGCGGCGTCGGAGGTGCCCGTGATCGTGGGGTCGACGTCGCTGGTCGCCTGCGCGGCCCCGCCGGTGATCGCGACGTTCGGCGAGACGGTGTCGACGGTCAGTGTCTGGGTGACGCTCGCCGCGTTGCCGGCAGCGTCGGAGGCCGACATGACGATGCGATGCGGGCCGTCGGAGACGGCTGCGGCGTTGGCAGACCAGGCGCCCGTGCCGTCGACTGACCCGGTCAGCGTCTCGTCGGCGAGTGTCACGGTGACGGTCGCGCCGGCCGGGACGCCGGCCGTTCCGGAGATGTGTGGTGTCGCGTCGTTGGTGAGCGCATTGGACCCGCCCGCGATCGTCACTGCGGGTGCGGTGGTGTCGACGGTCAGGGTCCTGTTTGCGGTGCCCTCGTTGCCGGCGGGATCGTGCACCGACGCGCCGATCGTGCGGGTGCCGTCGGAGAGCGAGCCTGGGGTCAGGTTCCATGCGCCGCCCGGCTGAACGAGCGCCGTCCGTGTCTGCGCGTCGACGGTCACGGTGACGATTGTGCCCGCCGCGACGTCGCTGGTGCCGGCGATCGTCGGTGTTGGATCGTTCGTCGTCGCGGACGGCCCGTCGATGCTGACCACGGGCAGCACGGTGTCGACCGTGAGCTGCTGGGTGGCGCTGCCGGGGTTGCCGGCGCCGTCGGCGACCGAGGCGACGACCGTGTACGCGGCGTTCGCGAGGATCGCCGAGGTGACCGACCACGCGCCGCCGGAGGGCGTCGCGGTGAGGGTCTGGCCCGCGACCGTCACCGTGACGAGGCCGGGCGCTTCGACGTCTGTCGTGCCGCTGATCGTGGGCGTCGTGTCGGTCGTGATGGCGCCGGTCCCACCGGCGATCGTGACGGCCGGCGGGGAGCTGTAGAACTCGTTGGCGTCAAGCGTGAGCGCTCCGACGCGGGCGAACGCGCGGCCGTTGACCATGCTCGCATTGCCGATCGCGACCGCGTTCAACGCCATGAGCGTTCCCGCGAAGTCCGCGTTCGCGCCGACCGCGCCGGCCCCGTTGACCTGCCAGAACACGCGCGAGGCGCGAGCGCCGTTGGTCAGCACGACATGGCTGCCGGCGGCGAACGCGAGGGCGCCGCCGATCTGAAAGACGAACACGGCATTCGGGTCGCCGCCGCCGTCAAGGGTCAGCGTCGTCGTGTTCGATGCGGCGCCGGTGACGGTGTGCAGGCCCGGGGAGACCGTGGCGCCGGCCATCGCGCCCGCGAGCGCGGCGCCGCCCGTCCGCGCTGCGACCTCGTCGTAGGCCGTGACGAGATCGGCGTGCGCCTTGGCGGCGGCGGCGTTGCCGACGTTCTTGACGCCGGTCACGATGCCGGGCGGGAAGCCCGTCGGCTCGGCGGCGGGCTTCACGCCGAGGTCGCCGCGCAGCGTCGTGTGCGCCCCGGTCGGTGCGTTCACGGTATTGCCGACCGAGGC
Organism: uncultured Actinomycetes bacterium; assembly: GCA_963806515.1. GTDB lineage: Bacteria > Actinomycetota > Thermoleophilia > Solirubrobacterales > Solirubrobacteraceae > CADCVQ01. The sequence goes on along the minus strand of CAWDYO010000008.1, from coordinate 50,676 downwards.
GCCGCTCAGCACCGCGTAGGTCGACGCCGTGCCGAGGTTCACCATGGGCGTCGCAGTGGCGAAGGCCGCCGGCGCGGACAGGCCGCAACCCGCGATCAACAGGGCGCCGGCGAGACCGCCGGCACGTACGTGACGACGAACGGACAAGGCAGGACTGAACATGATCGCCCCTCTCGAGGGGGGCTGGCCGAGCCCTGCGGTGGGGGCTGGTCGAGCCCGGCGGGTGACCTATGGTCACGGCGGTCATCGGCATCCGGCGCGGGGGCCCGATAGGGCTATGGTGTCAACACTCGGTCGGCGCTCTCACCGCATCTCTTGTGTAGTAGTGCACCCACGCGCTCTGCGGGGTAGGGCGAGGGCGGCATGACCCAGCGAATGATCGAAGCCAACGGTGTCGAGCTCTGCACGGAGGCGTTCGGCGACCCCCGGGATCCTCCGATCCTGCTGATCATGGGCATCGGCGCGTCGATGCTGTGGTGGGAGGCGGACTTCTGCGCGATGCTCGCCGACGGTGGGCGCTTCGTGATCCGCTATGACCACCGCGACACCGGTCGCTCGGTGACCTACGAGCCCGGGCGCCCCGAGTACACGGGCGGCGATCTCGTCGCCGACGCGGCGGCCGTGCTCGAGGCCTACGAGCTTGCGGCGGGCCACATCGTGGGCGTCTCCGCGGGCGGCGCGTTCGCGCAGGTGCTCGCGCTCGATGCTCCGGATCGTGTCCTCTCGCTGACGCTGATCAGCACCTCTCCCGCCGTGCCGATCGAGCGAGCGCTCCCACCACCGACCGAGGAGTTTGGGCGGTTCGTGTCCGCGTCACAGGTGGACTGGTCGGACGCCGACTCGGTGACCGACAACATGGTCGGATACACGCGGCTGCTTGCGGGAGGTGAGCGCCCGTTTGACGACGACGCAGCTCGCGATCTCATGCGTCGCGATCTCGAGCGTGCCCGCGACTTCGCTGCGCTTCAGAACCACGACTCGATCCCCGACGACGGGCACGCGCGCGGGCCGCTGTCGTCGATCGTCGTGCCCACGCTCGTCGTCCATGGCAGCGCGGACCCGATGTTCCCGGCCGAGCACGGCGAGGCGCTCGCGGAGGAGATCCCCGGCGCACGCCTGCTGCGACTCGCGGGCGCCGGCCACGGGGTCGACCGGCGTGATTGGGACGCCTTGGTCCGAGCGATCCTCGAGCACACCGCGTAGCGCGACTGCCTGACGGCGCTCCACCGTCCTGCGCATCCGTGCGCTGGTGGAGGCTCAGCGCGCTGCTTGAGCCGAGACCGGCGCCGCTGAACGCCCGGTGCCGGGGATGCACGCATGTCGAAATAAGGCGTCCACCAAGGCCGCCGAGGACGGCGCCACCGACAGGGCCGACGCGACCGCGGTCACGTTCTCCTCCGACGACGACGCCACCCCCACCGGGAACGGCGAAGACCCCCAGGGGGAAGGGCATTGGTCGGTCTGAACGGCCCGTGCGATCGGTCGCGCTCGGCGCGGCCGGTCATCGCGCCGCGAGGCTCCCGGGGGACCCCGTCAACTGCGACGGGGTCCTCTGCGTTGGAAGGGCGGGGCCCGCGGCAGCAGCGGTTCAAGCCAGCGTGCGCCGGACAGGCTGGCGTGCGTCAACATCCAGCCGCACGCCCGATGCCTGTGAGCGGGCGTCTACACCACGACGACGGCGGCGACGCGAGCACCAGGAGGAAGTTTCATGGAGATGTCCCAGTTCCTTGACCGCAGGCTGTCCAAGCGCTTCCGGACCTATGACGACGACGGCGATGGGTTCATCGAGCGCGAGGACTTCGCGGTTGCGTCGCGGCGGCTGGGCGACGAGTTCGCTCACGGGCCCGACTCCGAGGCCTGGCAGCGCTTCGACGCGTTGTGCGTCGGGTTGTGGGAGCACCTCGCGGAGGTCGCTGACGCAGACGGCGACGGCCGGATCGGCGAGCAGGAGTACAAGGACGCCTTTGCGCGCGGCATGCTCGAGACCGAGGAGTCCTTCGACGCCGCGTACGTGCCGTTCCTCACGGCGCTGCTGGAGCTCGTCGACGGCGACGGCGACGGCCGCATCGACGTCGACGAGGAGATCCGCTGGACGGGAGCCCTCATGCGGCTCTCCGAAGCCGAAGCCCGTCGCGCGTTCGCCGGCGTCGACGAGGACGGCGACGGCTACATCACGACGAAGGAGCTGCTGGACGCGATCCGGGGCTACTACTTCGACGAGGATCCCGACGGTCCCGGAGGCTGGCTGCTCGGCGACCTGGATCGCTGAGCCTTCCCGCGCCGGGCACGGGCCGCTTGCCCATTTCGAACGGGCGTCGGTATTCTCCCGGCGCATCGGCAAGGAGGCGGACGTGGGCCCGATCAGGCGCGTGACATCGGCATGCTGTGCGCTTCTCGTCGTCGCGATGGGATTCGCGTCGGCGCCGGCCGCTGCTGCGCCCGGCGACATCGTCAGCGCCGGCCCGGGGACCTTCTCGATGGATCCCGTCCTACGTCTGCCGATGCCGGGCGTGCGGGCGACGCACGTCGTGTACCGCTCGACGAACGTGCGCGGCGATCCGAACGTCGTGTCGGGCACGATCCTCGTTCCCACCACGCCGTACCTCGGCAAGCGGCCGATCGTCGGCTATGCGGTCGGCACGCACGGCCTCGGTGACGGGTGTGCGCCGTCGCGGCAGATGGCCGACGGGGTCGAGACGGAGACCGCGCAGGTCATGCTGGCGATCGCCAAGGGCTGGGCGGTCGCACTGACCGACTACGAGGGCCTCGGCACGCCCGGCCAGCACACCTACGTCGTCGGGCCGAGCCTCGGCCACGCCGTGCTCGACGCCATCCGCGCGGCGAGCCGCGTGCCGGGGCTCGGGCTCGCCGCCGACGCGCCCACCCTGATCTGGGGGTACTCCGAAGGCGGCGCGGCCGCGACGTGGGCCGCCCAGCTGCAACCCACCTACGCGCCGGAGCTGCGGCTACTCGGGACCGCGGCGGGGGGCGTGCCGGCCGACGTCGCGGCCGTCGCACGGCATCTGGACGGCGGTGCGTTCTTCGGCTTCGGCGTGTCCGCGCTGCTGGGACTGGATGCCGCGTTCCCGCAGCTTGACCTCGAGCAGTACCTCAACGCCGCCGGCCGCGACCTGTTCACGACGCACGCCGACGACTGCCTCGTCTCACTGCTGCTGCCGCCGTTCACGCTCAACCGCTACGCGAGCATCACGACGCAGGACGTGCTCGCGCGGTCGGACGTCCAGAGTGCGTTCGCCGTCAGCAAGCTCGGCGCGACCGCGCCGCGCGCGCCGATCCTGCTCTACCACGGGCTGCTCGACGAGGTCATCCCCTACGACGTCGGCAAGCGCCTGCGCGACCGCTACTGCGCGCTCGGCGCCAAGGTCGAGTGGCAGACGTACGCGATCGCCGAGCACGTCGTCGGCTCGGTCGTCACCGCCCCCAGCGCGCTCGCATGGCTGTCGGAGCGCGTCGGCGGCTGGCCGGTGCCCGATGACTGCGGCACGGCACACATCGCCACGTCGAGCAAGGTTCGCCGGTCGCTCGTTGCGCGGCGATCGGACGCGAAGGCAAAGGCGCTGCGCGTGCGTCGCACGCACTGATCTGCGCGGGCCCGGCAGGCGCGACCGGTGTTCATCGCGGCCCTGACCGTCATGGCGAGCTGCGCGGCGCTCGTGGCGCTGACGCGCGCCGCGCTGCTCGGCACGCTCGCCGGCCGCCACGCCCGCGCGCCGCGTCCGCAGCGCCTGCTCACACCGCCGCCGGTGAGCGTGGTCGTTCCGGCGTTCAACGAGGCCGCCGTCATCGAGCAGACGGTGCTCGCGCTGGCGGCGAGCTCGTACCCATCGCTCGAGATCGTGGTCGTGGACGACGGCTCGACCGATCAGACCGCCGCGATCGTCGAGCGACTCGGGCTTGAGTGCGTTCGCGTCGTGCGCCAGGCCAACACGGGCAAGGCGGGCGCACTGAACACCGCGATCGCGCGAGCGCGCCACGACGTCATCGTCAGCGTCGACGCCGACACCCTCTTCGAGCCCGAGACCGTCGCGATCCTCGTCGACGCGCTCGCCGCGCCCGGCGTCGGGGCGGTCGCCGGCAACACGAAGGTCGCCAACCGCGATCGCCGCTTGGGTCGCTGGCAGCACATCGAGTACGTCATCGGCTTCAACCTCGACCGGCGCCTCTACGACGTGCTCGGCTGCATGCCGACCGTCCCCGGTGCCGTGGGCGCCTTTCGCCGGCGCGCCCTCGAGGACGTCGGCATGTTCTCGAGCGACACCCTCGCCGAGGACACCGACGTCACGATCGCCCTTGGCCGCGCTGGCTGGCACGTTGGGTACGAAGCGCGCGCCGTCGCGCACACCGAGGCGCCGGCGACGCTCCGCGCGCTGTGGCGCCAGCGCGTGCGCTGGACACACGGCACGCTGCAATCGGTCTACAAGCACCGAGCGGCCCTGCACCGCGAAGGCCGCGAGCACATCGGGCGCCGCGGGCTGCCCTACCTCGTCATCTCCCAAGTCCTCGCCGCGGTGCTCGCGCCCAGCATCGATGGGCTTGCGGTCTACGGGCTGCTGACACGCGACGTCGTCCCCGTGACGGGCTGGCTGGTCGTCACCGCACTCGCGCTCGCGCTCGCGGCCCACGCCTTTCGCCTCGACGGCGAGTCGCTGCGACCATTGTGGGGCCTGCCCGCGCAACAGTTCGCGCACCGCCAGCTCGTCTGCCTCGTCGTCGCTCGCTCGGCCCTCGGCGCGCTGCTCGGGACCCGGATGGTGTGGCACCGCAGCGTCCGGGCGGCCGAAGCCGCGTAGTGCACCACCGGCACGGGTGTCACCCGGTCGGTAGCCGCGAGCGAGCGAGCCTGACGAGCTCGTCGAATGGCGCGCAGAGCGTGCAGGGGTGCACCTCCACCGTCGCGCCGCCGACGGCCACTAGCCGGCCGTCCGGGCTGAAGCGCGCGCTGCCCGGGCCGGGCTTGGCGAACGTCGCGATGGTCGTCTCGAGGGCCGGGTCCCACAGGCGCGCGGTGCCGTCCGCGCTGGCCGTCAGGACGAAGCGGCCGTCCGGGCTGAACTCGGCGCCGAGCAGGCGGTCGTCGTGGCCGCGCAGCACGGCGACCGCGACGTCGAGGTCGGCGGGGGTCCCACACGCGCGCCACGAGGTCGTCGCTCGCCGTCACGAGCCGCGTGCCCGCGCGGTTGAACGCGACGGCCTTGATGCTGCGCCCCTGCCGCGCCGCACGCCGCGCCCCGCTGCGCACGTCGTGGACCTCGAGCACGCCGGCGGGCGTCCCGACCGCGAGCCGCGACCCGTCGCCGGACATCGCGGCGCCGCCCGCGAGCTCGGCGGTCGCCGCGGCGCCGGGGCCGGCGCTCGCGCCGCGCGCGACGTCGGAGATCCGCGCGACGCCCTCGCCGGTCACCGTGAGCAGCCGGCGGCCGTCGTCGCTGAACGTCGCGCTCTGCGCCGGGGTGTTCGAGCCGCGCGGCATGGTCGTCGCGGGCGTGCGGTTCGCGCGGTCGACGACGACGGTCGCGCGGTCGTAGCGCACGACCGCCACCCTGCGCCCATCGGGGCTGAACGCGGCGCCGCTCGCGTCCCGGATCGGCAGCGATCCCGCCCGGCCGTCGCGCGCCGACCAGACCGTGGCGACGCCGCTCGGGCTCGCCCCCGCGACGCGCTCGCCGTCGGGGCTCCACGGCGCGCAGCCCGTGAAGCGGTCGCACGGCGGCTGCCCCAGCTCGCTGGACGCCATCGCGAGGTCGACCCGAGCATCGCTGCGCAGGTCCCAGATCGCCGCTCGACCGCGCACGTCGACGGCGAGCAGCCGGCGCGAGTCCGGGCTGAACGTCACGTCGGCGCCGGGCAGGGGCCGGCCCGGCAGCGTGCGCGCGTCGGCACGGGCCATCCAGACGCGGGTGCTGCCGTCGTCCGAGCCTGTCAGCACGCGCGCGCCGCCGGCGTCGAAGCGCACGACCGCCACGCTGTCGGTGTGGCCACCGAGGTCGCGCTCCAGGCGCCCGCGCGCCGACCAGATCCGCACGCGACGGTCGTCGCCGCCGGTGACGACGCGCCGGCCGTCCGGGCTGAACGCTGCCGCGTTCACCGCGCCCGGCTGCCTGAGCCGCCCGATCCGGCCGCCGTCGGACGTCCGCCGGACGATCGTCGTGCCGTCACCGCTGGAGGTGAGGTAGGTGGACCCGTCGGCGCTGAAGGCCGCGTCGGTGATCGTCTGCTCCTGCGCGTGGCAGCGCCGCGCGGCGGCTCGGCCGCGCAGCGTCCACACGCAGGCCGTCCCGCCGTCGCCGCCGGCCAGGACGCGACGACCGTCCGGGCTGAACGCCGCCACGGTCGCGAACGTGCCGCTGCCGGCCGGCAGGCGCAGGCTCGTGCTGGCAGGCCGCGTCGCCGGCGTCCCCCGCGCCCCTTGCCGGGGCGCGAGCGTCGACACGCGAACGCTGTTGCCGGGGCCGGCGGTCAGCGCCCGCTGCCCGTCGGCGCTGAGCGTCGTCAGCGCGAGATGGTTCTCGCCGGTGCGGGGCAGCCGCGCCTCGAGCGTGCCGCCGGGCAACCGCCAGACCTGCGCGGCGCCGCCCTCGGTCGCGGTGATGACCCGCCGGCCGGCCCGGTCGAAGTCCGCGCTCCAGACGGCGCCCGCGCCCGGTTGCAGCACGCGCAGCTCGCGGCCCGAAACGTCCCAGACCCGCGCCGTGCCGTCGCGCGAGGCCGTGAGGATGCGCGTCCCGTCGGGGCTGAAGCGCGCGCCGTGGATCGCGCCGCGATGGTGCAGCGACGCGGCGCGCCGGCCGGTCGCCGGGTTCCAGAGGACCGCGGTGTCGCCCTCGCCGGCCGCCACTGCAAGGCGCCCGTCGGGCGAGAACGCGACGTCGGTGAACGGCCGGTCCTCGGCGTCGTGCAGGACCCTCGTCCAGCCGGCCGCGGCCACGGTCTCGCGCAGCGCGCGCTTGACGAGGCTGCCGTCGCCGAGGCCGGACGCCTCGAGCGCGAGTCTCAGCCCCTCCTCGGGATCGCGGCGCGCGGCGTCGATCGCGCGTGCCGCGGACGCCTGCGAGCGCGCGGTCTGGCGCTGGACGTAGGCGGCGATGCCGAGCGCGATCGACACGCCGAGCGCGAGGAGCACCCCGCCGAGCAGCAGCCGCTGGCGCTGCGCGGCGGCGCGCCGCCCCGCGTTGACGTACGCGATCTGGTCGGACGTCGGGCGCTCGGCGTGCTCGCCGTCGTCGTCGAGCCAGCGCTCGGCGGTGCGCAGGTCGCTGCCGCGCAGCAGGAAGCTGCGGTCGCGGCCCTCGAGCAGCCACTCGGCGGTGCGCTGGGTCAGGCGCGCGTGCGTGTCGAGCCACGCCTCGTCGGTCTCGATCGCGGTGACGAGCGCCGCGACGGCTGCCTCGAAGTCGTCCTCGTCACGGGCCAGGATCCAGTTCGGCCGCTCGAGCTCCGGCGGGATCGCCGACCCGTCGACGGGCGCGCGCAGGACGGGGATGACCCGCTTGTTCAGCGCGCTCGCGTGCGCGAGCTCCTCGTTGCAGACGCGCGAGGCCAGCGAGGCCGGCGTCAGGACGAAGACGACGACCCGCGCGGCCTCGATGCCGGCCCAGACCGTCGCCCGCCAGTCCGACGCGCCGCCACGGATGTCGTCGACGTCGATCCAGAGGTCCTTGCCGCGGGCCTCGAGCGCGGGGGCGAGCCGCGCGCCGACCCACTCCTGGTCGCGGCGCGAGTAGGAGACGAAGACGTCCGGGCGCTGCGGCGCGGCGGCGCGGTCCGCGACGCCGCCTCTGGCGCGAGCGACCGAGGACACCGGTCAGGCGGCGCGGACGGGTCTGGTCAGGGCCTTGACGAAGTCCTCGAGCTGGCTCGTCGTCCAGCACTCGAAGGCCTGGCAGTGCTGCTCGTAGGTTGCGATGACCGAGTCGCCGTAGTTCCAGTACAGCCGCGGCTCGGGGTTCAGCCAGAACGTCCGGCCGGCGCGGGCGGCGACCGCCGCGAAGATGTCGGCGCGCGGGTCGCGTCCGTTCGTGCGCGCGTCGCCGAGCACGATGACCGTCGCGCGCGGGTGCAGGTCGTCCTCGACGAGCGCGAGGAACTCCGTCCAGACGCGGCCGTAGTCGGTGTAGCCGCTGACGTCCGCGACGCCCGCGTCGCGCCCGATCGCCTCGGAGACCGCGCGGAAGTCGCGCTCGCGGTCAAAGACGTCGGTGACCTCGGAGATCCGCTCGATGAAGACGAACGAGCGCATCTTGCGAAACGAGTCGTGCAGCGCGTGCAGCACGGAGAGGAAGAACACCGACGCGCTCGTGACGCTCGTCGAGACGTCGCACAGCACGTAGATCTCCGGCCGGCGCGGGCGCAGCGGCTTGTAGCGCAGCTCGACCGGGACGCCGCCCGTCTGCAACGACGCGCGCATCGTGCGGCGCACGTCGACGTGCGCGTGGCGCGCGTGGCCGCGCGCCTCCTGTCCCTGCGTCTTCAGGCGGCGCTTGAGCTGCGCGACGACGCGGTGGACGGCCGCGAGGTCCTGCAGCGGCCCGGACGGCAGCGCGCGGTCGAGCTCGTTCAGCGGCCGCGCGGGCGGCAGCGTCGCCGTGCGCTGGATCTGGCCGCGCTCGAGCTCGCGCCGCAGGAGCGCCTCGAAGCGCCGCAGCTGCTCGCGGGGGACGCCGTCGCGGCGCGGGTCGTCGCGCGGCAGCTCGAGCTGCTGCTCGGAGCGCAGGCCAAGCGCGCGGCGGATGCGCTGGACGTCGACGCCGATGACGCCCGACCCGTTGCCCGCGCGCCCGAACGCCGCGATCGCGAGCCGCGCGAGGTCGCGCATCGCGCTCTCCGAGCCGTCGCGCAGCGCCGCGGCGATCTGCCGGCGCAGCTCCTCGAGATCGATGTCGCCGCCCTCGCCGCCCCCTTCGATCCCGCCCGCGCCGCTCTCCTTGACGCCCTCGACGATCGCGGCCGCCTCCGCGGCGCGAAAGAAGAAGCGCTCGAAGACGAGCTCGAAGACGCGCCGGTCCTCCTGGGACTTGGCGAGCGTCGCCGCGAGCGCCTCGCGGAAGTCCGCGGGATCGGCCCACGAGATCTGCTCGAGCACGGCGACCGCGTCGAGCAGCTCCGCGGTCCCGCTGCTGACGCCCTCCGCGCGCAGCTGCGCCGCGAACTCGACGAGGCGCGCCGCGATGCCCGGCGGGGCGGGCGGGCCGGCGGCTCGGACGCGTGGCGCGGCCATGCGGTGAGGATATGGCGCGGTGAGCGTCGTGGGGAAGGCCGAGGCGGATGGCCCGTAGACGAACTGCTACGCTCGGCCGCGTGACCACGATCCCTCAGCGGGAGCTGCGCAACAACGTCAGCGACGTGTTGCGCCGAGCCGAGCAGGGCGAGCGGTTCACGATCACGGTGGCCGGTCGGCCGGTCGCCGAGCTGGGTCCGCCGGCACGCGCTGGCCGCGGCACCTCGGTCGCCGAGCTGTGGCGCCTCCTCGTCGAGAATCCCGTCGATCCGGAATGGGCCGAGGATCTCAAGCGCATGCGGGAAGAGGATCGAGCGAACTCGCGAGATCCATGGGCGACCTGACGACGCTCTTTGACACGAGCGCGTTGATCGGCGCAGCTGACGGCTCCGGCCCGCGGCTGGACGGCGACAGCGCGGTCAGCGTCGTGGCCGTCGGCGAGCTGTATGCCGGTGTCCTCCTGGGGGACGACGCGACCCAGCCACCGCGACTTCGGCGGCTCGCGGTGGTGCTCGCGGAGACGACCGTGCTCGACGTCGACCGCAAGGTGACCACGGCCTACGGCGACCTGCGTGCCGCCGTGGGTCGGGTACCGAGCAACGACCTCTGGATCGCTGCGACGGCGCTGGCTCATGATCTCACGCTCGTGACGATGGACGCCCGTCAAGCGGCACTGCCGCTCGTTCGGACAAAGCTCGTGTCCGCGAGCGGCTGAGCTGGCTACAGGGCGTCGAGCGCGCGTCGCAGCGCTGGCGCGAGCGTCTCGGCGAACACGTCGGTGAAGTGCTGGTCGTCCTTGTAGACGAGCACGCCGCCGATCACCGGGAAGCAGCGCCGCGCACTGCACAGCAGGCGCGTCAAGTCGATGGACCGGGCGCGGTCGCCGCGCCGGCGGCGAGCCGCTGCGACGGCGGGGTCGGGGCGCAGGACCTCCGAACGCGGCCGCGCGCAGGCGTGGCCGGGGGAGCGGTGGCGCTCGACGGCGCGCGCGACGCAGTCGTTCGCGCCGAAGCCGAGGACCGGCGTGTCGCGGATGACGACGATCCGCTTCACCGACCGCGGCAACCTGCCCCACGCCGCGGCGAAGCCGTCGACGCGGGTGGCCATCTCGTCGGCACCGGCGGGGACCCGCACCGCCAGCGCCCAGTGCGCGACCACGACGACGGTGCTGACCTTCGGGTGGCTGCGAAACCAGCCCGGCAGCAGCGCGTTCCAGCGCGCGCACGCGGCGGCGCGGCTCGCGGGCTCGAGCTTCGGCTTCGCGCGCGAGAAGGCGCAGCCCGAGCGCGTGATCGACACCCCGCGCCAGCGCTTGCGCTGGGCGACGGCCTCCAGCGCGCCGCGCCACTGCGACGCGTGGCTGTCGCCGAGCAGCGCGACCGTCGCGCGCGCGTCGGCGGCCGGGACGCCGAACCAGCAGGGTGCGACGGGACCCGGCCCGGGCGCGGTGGCGCACGGCGAGTTCTGCGAGAAGATCGCGTCCTCCGGCGCGGGGATGACGGCCAGCCGCAGCCGCGGGTCGCGGCACGCGCGCCGCCGGTCGCGTGCGGCGGCGCCGAAGCAGCGCCGGTGCGCGAGCGGGGACGTCGTGCTCGCGATGACCAGCGAGCGCTCGCCGGTGTCGGGCAGGCGGTCCTGGCGGTGCCCGATCCGGCCCGCCGCCGCGCGCCAGCGGTAGCGCCCGGAGGCGAGGTGCAGCGTCGCGGGCGAGAAGCTCGCACGGGCCTCCGAGGGCTCCGGCCGCCGGACGACCGCCGAGAGCTCGCGGATGCCGCGCCGCCGGCCCGCCGCGTCGAGGACGGTGTAGCGCAGGCCCAGGCCCGATGGCGCCTTCGCGCGTGGGACGAGGCACAGGCGCCCACCCGGGGTGCTGGCGCCGGGTCCACGCAGCCACACGCAGAGCATGCCGCCCCGCCGCGGATCGACGGCGGATGGCTCCCACGGCCCGTGCGTGCGTACGACGAGCTCGACGTCGGTGCTCGACCCCTGCCCGAGTGCGATGCCGGCGAGATCCAGGCGCGCGCCGCCCTCGGCCGGATCGGCCTGGATCGCGGGGATGGCGTCCGCCGCCGCCGCGGCGCGACCCGCCTCGTCCGGGATAGCCGCCAGCGCCGCGACCGCGGCCGCCGCGAGACCGAGCGATGCCGCGCACAGCACGCCGGTGCCGGATCGACCGAGGCTCATGGTCCTCGAACGGCTCGGGCGGCCGCGAAGTTGCGAAAGCGCGCTCAGGTCGCCGGGCTGGCGGCCTTCGGGCCGAGCTTGACGCCGACGCGCTCGGCGACGATGTCGAGGTCGGTGCGGTGCTTGACGATGACCGACAGGGTCTCCTCGAAGACGGCCCGATCGATGTCCTGCGCGCCGAGCAGCAGCAGCGCCCGCGCCCAGTCGATCGACTCGGCGATCGAGGGCGGCTTCTTGAGGTCGAGGTCCCGGACCATCCCGACGATCTCGACGAGCCGCCGGGCGATCGTCTCCTGCAGCTCGGGCGCGTGCAGCCGGACGATCGCGAGCTCGTGCTCGAGCTCGGGGTAGTCGAGCCACAGGTACAGGCAGCGGCGCTTGAGCGCCTCGGTGAGCTCGCGCGAGTTGTTGGACGTCAGCAGGACGACGGGGTGCGAGCGCGCCTCGATCCGGCCGAGCTCGGGAATCGAGATCTGGAAGTCCGACAGCAGCTCGAGCAGCATCGCCTCGAACTCCTGGTCGGTCTTGTCGATCTCGTCGATGAGCAGGACGATCGGCAGCTCGGACGTGATCGCGTCCATGAGCGGGCGCGAGAGCAGGAACTCCTCGCCGAAGATGTCGTCCTGGACCTCGCTCCAGCCCGTGCCGGTCGCCTCGGCCTGGATGCGCAAGAGCTGCTTGCGGTAGTTCCACTCGTACAGCGCCTTGGCCTCGTCGAGCCCCTCGTAGCACTGCAGCCGCACGAGCCGCCGGTCGAGGACCTTCGCGAGTGCCTTGGCGAGCTCGGTCTTGCCGACGCCCGCTGGACCCTCGACGAGGACCGGCTTGCCGAGCGCGACGGCGAGGTAGGAGACGAGCGCCGTCGAGTCGGCGGGCAGGTAGCCGACGTCGCGCAGGCCGCCTGCGATGGCTGCGACGGAGTCGGGAACGGCGGCGGCCATGGTCGACGGATCATAGGAAGTCACCGGCCCCGCGACCTCAAGAGCGCCAATGCGCCAACTCGGCGAGGGCGCGGAATAGTCTCGGTCGCGGCGGCGTCACCAGCTTGCAGAGACCCTGTGCCCGAACCCGATCCACTCTCGCCGGCCGACGAGGCCGACCTCGTCGCGCTCGCCGACGGCCGCCTCGACGCGCAACGCGCCGAGGCGTTGCTCGCGCGCGTCGCCGACGACCCGCGGCTGGCGGCCGCGCTTGACCGCCAGCGTGCGGCGGTTGCCGCGATCTCGGCGGCGGCAAGCGACGTCGTCGCGCCGGCCGCACTGCGGGCGCGGATCGAGGAGCTCGAGCAGGCGGCGGCCACGCGGCGCGGGCGCCGGTCCGGCTGGCTCCGGCGGTCCGCTCGCGACGGCGGGCGAGCGTCGGGGGCGCACCGCCCGGGTTGGTTGCGCATGCCGAGGCTCGCCGGGGGGCTCGTCCTGGCGGCCTGTGCGGCGCTCGCGCTCGTGCTCGTCCTCGGCCGCGGCGGCGCGACCGTCGACTCCGTCCTGGCCGTCGCCACGCGACCGCCGGCGGGCGTGGCCGCGATCGGCGTCCCGGGCGGCCCGCTGCTCGACGAGGAGCTCGATGGCGTGCGCTTCCCGAACTATGCCGCGCGCTTCGGCTGGGAGCCCGACGGCGTGCGCCGCGACGACGTCGACGGCCGCATCACGCGAACGGTCTTCTACCGCCGTGGCGGGCGCCGGATCGCGTACTCCGTCGTGTCGGGCGACACGCTGCGAACGCCTGTCGGCGCCCGCGCCGAGCGGCGCGAAGGCGTCGCGCTGCTCGCGCTCCGCCGGGCGGGAAGGACCGTCGTCGTCTGGACTCGCCAAGCGCATACCTGCGTGCTGTCGGGCGAGGGCGTCGCAGCGGACGAGCTGCTCGAGCTCGCGAGCTGGAAGGGCCGCGGGCAGGTGCGCTTCTAAGCGCCCACCTGCGCGACGACGCGGCTGCGCGCCCGGTACAGGCGGCTCATGACCGTGCCGACCGGGACGCCGAGCGCTTCGGCGGCCTCGTCGTAGCTGAGCCCGGCGACGTCGACGGCCGCGACCACGTCGCGCTGGTCGGCCGGCAGCGCCGCGACCGCCGCAAGCACCTCGCGCGCCTCCAGCGCCGCGGCCGGCGAGCCCGACGCGGGAGCCGCGAGCCGCTCGCCGTCGTCCGGCAGCACCGTCGTCTGCGGGCGCCGTGCGCGGTGGCGCAGCGACGAGACGAACGTGTTGCGCAGGACGCGCATGAGGTAGGGGAGGGCGTCTGAGTCCGAACGGATGACGCGCCGCTTGGCGAGACGCGCGCGTAGGTCTCCTGGACGAGGTCCTCCGCGTCCTCGCGCGAGCCCGACAACGCCCATGCCGCCCGGAACAGCCTGTCGAGGTGCTCCGCGAGCTTCGAGGGTTCGAGGTCCGGCGACATGCGCCCGCAGCATCACGCATGCCGCGGGCGGAATAAAGCCCGGGCGGTGGCGTCTCCGGTGGCATGACGACATCCACACGCATCCCAACCATCCTTCGTCGCGGCCTGACCGTCGCGGCGGTGGCGACGGCCGGCGCGCTGGCCGCGCCCACCATCGCGAGCGCGAGCTTCGGCTCCGCCATCTCCGGCACGACGGTCACCCTGACCGGCGACGCGGCCTCCGACACGCTGACGATCTCCGACGCCACCGGCCTGCTGACCCACAACCTCACGAACCTCGTCCCGTTCACGCTCGACATCGGCACCGCCGAACTGCTCGACGTCCGCGGCCAGGGCGGCGACGACACGTTCAGCGCCGCGGCCGGCACCGAGGCGCTGCTCGGGCTGCTCGTCGACGGCGGGGCGGGCAACGACACGCTGACCGGCGCGGCGGGCGGCGACACGCTGCTCGGCGGCTCCGGCGACGACACGATCGACGGCGGCGGCGGGCTCGACCTGCTCGACGGCCAGGACGGCAACGACAGCCTGCGCGCCCGCGACGGCGCGGCCGACGCGGCGCGCTGCGGCGCCGGCAGCGACAGCGTCCAGACCGACCTCCCGGGCGTCGACGCGATCGACGGCTGCGAGACGGTCGACGCGCTCGTGCCGCCCGTCGTGCCGCCGCCGCCGGCGATCGACACGAAGGCGACGCCCGTCACCGTCGTCACCCGGCGCGCCACCGTCCGCGCAACCCGCGGGCGCCGCACCGCCAGGATCACGGTCGCGTGCCCGGCCGCGGAGCTTGGTGGCTGCACCGGCTCGCTGACGCTCCTGACCGCCAGGGCGGTCAGCATCGGTGGCGTGAGCGCGCGGGTCGTGCTCGGTAGCGCGCGCTACGCGCTGCGGGCCGGCCAGCGCCGCACGCTGACCGTGTCGCTGCCGCGCGGGCTGCAGCGACTCGCCCGCCGCGGGCAGGTCGCCGCGTCGGCGCAGACCGTCACGCGCGACGCGGCCGGCAACGTCGCGACCCGCTCGGCCGCGGTCACATTGCGCCTGCCATCGCGCTGACGCCGCCGCCCGAGCGCCCGGGGCCGCCCGCCCGGAAGGGGTGGGCGGCCCGCGGCCTCGCGATCACGGCGCGAGTCGGGCAACGGTCCTCTCGCGACCGCCGGGAGACACGTGCGACGGTCCTCGCGCGACCCTCGGGAGACGGTCCCGGCCGGGGGCTGATAGGAACCTCCGGTGGCCCCTCTCGTCCTCGCCGCGACGGCGCCGTCCTCGGGGCTCGTCGCCGCGGTGATCGTGCTCGGTGCGCTCGTCGCGATCACGGGCCATCTCGCGGGCTCGCGCCGCATCGTCGTGACCGGCATCGCGATCCTCTTCGCCGGCAGCATCCTCATGATCGTCGGCGGGTACCTCGCCTACCGCGACGATCCACGCGATCCGCGGCCCTGCGCCGAGGCAGGCACGTGCTAACCACGTGCGGCGGCCGCGGCCGCACGCATCCGGTCGAGAAGATCGTCGGGATCGCATCGCTCGCGCGGCGCCGCGCAGGCGGCGACCGCCTGGTGAATCTCAGTCCGGTAATGCATCGCCCCGACCTGATACCGCACCTCGTAGCCGCGCATGCCAAACATCTCCCCTGAGCGCACTTCTCCGACAGTCATTACGACTGCGCCAAATCGACCCGCCTTGGACCTCGACGGCGGGACGCGAAAGCCGTCCGGATCCTTGAGATCCCCTCTGGAGTAGAACAACGGCGGAAACCCCTCCCCGGCTCCCGTCACGGCTCCATCGGGGTCCGCGCTGGTGCCGAGTGCGATGTATGTGCGGCCACGGAGGAGGCGTCCCACGGTGCCGAGCCGCCTGATCGACGTCAGGACTGCCACCTGGTCGGACTTGTTGACGAGCACTGCGCTGCGATCGCTGAAGACGTCGCCAGGGTCGAGTCGAAGGCCCGAACCTGTGATGCCCTCCGCACGGGTCGGAGCGAGCGGACCTCCATCGCGTTCAGCATCATCGAACACGCCGCCGACGAGACCAACTGCCAGCAGAACACCGCCGGCGAGCAGCAAAGTGCCGGCTACGCGCCAGCCCACAGCTGCTCCCAGCTACTGGGCAGCGGCTCATTCCCTGCGTCGATCTTCCCCCCGACGCCACAGACGTAGTAGCGGAGCTTTCGACTGCTGAACCGATATTCCACGGACACATTGCGCGAGTAGCCCGACTGAGTGTCGAACCCGATCCCCGCGACTCTGACACCCATGGTGGTCGCCTCGATGTCGCCCTCATCGCGGGTGAACCTGTCCTCGGGATCGCGCACGTCGCGGTGATGGTTCGAGAACACGCCCGTGTTACGGCAGTCGCCGCCGGCGACCCCGGGCCTGTCCCGAGCTTTGCGATCGGTGCGTAGGTTCGTTTCGTAGACGCGGTCGGGTGTCACTACGGCCTTGGGGGTGCAAAGGTCGCCTTTCCTCATACCACGGTCGTACCGGAGCAGCTCACGGTGATAGCGCACGTAGGCGAGAACGCGGAAGCGTCCCTTACCGCGCTCAGAATCGGTTTCCGAGACCGAGCGTCGCGTACCGCTCAGCTGGCCGCCCCCAATCGCAAAAGCGCGAGAGGACGGATTCACCGAGAATGAGATCTCGTCCTCGTGCGACTGTCCATAGGTAAACGACGCGACGGTGGCACGATTCGGGTTCATGCGACCGATGACCGTCCATCGCTTGGGATACGTGTCATCGCCAGGCTCTAAGGGGACGCAGCGAGCGTGCTGCGCCAACGGCGTGACGGTTGCCGCGCGAATCTGTGCGGACGGGGTCGTGTCCTGCAGGGTGACCGCCTGGTGTGCTCCCTCCCAGCTTCCAGCCCTCCAAACTCGGACCACGGCCTGTGGGAAGCGTTCGCTTTCGCTCGCGACCTCGACCCGAAGAGTGACCGCTCCTCCGTTTGCGCCGACAGCTTCTCCGAGATCTCCTGAGGGTCGGCCTCGCACCTCAAAGCGCCCGTCGGCTGCGCTGCGGGTCGCCGCGACCTCTCCGATGCCCGGCGCGTAGACGAAGATCGGGCGCGCAGCAGGCTGGCCATCGTGGCCGACGACCGATCCCTGAATCAGGACAGGTGGCGCCTCGGCTTGCCCGAACGCGAGTGCCGAAGCGATGCCCGACGCCGCGGCCTTGACGAGGACTCGCCAGGTTGCAAACACCACGCGTAGATTTGCAGTGTCGCGAGTAGACCGCAACGAGACGCTGCGTATGGCCTCCGACATCGGGCTGACGCCAACAGGGTGGTTGGTGGCAGCGCGCAGTCAGGCGCCCGGTGATGCCACACTGCACCCGGGGATCGAACGAGGAGGCGCCATGAAGCTCAAGATCGTCATCGGACTTGCCGTCATCGCGCTGCTGGTCGTCGGCATCGTGTTGCTGACGGGTGGCGACGACAGCGACGACTCGAAGTCCGCCAAGAACGAGCCGTCGAAGTCCGACGGCAAGTCGAGCGACTCGAAGGCGGACTCGGGTGCGGATGCCGGTGCCGATGCCGATGCGGACGACGACGACGCTGACGAGCCTGCGCTGCGCACGGTCGCCGTGAAGCGCGCCGAGGGCCGGGACGCATCCGTCGCGGTGTCCTCGCCGCTGATGCGCAAGCCGGGCAAGATCTACCTGCGCGTGAGCTCGGCGCCGAAGCAGGAGGTTCGCGTGAACTGGACGCTCGCCTGCGGCGTCGGCGCCACGGCGACGAGCTTCTACGAGGCGACGCCGCCGGACACGCGCCAGCTCGAGCTGCCCAAGAAGAACCCGAAGATCTGCATCGCCTCGGCCTCGACGCAGATCGACGGCAACGGCCGGGTGAAGATCGCGGTCATGCGGGAGGGCTGATCGCGCGAAGCTGCGCGGCGACGTCGCCCGTCAGCGGGCCGTAGTGGCCCGGCCAGCAGGTCCGCGGCTCGAGCGCCGCGAGCTTCTCGATCGACTCGGGGACGCGCTCGGTCGACCAGTTGAACGCCGGATGCGGGATCCGGGGCTTGCCGGGCCGCGGCATGGCCGGGTCGAAGAGCGCGAAGCAGTCGTTGCTGAGCGCGAGGCGATCCGAGGCGCGCCACAGGCCGATGCACCCCGGCCCGTGGCCGGGCAGGTGGACGACCTCGAAGTCGCCGACCGCCTCGCCCTCCTCGAGCGTCTTGGCGACGTGCAGCGCGCCGTCGTCGTAGGAGCGCATCACCCGCTTCGTGAGGCCGCGGGCGAACCACGGCAGCGCGGAGAAGTCGAAGTAGTGCCAGCCGCCGTCGGACTCGATGTCGGCGCGCTCGTCGACATGGCACTGCACCGGCGCGCCGATCGACCGCGCGCCGCCGCGGTGGTCGGGGTGCGCGTTGCCGATGATGACGCGGGTCGCGCCGCCCAGGGCGTCCGCGGCCCGCCGGATCTTCGGCCCGAGCGACTTCGTCGCCGAGTCGAAGACCGCGACGCCCTCGCCCTCGCGGATGAAGAAGACGTTGATCCTCAGCGGCCGGCCGAGCGTCAGCCGCCAGACGCCCTCGGCCACGGCTGCCGGCATCGTGTGCGCGCGCGTGGTCATGCAGCAGTGATTATCAGGTCGGCACGCGGCGCAGGCAGAGATGGCGCCGTGACCGTCCCTGAGATCCTGCATCCTGTCGGGCCATGCGCCGTCTCACCACCCGCGGCCCGATCGTCGCGGTGCTCGCCGTGCTCGGGGCACTGGTCGCAGCGACCCAGTCGCAGGCGATCGTCGTCGGGATCGCAGACCAGCAGGTCGCGTCGTTTCACGACACGCGCCTGACCGCGCTACCCGTCCGCCACGCTCGCCTGTCCGTCCCCTGGGACGCGCTGGACTACGGCTGGCAGCGGCGCGAGCTCGACGCGTGGATGAAGGCGACGAGGGCCGCGCGGATGTCGGTCGTCGTGACGTTCGGCCGCAGTCGCACCCGCCGGTTCAGCCTGCCGCCTCCGGCCACCTACCAGCGCCACGCGCGGGCGTTCATGCGCCGCTATCCCCGGGTCCGCGAGTACAGCCCGTGGAACGAGCCGAACCTCGCGATCCGCCCGCAGAACTACGACCCGCGCCGGATCGCGACGTACTACCGCTCGCTGCGCAGGCTGTGTCCGGCGTGCAAGGTCCTCGGGGCCGACGTCGTCGACAACTCGCGCCTGGAGCGCTGGATGCTCGCCTACCTGCGGGTCTTCGCGCCCGGCACCGCGCCGAAGCTGTGGGGCCTGCACAACTACGTCGACGTCAACTCGACGTCGCGCTGGGGGACGGAGACGATGCTGCGCGTCGCGCCCGGGTTCGTCTGGTTCACGGAGACCGGCGCGATCATCAGCCGTGCCAAGCCGACGAAGACCGACCCCGGGGACCGCCGCCTGCAGATCCGCACCGGGCCGCACCGCGCGGTGGCGGCGACCAAGCGCGTCTTCGAGCTCGCCGCGACGAACCCGCGCGTCTCGCGCGTCTACATCTACCACTGGCGCGCGAGCCGCAAGACGAGCTGGGACTCCGCGCTCGTCACGCCGAACGGGACGCTGCGCCCGTCCTTCGACGTCTTCGCGCGCCAAGCGCGCGTCGCGCACCAGCGCGCGACCGGCTCGAGCCCCCGGGTCGTCAGTCGCGGTCGCGCGCCCGCGGCACCTTGCCCGGGCGCAGCGGGGCGTCGGGCGGGTCGTCGACCGTGACGCGTGCGTCTTCGCGGCGCACGGCGCGGTCGGGCGGCCGCGGTGCGGCATCGGGGGCCGCGTCGCGCCGGGCGGCCGGCGGGCGCTCGAGGTAGGCCGTCGGGTCCGCGTCGGGCTCGACGACGTCCGCGTCCGGCGGCTCCGGCTCGACGACCTCCGCGTCCGGTGGCGCCGTGCGGCGCCGTGGCCGCGGTGCGACCGGGACGACCTGCGTCGGTCCGTCCGACCAGGTGACGAGCTCGGTGCTGTCCTCGCCGGCGTCGGCCGGGCGCCGGCGCGACGGGCGCGGCTCGCGCACCGGCGCCTCCGAGCGCGCGGCCGCATGAACGCGCTGGCCGGCGTACGCGAGCAGGCCCGCGACGATGAACGCGACGAACATGCCCCACTGGATGCCGACGTCGGCGGGGTGGTCGATCACGCGGTAGAAGATGAGCGCGCACGTCCACACGCCGGCGGCGATGACGACCCTGCCGTCGTCGGTGGGCAGCTGGAACGTCCCACCGTCGCCGCGCGCGAGCACGAGCGCGAGCACGCCAGCGGCGACGAGGAAGATCGCGGCCTCGACGAAGGACAGCGCGGCGAGGCCGATGATCGTCTCGCTGGCGACCGGCTTGCCGGGCGTGACGACGGCCTTGTCGTACCACGGCAGGAGCATCGTCAGCAGGAGCGTGGCCGACGCGCCGGCGACGAGTCGCTGGCGGTGGTCAAGCGCCCGATACGCCGCGCTCAGCCGTGACGCGCGCGCCTTCACGCGGGAACGCCGGCCGCAGCGTGCATGCGCTCCATGAGCAACGCGGCGTCGGCGTCGGACACCGTGCGCAGCTGCCCCTGAAACGCGAGCTTCCAATGCTCCGGCGGCCACTTGCGGATGTGCTCGAGGTCGTCCTTGACGCTCTCGGCGGCCAGCCAGCACGGCTCGTCGAGGACGAGTTCGGGCTCGGTCGCAAAGCGCCACGGATAGGCATCCACTTTGCCGGGCTTGCCGGGCCAGATCTTCGTGCGGTCCTCGTAGAGCTCGCCGGTGATGCGGACCGCGGCGCCGAAGCGCATGACCTTCGTCAGGTAGAGCACGATCCTGTCGCCCGGCTCCATCTGCAGCGCGCGGGCGCGGTTTCGCTCCTTGATGCCGATGACGGCGAAGCCGCGCTCGGCGGTCGCGACGTGGTTGTCGGGCGAGGACGTGAGGATCCACGTACGCGGGGCGGCGACGGGCATCGGCGGATTGTACGCGCGGCCCCCGGCGTGATCGCCGCACTTCGCCGGACCGGTGCGCTCGCGCGATCGTGCGGGAAGGCGCGTCTATCGCCGCACTTCGCCGGACCGGTGCGCTCGCGCGATCGTGCGGGAAGGCGCGCTCATCGCCGCACTTCGCCGCACCGGTGCGCTCGCGCGATCGTGCCGGAAGGCGCGCCGCGGAGGACTCGTCGCAGGGGGTCAGCTGCGCCGCTTGCGCGCCTTCAGCACGTCGAGCGTGCCCTTCGCGGTGCCGACGTTGCCGGCGAGATCCGTCGCGCGCAGCTGCACCTCATAGCCCTTGCCGGCCCGCGGACGCCTCCAGAGCAGCGACCGCCGGCCGCTTCCCAGCCGCGCGGCGAGGACGGTGAACGTGCGGCCGTCGCGGACGACCGCGAGCTTGACGTAGGAGGGCTTGGAGAGCGTGAGTCGCAGCGCCGCGGGCTTGCCGGCGCGCGCCCGCTGCGAGACCAGCGCGACGACCGGCGGCTGGCTGAGATAGCTCGTGAAGCGCTTCGCCGTGGCGCAGTACGGCGCCGGATCGGCGAGCGGCGCCGCCGGCTGCGAGGGCGGCGCCACCGGCGCCGCACCGCCGGTCTGCGCCGATTCCACCGTCGCGCCGCCGCCGGGCGAGCCGGTGATCGCGGCGGCGCCCGAGGCCGAGCGGCTCGCGTCCTCCTCCAGCCGCGTGCAGAGGTTGACGAGGAAGTCGCGCGCGAGCTTGTGGTAGCTCAGGTCGGCGTCGCGGCTCAGCGAGTAGCGCGACCAGGCGCCCGTGTCGTACGCGGGGAGCTCGGCGCGAAGCTGCGCCTCGCCGGCCGTGAAGAGCGCGCGACCCTCGGCATCGTTGGCGAGCAGCGCGAAGTCGTGCAGGCCGTTGAGCGCCTGCGTGAAGCCGTTGAGCACCCGCAGCCCGGGGGCGAACGAGTAGATGAGGTAGTGCGCGCCGGCAGGCGTGGCCGCCCGCACCCCGCTCGGAGGCGCCGTGCGGAAGATCCCGAGCGCCGACCGCGCCGACTCGAAGTAGCGGGGCTCGGCGAGCCGGATCGCGGCGCGCGACAGCGCCTGGACCCCCGTGCCCTGCGCGAGCCCGCTCGCCCACGGCGGGCGCCCGCCGCCGAAGTCGAAGAGGTACTCGAACGCGATCCCGCCCGCGCGCTGGGCGGCGAGCGCGAGGGCCGCGTCGAGCAGCTCGCGCAGCTCGTCGTCGTGCGTGCGCGACTTCCACAGCGCGTTGGCCTTGCCGAACGTCCCGAGCCACTGGATCTGCAGGCCCTCGCCCGTGTAGTACTGCCAGACGAGCGGGCTGCCCTGGAAGCTCACGCGCTGGCCGTAGCTCAGCAGCCGCCCGCTCGCCCACCACTGGCGGTTGCGCGCGACGGTCTCGAACAGGGCCGGCAGGCGCGAGACGTTGAGGTCGCCCCGTGCGGCGACCGCCTCGAGGTTGCCGACGACCGCGCCCAGCGCGCCACGGCGCGCGCCGCTGAGCTTGCGCAGCAGTCTGCGCGCGTCGAGGTAGGTCGCCAGGCGCGCGTCGTAGGTCGCCTGGTCGATCGCGCCGGCGCCGAGCATCCGCGCGAGCTCGCTGCGCACCGTGCGCTTGGCGCCCGCGGCGCGGGCAGCCAAGCCGCCGGCGCGCAGGCCACGCGCGCCGAGCGCGGCGCCCGGCGCGGCGGCCCGCGGCGGCGCCTCGGCGCCCGGCGCGCCCGCACGCGGCGGCGCCTCGTCACCGAGCGCGCTCGCGGGCGCCAGATACGGATCGTCGCGCGCGACCGTCTCGCCGTCGTGGCGAAGCGTCAGGAGCGGCGAGGCCGCGGCGGTGGCGGGGAGTGCGAGGGCCAGCATCCATACGGCCCACACAACTGAGGTGCGACGCACCTGCCCGATGCTAGGTTGCCCTGGTCCCCGTCGTTGCAGTTGTCGTTGCAGGAAAGGCGCCGAACCCGTGAACCGCCCGACCCTCCGCGCAGTCCTCGTCCTCGCCTGCGCTGCGCTCTGCGCCGCGCTGCTGGCGAGCTGCGGCGACGCCGACGACGAGCCCGGCCGGGCCGCCGCCGCGAGCGCGGTCAAGCAGACCGTCGCCGCGACCTCCAAGCTCGACAGCGCCCGCATGACGGCGAGCTTCCAGCTCGATCCCGAGGGGCTGATCGCGCTCGGCGGGCCGATCGCGCTGCGCGCCTCCGGCCCGTTCGCCACGGGCGCCAAGGGCGAGCTGCCGCGCCTGGAGTTCGACGTCGCAGGCACGTTCGCCCGCACGAACCTCGAGGGGCGGGCGATCTCGACCGGCAAGCGGGCGTTCCTGCGGATCGACGGCCGCCACTACCGCATCGATCAGGAGTTCGTCGACGAGCTGCGCGACCACGCGCGCGGCGCGAAGGCCCATCCGGGCCTCGCGTCCCTCGGGCTCGACCCGAGCGCGTGGATGAAGGACGCGCAGGACAAGGGCAGCGCCACCGTCGGCGGCGTGCGCACGCAGCGGATCGCCGGCGCGATCGACGTCGATCGCCTGCTCGACTGACGTGTCCAGGCTCTTCGGCGGCGCCGGCGGCGGCGGGCTGCTCACGCCCGAGCTCCGCACGCAGATCGCCGGCGCGGTCAAGTCGACGAAGGTCGACGTCTGGACGGGAACCACGGACAACATCCTGCGCCAGCTCGTCGCCGTCATCGACTTCGCCTTCAAGACCGGCACGTCGCCGATCCCGGGCCTCGACGGCGGCCGGGTCACGCTGCGGCTGCGCCTCGACGGCGTCAACGCCACGACCGTCAAGCCGGCCGCGCCCAGGAACGCGCGACCGCTCTCCGACCTCACCGGGGAGGGCGGCCTGGGCGCGCTGCTCTCGGGCCTCGCCGCCGGCGTGCTGGGCGGGACCGGCGGCGGCGACGGCGGCGACGCGTTCCTGAAGTGCCTGAGCTCGGCGAGCGGCGCAACGGCCGACATCGTCGAATGCACGTCCAAGCTCGGCAAGCAGCCATAGCAGCAAGGGCCACAACCGCTCGCGCCCCGTACCCTATGGCGATGCCCCGGCCTTCCCACGCCGCGATCGGAACCTGGAGCGGCGGGCGCTACCTGCACTTCGGCGAGCCGATCTCCGAGGAGCGCCTCAAGGCGCTGCTGCGTCCGGGCGACGGGCTCGACACCCTGCTCACGGCCGACGCCTACGGGGCGGGCGAGGCCGACCTCCTGCTCGGCCGGGCGCTCACCGGCGTCGATCGCACGGAGTACTGCGTCGTCGGCGCGATCGGGCACGACTTCTACACCGCCGCGCGCGACGGCGCGAAGGGCTTCCCGCGCTTCACCGACCCGGCACTGCGCGGCGAGGACGCGTACGCCGACTACGTCCGGATGGCGACCGAGCGCAGCCTCGAGCGGCTCGGCATCGACGCGTTCGACCTCCTGCTGCTGCACAACCCCGACCGCACCGGCTACACGAGCGAGGTCGTCTGGGACGCGCTGCGAGCGGTGCGCGACGAGGGTCTCGCGCACAGCCTCGGCGTCGCGCCCGGCCCGGCGAACGGCTTCACGCTCGACGTCATCGACTGCCTCGAGCGCTTCGGCGAGCTCATCGACTGGGCGATGGTCATCCTCAACCCGCTCGAGCCGTGGCCCGGCGAGCTGTGCCTCGCAGCCGCCGCCCGGCACGACGTCGAGGTCATCACGCGCGTCGTCGACTACGGCGGCATGTTCTGGGACGACGTTCGTCCCGGGCACGAGTTCGCGCCCCGCGATCACCGCCTCTTCCGGCCGAAGGGCTGGGTCGAGGCGGGCATGGCGAAGCTCGACCACCTGCGGCCGATCGCCGAGCGCCACGACCTGACGCCGATGCAGCTCGCCGCCCAGTGGTGCCTCGCGCACGAGCCCGTCGCGTGCGTCGTGCCGACGCTCATCCAGGAGCCCGCCGGCCGCCCGATCGAGGAGAAGCGCACGGAGCTCTTGAGCACGCCGGCCACGGTCGTCCTCGACGCCGACGAGGTCGCGCAGATCCGGGCGATCGGCGACAACACCGGCAGCATGTTGCTCAAGGGCGCCGGACCCGACCACACGGGCGACGAGCGGCCCGATCGCTGGGGCTTGACCCCGCATCTCGACGAGGTCGCGCGCCGCTGGGGCATCGACCCCGAGCGCGACCTGCGCCAGCTGACTGCCACGCGTGGCTGAGCCCGCCGAAGAACCTGCCGCTTCCGTGAAGCGACGAGGCCTCGCGGGCTTCCTGCTGTCCGGCTCGGGCTGGCCGTACCTGCTCGTCCCCTTCATCCCGATCGCGATCGTGCTCGAGCTCGTCCATGCCGACGCGGTCCTGATCTTCGCCGCGGCGGCCGCGGGCGTGATCCCGACGGCGGCGCTCATGGGCCGCGCGACCGAGGAGCTCGCCCGCCGCGCCGGCCCCGGCATCGGCGGCTTCCTCAACGTGACGTTCGGCAACGCGCCCGAGCTCATCATCGCGTTCTTCGCGCTCAACGAAGGGCTGCAAGAGGTCGTCAAGGCGTCCCTGATCGGCTCGATCCTCGGCAACATCCTGCTCGTCATGGGCGCGGCGATGCTCGTCGGCGGCCTCAAGCGCGAGCGCCAGACGTTCAACCCGACGGCCGCGTCGGTGCAGTCCTCGATGCTGCTGCTCGCCGCGGCGGCGCTCGTCATGCCGACGATCTTCCAGCTCGTCTCGGGTGGCGGCTTGCCGCGGGTCGGCGAGGAGCGCGTGAACTTCGGCTCAGACCTCGAGTCGATGTCGCTCATCGTCGCGTTCATCCTGCTCGCGTCCTACGCCGGCGGCCTCTTGTTCTCGCTGCGCTCGCACCGCGCGCTCTTCAACCCGACATCGGAGGCCGAGGAGCACATCGACGAGCCGTGGAGCGTCAAGCGGTCGGCGCTCACGCTGGCCGGTGCCGGCGTCGCCGTCGGCGTCATGTCGGAGATCCTCGTCGGCTCGATCTCCGAGGCGTCGCACACGATCGGCCTGAGCGAGTTCTTCGTCGGGCTGATCGTCGTCGCGATCGTCGGCAACGCCGCCGAGCACTGGGTGGCGATCTACTTCGCGTCGAAGGACAAGATGGACCTCGCGGTCAACATCGCGATCGGGTCGGCCGCGCAGATCGCGCTGTTCGCGGCGCCCGTCCTCGTGCTGGTCTCGTTCGTCGTCGGGCCGAACCCGATGGCGCTCGTCTTCAACGGCTACGAGCTCGGCGCGATAGTCCTGGCCATCCTCATCGCGAACCACGTGACCCAAGACGGCGAGTCGACGTGGTATGAGGGCGTGCAACTGCTGGCCGTCTACGCCGTGCTCGGCGTCGCCTTCTTCTACGCGTAGATGGCGCTCGTCGAACTCGCAGGGCTCGTCGTCGTGCTCGTGGTGCTGCTCGGGCTCGACTCGCACTTCTTCGCCCGCGGTCGCGAGGCGACGTTCCGCGAGAGCGTCATCTGGTCGCTGGGCTGGCTCGTGCTCGGGCTTGTCGGTCACGGGCGTCGTGTGGGTGCTGAACGGCTCCGACGACGGCGTCAGCTACCTCACGGTCTACCTCATCGAGCGCTCGCTGTCGCTCGACAACCTCTTCGTCTTCATCTTGCTGTTCGCCTACTTCGGCGTCCCGCACTCCTACCGCGCCCGGCTGTTGTTCTGGGGGATCATCGCCGCGCTCGTCCTGCGCGGGCTGGCGATCCTCGGCGGCACCGCGCTCATCGAGCAGTTTCACTTCGTGCTCTACGCGCTCGGCGTGCTGCTGCTCGTCCTCGCCTACCGCATCTACAAGGGCGTCGGCGAGGAGGTCGACCCCGACAAGAACCTCGTCGTGCGCGGGGTGCGGCGGTTCTTCCCGGTCACCGACGGCTTCCGCGAGGGGCACTGGTTCGTGCGCGAGGAGGGCCGCCGGTACGTCACGCCGATCTTCCTCTGCCTCGCGGCGATCGTCGCGGCCGACATCGCGTTCGCCGTGGACTCGATCCCCGCCGCGTTCGCGATCACGACCGAGCCGCTGATCATCTGGGCGGGCAACGTCTTCGCGCTGCTGGGCCTGCGCGCGCTGTTCGTCCTCGTCGAAGGGCTCATCAAGCGCTTCCGCTACCTCGACGAGACGATCGCGATCGTGCTCGCGCTCGTCGCCGTGAAGCTCCTCATCGAGCCGCTCTGGCACATCGGGCCGGGGACGAGCCTCGCGATGGTCGCGGTCGCCTTCGCGGCGGGCATCATCGCGTCGCTCGTCGCCGACCGGCGCGACCCCGAGGGCGCCGCCGAGCGCCGCGCCGCCGCCGACGAGCCCGGCCCGCAGCACGACACCGAGCTCTGACGCGGGCGCGAAGTCCCGGTCGGAGCAGCGCGCTTCGTGATGGGCCATCTTAATTGCGATTAATTTGCAAAAGAGATGCAGCCCGTGTTACGGTCGCCTCGTAGCGGGGCGCCCTGGCGCCGACGACGCATCGACAAGGGGTGGGAGAGGCATGTCCGGGGGGCGTTTCAGCAGCGCGTTGGTCGTCGTGCTCGCAGTCGCAGCGAGCGGATGCGGGAGCGGCGAGTCTGAGTCGGCCGCGGCCGGCGGGACGCTCGTCATCGCGCTGCCGAGCCAGCCCGAGAACCTCAACCCGATCGCCGGCGACAACGTCTACGAGGGCAACCTGAAGTTCTTCAACGGGCTGCTGCGCTACGACAAGGACCTGCAGGCCGAGCCCGATCTTGCCAGCGCGATGCCCGAGCGCAGCGCGGACGGCAAGACGGTCACGGTCAAGCTGCGCGACGACGTGAAGTTCCACGACGGCTCGGCGCTGACCGCCAAGGACGTCGCGTTCACGTACAACGCGATCCTCGATCCGGACTCCGCGTCGCCGATGGCGACGCCGCTCGACACCCTCGAGTCCGCAAAGGCGATCGACGGTACGACCGTGCAGTTCACCCTCAACCGCCCCGACCCGGCGTTCTACGACAAGCTGCAGATCGGGATCGTCCCCGCTGCGGCGCTGGCGGGCGAGGACATCAAGACCACCGCGTTCAACCGCAAGCCGATCGGCACCGGGCCGTACGTCCTCAAGGAGTTCCAGCCCGGCGGGCGGATCGTCATGGAGTCCAACCCGAGCTACTTCCGCGGCGAGCCGAAGATCAAGCGCATCGTCCTGACGGCGGTCGAGGACGAGAACGCGCGCGTCGCTCTGCTCGAGAAGGGCACGGTCGACGCGGCGGGCATCGTGCCCAAGCTCGCCGAGCGCGTTCGCCGCAACGGCAACTACAACGTCTTCGAGGTGCGCACCGCCGACGCTCGCGTGGCCGCGCTGCCCAACCGCGACCCCGTCCTGCGCGACCCGGCCGTGCGGCGCGCGCTGAGCTACGCCGTCGACCGTCAGAAGATCGTCGACAGCGCGCTCGCGGGCGCCGGCGAGCCGGCCTACGGGCCGATCATGAAGGACCACTGGGCGTACTCGGATGTCGCGGAGCGGCCGTTTGATCCGGACGAGGCGGAGCGCCTGCTCGACGCCGCGGGCTGGACGCGGACCGGCGACGGCACCCGCACGAAGGGTGGCGAGAAGCTCTCGTTCACGCTCATGTACCCGTCCAACGACAGCGTGCGCAAGGACGTCGCGCTCGCCTTCACCTCGCAGATGAAGGACGTCGGCGTCGACGTCAAGCTCGAGGGCCTCACGTTCGACGTCATCGAGACGCGCCAGGACAAGGGCGCGACCGAGTTCGGCTACGGCACGCCATACGACCCCGACATCGAGCTCTACGGGCTCTACCACTCGAAGTTCGCGACCGCAGACGACGACCCGTTCACGAACTACACGCGAACCCGCAACGCCACGATCGACGCGACGCTCGAGGCCGAGCGCTCCAAGCTCGACGAGGGCGAGCGCAAGGCGGACTTCGCGAAGCTCCAAGCCGAGCTGGCCAAGGACGCGAGCTGGCTGTGGCTCGTGCGCCTGCGGCACATCTCGGTCGTCTCCAAGCGCGTGAAGGGCGTCGATCCGCAGGTCGAGCCGCACGCGCACGGCTTCTCGCGCGGCACGTCGTGGAACTTGGAGGACTGGTCCTTGGAACCGAAGAGCTGACTCGGCGTCGTGGGCAAGCTCATCGCACGCCGGCTGGCGCTCCTGCCGGTCATCCTGCTCGCCGTCGCGGCGTTCACGTTCGTCTTGACCGAGGTCTCGCCGTTTGACCCCGTCACGGCGTACGTCGGCGCCGAGAGCCAGGTCAGCCCTGAGCGCAAGGCCGAGATCGCGCACGCGTGGGGCTTCGATCAGCCCGTCTACGAGCGCTTCGGCCGCTGGGTCTCGAACCTCGCGCAGGGGGACATGGGCAACTCGATCGTGGCCGGTGGGCAGCCGGTGCTTGGCGAGATCCTCGCGCGCTGGAGTGCGTCGTTCGCGCTCGTCGGCGGTGCGCTGGTGCTCGTGCTCGTCGGCGGGCTCGTGTTCGGGGTGTTGGCGGCTGCGTTCCGCGGCACCTTCTTCGACTGGCTCGTCCGCACAGGGTGCTACTTCAACACCGCCGCGCCCTCGTTCTGGGTCGGGCTGCTCGCGCTGTACGTCTTCTCGATCGAGCTCGGCTGGCTGCCGGCCGGCGGCACGTCGGACCCGCGGGCGGTCGAGGCGCAGGGCGTCGATCTGGCACATCTCGTCCTGCCGATGATCATCCTCGCGATGACGCAGTACGCGTGGTTCACGCTGTTCGTGCGCAACACGCTGCTCGAGGTCCTGCGCGAGGACCACGTCCAGTTCGCGCGCGCCCAGGGGATCGGCGAGGTCGCGGTGCTGCTGCGCCACGCCCTGCCCAACGCGCTCATCCCGTTCGTCACGCTCATCGGCACGCATCTCTCCGAGCTCATCGGCGGGACGATCCTCGTCGAGGCGATCTTCGGCTGGCCGGGGCTTGGCCAGCTCACGCTCCAGGCCGCGCTGGGGGAGGACCTGCCGCTGCTCGTCGGCATCACCCTGTTCGCGTCTGTGCTGGTCGTCTTCGGCAACCTCATGGCCGACGTGCTCTACCGCGTCATGGATCCGCGCGTGCGCGAGGCGGCGGCGTGAGCGCCGCAGGCGCCACGATCCGCTTCGGCGGCGACGTGCGCCAGCGCGCGGGCGAAGCCGTCGGCCGCTGGCCGGTCTCGATGCGCATGGCGACCGCCTTCCTCGCGCTCATGGTCCTCGTGGCGCTGTTCGCGAACCTCATCGCACCCCTCGACGACACGGCCGTGGACCTCGATCGGGTCCTCGAGGGCCCGTCGGCCGCCTACCCCATGGGGACCGACGAGGTCGGCCGCGACCTGCTCGTGCGCGTGATCCACGGCGTGCGGATCTCGCTCGGGATCGCCGTGCTGGCAGCGTCCGCTGCGGTCGCGTTCGGGACGCTGGTCGGCGTGCTCGCGGGCACGATGGGCGGCAGGGTCGACGCGATCGTGATGCGCGTCACGGACGTCTTCGCGTCGCAGAACCACCTGCTGTTCGGGATCCTGCTGCTCGTCCTGTTTCGCCCCGCGCTCGGCGGCCCGGGGGCCGTCATGCTCGCGATCGGGCTGACGCACTGGCCGTCGCTCGCGCGGATCGTGCGCGGCGAACTGCTGTCGCTGCGCGAGCGCCCGTTCGTTGCGGCGGCCGTCGGCGGCGGGGCGAGTCGCTGGCGCCTCGCGCGCCGCCACTACATCCCGCACATGCTGCCCGCGGTCGGTCTCGCGTTCGTGCTCACGGTCCCGCACGCGATCTTCCACGAGTCGGCGTACTCGTTCCTCGGGCTCGGCCTGCCCGCGCACCAGGCGTCACTGGGCAACATCCTCAACGACGGCCAGCGCTCGCTGCTCGCCGGCGGCTGGTGGATCGCGCTGTTCCCAGGGCTCGCGCTGCTCGCGGCCGCGATGACGATCGGCACGATCGCGGAGTACTGGCGCGAGCACCTGCACCCGCGCTGGCGCTCGGAGCTCGAGCTGTGAGCGCGCGCCTGCAGGTCGACGGGCTGTCGGTCGGCTTTCGCACGCGGCTCGGCGTCGTGCAGGCGCTGACGGAGGCGAGCGTGACCGTCGAGCCCGGTGAGCTGTTGCTCGTCGTGGGGGAGAGCGGCAGCGGCAAGACCGTGCTCGCGCATGCGCTGCTGTCGCTGCTGCCGCGCAACGTCAACGTCTCAGGCTCGATCCGCCTTGGCGACGACGAGCTGTTGGGCATGCGGCCCGCCGAGCTGCGCGTCGTCCGCGGGCGGCGGATGGCGCTCATCCCGCAGAGCCCGGCGTCGTCGATGAACCCCGTGCGCAAGCTCGGCGGCCAGCTGCTCGAGGCTGCTCGCGCACGTGGGCTGACGGAGGCGCGGGCCCGCACGCGGCTGCGCGAGCTGCTGGCCGAGCTCGGCCTGGACTTCGACGACGTCGGCGGGCGCTACATCCACCAGCTGTCGGGCGGCATGCAGCAGCGGATCGTCAACGCGATGGCGCTCGTCGGCGACCCGGACATCGTCATCGCCGACGAGCCGACGTCGGGTCTGGACTCCGACCTCGTCCAGACGACCGCCGACCAGCTGCGCGCGATCTCGGCGCGCGGGGCCTCGCTGCTCGTCATCACCCACGACCTTCGCCTCGCCGAGCGCCTCGGCGGCCGCTTGGCGCTGCTGTACGCGAGCCGGATCGTCGAGATCGGGCCGACTGCCGAGTTCTTCGCGGAGCCGGCGCACCCGTACGGGCGCGGCCTGCTGAGCGCGCTGCCCGAGCGGGCGGGCAGGTCGATCCCCGGCATGTCGCCGGAGCTGACCGCGCTGCCGGGCCATTGCGCGTTCGCACCGCGCTGCCCGCATCGCTTCGAGCGCTGCACGGCCTCGATGCCCGACCTCTATCCGGCTGCGCGATCTGCCAGCGCGCGCTGTTTCCTGCATGCTGAGCGCTGATCAGATCACGAAGACCTATCGCGGCGCGGGCGGACGCGTGGTCGCGGTCGACCGCGTCTCGATTGCGCTCGTCGCCGACCGGCGATTGGGACTCGTCGGGCCGAGTGGCTCCGGGAAGTCGACGCTCGCGCAGGTCATGGCCATGCTCCTCGCGCCCGACAGCGGATCGCTGACGATCGATGGCGACCGCGTCGACGCGTGGGGGTCGGGCTGCAGCCGGGAGCTGCGCCATCGCGTGCAGCTCGTCTTCCAGGCGCCGCGGATGGCGGTCGACCCGCGGCTACGCGTCGGCGATGCGATCCTCGAGCCGCTCGCGGCGAGCGACCTGCTGCCGCGCGCCGCGGGCGAGCGTCGCGCGGTCCTCGCGTCGTGGGCGCAGCGCGTCGGACTGACGGACGACCTCCTCGAGCGGTTCCCGCACGAGGTCTCCGAGGGACAGCTGCAGCGGGCCTGCCTGGCGCGCGCCCTCGTGGTCGAGCCGCGCTACCTCATCTGCGACGAGCTCTCCTCGATGCTCGACGTGTCGACGCAGGCCGCGCTGCTGGAGGCGATCGCCGCGGAGCAGGAGCAGCGCGCGCTCGGCGTGCTGCTGATCACCCACGACCGCGTGCTCGCGGACGCGTGGTGCGACGCGATCGTCGACATCCGCGAGCTCGCCGGAGGGAAGGCCGCCGCGCGCGCGGCCATCGCGTCGTCAATCGCTCCGGCGCCGGCCCTCACGGCGGCTCGGCGTCACCGAGCACCAAGCGCCACAGCGTCGCCACGGCGAGCACGGTGAGGAGCGCCGCGCTTGCGACGCACCACTGGCAGATCGCGTCGATCACGAACAGCTCGAGGTACGTGAGGTACGCGCTAAAGCCGAACCCGATGACCGCGAGGACCGCCGCAGCGAGTCGCGCTGCCTCGCCCGGTACGACGAGAGCCACGGCGATCGACACGTAGCCGCCGAGGCCCAGCATTGCGACGGGGATGCCGCCGAGCATCGCGTACGTCGACGACTGCACTCGCTCGCAGCCGCCACCACCACCACCGGCGCAGAACGGCTCGAGACCCGCGTAGTGCACGTAGGTCAGGTAGGCGGCGACGGCGATCCCAAGCACCGCCACCGTGAGCGCCACGATGCGCAGGCGGCGGCCGGCCATCACTTCAGCTCGGGCTCGATCGCAGCGCTGAACGCGTCGATCGTCAGTGCGGGCACGTCGAGGGCCTTGCCCGTTCCCGCCTTCGGGCCGATGAGGAACGAGGGCGTCGAGGTCAGGCCCGCGGCGCTCGCCTGCGCCTCGGCCGTCGCCGTCGGCTTGTCGGCGGACGGCGAGGCGCTCCCGTCGACGATCTGCTTCGCCGGGAGTCCTGCCGCAGTCGCGATGCGCGACAGGAACGGATCGGTGACGTAGCCGGAGTTCTCCTGGCCCTGATTGCGGTAGAAGATGTCCACGAAGTCCCACATCTTGTTGAGCGGTGCGGCGGTGTTCGCGGCGCGCGCGCCAGACTGCGAGTCGGGCCCGAGGAACGCCCGCAGGCGCAGCTCGAGCCGCAGCTTGCCGGTTCGCACGTAGCGCTCGATGATCTGCGGCAGGACGTTCAGGGCGTAATCACGGCAGAACGGGCACTGCAGGTCCGCGAACTCCGTCAGCACGACGGGCGCCTTCGGATCGCCCAGCGACGTCCCGTCCTGCGCGATGCCGGCGAGCATCGCGCGACCGTCGCTCGCCCCGACGACGGCGGCGCCGCTGCTGGCGTTGGGCAGCCCCTTGGACCCCTGGCTCACCAGCACGAGCACGCCGACGACCACGACCGCCACGGCGAGCACGACGCCGAGCTGCTGCAGGCGCTCGCGCCGGCGCTGGGCGCTGGCCGCGGCCTGCTCGCGCGCCTCGCGCTCGGCGCGCGCCTGTGCCTTCTGCTGGCGCCGACTGCTCATCCGAGCTTCGATCGCGCGGTCGCGGGCGGCTTGCGTCGCGCGACGGCCACCGCCGCGACGGCCGCGAGCAGCGCGGCGAGGCCGAGAGCCCGCGCGATCCAATCCGGGTCGCCGTCGTCCGCATCCCCGCCGGCCGGCGGGTCGCCGGCCGGTGTGGGTTGCGTCGCGGCGCCGCTGCCCGCGAGCCCGCTCTCGCCGCCGGCGTTCTCGCGTGGCGAGGAGCCCGAGATCGTCGTCACCGACGCGGGCGTCTCGCTGCCGGGCGACCCGATCCAGCGGACAACGTCGCCGTCGCGGTAGGTCTGGATGGCCTTCCAGGCGATCGGGCCTTCGGTCTCCGGCGTCGAGGCGAGGAAGCGGAACGTCGCGAGCCCGTCGCCGGGCGTGCTGCCGCGCCAGACGATCGAGCGCACCGAGCCGTCGGCGTTGGGCTTGATCGTGCGAGTCCAGCCGGGCTGGTCCTCGAAGGAGAACGGCAGCACGTCCTTCGGTATGGCGAGCTCGACCTGCCTCGTGCCCGACTCCTCCTCGGACGGGATGAGCACCGTCCAGAGCACGGGGTCGCCCGGTGCGGCTTGCGCCGGCCGGATCTGGATGTGCGCCGTGGCCGTCCCCGCGGGGCATGCGACCAGCGCGGCCGCGACGGCGCCCGCACGCAGGAGCCGGGCTGGCCGCCTCATCGCTTGAGCCTGAAGCTGAACGAGCCCTTCTGAGCGTGCCCGTCCGCCGCGACGATCGTCCAGCTCGCCTTGTAGGAGCCTGGCTTCAGGGACGCGTTCAGCGGTACGAGCAGCCGCTTGATGTTGCGTGGATCGCGCCCGCCCTTGCCGTCCGATACGACCTTCGAGCCGGGACCGACGACGCGTAGCGTGCCGCGCCGCAGCGGGCCGGAGAAGGTGACGGTCACGCGGTCGATGCTCGTCTTCGCCGTCTTGCCCTTCGCGGGGCTTGTCGAGGTGACCTTCGTGTGGGCGAACGCCGTCGTCGCGCCGGCGGCGAGGGCCGCGACGGCGAGCAGTGACCCGAGGGCTGATTGATGTCTGCGCATGTGGTTGGCCGTTGTCCGTTTCAGTTGTTGAGGACGGCCGGGCGCCGGACCGCGGATCGCGGCCCGGCGCCCGTCGATGTCAGCCCTTGAGGACGGCGCTCGCCAGCGACCGGCGATCGCCGGTCGTGGCCTCGCCGAGCAGAGAGAGCTTGCCGGTGTACTTCTTCAGCGCGGCTGCGGCCGTCGCGGTCGTCTTCAGCACGAACGTCGCGCTGCCGTCCGCGCCGAGCGCGACCTGCTGCGTCGCGATGACCCGCGACGTCAGCCCGAGCTTCTTGAGCTTGCTCGCCGGGACGAGCAGCCGGACGCTCGCCGTCTGGCTCGCCGGCCCGGTCAGCTTGAGCGCGAGGCCACTGGCCGCGAGCGCGTCGAGCGTTGGCGCGGTGGCCGGGAACGTCAGCTTGAGGCGGGTGAGCGCCGACCGCAGGGATGCGATCTCCGTCTTCAGGAACGCGACCTCCGCCTGCACGTTGCTCAGCGACCCGTTGACCGCTGTCAGCTCCGTCGTCTTCGCGGCGACTTCGTCCGTCAGCTCTGCGATGTGCTCCTCGAGCGGCTCGACGGCCGCCTCGACGGGTCCGAGCGCCCATGCGGCCTTCGTTGACTGGGTCGCGTCGGCCGGCACGTAGGAGCTCGCGGTCGCTCCCGGCAGGGCCTCGCACGCCGCCTCACGCCCCGCGTCGGTGTCGGCGACGACCGCGAGATCGACGCCGGTCGCCGTCTTGACGATGCCGAGCCACGACGCGGCGTCGTCGTCAAACCCGGCTGCGGTCCGCTGGAAGGGGACGTACGCGTAGAAGGGATCCGTGCCCTGCCAGCTGCGGATCACGGCCGGGGACGTGAGCGCCGGCACGTCGCACGTCGCGTGCACCTGGGCGCCGGTCGCCGGGCCCTGCGGCGGGTTCGAGAAGACGTCGTAGTCGGTGGCCGCCGCGAGCCCGGTGGCCCCGCCGGGACGATGCGCGTAGCTGATCGCGCCGCCGGTCGTCTTGCCGTTGGACTCGCGCAGGAGGTACGTGTTGCCGTGGTTCGTGAACACGTAGCGCGTCTGCGTCACGCAGGTGAGAAGGTACGCGTTGGCGGTGTAGGGACCGACGTTGCCGGTGGCGCTGCACAGCCCCGTGGCTGCGAGGACCGGCGCGGACGACACGTAGAGCGACGGGTGGGCCGAGGCGGCCGCCGGGATGGCGAGCGCCGCCACGGCGATGGCCGCGCCCGCGAGCTTGGAGCTGCGATTCATCGAACGACTCCTGACTTGGATGTGGAACGCTCGGCGCGAGCGCCGGACGGGATGAACACGACCTGGTAGCGGCCGCGGGTAAGGCGCCGGGCCTTGAATGCAAAGCGGCCCTTGATGACAGTTGTGCTGGCGGTGGGCGCGAAGGCGTTGCTGCGCAGCAGTTGCACGCGCCCGGGGATGCGGGGGGCGACCTTGCCGCTCACGACGGTCTTCCCGCTGCGCAGCCGGCGCAGCGCGACCGTGACGGTCGACTGCACGGTCACTGTCTTCGTCTGGGCGTTGATGCCTTCCGCGGTGGCGTCGACCAGCGACGTCTCGACGGCTTGCAGGTCATAGGCGAACGTGCCGTCGGCCAGCGTCGCGACGGTGCGCACGACCGCCGCGGGGCCCTTGCGGCGTGTCCGGAGCGTGAGGCGCACGGGCACGCCGGCGCGTGCCGGTAGGACCCGGCCGGAGGCGCGCAGCTTCCCGCCGCCGACGAGTCGCTTCGGTGCGGCGAGCACGACGGCGGTCGTCGTGACCGACTGACCGGGACCGGGGGCGGGCTCGCCGCCGGGCCCGGCTCCGCCGCCCGCGGGCTGGCAGGACCCGACGACGTAGTCCGCGCCGAACGCCGTCTCGGTCGGCGTCGAATCGCCGGCGCCGCCCGGCGCGCGATCGACCCAGTGCGGCGCGAGCGGCGCGCCGCCGTCGTACGTCATGACGAACGGCCGCGCGAGCGGGGTCCCGGCGACGGCGCCCGTCGCCGCCGGGACGTCGATCGTGGCCGTGCCCGACACGCCCGCGACGACCTCCCCCGCGGTGGCGCCCGCGCTGACGAACCCGGTTCCCGCCGACCACGTCCCGTGGTCGTAGGCGAGCGGCGCCGCGCCGGGCCGGGGCGTCACGAGACGCACGTAGCGCGTCTGGCCGGCGACCGTGAACAGCATCGCGAAGCCCGCGGTCTCCGAGTCCTCGTGCGCGGGCGCCCACTCGCCGAAGTTCGTCTGGATCACGGCTTGCAGGCGCCCGGCGGCCTCGGAGAACCAGCCCGCGAGCACGTCGGAGTTCGGGTGATGGCCGTCGCCCTTGTCGTCGGCGATCTGGGCGATGGCGTTGCAGGGCGCGGGCGCAGCGGCGCTGGCGTTTGGGCAGGCGCTCAGCGCGATCGCGCAGATCACGCCGGCGATCGCGACGAATCGCGCGTCGGTCGGCCGGGCTGCCGGACCGGCGCGATGGGCGCAGGTCGCGGCGACGTGCTTCGGGCGCATATGCGCCCACCTCCTCGAGAATCGACAGTAGGACCAGGCGTCAAGCCGGGACCTACCGTCGGCCCGGGCGCCC
The DNA here is from genome assembly GCA_963806515.1 of uncultured Actinomycetes bacterium. GTDB lineage: Bacteria > Actinomycetota > Thermoleophilia > Solirubrobacterales > Solirubrobacteraceae > CADCVQ01. The sequence continues at coordinate 13,597 of CAWDYO010000008.1, read as the reverse complement.
TAGCGGATGGCGGCGGGGAGGGCCGGCGGCGGGCGCATCGCGAGCGGCGACGCGGTCAGCCAGGAGGTACGGGGTGCGACGACAGCGTGGACGCGAGCCGCGACGGTGCGCGGCGCGCGATGCTCGCGCGGGCGACAGCGTCGCTCGCGCAGGCGCTCGATGAGCTGCTCGCCGGGCCGCAGCCCGAGCATGAGCAGGCAGAACGACACGACGGCCGGCGCGAGGAGCAGCGCGACGCCCGTGCCGAGTGCTACGGCCAGCATCAGTGCGACGACGGCCGCGACGGCGGCAGTCCTGCAGCGACGTGGGTCGAGTCCTCGCATGGGCCGGAGGTATAGCACGCCGCCGGGCTGCCGTGAAGCGGCCCTCACGCGCCCCGGCGCGCGCGCCGTCGCACGCGGGCGCACGCGCTGCCGCGCGTGCGCCGCCGGCTCCCGGTTGCCGGGGCGCCCGCGGGCCTGTCACCATGTCGCGTCATGACGCGGCGCGATCGCCACCTGATGTTCGCCCTCGCGGGCCTCACGCTTGCCCTCGCGGCGCTCCCCCTCGCCGGCGTCCACAGCGACGTCCTGCTCGCGCTGCCGGTCCTCCTCTTCGCCCTGCCGCTGCTCGCCGGGCGCTACGTCGGTGAGGAGCGCCTCGCGAGGCTCACGGCGGCCTTCGTCGCCGTTCGTCGCCGTCCGCGCGCGTCGCAGCCGGTGGGCGCGCGCCGCGCGCCGCTCGCCTTCCCGCGGGGGGGCCGTCTCATCGCCGCCTCGCTCGCCGTGCGCCCGCCGCCGGGCGCGCCGCGTCTGGCCGCCTAGCTCGCTCCGGCGCCCTCGCGGACTGGAGCCTCTCTTCGCCCCGAACCAGAAGGAGGGCCTCCACGTGGCCCGTCGCACCGTTCTCGCCGCCCTGCTCGCCACGCTTGCCTCGGCGCTGCTCGCCGCACCAGCGGTTGCCCACAACGGCAACCCCAACTACGAGTCGCTCGTCGGCGAGGTGACCCCGACCATCCCCGGGTTCAGCGTCGTCGTGCTCAACGGTGACGACCGCTTCGAGGTCGTCAACCACAGCTCGAAGACGGTCGCGATCGACGGCTACAGCAAGGAGCCGTACATCCGCATGGCCGCGGACGGCACCGTGTCGGTCAACGTCCGCTCGCCGGCGTTCTACCTCAACAACGACCGCCAAGGCACGGCTCCGATCCCTGCTTCCGCCGATGCGAAGGCCGCGCCGCAGTGGAAGGTCGTCGCCCGCGACGGGCGCTACCAGTTCCACGACCACCGCATGCACTGGATGGGCGCGAAGAACCCGCCGCAGGTCAAGGACGCGTCCGTGCGCACAAAGATCAACGACTGGCGCGTCCCGCTCGAGGCCGACGGGAGCGACGGCGCGATCGTCGGGACGCTGTACTGGCGCGGATCGAGCGGCGGCCCGCCGGCCGGCGCGTTCATCGGCCTCGTCGCGTTCGTGCTCGCGGCGGCCGCGACCGTCGTCGTCGTACGGCGCCGCCGCCGCGGCGAGGGCGTGCAAGCCGCCGGAGAGCCGCAGGCGGAGGCCTGGTGACGTGCGCCGCGGTGCGACCCTGACACCGGCCGGGCGGCGGCTCGCCGGGCCTCGTGGCGCCGCCGCCCTCGCGGCGACGCTGCTCGCGCTCATCCTGGCCCCGTCCGGCGCGTCGGCGCACGCGATCCTCGAGTCGACGACACCGCAGCGTGGCGCGACCCTTCGCGAGCAGCCGAAGCAGGTCGTGCTGCGCTTCAGCGAGTCCGTCGAGGGCAACTTCGGCGCGCTTCGCGTCTTCGATGCGAAGGCGCGACGCGTCGATGACGAACGCACCGTGCATCCGGGCGGGACGGGGTCTCAGCTTGCCGTCGGGCTGCGACCGGACCTTCCGGACGGGACCTACGTCGCGACGTACCGCGTCATCTCCGCCGACAGCCATCCGGTCTCCGGCGGCCTGGTCTTCTCGATCGGCGCGCCGGGGGCGGCCGCCGCGCCGAGCGTCGCCTCGCTCATCGGAGACTCGGACGCAGGGCCGGTCACGGAGGCTGCCTTCGGCGTCGCACGCGGGCTGACATACCTCGCGACGGCCTTCGTGCTCGGCGGCCTCGCGTTCCTGCTCGCCGTCTGGCTGCCGGCGCTGCGGTCGGCGGCGGGCGCGGGGGAGGAGTGGCCGCAGGCCTGCGGCGCGTTCCTCGGCAGCGCGCGCCGCCTGCTGCTCGGCGGCGCGCTGCTCGGGGTCGTCGCCGGTGCCGCGGGCATCGTGTTGCAGGGCGCGACCGCCGGCGCCACGACTGCTTGGGCTGCGCTGAAGCCGAGCGTCGTCAGCGATGTCCTGGGCACCCGCTTCGGCGAGGTCTGGGCGCTGCGCGTCCTCGCCTTCCTGATCCTCGGCGGCGCGATCGCGCTCCTCTTGCGGGGCGTCCGCGACACGACCGCGCCGGCCGGCCTGCGGCGGGTCGCGCTCGGCGCCGACGGCCTGGCGGCACCGGGACTCCCGCGCGGCGCGCTGGCGCTGGCCGCGATCCCCGCGGCGTACGTCGCGATGGCGCCCGCGCTCGGCGGCCATGCGAGCGTCCAACAGCCCGTCGCGCTGCTATTCCCGCTCGATGTCGCCCATGTGCTGGCGATGAGCGCGTGGATCGGCGGCCTGATCGTGCTGCTGTTCGCGCTGCCCGCCGCGACGCGCCGCCTCGACGCGCCCGATCGCACCCGCTTGCTGGCCGCGAGCCTCGTGCGCTTCTCGCCGATCGCGCTTGGCTGCGTTGGCGTGTTGCTCGTGACCGGCACGATCCAGGCGATCGAGCACATCGCGGCGTGGGGTCAGCTCCTGGATACGGGCTTCGGCCGCGCGGTGCTCATCAAGGCCGCGCTCATCCTGGTGCTCATCGCGGTCGGCGCGGTGAACCGGCAGCGCGTGATCCCGAAGCTCCGGGCCCTCGTCACCGCCGCCGCGGCGCCCGGCGCCGCCGGCCATCTCCTGCGCCGGACGCTGCGCGCCGAGGTCGCGCTCGTCGTCGTCGTGCTCGGCGTGACGGCCGCGCTGGTGAGCTATCCCCCACCCGATTCGCTCGCCGGCGGCCCGTTCGGTGGCTCGGCGACGCTCGGACCGCTCCGCCTCGAAGCGACGGTGGACCCCGCGCGCGTCGGCCCCAACGAGTTGCACCTCTACCTCCTGAAGTCCTCCGACGGCACGCCGTTCGAGGGCACGAAGGAGCTCACCGTGACGCTCGCGCTGCCCGCGAAGAGCATCGGCCCGATCGACGCGCGCGCCCGCGAGGCCGGGCCGGGCCACTACGTCGTCGACACGCTCCAGCTCGTCCCTGGCGGCGACTGGCGTCTGCACGTCACGAGCCGCATCTCGGACTTCGACCAGTACGAAACGACGCTGAAGGTGCCTGTGCGCTGATGCGTCGCATCCCTCCCTCCACCAAGGAGCTCGCCATGACCCGCAGGACCATCGCCGCGGCGGCTGCCGCGGTCACGCTCGCACTGCCCGCGGCCGCGGCCGCGCACGTCACGCTCCAGCCCAGCGAAGCGCCCGCGGGCGGCTTCGCGCGCTTGGACGTCCGCGTGCCCAACGAGGAGGACGCGAACGCGACCACGAAGGTCGTCGTCGAGATGCCACCGGGCTTCGGCGACGCCTCCTACGAGCCGGTGGCGGGCTGGACCGTGCGCGAGACGCGGCGCAAGCTCGCGACGCCGATCACGACCGAACACGGCGATACGCGCACCGACGAGCTCGCGACGGTCAGCTTCACCGCCGCGCCCGGCAAGGGCATCGAGCCCGGCCAGTTCCAGGACTTCGGCCTGTCGCTCGGCCTGCCCGACAAGGCCGCGGGGACGAAGCTCACGTTCAAGGCGCTGCAGACCTACGAGGGCGGCGAGGTCGTCCGCTGGATCGGGGCCGAGGGCTCGGATCGCCCGGCACCTGTCGTGACGCTCGTCGCGTCGTCCGGTGAGCACGCAGCGGCGGCGGCCGCGGCGCCGGCAGTGACCGTGAACGACGACGACGGCGGCAACGGACTCGCGATCGTCGCGCTGATCGTCGGCGCGCTCGGCCTGCTCGCCGGCGGCGCGGCGCTCGCGGCCAAGCGGAGGTCCGCCTAGAGCTCCTCGACCTCGTCGGCCTCGGGCTCGGCGTTCTCGTCGTCGTCGACGATGTCGTCGTCGCTGTCGAGTGCTCCCGAGAGGGCTGACCCGTGGCGGACCTGGAAGCGCTGCATGAGCTCGTCGCGCACCCCCTCGTCGATCGGCGACTCGTCGGAGATGAGGACCCAGTCTGCGCCCTCGAAGTCCTCCATGTTGAAGACCTCGGTGTCGAGGTCGGGTGAGTCGTCGACGACGATCAGCACCTCGGTCTGAGGGTTGAAGTACGTGCCGGGACGGATGACGACGTCCTCGAGGTCGAACTGTCGGGGATTGGCCATGGCCTATCTGTATCAGTTCAGCTCGCGCAGACGGCGCTCGACCTCGGCTTCGACGTCGAGCGCCTCCATGCCCGTCCGCGCCCGGCGGCGGTTGCGCGCCTCGACCAGGACCCGCAGCTCGTCGCGCAGCTCGTCGTCGCCGGCGTCGCGGGTCAGCTCGGCGAGCTGCGCGTCGACGTCGAGCGGCGGCTCGCCGCGCCGGGCGCGCCGGGCGTTGCGGGCTTCGAGCAGCTCGCGGATCTCCTCGTCGCGGTCGTCGGGTGGGTCGGGGGTGGCGGGAGCGGCGGCCGGACCGCTGCTCATCGGCACGTCCAGCCCGCCCTTGCCGATCTCGCGGTAGGTGTGCCCACTCGTCGCCACGGCGTACACCGCGACCATGCCGCCGATCGCCACCACGACGACGACGAGCGTCACGAGCGCGTCTTGCATGCGGCGATGATCGCACCGCGCGGCGGGCCGCGGTCGCGGCCGGTCGGAAGTCCGGGCTACCCCCTACAGAAACATGCGTGGATGTCCGATACTCTGCGGGTATTCAAAGTTGACTGACCAGTCAATCGGACACCCTCCAGGAGCCAACCCCATGGTCGATTTCACGCTGACGGACGAGCAGAAGGACCTCCGCGACCTCGCGCACGACTTCGCGGAGCGAGAGATCCGCCCCGTCGCGTGGGAGCTCGACCGCGACGGTGGATGGCCGCAGGCGATCCTCGACAAGGCCCACGAGGTCGGGCTCGATGAACACCCACATCCCCGAGGAGTACGGGGGTGCCGGGCTCAGCACGCTCGACGGCTGCGTCATCGAGGAGGAGCTGTCCTGGGGCTGCTCCGGCATCCAGACCACGCTCGGCGCCAACGGGCTCGCGGCGGCGCCGGTCTTGCTCGGCGGCGCGGACGACGTCAAGCGCGAGTTCTGCGAGGCGCTGCTCGACGACGTCAAGCTCGCGTCCTTCTGCCTCACCGAGCCCGACGCGGGCTCGGACGTCAGCGGCATGCGCACGCGCGCCGTCCGCAGCGCGGCCGGCGACAAGTACGTCATCAACGGCTCGAAGTGCTTCATCACGAACGGCAGCTACGCCGACTACTACGTCGTGTACGCGAAGACCGACCCCGAGGCCGGCCACCGCGGCATCTCCGCCTTCCTCGTCGCGAAGGACGACACCGTCATCGTGGACAAGAAGGAAGACAAGATGGGCCAGCGGGCGTCGAACACCGCGACGATCACGTTCAACGACACCGAGGTCGACGCGCGCTACCTGCTCGGCGAGGAGAACAAGGGCTTCAAGCTCGCGATGATGGTCCTCGACCGCACGCGGCCCGGCGTCGCGGCGATGGCGACCGGCATCGCACGCGCCGCGTTCGAGATGGCCGTCGCGTACTCCAAGGAGCGCGTCCAGTTCGGCGTGCCGATCGCGATGCACCAGGCGATCCAGTTCATGATCGCCGACATGGCGACGAAGGTGCACCTCTCGCGGCTGGCGACGTGGAACAGCGCGGTCCTGCTCGACCAGGGCAAGCGCAACACGCTCGAGTCCTCGCACGCCAAGCGCTTCGCCGCCGACGCGGCGATGGAGGTCACGACCGACGCCGTGCAGATCTTCGGCGGCTACGGCTTCATCAAGGAGTACAAGGTCGAGAAGTTCATGCGCGACGCGAAGATCATGCAGCTCTACGAGGGCACGTCGCAGATCCAGCGGCTCGTCATCGCTCGCGAGACGCTGCTGCCGCGGCGCATCGAGCAGCCGGCGACGGCGACGGCCTGAACCCGCGGCGCGGGAGAACCGCGGCAGTTCGCGCATTTGCGCGCGGAGGGCTCACCCAGGTGTGGAAATACGCCACCCGGACGGCGAGATACAGCACACATGTTCGCCCTTGCTCGGTTGACGATCGGTGCTCGTCAACCGAACAAGGAGTCATGTCATGTCTCACACAGCCACACCCCGCCGCCGCACCAGGCTCGGCCTGGCGGGCCTCGCGTCGCTCGCGACGCTGACGCTCGCCTCGCTCGGAGTCGCGTCGGCCGCAGAGCTCGCCGAGGCCCCCGATCCGATCGACATCGGCAAGGACACGATCGTCTACGAGAGCGACCGGACGGGCAACGACGAGATCTGGGTCAAGCGCGGCGACGAGAAGCCTCGGATCGTCGCCAGCAGCCCCGCTCGTGACTTCGATCCGCAGCTGTCGGCCGACGGCACTCGGATCGCGTTCGCCAGCGACCGCGACTTCAACCGCGACATCTACACGGTCAACGTCGACGGATCGGACCTGCGGCGCATCACGACCCACACCGCCGACGACGTCGAGCCGGCGCTCTCCCGAGACGGCCGCACGCTCGTGTACAGCAGCCGCCGCGCCGGCGGGTTCGAGATCTACATGCTGCGGCTGCCGAACCCCGGGACGCCGGCCCGGCTGACGCGCGACCCCGGCGAGGCCCGCCGCGCCGCAGTATCGCCCGACGGGACGCAGGTCGCGTTCACGACCCTGCGCCACGGCGGCGATCCCGAGATCTATTCCGTCGGGGTTGACGAGACGAACGACTGTGTCGAGAACACGCCCCGGCGGCTGACCAGTCACCCAGGTCTCGACACGGACGCCGAGTACGCGCCCGACGGCGCGGAGCTCGCGTTCGTCCGCGCCGAAGCCGGTGGGCGGGGCGACATCTACGCGATGCCGATCGCCCCGCCGTCGCTGCCCGGCCCGCCGGTCCGGCTCACCGCCACCGACGTCCACGAGCAGCAGCCGGCGTACTCCCCGCTCGGCGACATGCTCATCTTTGCCCAGGACCCGGGCTTCGATGGCGTCGTCGGCCGGTTCGAGCTCGTCGTGATGGACCGCTACGAGCCGACAAGGTGGCGCAACATCACGAACGACCCGTACGCGCGCGAGCTGTCGCCATCGTGGGGTGAGACCCCGGTGGACCTCCTCCCGCCGCCGACCGCGTAGCCGAGCGTCGAAGGCACGTACACGGATCGTCCGGACGCGACCGCCACCGGCGGGAGCGTCCGGACCGTGCCGCCATACTGGGCGGCGATGAAGACCCGCGGCGCATCCACTGAGCAGGCCGTCGCCGACACCGCCGCGCGCAGCGACATCCGCGCGGCAGCCGGTGGCGCGGCGGGCCCCGGCTCGGCTGACCCGCTCGTCGCCGGGCTACGCAAGGCGGGCCTGCTGCGGCTCCTCGTCCTGCACCTGCTGCGGGATGGGCCGTCGTACGGCAACCAGCTCATGGAGCGGGTCACGGCGTTGACCGGTGGGCTCGGGGCGTCAACCCGAACACGATGTACCCGCTGCTGCGCGCGCTGGAGGCCGATGGCCTCGTCGCGGGGGAGTGGGAGCACCCCGAGCGCCGGTCGCGACGCTTCTACTGCCTGACCGACGCCGGAGGGGTCGAGCGCGACCGGCTGGCCAATGACATCGGCCCGCGCCTCGACGACCTCGCGGTGGCGGTGGACCTCATCCGCCGCGAGCTCGTCCGTTGATCGCCGGGTGGCGCCACGGCCCAGTCCTGTGCCGGCTCGCTGGCTCATAGACTCTCCGGCCCCCACCGAAGGAGCCCCTTAGCGTGTTCGTGTTCAAGGCCGCGGTCGTCGGCGCAGGGACGATGGGCGGCGAGATCGCCCAGGTCATCGCCTCCGCCGGGATCCCGGTGGTGCTGAAGGACGTCAAGCAGGAGTTCGTCGATCTCGGGCTCAAGAAGGCCGAGGAGGTCACGAGCGCCCAGCTCGCCAACCTCGTCCGCAAGCAGAAGCTCAGCGAGGAGCAGGCCGCCGAGCAGGCCGCGGAGATCCTCGGCCGGATCAGCGGGACGACGGACTACGACGGCTTCGGCGACGTCGACTTCGTCATCGAGGCCGTGCCGGAGCGGATGGAGATCAAGCAGGCCGTGCTCGCCGAGCTCGACGCCTGCACGCCGGGTCACGCGATCCTCGCGTCGAACACGTCGGCGCTCTCGATCTCCGAGATGGCGCTCGCGTGCAGCCGCCCCGACAAGGTCGTCGGCTTTCACTTCTTCTATCCGGCGTCGATGATGCGCCTCGTCGAGATCGTCGAGGGCGAGGACACGTCGATGGAGACCCTCCAGGTCGCGACGACGTTCGCCCAGACGATCCGCAAGCTGCCGATCACCTGCGGCGAGGAGCCGGGATTCGTCGTCAACCGCGTCCTGAACTCCGCGATCTCCGAGGTCTGGCGGCTGCAGGAGGAGGAGGGTCTGTCGATCAAGGCCGTCGACGACGCCGTCGCCGCCTCGCGCGTCGCGCCGATGGGGCCGTTCTTCCTCACCGACCTGCTCGGCCTCGACACGGTGCTCCACGTCGCCGAGCACCTGCACGACTCCTACGGCGACAGCTTCTACGTCCACGAGGGCATGCGGGCGCTCGTCGAGGCTGGCGAGCTCGGCGCGAAGACCGGCAAGGGCTTCTACGACAACGGCGAGCCGCGCTCGGACGGCTCGACGGAGGTCGACGGCGAGGACCTTGCGCAGCGCTTCGTCCTGAAGGCGTTCGTCGAGGCCTGCCTGCTGCTCGAGGACGGCATGGCGACCATCCGCGACGTCGACCTCGGCATGATGGCCGGCGCGGGCCTCATCCCGCCGCCGTTCGCGCGCGCCGACCAGACCGGCCTCGACGTCGTGCTCGACCAGCTCGAGGCCGCGACCGGCGAATGGGGCGAGCGCTTCGCGCCGCCGATGATCCTGCGTCGCCTCGTCGCGCAGGGCCGGCTCGGCGCGAAGACCGGCCAGGGCTTCTTCGCCTACGCGCGCCCCGACGAGTCCGGGTTCGAGCAGGGCGACGCCGTCAAGCTCGAGACGCGCGACGGGGTCGCGATCGCGTGGATGGACCGCCCGCCGGCGAACTCGCTCTCGCCGCAGGTCATCGCGGAGCTGGGCCGGCTGTGGGAGCACGTCGACGCCGATCCGGCGCTGCGGGTGCTCGTCATCTGCTCGGCGAACCCGATGCTGTGGTGCGCGGGGGCGGACATCAAGGCCTTCACGACGATGGACGCCGCGGTCGGCGAGGCGTTTCTCGCCGAGGGCACGAGCTGCTGCGCAGGATGGAGCGCTCGTCGACGATCACGATCGCCGCCGTCAACGCCGTCGCCTACGGCGGCGGCTGCGAGCTGGCGATGGCGTGCGACGTGCGGATCGCCGCGCAGTCGGCGAGCTTCGGCCAGCCCGAGATCAACCTCGGCATCATCCCCGGCCTCGGCGGGACGCAGCGGTTGCCGCGCCTCGTCGGCACCGCCCGGGCGCTCGAGCTCAACCTCACCGGCGACCCGATCTCGGCGTCGGAGGCCTTCGAGATCGGGCTTGCGACGCGCGTCGTGGCCGACCACGAGCTGCACGACGTCGCGATGGCGTGGGCGCGCAAGCTCGCCGGGCAGGCGCCGCTCGCGGTGCGAGCGATCAAGCGCACGACGGCCGGCGACGCGGACCTCGACGAGGGCATCGCAGCCGAGCAGGTCGCGTTCGCCGAGGTCTTCGCGACGGCCGACGCGCGCGAGGGCATCGGCGCATTCCTCGGCAAGCGCAAGCCGGCGTGGAAGGGCGAGTAGCGGGCCGCGCCGCCTCAGCTCGCGGCGCATGGCCGGACGCGTGAGCGCCGCGGACGGCGTGGAGGCCCTCGCCGAGCTCGTCCGCGCGGCGGGGTCGGTCGTCGCGCTGACCGGAGCCGGGATCTCCGTGCCGTCCGGGATCCCGGACTTCCGCAGCCCGGCACGGGCATCTGGGAGCACGTCGACCCGATGGAGGTCGCGCACATCGATGCCTGGCGGCGCGATCCCGAGCGCTTCTGGAGCTTCTACGGCGATCGCTTCCAGACGCTGACCGTCAAGCAGCCCAACGGCGCGCACGCGGCGCTCGTCGAGCTGGAGTCCCGCGGGCTGCTCGACGCGCGTCATCACGCAGAACATCGACATGCTGCACCGAAAGGCGGGAACCCGCGAGCTCGTGGAGGTTCACGGGTCGATCGCCTCGTCGTCCTGCCTGGAGTGCGGCGCGAGCTACGCCCTCGACGAGGTCGTCGCCCGGCTGGCCGGCGGCGCCACGATGCCGGCGTGCGACTGCGGCCGACCGCTGAAGCCCGACGTCGTCCTCTTCGGCGAGTACCTCCCCGAGGAGGCGCTCGACCGCGCGGCCGGCCTCGCCGCCGGCGCCGACCTCCTGCTCTGCGTCGGCTCGTCCCTCGAGGTCTATCCGGTCGGCGGCCTGCCCGAGCTCACGCTGCGAGCCGGGGGAGACCTCGCGATCGTGACGCAAGGGCCGACGCCATGGGACGAGCGCGCAACGATCAGGCTCGACGGCGACGTCGAGGACGACCTGCGCGCGCTCGTCGCGGCCTTGTAGCGCGCGTGCCGGTCACACGCCGGCTGGCCGCGCTCGTAGCTGCCGTGTAGCGGTCACACGCCGCCGGCCGTCCGCGCTCGCAGAGCCGCCTCGATCCGGCCGAGCACGAACTCGACGACCTCGATCTGACCGTCCTCGAGCCCACCCTGCAGCGCGGTCGCCGCGGCCGCCTGGACCTCGTCGCGATGGGCGGCCAGCTCGTCGAGGCGCGCGCCCAGCCCGGCCTGCTCGCGCCACGGCTCGAGCTCGGCGAGCGCGGCGTCCAGCGCGACGCCCAGCTGCAGCGCGGCCTCCGCCAGCGCTCGGCGTCGAGGTCCGAGCGCGCGCGCAGGGCGAGCTCCTCGCAGGCGAGGACGGGGTCGCGACCGGCGAGCACGGCGGCGAGGCGCTCCTGCGGGCGCAGCGACACCCGCCGCAGCGGGCCGGGGTCGGCGCCGTTCCGGAGCTCGCTCGCGCGCTCCCAGCGTCCGTCGGCGACGTGCTCGCCGTCGCCGTAGCCGATCCGCACGACGAGCGCGCGCGAGAGCGCGACCTCCCGCGTCGCCGGATCGGCGGTCGCGACGCGCTGAGCGTGCAGCACGCGGTTCAGCCGCGCGACCGCGTCGGTGGCGAGCGCCTCGAGGTCGGCCGACCGCAGCCAGTCCTCCGCCGCCTCGCGGCCGTCCATCGCGACGGTGTCGATGAGCGTCGCGCGCGACGTGACGACCGGCGCCGGCGCCGGCCCCGGCGCGGCGTCGCGCGCACCCCGCCGGCGCCGCAGCAGCCGCCGCTCCGGCGCGCCCAGGACCGCAGGACGAGGATCCAGCGGATGCCCTCGCCGAGATGCTCGCGGATCGAGTAGCGGCCGGGATCCGGACCCAGCGGCCACGCGAACTCGACCTGGACAAAGCGAAACCGCCGTGAGGGACTCACGGCGGTTTCGTTGCGACGCAGACCGGAGACCCGGCCGTGATGACTGTTACTCGGCTACGTGGGCCGAGCTCGCGCGACCGCCGCTGGCCTTGATCGCGTACTTCGACGGCGCAACCGCGACCGTCGGGTTGTCGATCTGACCGAGGCGGTCGATGAGCTTGATCCACTGCGACGGCTTGAGCACGGACTGGGCGAGCCGGCCGGCCTTGGTCGTCGGATCGAACTGCGGACGGAAGCCGACGTGGATGTGATCGGCGTGGTCGCCCATCGCAAGCGTGTTCGCGGCCCCTTCGTAGGTCATCAGGGTGATGATCTGCGCGGGCTTCATGATGCCCTGCAGCGTCAGCAGCCTGCGGACCGTGATGTCCGTGATCGAGCCGGCTCCCTGGTTGCCCATGATCGAGATGCCGTTGATCTTCGCGATGTCGATGGCGTTGCCCGACGAGTGCGCCGAGACGTTGCCGCTCGTCGTGTAGAAGCCGTGGCCGCAACGCAGCGACGTGACGGTCGGCTTCAGGCCACTCGACGCGAGGAACTCGAGCACCGCGAGAGCGCGGCGATCGACGATCCCGGCCTCGATGTCACGACGGCCGCACGAGTAGACCTCGATCCGCGGGTTCGCGAGGACGCGCTGTGCAAGCGCCTCCTTGCTCATCAGCAGGATCTGCCGATCGTGCGCCCTGGCGTTCTCCCCGAAGAACGGGTTCTTGCCCTGTGCGCGGTAGATCGCCGTGGCCTCGAGGACCTTCCAGCCGTCGAGGATCGGCTTCGGGTCGATCCGCGGCGCGCCGCGGCCCGCGGGCCGGATCTCGAACAGCATGTGCGGGGCGAGCACCTCGGACGTGCTGGCCGATGCGACCGAGGACCGTACCGGCGATGACCCGGCGGCCCTTGACGAGCGGCTTGAGCACGACCTCGCTCTTCTTGAGGCCGTAGACCCCGGAGAAGTACGACGAGCCGCCCAGACGCCGTCGGCCAGCGTGGACTCCGACTCCATGAGCTGACGCTTGCCGCCTGCCCGCAGTGCCTTCGGACGCGTCGGGTTGGCGAACAGCCGCTCCTTCGCGACCGCATCGGCGGCGGACTCGGTGACGGTGGCGGCCGTGTCGGCGACCTTGGCGACGGCCTTGCCGGCGTTGCGGCCGGCGCTCGCGGCCTTCGCGGGCGCCTTGTCCTTCGGCAGCGACAGCTCCTTGGCTATCGACGCCTTGCTCTGCGTGCGCTCCTTCGGCACGAGCACCTGCGTCGCGACGTTCTTCAGGCCGGCGTAGGTGTACGAGTTGCCGTAGACGTCACGCATGATCCACGAAGTTGCCGAGCCGGCGGCTGTTGCCCATCTTCACGATCGTGCCGTCCTGGACCGCGATGACCCGCGAGCCGGACTTCGCGAAGATGTTGATGCCCGCGACGCGACGTGCTCTCGACCGGCAGAGCGGCGTTCTGGCCCCGTGCGACACGGCGCGTGGCCGCCCGCTCGGAGATGTCGTCGGCATACATCGCCTTGGCGTGCACCGGGAAGCGGCCCTGGGTCAGCCCGCTGAGCGAGCCGACGAGGTCCGCCGGCATCCCGCCGATGAAGCGTGCACGCATGAGCACCGAGTTGACGTACCAGTCGGCGTGGTTGTACGCGAAGATCGCCTTGCGGAGGTCTTCCTGTCCCGTCGGCCGCCTTGAGGTAGCGCGCCGCGGCGAAGATCGCGTCGACCGGGTTGTACGGGTCCTTCTTGCCGTCGCCGTTGGCGTCGACTCCGTACATCTTCCAGCTCGAGGGGATGAACTGCATCCAGCCGACCGCGCCCGCGCTGGACACGTTGAGGTTGCGCCCGTAGTTCGTCTCGATCTCGTTGATCGCGGCGAGGACCTCCCACGGGATGCCGTACTGAATGCCGGCAGCCTGGTAGATCGACAGGAGGAAGACGGGGATGCGGAA
>CAWDYO010000007.1:0-79127 GCA_963806515.1 uncultured Actinomycetes bacterium | reverse complement strand
TGCCGTAGTACGCGTAGACGTAGTCGACGCCGGGGCCGCCGAGGACCGTGTTGCGGCCGTGGCTCGGATACAGCCAGTCGTTGCCCGAGCCCCCGCTGAGGTAGTCGCGCTGCTTGGTCGAGTTGTTCTTCGGGTCCCAGTCGCCCCACAGGATGTCGTTGCCGCCCGCGCCCGAGAGGCGCTCGTCGCCGTGATGGCCGAGCAGCTCGTCGTTGTCCGGGCTGCCGATCTGCTTGCGGTCGCTCGTTGTCCGTCGCCTGCCAGAAGATCCCGTCGACCTTGGGCCACTTGCGCCCGGCGCCGTCGTTGTGCGGAGCCTTCGCGCCACCGCCTGCGCTCGTGAGGCCGTTGCCCGGCGACGCACTTCAGGCCGGGCTCGGGCGGAGGGCAGTACGCCGCGTCCTCCTGAGCGTGACCGGCGAGCGGCACGGCGAGGATCGCGGCGGCGAAGCAGGCCGGCGGCCGAGCGCGCAGATGCTGCGGAGCGAGCGCACGCGGGACCGACCTACACCGCCGCGCACGGCACGCGCGACAGCTCCGTGTCGCGTCAGAAGACCGGCGTCTCGGTGTACGTCCCGAAGACGTCCTGCAGCGCGCGCACGATCTCGCCCTCGGAGGCGTCGCGCGCGCGCGCAGTCAAGCAGCGCCGGCATGAGGTTCGCGCGCGGGCTCGCGGCCTGCGCGCGCAGCGCCGACGAGCGTGCGCTCGACCGCGCCCGCGTCGCGCCGCGCGCGCACCGCCCGCAGGCGGCCGAGCTGCTTGCGCTCGAGCTCGGGGTCGATGCGCAGCGTCGGGATCTCCTCGTCGCCGGCGTCGACGTAGTCGTTGACGCCGACGAGGATCCGCTCGCGGCTGTCGTACTCGCACTGCAGCGCGAACGCGGCGTCGGCGATCTCGCGCTGCGGGAAGTTCGCCTTGACGGCCTCGACCATGCCGCCGAGCTCGTCGATGCGCGCGAAGTAGTCGTAGGCCTCGCGCTCGAGCTGGTCGGTCAGCGCCTCGACGAAGTACGCGCCGCCGAGCGGGTCGATCGTGTTCGTCACGCCGGTCTCGTGGGCGATGATCTGCTGCGTGCGCAGCGCGATCTTCGCGGCCTCCTCGGTCGGCAGCGCGAGCGCCTCGTCGTAGGAGTTCGTGTGCAGCGACTGCGTGCCGCCGAGCACGCCGGCGAGCGCCTCGATCGCCGTGCGGACGACGTTGTTCAGCGGCTGCTGGGCGGTCAGCTGACACGCCGGCGGTCTGCGTGTGAAAGCGCATCCGCCACGAGCGCGGGTCCTTCGCGCCGAAGCGCTCGCGCAGCTCGCGCGCCCAGATGCGGCGCGCCGCGCGGTACTTCGCGACCTCCTCGAAGAAGTCGATCTGCGCGTTGAAGAAGAAGCTCAGGCGCGGCGCGAAGTCGTCGACGTCGAGGCCGCGCTCGATCGCCTGCTCGACGTAGGTCAGCCCGTCCTTGATCGTGAACGCGAGCTCCTGCGCGGCGGTCGAGCCGGCCTCGCGGATGTGGTAGCCCGACACGCTGATCGGGTGCCAGCTCGGCATCTCGGCCGTGCACCACTCGATCATGTCGCCGCACAGGCGCATCGCCGGGTCGACGGGGAAGCACCACTCCTTCTGGGCGATGTACTCCTTGAGGATGTCCGCCTGGATCGTGCCGCGCAGCCGGTGAGCGGGGATGCCGTTGCGCTCGGCGGCGGCGACGTAGAACGCGAGCATGACGACGGCGGGCGCGTTGATCGTCATCGAGACCGAGATCTCGCCGAGGTCGATGCCGGCGAAGAGCGTCTGCATGTCGTCGAGCGTGTCGACGGCGACGCCCTCGCGCCCGACCTCGCCCTCGCTCAGGACGTGGTCGGAGTCGTAGCCCATGAGGCTCGGCATGTCGAAGGCCGTGCTGAGGCCGTTCTGGCCGCGGGCGAGCAGGTAGCGGAAGCGCTCGTTGGTCTCCTCGGCCGTGCCGAAGCCCGCGAACTGGCGCATCGTCCACAGGCGCCCGCGGTACATCGACGGGTAGACGCCGCGCGTGAAGGGATAGACGCCCGGCCGCCCGTCGTAGTCCTCGTCCTGGCCGCCGCCGGCGAGGTCGGCCTTCGTGTACAGCGCCTTGACGGGCGAGCCGCTCAGCGTCGTGAACGGGACGTCGCGCTCGGGAGCGAGCGCGTACGCGGCGCGCCACTCGGCTTCGGTCGTCGGTGGGTGATGGGTGGTCGCCATAGTGTCGGTATCCAGATAGTCGGAAGTCCGCGCTTCTGACTAGAGCATAGCCGTTCGCCCACCGCGCGCGCAACAAGGGTGATGCGAATCACTCGCGCGGGTGACGCGGATGGACTCGAACCCACGCATGCTCGGCCCGACCCTGAGGGCGCGGAGCGCGGGGACGGAAGAAGACGTATCAGGAGCCCGCCGCCGACACTCTCAGAGGACGATATGAGTCCCCAACCAGAGGAAGACATGAGCACGCACCTGACCATGGCAGTCGCAGAAGCACGCAACGCCGACCTGCAGCGCGCGGCTGCAGTCAGCCGCCTGATTCCGCGTACCCGACGAAGGCGACGCATCTGGCGCCGCCAGCGCTTCGCGGTCGCGTGGCTGGCCCGCTCCGCGCGCTGATCAGCACCGCGGGCGTGCGCCTACGGGCGCACGCCCGCGTGGTCCCTCCGGCAGGAGAACCTGCGACTACGGCAGTTCGACGTGGACGATCTCGACGACCGGCGCGATGTCGGCGCCGGCCTGGATCTGCTGCGCGCTCGACCTCGATCGCACCGAACTCGATGCCGCGCGTGAAGGTCGCGCTGATGAGGTCGATGATGAACTGGAAGTCCTCGTCGCCCGACAGCCCGAGGCGGTCGCCGATGCGCTGCATGCGGTCGTCGGGAAACAGCCGCGCGAGCTCCTTGACGATGTCCGTGCGGACGTCGCCGGGCTCGGGCTCCTCGACCTCGCCGAGTTCCGGGTCGTTCGAGGTCGTCTGGCTCGAATTCTTCGCTCATGCGCGCAGCATGCCCGGTCTCGGGCTGACATACCATGTCGCGCAGTTCATGGGGGACATCGGCAAGCCCATCCGCGAGACCGAGCGGCCGGCGCCGGCGCCGGCTCCGGCACCGCCCGATCGCGAGCCCGTGCCGGCGCCGCAACGAGCGCCCTGCCCCGCGCGACCGGAGCGCAAGGCCGAGCCCGTCGAGGGCCGGCCGGCGTGAACGTCGAGCCGGTCGCAGCAGCCGCTCGTCGGCTTCCGGCGCTGGGGCGCCAAGCGCGGCGGCCTGTACTCGGGGATCTTCGTCGCGGGCACGTTCGTCCCGAACCCCGCGCTCGGGATGGTCGCGCCGCGCGCCGCGCAGAAGCCCTGGCCGACCGACCACGACCGCTTCGCGAAGTGCTTCGCCCTGCGCGGCCACGACGCGCCGTACCGCGACTGCAACTGCGGCTGGGCCGCGTACTACGCGCTCGACGAGGAGCCCGAGCTGCCGGCGATCGAGTGCGTCTGGGGCGCGGTCGTCGCGTGGGGCAAGATCGTCGAGTGCGAGACGCGGCTTCCGCGCCGAGTACGCCCGCCCGCTCGCGCTGCTCGACCATCGCCACCCCGACGACATCCGCGAGCGCGGCCAGCGCCTGGAGAACGCCGCCGAGGCCTACGGCATCCCGCTGCTCGAGCGCGACGAGCTCGTCGCCTACGCCGACGTGGCACGGCGAGGTCAGGCGAGAACACTAGTCCCCTAGCCTCCCGCACTAGTTATAGTTCATCCATGGCCTCCACCGACGACACCGTGCAGCGCAACTTTCTTCTCCCGGTCAGGCAGGCGGAGTGGCTGCGCGAGCATGCCTTTCGAACGCGCCGACCGCAGGCCGCGATCGTCCGCGACGCCCTCGCCGAGTACCAGGCGCGCACCGAACGCGCCGCGAACGCCGGCGGCCCCGACCGCAACCGAGCGCTGACGGAGCGCTTCCGCACCGGCGCAGGCATCGACCTCGGCGTCCTTCGCGACGAGACCGGCGAGATGTGGGGTCACGACACCTGATGTGGGACACCGAGGCCCCGCTGCTGGCGCGACAAGTCGGCCTGGGCGCGCGTCGGCCACTACGCAGACGACTGGCTGGAGGCGCTCAACGCCGATCGCATCGTCTCCTGTGCGGTATCGCACCTCGAGTTGCTCTACAGCGCGAGGACCCGAGCTGACGTGGAGCAACTCGACGCGGACCTCGCACACCTCCGTGACCTGCCGATCACCCGAGGGACGCTGGCCGCCGCGAAGCGCGCGATGCTCGACCTCGCCGGCCGCGGCTCGGACGGACATCACCGCGTACCGCCACAGGACGCGATCATCGCGGCCTGCGCCGCGGAGCACGGATGCGCGGTCCTGCATTACGACGCTCACTACGACCGCCTGGCCGACGTCCTGCGCTTCGAATCGGTCTGGTGCGCGCCGCGTGGAACGATCTGACCCGCCGGAAAGCGGTCAGGCCTTGGGTACGGGGGCCTCTGCGAAGTCGCCCGCCTCGATGCGCAGCGTGCGCAAGAGCTCGGTGAGCTGCTCCTGCTCGGCGTCGTCGAGCGCGGCGAGGCCGAACGCGTCGTCGTTGAGCAGCGCGGTGGCCCGTGCGCGACCTCGCGGCCCGCGTCGGTGATCTCGGCGAGCGTCGTGCGGCGGTCGGCCTCGTGCGGTACGCGCCGAACGAGCAGGTCCTTCTCGAGCTTGTCGATGATGTTCGTGACGCTCGTGCGGTGCACCTGCAGCCGCTCGCCGACCTTGCCCAGCGGCAGCGCGCCCGTCTTCGTGAACGACAGCAACATGAGCGCCTCGTAGCGCGGGAACGTCAGGTCGAGCGGCCCCAGCAGCTCGTTCAGGCGCGCCAGCAGGACCTGCTGCGCGCGCATGATCGAGGTGATCGCCGCCATCGGCCGCGCGGGCTCGGGACCCCAGCGCTCCTCCCAGTGGCGGCGGGCCTCGGCGATCGGATCGATGCTTAGCGGCGGCGACATGCGCGAGCAAGGCTAATGGGCGCTCCTATTCGCGCGCGATCTTGCCGAGCAGCGCGCGCGCGATGACCATGCGCTGGATCTCCGACGTGCCCTCGTAGATCTCCGTGACCTTCGCGTCGCGGTAGTAGCGCTCGGCCGCGGTCTGCTTCGTGTAGCCGACGCCGCCGAGCACCTGGATCGCGTCGCTCGTCACGCGCCGCGCCACGCCGGACGCGAAGAGCTTCGCCTGGGCGCCCTCGACGGTGTGCGAGCGCCCCGCGGTCTTCAGCCGTGCCGCGCGCCACGTGAGCGCGCGCGCCGCCTCGATCTCGGTCTGCATGTCGGCGAGCTTCTGCTGGATCGCCTGATGCGCCCCGATCGGCTTGCCGAACGTGTAGCGCTCCTTGGCATAGGTCACCGCCAGGTCGAGCGCGGCCTGCGCGATCCCGACCGCCTGCGCCGCGATCCCGATGCGCCCGCCGTCGAGCGTCGACAGCGCGATCCGCAGGCCGTGCCCGCGCCAGCCGAGGCGCTCGCCGGGCGTCTCGTCGAAGACCATGTCGGCGGTGCTCGACGAGTTCAGGCCGAGCTTCTCCTCCTCGCGCACGGGCTTGAAGCCGGGCGCCCCGCGCCGGACGATGAACGCGCTCGGCTTGTCGGGGTCCTTCGCGAAGACGATGAACACGTGCGCGTGGTAGCCGTTGGTCACCCACTGCTTGGCGCCGGTGAGCTGGCAGTTCGCGTCGGCGCGCGTGAGCAGCGCCCCGGCGTCCGAGCCCGAGCCGGCCTCGGTCAGCGCGAATGCGGCGATCTCGTGGCCTTGGGCGAGCGGTGGGACGAGGCGCTCGATCTGCTTGCGCGAGCCGTGGTCGATGATCGGCATCGTGCCGGCGCCGGTGTGGACGGCGAGCGTGACGCCGAGCCCCGCATCGCCCCGCGACATCTGCTCGAGCACGAGGACGTACGTCATGAAGTCGGCTCCCGCGCCGCCGAGGTTCGTCGGGATGCAGACACCCATGAGCCCGAGCTCGCCGAGCTGCTGGATGACCTCCTTGGGGAAGTGGTGATCCTTGTCCCACTGCCATCGCCTTCGGCGCGATGACCTCGTCGGCGAAGCGCGCGGCGAGCGCGCGGATGTCGCGCTGCTCGTCGGTGAGCTCGTGGAGGCTCATGCGGGTCCCTTGCGCCGGAGGCCGGGGCCAAGGCCGCGACGCGGAGGCGGCTGTGGCGGGGTGCGCCGCAGCGCCGAGCCGCCAAGCCCACCGGCTGCGGCCGCCGCAAGCGCCGCGCCGATCTTCAGACGCCGGTGCAGGCGGTCGAAGCGCAGCACCTCCCAGCCAGCGTCACGGGCGACGCGGGCGAGCGCTGTATCGGGGTTGACGGCAACGGGGTTGCCCACGGCTCGCAGCATCGGGAGGTCGGATTCTGAGTCCGAGTACGCATACGAGGTCTCAAGCGCGATCCCTTCAGCGGCGGCCAGCTCGCGGATCGCGCGCGCCTTCTCCTCGCGGTAGGCGAAGAGGCCGCCCTCGCGACCCGTGTAGACGCCGTCGAGCACCTCCGAGCGCGAGCCGATCGCCCCGTCGAAGCCGAGGATGTACGCGAGCCCGTCGGCCATCTCCTGTGACGCGGCCGTGCAGATGTAGACGGGCCGCCCCGCGTCCTGATGGCTGTAGGCGAGCTCGAGCATCTGCGGATACAGCCGCGGCAGCACGCCGGCGAGCACGCGCGGCGCGAGGCGCTTCAGGTCGCGCACCTGGCGGCCCTCGATGTAGGTGCCCATGCGCGCCCGCACCTTCGCGGTCGCCGCGTCCGTCGAGCCGAACAGGCGAAAGCGCAGCCCGGCCCACATGTCGCCGGCGAGCCGGCGGCGGCTGACCATCCCCGCCGCGTAGGCGGCGCGGACGAAGTGCAGGCCCGACGAGCCCGCCATGAGCGTGCGATCGAGGTCGAAGAAGGCGGCGCTGCGCGACCCGGCACCGTTGGCGGGCGGGCGGACGGCGTGCTGCTCGATGGCGCTCAGCGCAGACCCTCTATCCCACGCGCACGATGACCGCGTCGCCCTGCCCGCCGCCGGAGCAGATCGCCGCGCAGCCGTAGCCGCCGCCGCGCCGGCGCAGCTCGTGCACGAGCGTGCCGATGATGCGCGCGCCGGACGCACCGATCGGATGCCCGAGCGCCACGGCACCGCCGTTGACGTTCACCCGATCCTCGTCGATGCCGAGCATCCTGATCGAGTTCAGCGCGACGGATGCGAACGCCTCGTTGATCTCCCACAGGTCGATGTCGCCCGGTTGCAGGCCCGCCTTGTCGAGCGCCTTGAACGCGGCCGACGCCGGCACCTTGGCCAGCAGGGCGAAGTCGTCGGCGATCGAGGCCTGCGCGATGATCTCGGCGAGGATCTCCTTGCCGTTGTCCTCCGCCCACGTGTCGGAGGCGACGACGATCGCGCCGCCGCCGTCGTTGACGCCCGGCGAGTTGCCGGCGGTGTGCGAGCCCTCCTTGCTGGCGAGGCCGCGCAGCTTGGCGAGCGCCTCGAGCGAGCTGCCGCGGCGCGGCGCCTCGTCGACCTCGACGACGGTGTCGCCCTTGCGTCCCTTGATCGTCACGGCGACGATCTCCTCGGGCAGCCGGCCGGCGTCGGTCGCCTCGATCGCGAGATCGTGGCTGCGCAGCGCCCAGCGGTCGAGGTCGGGGCGAGAGATCTCGTAGGCGTCGCCGACCTCGGTTGCCTCGTCGAACATCTGGCGGCCGCTGAAGGGGTTGGTGAGCCCGTCGTGGACCATCGCGTCCAGGGCCGTGACGTCGCCCATGCGAAAGCCAAAGCGCGCGTTGGGCAGCAGGTAGGGCGCCTGCGACATCGACTCCATGCCGCCGCCGACGCCGACCTCGACGTCGCCCGCGCGGATCTGCGCGTCGAGGATTCCGACCGCGCGCATGCCCGAGGCGCAGACCTTGTTGATCGTCTCGGAGCTGACCTCCTTCGGGATCCCGGCCTTGATCTGCGCCTGGCGCGAGGGGATCTGGCCCTGGCCGGCCTGGAGGACCTGGCCCATGATCACGTGCTGGACCTCCTCGGCGGCGACGCCGGCGCGCTCGAGCGCGGCCTTGATCGCGATGCCGCCGAGCTCGGTGGCGTCGAGCGTCGATAGGCCGCCGCCCATCTTCCCGATCGGTGTCCGGGCACTGCCGAGAATCACGGTCGTGGGCATTGCGCTAGTCGTCTCCAAGGTCGATGGCTGCGGGCGGAGTGCAGTCTATGCCCGCTAGATTGCTCGGCACGTGGTCACCGAGTCAACTACCGCGCTGCCCGCGGACACCGATGCGGACACCGTCGTGCTCGGGATCCTCGACGACGAGGCCATCGCACACGACGTCGACGGCGTCCTGCAGGGGCTCGTCGACGCGGGCGAGGCGAAGTCCAAGCACCGCCACCTCGCGGTCGGGCACGCCGGCGGCAAGCGCTGGGTCCTCGTCGGATTGGGCTCGCGTGACGAGCTCGACGGCGAGCGGATGCGCATCGCGGCCGCCTCGGCGCTCGGGCGCGCACGGGAGCTCGGCGCGCGCCGGCTGTGCTGGGAGGTCCCGCACAAGGTGGACGCCGAGATCGCCGCGGCGATCGTCGAGGGCACGCTGCTGTGCGGCTATCGCTACCTGCGCTTCAAGGCGGAGCCGAGCGAGCCGCGCACCGACGTCGACGCGCTGATCGTCTCGGCACACCACGACCTCTCCGACGTCGTGCGCGAGGCGACGATCGTCGCGAACGCCGTCAACGCGGCCCGCGACCTGCAGAACGCGCCGCCCAACGAATGCGCGCCCCGCCACCTGGCCGAGGCGGCCCGCGCGCTGGAGCAGATCGACGGCGTCACGGTCTCGGTCGAAGGTCGCGACGGCCTGCTGGAGCGCGGCATGGGCTCGTTCGCCGCGGTCGCGCAGGGCGGCGACGAGGAGCCGGCGCTCATCACCCTGCGCTACGACGGACCGGACGCGACCGGTCCCGTGCTCGGGCTCGTCGGCAAGGCCGTGACGTTCGACACCGGCGGGATCTCGATCAAGCCAGCCAACAAGATGTTCGAGATGAAGTTCGACATGTCCGGCGGCGCGGCGGTGCTCGGCGCGGTCGAGGCGATCGCGCGGCTGGAGCTGCCGGTGCGGCTCGTCGCGGTCGTCGGCGCCACGGAGAACATGCCGTCTGGCCGCGCGATGCGACCCGGCGACGTCGTCACGGCGTCCAACGGCGTGACGATCGAGATCATCAACACCGATGCCGAGGGCCGGCTCGTGCTCGCCGACTGCCTCGCGCACGCGGTGTCAGAGGGCGCCGAGCGGCTCGTCGACATCGCGACGCTGACGGGCGCGATCATCACGGCGCTCGGCAACACGCACGCCGGGATCGTGGGCGACGACGACGACTGGGTCGCCGCGGTGACCGCGGCCGGCGCCGCGACCGGCGAGATCGTCTGGCGGCTGCCGCTGCACCCCGACTACGCCAAGGCGCTCGAGTCCGAGACGGCCGACATCATGAACGTCAACGAGACGCGCAAGGCCGGCTCGATCGTCGCCGCGCAGTTCCTGCGGCGCTTCACGAACGACGTGCCGTGGGCGCACCTCGACATCGCCGGCACCGCATGGGGCGCCGGCAAGCCGTACACGCCCAAGGGCGGCAGCGGCTTCGGCGTGCGCCTGTTCGTCGCGCTCGCGCGCTCGCTGGGCGACTGAGCGGGCCGAAGCCGTCGCGACGGGCGGTCAGCCGGAATCGGTGAGCGTCGGCAGCAGGTGGCGTGCGACGAGCCGGTTGTCGATGGCGTCGAGCGCGAACATCGCCCCGAGCGCGGTGTCGACGAGGCTGTTCTCCGCCTCGGCATGCTGAAAGCCGGCCCGCAGCGCCCGCACGATGAGCTCGTAGTAGCGGTCGCTGAGGTCGAGCAGCGTGCGGTCGAGATCGTCGGCGGGGACGTCGCTCGTGACGCGTAGGTAGTCGTGCGGCGAGAGGCCCGCCAGCGCGTCGCGGAAGGCCGTGAAGGCGTCGGCGTTGCCACCGCTGAGCTCGAGGAGGAACGCGACGGCGTCGCGCAGCTCGCCGTCGAGAACCGGGGTCCCGCTGGGGTCCACCGCCGGCAGCAGCCGCGCGTAGCGCTCGTCGACGGCCTTGGCGATCGCGAGCTGGACGTCGAGCATGCCGTCGAGCTGGGCCGCCGTCAGCGCCGGCAGCGCGATCGGCGGCGCCGGCGGATCCTGGCGAAGCTCGGTCGCCCGCCTGAGGTCCAGCGGCTGCTCGGCGAGGCGCAGCACGCCGGCGATCCGGCGTAGCTGGCGCATCTGGCCGATGGCCAGCGACCGGACGCGGCCGACCGCGTCGCCGAGCCGCGGGTCCTGGTCGTCGTTGCCGAGCGCGCAGCCGATGAAGAGGTACTCGACGCACTGCGCGTGCGCCACGCCGGCGAGGTGATCGAGCTCGTCGAGCACCTGGTCACGGGTCAGCATGTTGATCCCCTGTTCGCATCGCTGCTAATGACAGGGATCCTCCCGCGGCTTGCGGCCGCCGGTCCATCCTCCCTCGGGGGGAACGGAGCCACACGCGCACCAACTCGACGGCGCGCCGTGGCGGCGCGCCGTCGAGTTTCCGGGGGTGCGGCGCGTGCGCTACCGGGTTGCGGCGGTCAGCGCACCTGCGACCTTCTGCAGTGCGCCGTTGATCCCGCGCACTTCGCCTTCGATGGGGCGGACCTGGTCGTCGATCGCATGCACGCCGATCGCGATGAGTCGGGTGGTGGAGGCGATCTTCGTGAGGGTTCCGGTGATCGCCAGCAGGTAGCCGGCGAGCACGAGGACCAGCAGCAGGACCTCGACCAACGTTGCAATGACAAGAATTTCGTTCATCGGTCGTTCCTCTCGCTACCCATGGTGTCGGAGCTCCTCGACGAGCTCGTCGCCCGCCTGGCGTGTGTTCTTCAGCTGATAGCTCGTGGCGGTGTTCTTGACGACCGCCTTGCCGCTGACCCAGGTCGTCCAGAGGTCGGCGTTGAGCTTGACCACCGTGCGGCGCAGCATCTCCAGCAGCGCGATGACCACGAGCAGGATGACCACGCCTACGACGAGCGTCGTGACCCACGCGTTCTGGTTCTCGGAGAGTGCCGCAACTACCGTGATGGCACTCATCGTGACGCGTACCTCTTCCACGCCGGCTCGGACGACGCAGCCGGCGGCGGCTCCGCCGCCGGGGCCGCGGCCGCCGGCGCTGGAGACCAGGCAGGCGGCGGTGGCGCGTACGCAGGCGCAGGCGCCGGGCTCGCCCCGAGCTTCGACAGGTAGGCGAGCGCCAGCGGCGGGACCGACTCCGCGAGGCGCCGCGTCTGACCGAGCTGGTCGGTTCCCGGTACCCCGTGCTCCAGCATTGGCGCGGTCTTCGCGTTCTGCACGTCGGCAAGGATGCTGCGCAGCGGACTCAGCGTGTCGTTGAGCAGCTTGATGACGACGAGCAGGACGACGAGCCCGACCACGAGCCCGATGATCGCGAGGACTGTCATGTGGATTCCCTCCAGCCTGGAGAGGTGTGGTACTTGTCGACGACGGGCGCTCCGCCACGAGCTGCACGCAGGCAGACGGTGATCGTCCGCACGGCGTTGTTCGTCGCGCCCACGTTCTGCAGCGGCCCGGTCTTGGCGGCGATCGAATCGAGATCGGTCACCAGTTCGTGTGATGTCCCGTCGATCTTCCGGGCCAAGCCGGTGATCGTGAGCAGGAGGACGGCGACGAGCGCGACGACGACAGCGCCCACCACCCATCCCACCATCCACCACGTAGATAGCGCGGCCATTCGCAACCCCCTGAGCGTGCGTTAGCACATCCCGCGGCGCGAGACTTAAATGCTGCGCACTCGGCGCAAGCTAGCTCATCGGGCCGCCAAAATTGAAATTAAATCTTTGGGCGTCGCGTGACAGACCGGTCACCCTCATCATGGTCGCGTCACGCGATACGTCAGGTGCGTGACGCCCGGCGCGTCGATGACGCGGCTGCACTCCAGGGCGATCGCGGCGGTGTCGAGGCCGTCGAGCAGGCGCTCGCCGCCGCCGAGGACGACCGGCGCGACGTTGAGCGTCAGCTCGTCGACGAGCCCGGCGTTGAGCGCCTGCTGGATCACGTTGGCGCCGCCGGAGATCAGGACATCCTTGCCGTCCGCCGCCTCCTTGGCGCGCGCGATCGCGGCCTCGACGCCGTCGGTGACGAAGTGAAACGTCGTGCCGCCCTGCATCTCGAGCGGCTCGCGCTCGTGGTGCGTGACCACGAAGACCGGCGCATGGAACGGCGGCTCGTCGCCCCACCATCCGTCCCAGGCGGGTTCGCCCCAAGGGCCGCGCACGGGGCTGAACATGTTGCGGCCCATGACGACCGCCCCGACGCCGTCGAGCATCTCGTCCATGACGGGGCTCGAGGCGTTGACCTCGCCGCCTTCCATTCCGTGCGACTCGCGCCACGACTGCAGGGCCACGGCCCACTCGTGCATCTGCTCTCCGCCCTCGCCGAGCGGGTGCTCCTCGCCCTGGTTGGGTCCGGCGGCGTACCCGTCCAGCGACATCGAGATCTGGCATTTGGTGCGTGACACGGTCGCTCCCCTCTCGTTGGCCTGTGCACGTGTAGACCGCCCAGGCGCGACGATCTCATCGCATCGGTCGGCGAGTCGTCAAGCCGTCAGGAGCGCGGTGTGGGCGATCCGGCCGAGGATCGTCTCGAGCCGCTCGGCGAGCGCTTCACCGTCGAGGGGGCCGGACCCCGCGAGCTGCGCGCGGAGCGCCGCCCGGTCGCGCGTGCCGTCGAGCAGCGCGAGGACCCGACGATCGAGCTCGTCGCCGATGCGGATCGTGCCGTGGCGCAGCGTCGTGACCGGCGCGCCGTCGCGTGCCTGCAATCGCGCGAGCGCACTCGCGTGCGGGCGCTCGCCGGCGTGCGCGCTGACCGCGGGTGGGTGGGCGTGAAGCCACACGACACCTCGTAACGCCCCGTCCAGCAGCGCCTCGCAGAGCGCGGCTCGGGCCGGCGGGCGATGCTCGTCTCCGGCGCCCGCCGGGGTTCGGGAGTCGCCCGCGCCGCCGGCGCCGCCCAGGGCCTGCGGGCCGGGCACGTCGCCGGAGGCGGCCGGCGCCCCGGGGTCGCCCGCGTCGTCGGACAGCTCGGCCACGCTTACCGCGGCCGGCCACGCCTGGCCGATGCGCACGAGCGCCGCCACGACGCGCTCGTCGTCGCTCGTGAGGCTCGCGCCGCCGGGCGCCTCGAACGTCACGAGCCCGGGACGCGCCTCGTCGGCGACGAGCGCGCGGGCGGGCGAGGCGACCGACAGCGGAGCGATCCGCTCGGCGACGGGCGCGCGATCGACGGCAACCTCCGCGCGGCACAGCAGCGTCTGGCGGAAGCGGCGCAGCTTGAGGTGGTCGAGCACCGTCTCGCGGCGCAGCACGTCGTCCGGCAGCGCGTCGCGGATCTCGGGCGGCAGGACGTCGGTGCGCAGGTCGCGCGGGTCGGCCTCGGCGAGGTAGCGCAGCCCGTGGCCCGCGGCGCGCGCGACGAACTCC
Organism: uncultured Actinomycetes bacterium; assembly: GCA_963806515.1. Taxonomy (GTDB): domain Bacteria; phylum Actinomycetota; class Thermoleophilia; order Solirubrobacterales; family Solirubrobacteraceae; genus CADCVQ01. Next base: position 65,605 of record CAWDYO010000007.1, on the reverse strand, counting down.
GTGATGGCGAACGCGTCGTTGACCTCGGCGAGCGCGTCGTGGAACAGCAGTGCGTCGGTGCGCGCGTTGAGCGCCGCCGCCTCGGCCCCGATCGCGGTCGCGGGCTCGTTCTCGCCGCTGAGCCGCGCGAGCACGTGGCGTGCGCCTGCGAGCCGCTGGCGAGGCTCCTCGATGCCCTCGAGCTCGAGCGCGAGCAGCTCGTTGAGCGTCTGGCGCTGGCGGTAGCCGGGCAGCGCGTTGTAGCTGATGAAGGCGACGCCGCGCTCGGAGAGGACGTGCCCGCAGAGCGCGAGGATCTGCTCGCGCACCGCGTCGGGCACCCACGAGAAGACGCCGTGCGCGACGACGTAGTCGAAGCTCTCGGCGGGTGCCTCGAAGTCCTCGATCCCGATCTCCTCCAGGCGCAGGTTCGCGAGGCCGAGCTCGTCCGCGCGGGCGCGCGCCAGGTCGATCGCCCGCCGCGACAGGTCGAAGCCGACGAAGCTCGCGCCGGGTAGTGCGAGCGCCATCCCGAGCAGGTTGCCCCCGTCGCCGCAGCCGATCTCGAGCATCCGGCAGCCCGCCGGCGCGACGGGGTCGATGCCGAAGAGCGTCGCGAGCGCGGCCACGCGGTCGGGGTGCGTCTGCGCGAACGCATGGCCGGGGTAGCGGATGGCGTCGTAGGGATCGGCCATCGTCAACCGCGGCTCCGCCGCACGCCGCTCACCGGCGCGGCGGCGGATCGATGCGGTCGCGCTCGCCGATCTCGCGCTGGACCCGCGCCGGGACACCGTGCGCGACGACGCCCGCCGGCAGGTCGCGCGTGACGACCGAGCCGGCGCCGACGACGGTGTCCTCACCGATCGTCACCCCTGGGCCGACGATGACGCCACCGCCGAGCCAGACGTTGTCGTGCAGGGTGATCGGCGCGGCGGACTCCCAGCCGGCGCGGCGCGGCCCGGGGTCGACGGGGTGCGTGGCCGTCAGGAGCTGGATGCGCGGTGCGAGCTGGCATGCGCTGCCGATCGCGATCGGCGCGACGTCGAGCATGACGCAGTCGTAGTTGACGAACGTGCCGGCGCCGATCGTGATGTAGACGCCGTAGTCGCAGCGGAAGCTCGGATTGACGACGACGCCGCTCGCCGACCTCGCCGAGCAGCTCGCGCAGCAGCCGGTCGCGCTCGTCCCGCTCGCCGTTGCGGGTGGCGTTGTAGCGGTCGAGCAGCTCCTGCGCGCGGGCGTTGTCCGCGCGCAGGTCGGGGTCGTCGGCGATGTACAGCTCGCCGCGCAGCATCCGGTCCTTCATCTCACTCATTGCGGCGCATTGTCGCGCGGCGGCGGTCGATGCGCGCGCGGGTGGTCGGCCTCGTCGGCCTTCGTCTCGGCGACGACGACGACGAGCTCGGTGCCGCGCCGCTGCGAGGGCACGCCGACGGCCGCGACGCACCCTGCCCGCACGCCGTCGACGGCGCACGCGATCTCCTCGACGGGCGCCGGCATGAGGTTGTGGCCGCCCTTGATGATGAGGTCCTTGACGCGCCCGGTCACGAACAGGTCGCCGTCCGCGACGTAGCCGAGATCGCCCGGCGGCCACCGGTCCCGGACGCTGAGCGCCCTCAGGAGAACTGCTCGGCGAGCGCGACGCGGGCTTGCATGTCGGCCTCGCGGACGGCGACGAGATCCTCCTCGTCCGGGACGGTGCCCACGCGCGCGAGCACCTCGATGTCCGACAGCAGCGCCACGAGGCGGTGCGCCCCGGTCATGCTGGCCGAGCCGCGCCACGCGTGGGCCGCGTTGCGCACACCGTTGGCGTCACCCGCGCGCGTCGCGCGCTCGAGCGCGTCGAGGCGCACCGGCGAGTCCGCGAGGTAGATCTCGACGAGCTCCCTGACGGCGCTGCCGTCCGGGTGCATGTGCAGCAGCTTGTCGACGGACGACGGGTCCAGCGGCGACCTCGCCGACGCCTGCTCGTCCAACGGCTGCGCGGGCGAGGCCACGGGCGGCGGCGCGTATGCACCGCTTGCCGCCGGCAGGCCGTCGATGACCGCGAGGAACTGCTCGATCTCAAACGGCTTGGTGAGGTACCCGTCGGCGCCGCCGCCGCGCAGGCGCGCGACCTGCCCGACCGTCGCATCGGCGCTGACCATGACGACCGGGACCGAAGCGGTGCGCTCGTCGGCGCGCAGCCGCCGCAGGATCTCCTCGCCCGAGATGTCGGGGAGGTTGAGATCGAGCAGGACGAGCGCGGGCGCGTGCTCGCGCGCGAGGTCGAGCCCGAGCCGGCCCTGCTGCGCGACGAGCAGCGTGACCTCCGGGCGCTCGCGCAGGATCGTCTCGACGAGCTTGATGTTCGAGGGGTTGTCCTCGATGTAGAGCACGGTGCGCGCGTCCGTGCGCAGGGGCGCGGACGCAGCGGTGACGGGTCGCCGCTGCTCGGGCACCGCTGCCTCGGGGGCCGGGACCTCGGGCAGGTCCAGCCAGAACGTCGTGCCACGGCCGACCTCGCTGTCGACGCCGATCGTGCCGCCCATCGCCTCGATCAGCCGCTTCGTCAGCGCGAGCCCGAGCCCGGTCCCCTCGACGTCGGTCGCCTCCGCCCCGAGCCGCTCGAACGCCGAGAACGCGCGCTCGACGTCGCCGCGCGCGATGCCGAGGCCCGTGTCGGCGACCTCGATCCGCGCGAGCGATGCCGCGCCGCCCGTTGCGGCGACGCGCACCTCACCGCCCTCGCGGTTGTACTTCACCGCGTTGGACAGCAGGTTGAGGAGCACCTGCTTGAGGCGCTGGCGATCGGCGAGGACGTGGACGTGGGGCCGATCGAAGTGCGGCTCGGCGAGCCTCACGGCGCTCGCGCTCGCGACCGGCTGAAGCATTTCGAGCGTCTCGACCACGACCTCCCCCACGTGGACCGGCTCGAGCGACAGGCGCAGCGCGCCGTCGTCGATTCGCGACAGGTCGAGCACCTCGTTGATGAGCTCCAGGAGGTGCCGGCCCGCCTTCATGATCTGCGTGAGCTGCTCGCGCTGGTCGGGGCGCGGGTCGTGGCGCCCGAGCAGTTCGCCGAACCCGAGGATCGCGTGCAGCGGCGTGCGCAGCTCGTGGCTCATCCGCGAGAGGAACTCGCCCTTCGCGGCGTTCGCCTGCTCGGCCTCGTCCCGTGCGCGGCGCACGTCGGCCTCGGCCTGCTTGCGCTCGCTGACGTCGCGCGCGACGGTGTGGAACTCGACGACCTCGTTGGTCGCCGGGTCGCGGAGGGCGCGGATCTTGGCTTCGACCCACACGTAGCCGCCGTCGCCGCGAAGCACGCGGTAGGAGTTCGTGATGACGCCGTAGTCGCTGGCCTCCGAGTCCGACGAGAAGTCCCCGGTCATCGCCTCGAGGTCGTCGGGATGGATGAACTCCGAGCCGTAGCGCCCGACCATGTCGTCGGGCTCGTAGCCGTAGACCGAGACGCTCGCCGGGGAGACGTACTCGATCAGCCCGTCGCCCGAGAGGCGGCCGATGACGTCGGTCGAGTACTCCGCGAGGAGGCGGAAGAGCTGCTCGCTCTCGCGCAGCGCGACGAGCAGCTCGCGCTCCTCCGTCGTGTCCTCGCTGACGGCCGCGATCCGCGTCACCCGGCCGTCCTGCATCCGGACGGGCTCGGCGCGGGTCCTGACCCAGCGCGTCTCACCATCGGGCCGGACGATGCGGTACTCGAAGTCGGTCGCCTCGGTCATCTCGTCGCGATCGGAGGCGACCCGCTCGCGGTCGCGGGGATGCACGCAACTCTGGAGCAGCAGCGGGTCGCGGTACACGTCCTCGAGGTCGACGCCGAAGATCCGCGCGATCGCCGGGCTCGCGTAGAGGACGGCCGGAGGATCGACCTCGCGGAGCAGGAAGCCCTGCTGGAAGGTCTCGGTGACCTGGCGGAAGCGCTCCTCGCTCTCGCGCAGCTGCTCTTCGAGGATGCGGCGCTCGGTGATGTCGTGGACGTGGCCGATGAGGCACAGCTCGCCGTCGAGCTCGACGTGCGAGATCGACACGAGCACGATCCGGCGCTCGCCGTCGTACGTCGTGACCTCCTGCTCGACGTCGGTGACGAAGCCCTCGCGCTCGAGCTCCTCGAGCATCGCCGCGCGGCGATCGGGGTGCGTCCAGAACCCCACGTCGGCCATCGTGCGCCCGACGAACTCGTCTGCGGGCCAGCCCAGCAGCTGCAGGGACGCGACGTTCGCGAACACGATGATGCCGTCGGAGGCGCGGGTGATCGCGGTGGGGACCGGCGACGCGCCGAAGGCGGCCTTGATGCCCGCGGACGTGCCGCGCCGCGGAGTGACTTCCTCGCTCGCCGCCATCGCGGTTCACACTAGAGCGTCGCCCGCTCGCAGGCCAAGCGCAGGTGGCCGGCGCGCTGCGAGAACGGGGCGCGCCGGCTCGTTCAGGCCGCCGCCGGCGGCGTGCCGGCCACCGGCACGAACCCCGGGCCCGGCTCGATCTGCACGTCGGGGGCACGCATCGGCTCGCCGCAGTGCGCACAATGCGGCTCGACGTGCGTCGCGTGGCCGCACCCCGCGTGGCGCACGAGCGCCGGCGGACCGGCCTCCCCCGCGGTCCAGCGGTCGCCCCACGCCGTCATGGCGAGCAGGACGTCGCACAGCTCCCACCCCTTCTGCGTGAGGACGTACTCGAAGCGCGGCGGTCGCTCGGAGTACGCGCGCCGCTCGATGACGCCCTGGGCGACGAGCCACTTCAGCCGCTCGGCGAGGACCTTGCGCGAGATGCCCAGGTCGCGCTGGATGTCGTCGAAGCGGTGGATGCCGACGAGGACGTCGCGCAGGATGAGCGGCGACCACGGCTCGCCCGCCACGCCGAGTGTCCGGGCGATCGAGCAGGCCATGTCTCCGAAGTGGGTGCGCTGCATGGTTTGACCGAGGATAGCGCGGTGGGTTCCCTCATGGAACTTGATCTGATACGGTCGGTCTCTTGAAGGAACTATGTACTGCGATCTCAGGAGGTAACACCGTGAGCCTTCCCCCCGTCGTCTCCCCCGCCGAATGGCAGACCGCCCGCGACGAGCTGCTCGTCGAGGAGAAGGCGGCAACCCGCGCGCTCGACGCGCTCGCCGCCAAGCGCCGCCGGCTGCCGATGGTCCGCTTCGACAAGCCCTACGTCTTCGAGGGTCCCGACGGCAGCGCATCGCTCGCCGACCTGTTCGAGGGCCGCCGCCAGCTCATCGTCTACAACTTCATGCTCAACGCGGGCTCAGACCACATCTGCGGCGGCTGCGCGTCGTTCACCGACAACGTCGGCAACCTCGCGCACCTGCACGCTCGCGACACGACGTACGCGCTCGTCTCGCGCGCGCCGCTCGATCAGATCGAGGCCGTGCGCGAGCGCTTCGGCTGGGATCTGCCGTGGTACTCGTCGCTGCGGTCGGACTTCAACGACGACGTCGGGGTAGGCTCGCCCCGTGGTGACGGGTTCGCCTTGAGCGTCTTCCTGCGCCGTGACGACGAGGTCTTCCGCACGTACGTCACAAAGGCGCGCGGCGTCGACCGGCTGCGGCTGGACTTCAACCTCCTCGACCTCACGCCGCTCGGGCGCCAGGAGGCGTGGGAGGACTCGCCGGCCGGCTGGCCGCAGTCCCCGACGATGGCGTGGATCCGGCTGCACGACGAGTACGAAGCCGCGACGATGTCCTGAATGGACGGCGTTCCCGCGCAGCGGCTTGCGGTGCTCGACGACGTGCCGCGCATCGCGGAGCTCATGCGCGCGTCGCTGCTCGAGATCTTCCCCCGCTACTACGACGCCCGACAGACCGCGAGCGCGGCCGTCCACGTCGCCCGGCTCGACGTCCAGCTCGTCGCGGACGGGACGTACTTCGTCCACGAGGCCGGCGGGGAGATCGTCGCCTGCGGCGGCTGGAGCCGGCGCCACAAGCTCTTCGCCGGCGAGGGCGACGCCGAGGGCGACGATCGGTTGCTCGACCCCTCGACCGAGCCGGCGCGGGTGCGCGCAATGTTCGTGCGCGACGACTGGACGCGGCACGGGATCGGCCGCGCGATCCTCGATTCCTGCGAGCGGGCGGCGCGCGCGGAGGGCTTCACCCGGTTCGTGCTGGGCGCCACCCTCCCCGGCGTGCCGCTCTATCGCGCCTACGGATTTCGCGAGGTCCGGGAGATCGAGGTCGTCACGCCCGACGGCGTGGCGCTCGCCGGCGTCGCGATGGAGCGCGAGATCGCGGGGGTCAGACCTGGGCGAACTGCTCGATGACCTGCGTGAGGCGCAGGGCGTTGCCGGACGGGTCGCGGAAGCCCGAGTCGATGCCGTAGGGGCGCTCCTCGGGCGCCTCGGTGAACTCGACGCCGCGGGCGGAGAGCTCCTCGTAGGAGGCCTGGCAGTCGTCGGTCGTCAGGAAGACCGTGCCGGCGAAGCCCTTCGCCATGAGGGTCGCGACCTGCTCGCGCGACTCCTCGTCCATGACCGGCGCGCCGGGGATCGCCATGAGCACGATCGAGAAGTCGGGCTGGCCGGCGGGGCCGACCGTGAGCCAGCGGAAGTTGCCCATCTCGGGGACCGTGACGTCCGAGCGGACCTCCATGCCGACCTTCTCGGTGTAGAAGGCGAGGGCCTCGTCCTGGTCGTGGACCCAGAGCTGTGCGTTGGCGATTCTGATCATCGGGGGCTCCTTGGTACGTGGGCGGATTCGATGAGCAGCACGTTAATCCGGCGGCTTGCCGTTGTCTTCTCGAAACGTGCGGCGTTGCGGGCGCCCGTAGACGCGTACCACGCATGCGGGCACGCGCGCCTGGGCGGCCGCCGGCGGGAAGGCGTCGCGATACGCGAGCGGAGACTGGCCGAACGTGCGCGTGAAGCTCGTCGTGAACGAGCCGACGCTCTGCAGGCCGACGTCGAGGCAGATCTCGGCGACCGAGCGGTCGGTCATGCGCAGCAGCGCCGCGGCGCGCTCGAGGCGGCGCGTCAGCAGGTAGGCGTGCGGCGACTCCCCGAACGCCGCACGGAACTCGCGGCTGAAGTGCGCCTTCGAGAGGCCGGCTGCGCTGGCCATGTCGTCGACGCCGAGCGGCTCGAAGTAGCGCGCGTCGGCGAGGTCCTTGGCGCGCAGCAGGTGGCGGGCTGGCGGGACGAAGGCCATGCTGCGCCCAGGGTAGTCAAGCGAGCTCCGCCTTCGGCCAGCGCGCTGCCCGACCCGCGAACCGTACGCAACATCCTTGCGGTGACACACCGAATAACGGTGGTAGCTAGGTTGTCGGCAGTGACGGCGAGGGTCGTCGTCACGATCGGGATCGGCGTGCCGAACCCATGGTGCCCGGTCTTCACGGCGATCATGTGAAGGGGATGCTTCATGGCCCATTACACGCGGCAGGCACTGGAGGCAGCACTGGGCGCGGAGGAGGTGCAGTCGGGCATCCCGCAGGATGCCGATCTCGTCATCGTGGGTGCGGGCATGTCGGGCCTGTACGTCGCGTGGCGACTGCTCCAGCTAGAGAACCCGCCGAACATCGTCATCCTCGACAAGAACAACCGCACCGGCGGGCGCCTGGACTCCGACGTCATCCACTTTCCCGATCACGAGGAGGTGAAGGAGGAGGAGGGCGGCATGCGCTTCACGTTCGATCTGATGGACGATCTGATGGCGCTGTTGGCGATCCTCGGCATCGACGACCAGATCGTCCCGTTTCCCATGAACAGCGGCGGCAACAACCGCCTGCTCTATCGCGACCGCGCCTTCAACCAGGCGCGTGCGAAGGAGGACGACTACCAGATCTGGAGCGACCTCTACCACCTCAAGGCGGCGGAGCAGCACAAGAACCCCAGCGTGATGATCGACGACGTCTTCAAGCTGATCCTCCACGAGAACCCCGAGGTCGCGGATCGTCTGGCCGCGATCGAGGGCACGCAGGGACGGACACCGGAGTACTGGCAGATCTTCAGGCTCGACTGCAGTTGGAACGCCGTCGCGCTGAAGGACTGGACCCTGTGGAGCCTCTTCGATGCGATGCACTACTCCAACGAGGCGATCACGATGCTCTACCGGGTGCTCGGCTTCAACGGCACCTTCCTGTCTGAGATGAACGCGGGCGAAGCCTTCCAACTCCTGGAGGACTTCCCGTCCAATCCCGGCTTCAAGACGCTGTCCAACGGCTTCAGCACGCTGCCCAACGCCCTCGTCGATCAGGTCGGCAAGGATCGCATCTACCTCGAGGCGCGGGTCGACCGCCTCCAGGCCTCCGGCGACGGCTACGACCTGATCTACACCCGCGACGGAGCGAGCAGCACGATCAGCGCCGACAAGGTCCTGCTCGCCCTGCCCCGCCTGGCGCTCGAGAAGCTCTACATCGGCTCCAACCTCATCAACGAGATGGACCGCGACGCGGCCGAGCTCTTGTGGAACAACCTCCAGGCGACGACCGACCAGTCGCTGCTGAAGATCAACCTCTACTACGACAAGGCATGGTGGGGAACGCTCCCCGAGGTTCCGGCGGTCGCCTTCGGGCCGAACTTCTCCGACCTTCCGCTCGGCTCGGTGTACCCGTTCTATGCGATCAGCGAGGAGCTCTCGGCCGCCGCCGAGTACCAGGAATGGCTGGTCCAGTACGACCAGAAGCCATCAGCGATCGGGGCGGAGAACCTGAGGAAGCTCCAGCAAGCCAAGTACGACAAGCCGGCGGCGCTGACGATCTACTGCGACTACCTGAACATCAACTTCTGGCGATCGCTTCAGGACATGGAGGAGAAGTTCACGTCGCCCATGCAGAAGGAGCACTCCGTACCTCCGCAGACGATCTATCCCGCCTCGACCGCCGTCGTCTCCGCGGCCACCGAGCTGTTCGGCAAGCTGTTTCACACCGACGCCGTGCCCGCCCCGGTGATGACGAGTGCGCGGATCTGGATGGGCTCGACGGTGTTCGGCTCGCCTCCTGAGCAGCAGGTCGGCTACGGCGTGCACCAATGGGGCCTGCACGCCGACGACCGCGAGGTGATGAAGGCGATGATCGAGCCGCTGCCCAACGTCTTCACGTGCGGCGAGGCGTTCTCGGACTACCAGGGCTGGGTCGAGGGCGCCCTGCGGTCGGCCGACCTCGTGCTCGGCTGCGAGCAGTTCGGTCTCGAGCCGATCAGCGCGGTCTACGCGCAGGAGCACGGGGTGACGGCCAACAAGGCCGTGACGGACGCCTACACCGCGCAGTCGACAGCGCAGATCCGCAAGTACATCGATCCGGACTTCGACCCGCACTCCGCCGGGCCGAAGCTCGACATGGCGCGCGAGGAGCCGACCGCTCACGAGTTCTTCGGCGTCCTCCTGAGAAATCCCGCGGCGCTGGCGCAGCAGGACTAGGGCTCTCCCGATGCCCACCCACGCACCGACCACGGGCGACGTCACCGTCGCGACCTACCTGAAGACGCGGCTCGAGCAACTGGGCCTTGACCGCATGTTCGGGGTCGCGGGGAACTACACCGCCGCGCTGCTCGACACGATTCTCGTCGACCCCGACTCCCCGATCGCGATCTCGAGCAATCCCAACGAGATCTGCGCGGGCTACGCGGCGGACGCGTACGCCCGCTACCGGGGGATCGGCGTGCTATACGTGACCTACAGCGTGGGCGCGTTCAGCCTGCTCAACACGATCGCCGGGTCGTACACCGAGCGGGTGCCCGTCCTGCTCGTCAACGGGGCGCCGACGAACAAGGAGGCGTGCGTCGAGGCCAACGCCGGGCTGATCTACTCGCACACGACCGGCTACGACCTCGTCGACGTCGACGTGTTCCGGCCGGTCACCGCGGCGGCCGAGCGCGTCACCAACGCGACGCAGGCACCGTTTCAGATCGATTCGGTGCTCACCGCGATGTTGACGGAGCACCGCCCCGGCTACCTGGAGGTCGCCGAGGACGTCTGGCGCGCGACCTGCTCGGCCCCACACGGGACGTTGGCGTCAGGGGCGCATGCCTTCGTCACGTCCAGCGACGTCGACGCGGCCGTCGCGGCGACCGTGAGCCTGCTGTCGCAGCGTCCGCGAACCGTGCTGTGGGCCGGCGTCGAGCTTCAGCGCTTCGGCCTGCAGGACGTGTTCCTGGACCTGCTCGCGGCGGCCAACGAGCACCACTCCGACGACGACGACCGGATCCGGTTCGTGACCGCGGCATCGGGCAAGTCGGTCATCTCCGAGGATCACCCGCTGTTCGCGGGTTGCGTCACGCTGACCACCCGGGAGATCGCGAGCCTCGTCGGAGACCAGGGCGTGCTCATCGGCCTCGGCGCGTGGACGACGAGCAAGAACACCGGCAGTCAGAACATCCGCGGGCCGGGCACGGTGCTCGCGACCCACGACGGCGTGACGGTCGGCGCACTGTTCTTCCCCTTGGTCGACCTCACGTCGTTCATGTCGGGACTGGCCGCGGCGTTCAGGGCGCTGGCAAGCGGCAACGACGACCTCGCGGTCACGCCGCAGCGCCTGCACGTGCCCGACCACATCGTGGCCATGGCACCTGCCGCGGCGGCGCCGCGCGACGACGACGAGATCACGTACGACTCGCTCTTCGCGCAGCTCGACGGATGGATCACCGAACAGGACATCGTCGTGGCCGACGCCGGCTTCCCGCTGATCGGCGCGCAGGGCCTGCACATCGGCGCGCAGAACGGGTTCGTCGCGCAGGCGTCGTGGCTGGCGATCGGCTACTCCGTCGGCGCGGCGACCGGGGTGAAGTGCGCCAATCCCGATCGTCGGGCGGTGGTCGTCGTCGGCGACGGCGCGTTCCACGAGACCTGCCAGGCGGTCTCCGACCACCACTCCTACGGCCAGGACACCGTGGTCTTCGTGATCTCCAACGGGCTGTACGGGATCGAGCAGTTCATCGTCAACCCCAACCCGTTTCGCAAGCCTCCGGTCGACTATCCCGACGACCCGCTGCAGAACGCGCCGTTCGTCTACAACGAGCTGCCGAAGTGGAACTTCGTGGCGCTGGCGGAGGGTTGGGGCGGTGTCGGCCGGACGGTGTCCAGCACCGCCGAGCTCGCGGCGGTGCTGACCGAGATCCGGGACACGCCCGATCGCAACTTCGTCGTCGAGGTGGTCGTGCCTCAGCTCGACACGCCGAGCGCGCTGTCGACCGCCGTGGTCGGCGAGGACGAGACGGCCAACCCCGGCTGGCCCCCGGCGAGCACCTTCTGACGCAATCAGTACCCGGCGCCGCCGTTGCCCGCAGGCTCCTCCTTGCGCAGCGTCGCCACGGTGACGTGCGGCCAGCGCAGGCCGTTGAAGTCCAGCTGCACGACCTGGGTGTACTGCAGCTGCTGGAAGTCGGCCTCGCCGCTCTCCCCCGCGACGGTCTCGATCCAGAAGATGGCGTCGACCTCGACGGCGTCCGCGTTGCCGCCGGGGGGATTTGACCCCGACTCGAGAAACGCCGTGTTGGCGGTCCCTCCGCCCGGGACGGGCTCCGGCTTGGTCGAGACGATGAGCACGGTCGAGTTCTTGATCGTCTGGCCCTCGATTGCGGCGGTGAGGACGCTGTTCGGGTTCTTCACCATGTCCTGGGTCACGCCGGGAGAGGCGAAGCGAAACTCGGTCGGTATCGCGAGGTCGAGCTCCGGGAACTTGGCTACCGCCGCGTCGAAGTCGGAGTTCGGTGGCGGAGGGCTGCCGATCGGGAAGGGGATGATGTTGTTGTCGTCGATCCGCGGGCCCGAGGGAACGTCGAACGCGGTGCCCTGAGCGAGGATCACCGTCCCGTGCGGGATCGAGCCCATCCGCACGACGCTCTCCGGAACCTCCGGGTCGCTCGTCGGCGGAACGAGCGCCCAGATTCCGGGCTCGATGTGCAAGCCCGCGTTGTCGGCGGCCTCCGCGATCTGCTGCAGGTAGGTGAACCCGAACATGTTGATGTCGGGCATCAGCAGCCCCCGGTTGGGGATCGGGCCGTCGATCTTCGTGAACGCGAGCGTCTCGGTCGTGACGTTCAGCTCCAGGAAGCGGTCCTGCCCGCTGGAGAGCAGGTTCGGCCGCCAGATCGTGTTGAAGCCCGGCCCCTTCCACGTTCCCTCGAACCCCGCGAGCGGGCCGTATGGATCTGCGCCGGGTGGAGGGGCAGGCGGCTCGCCGGCTGCCGGCTGCGCCGGTGCCGCGTAGTCCGTGCCCACGAACGTGAAGTCAGCGTCGGTCTTTGGGGCGTTAGTCACGGGTGACTCCTTGGGGAAGGTTCGGCGCGCCGCGGCAGTCGTCGGCCCACCGATGCATCGCGAACATCTCACACTCGCACGATCCTGTCGAGCGATCAGTCTGTTAATACGCGGCTCGATCCAACTCTGTATTGTCAAAGAGAACGCGCTGACTCGCGCCGTCAGCGGCGAGCGGGTGGCTCGCGTGCTCGCGCAAGCCACCCGCCGCAGGTGATCAGAGGGGCGCGGAGCCGAGCTGGACGAGGATGCCGTCCTCCGCGGGTCCGACGTAGTTCGGGGTCGTGGTGAAGGTGACCGACCGGTAGCGGCCGATGAGCTTGACCGCGCCGCTTGAGTCGCGAACGGCTTCGGGCCCGCGGTCGCTCGTGGCCACGCCGGAGACCGACGTGCCACCGACCGTGAACGCGCTCTGGCCGCTGAGCGTCGTCAGCACCGTCCCGGCGGGGAACATGAAGTCGATCCGCGAGCCCAGCGAGCCGAGGTGCACGAGGATGCCGTCCTCCGGACCGAGGTAGTTCGGGTTGGCGGTGAAGTTGATCGTGGTGAAGGTCCCCTCGAGCTTGATCGTGCCGCTGGAGTCACTCACCCCGTCGGGGCCGAGGGCGTTCGTCGGCACGCCGAGACCGTCGTGCCACTGACCGTGAAGCCGCTCTGACCGCTGAGCCGGGTCACGCGGGTCCCGGTCGGGAAGTCGATGCGCGAACCCAGCGAGCCCAGCTCGAGGATCGGGTTGGTCATCGGGGCGCCGAAGCGGATCGTGTACGAGAAGCCCAGCCCACCCGAGATCTGGATCTGGTCGCTCGTCGACAGGGCCGGCGAGAAGCTCGGACCCGCGAAGTACGGCCAGCTCCCGTCGAGCACGCTCGTCGGGGTGTTCCAGACATGCGTGCCCGCCAGCGACACGCTCGTGCCGAGCAGCGTCCCGGTTGCGGTGTTCGAACCGACGGCCGTCCAGTCGGTGAGCATCGGCGGCGCAGCGTGCGCCTGAGCCGAGCTGCCGGCGCTCAGCCCGAGCGTGGCCAATCCGCACAGGACCAGGGCACGGACCTCCGTCTCGAGAACATCGCCCGCTCGTCGTAGTGCCACATGTCAACAACCCTCGTCTCGTCTCGCTGACGCACCGCACAGCGCGGGTGACGTCAAGGTCTCCGACGGCCACGGCGGCTCGCCGCGTACGGCACGACGATCGGGCGTGCGAGACCTCGGGTCATCACCCGTCAGGGGGAGCGCGGTCACCCCGCGGCTGCGAGCGCGTGGGGGCTACGGGTCGGCAAACGCCTGCGTGGCGACGAAGACCTCTTCGAACATCCTCCGAGACGTGTGGCCGTCGCGGTCGAGGACGACGAGGCGGCTGTCCGGCCACGCCCGCGCGAGCTGCCAGGCCGTGCGCAGGGGGGCGGCGAGGTCGAGCCGGCCGTGGATCAGGACGCCGGGAATGCCGGCGAGCCGGCCGGCGTTGACGAGCACCTCGTCCTCCTCGAGCCAGACGTCGTTGCTCCAGTAGTGGGTGACGAGACGGGCGAAGCCGAGGCGGAAGGCCGGGTCGTCGTAGCGCGGGTCGGGCTCGCCGCCCGACTCGATCGACACGAGCGCCTCCTCCCAATCGCACCACGCTCGCGCCGCTCGGTGGTGGACCTCGGGGTCCGGGTCGACGAGGAGCCGGGCGTAGGCGCTGACGAGGTCGCCGTCGTGGTCGGCCGCGGGCAGGGCCGCTCGGAAGGCCTCCCATGCCTCGGGGAAGAACGCGCCCACCCCGCGACAGATCCAGTCGACGTCGGCTCTGCGCGGCATCGTCACCGCGGCCAGCACGATCTCGCTCACGCGCTCCGGGAAGCGCTGCGCGTAGGCGAGCGCGAGCGTCGAGCCCCACGACGTGCCCTGCACGAGCCAGCGCGCGACGCCGAGGTGCTCGCGCAAACGCTCGACGTCCGCGATGAGGTGGTGCGTCGTGTTGACCGCGAGGTCCACGCCCGGCTCGCTCGCGTGCGGCCGGCTGCGGCCCGCGCCGCGCTGGTCGAACAGCACGATCCGGTAGCGCGAGCGGTCAAACAGCAGGCGCATCCACGTCGCGCAGCCCGACCCCGGACCGCCGTGCAGCACGAGCGCCGGCTTGCCCGCGGGGTTGCCGCAGGTCTCCCAGTACACGCGCTGGCCGTCGCCGGCGTCGAGCATGCCGTGCTCGTACGGCTCGATGATCTCCCAGCTCTCGCTCACTCTCAGGGAACTCTTACACGCCGTTGAGCGTCCACTCGCATGGCACCCCGAGACTGCCGGCCATGAACGAGACCCCGCGACAGCTGGCCGCCGACAAGCGGCGGGCGCGCGAGCAGCGCATCCGCGTCCTGCGCACGCGGGTCGTCGCGCTGGCGGTCGCGCTCTTCGTCGCGGTCTGGTCGGGGCTGTACATCCAGCTCGTCAGCGGGCACGACCCGGCGCTCGCCGGCGAGGCCACGCCCGTCACGCAGTCCGCCGCCACCGAGGAGACATCCCGGGACGGCTGGAGCGGCGACGACAGCGACACGCCGACCGACGACGAGTCGACGGACACGTGGAGCGACGACAGCACCGACGGCCCGACCGACGCGTCATCGACGGACGCGGCGAGTGACGACACCGCGTCCTCCGAGCCCGCCGCCGTCTCGACGGGGCAGTCGTGAGCCCCGTGGGCGAGACCCGGCGGCGCTTCGCCTGCTTCGGCGGCACGGCGGAGGTCCTCGTCGGCGGCCGCGCCCCCGCTCGCCGTGGCGGCGGCGAGACGAGCGCACCCGTCGCGGCGATGCTCGCCCACGGGACCCTGCGTGGCCTGCACGCGCGCCTCACGCGCTTCGACCCGGCCTCCGAGCTCTCGCAGCTCAACGCGGCACCCGAGACGGTCGTCTACGCGAGCCGTCTCCTGCGCCGGCTCGCCCGAGCGGTCGTGCAGGCCGGCGAGCGCAGCGGCGGCCTCGTCGACGCGACGCTCGTCGACGAGCTCGAGCGCGCCGGCTACGCGCGCTCGCGCGCCGGGCGTCCCGGCCTCGAGCTCGCGGACGTCATCGAGGGCGGCTGGGCGGCGCGGCCGGCACGACCGCGAGCCGACCACGCGTGGCGGCGGATCGTCGTCGACGACGACGCCCGCACGATCACCCGCCCGCCGTGGCTGCGGATCGACAGCGGCGGCATCGGCAAGGGGCTCGCCGCCGACCTCGTCGCGAACGCGTTGCGCGGGCACGCCGTCTACGCCGTCGACTGCTGCGGCGACGCGCGCATCGGCGGCCGCGCGGGCGCGCCGCGCCGCGTGCTCGTCGAGCACCCGGCCGGCGGCGACCCGCTGCACGAGCTGACCATCGTCGACGGCGCCGTCGCGACGAGCGGCGTCACGCGACGTAGCTGGCGCGACGCGACCGGCGCCGTCAAGCACCACCTGCTCGATCCGTTCACCGGCCAGCCGGCCTGGACCGGCGTCGTCCAGGCGACCGCGCTCGCCCCGACCGCGCTCGAAGCGGAGATCCTCGCGAAGGCCGCGCTGCTGGCCGGGCCGGCCGCCGGGCGCGGGCTGCTCGCCGAGCACGGGGGCGTCCTCCTGCTCGACGACGGGAGCGTCGACATCCTGGAGCGCGCCTCCGCGGCGGCGCGGGCGGCATGACGAGCGCCGGCGATCACCTGTTCTGGCTGACGAGCCGCGCGGCGGGCGTCAGCGCTCCTCCTGCTCGCGACCGTCGTCGTGCTGCCGCCGCTGGCGGTGCTGGGGTCGCGCTGGCGTTCGCGGCTCGAGCTCGCGCCACCGGTCGCGACTTCACATTCGCCGCGCGGCTGACTACGGTGGCGGCGTGGCGCCGTCCAAATCGCTCAAGGACAACCTGCGCAGGCGCTCGGCCGCCGACCTGCGCGACGAGCGCGACCTGCTCGGCGGCTGGATCCGCCAGCCGGAGGTGCGCTGGCTTGACCCGAGCATCCTCGCGAAGGCGGGCGTCGAGGTCGCGGTCTCGGGCACGTTCGGCAAGTTCGCCGACAAGCGCGAGATCCAGACGCAGCCGCAGGGTCCGTTCGACTACTCGCAGGGCGGCGAGCTGTGGATCGACTACCTCTCGGACACCGGCGACGGCTGGGCGGCGACGCAGACCATGGCCTGGCTGCTCGCGCAGCCGAGCCTGACCGTCGACGAGGAGGAACTGCCGCGCGGCAAGATCCTGCTGCTCGGCGGCGACCAGGTCTATCCGACCGCGACCCCCGAGGCCTACGAGGATCGCTTCAAGGGTCCGTTCGCCGCCGCCCTGCCGCGCTCGCCCGCCGGCCAGGAGCCCGAGATGTTCGCGACCCCGGGCAACCACGACTGGTACGACGGGCTCGTCAGCTTCCTGCGGCTGTTCTGCGCGACCCAGTGGATCGGCGGCTGGCGCACCCGCCAGCGGCGCAGCTACTTCGCGCTGCACCTGCCGAACAACTGGTGGATCTGGGCGATCGACATCCAGCTCGACACGTACATCGACGACGTCCAGCTGCAGTACTTCACCGACCTGAAGATCGGCGCCGGCGACAAGGTCATCCTGCTGACGGCCAAGCCGAGCTGGATCGCGGCGGTGGACGGGCGCGTCGAGCCGCCGACGTGGAAGTACCTGAACTTCTTCGAGGAGCGGATGGTGCGCGACACCGGCGCGCGGCTCGCGCTGACGATCACCGGCGATCGCCACCACTACGCGCGCTACGAGCCCGACGAGCCCGGCGGCGCGAGCCCGTGCCCGACGCGGATCACGGCGGGCGGCGGCGGGGCCTACCTGTCGGCGACGCACACGCTGCCCGAGGAGGTCGACCTCAAGACGCTGCCGACGAAGGTCGGCGACGCCTACGTCGACCAGCCCGCGGTCCCAATCCGGCGGGAGGCGATCTACCCCGTCGACAAGGACTCGCGGCGGTTGAGCAACGGGATCCTCAAGCTCGCCGCGCTGAACCCGGCGTTCGGCCGGCTGCTCGGCGCGCTGTACGTCGTGATCGGGTTCTCCCTGCTCAGCGGGATCGACTCGAGCGTCGACAACGCGGTGGGCCAAGTCCCCGACCTGCCGGGCACCGCCGACGCGTTCGTCGACACGCTGAGCAACGAGAACTTCTTCGACTTCCTCTCGAACTCCGTCGGCGCCATGACGATCGTCCTCGCGCTGGCGCTCTTCGGCGCCGTCTTCGGCTCGGTCGACATCAAGCAGAGCCCGCCGCTGCGGCTCGCCGTCACGGCCGTTCACACGCTCGTGCACCTGCTCGCGATCGCGCTCGCCACGTGGGTCGCGGTGAAGGTCGCGCCGGAGTCCAAGCTCGCGCTGTGGGGCATCGGGGGCGTCCTCGCGTTCGCGGCCGGCGCGGGGTTCGGCGCGACGGTGTTCGCGTTCTTCCTCTGGCTCGTGCACAAGGTCCGCGGGCCGCTCGCGCAGGACAACGCGAACCAGGTCTTCACCGGCCAGTCGATCATCGACTACAAGAACCTCCTGCGGATGCGCGTCGGCCGCGACGGCGGGCTGACGATCCACGCGCTCGGCGTCGACGCGGCGTGCCGCGAGTGGGACCTCGCCAACGACGGCGTCGGCCCGACGTTCACGCCGCGCGGCGACCAGGCGCCCAGGGTGCACCCGATCGACCGCACGCTGCGCTTCGACGCGGCCGGCGACCCGATCCTCTAACCGGTAACCACCTGGTCGCAAATCGCGGGTGACAAGCGTCACACGCGCCGCATTTGTGAAGGCGCCTCCGAGTCTGAGTTGGACACTCACCTCACAAGGAGGACGTTCACATGCCTGCCCCGGCATCGCGCCGTACCCGCTGTCTCGGCCTGCTCAGAGAGCTCGCCGACCGCCGAGGGGCGCCACGCGCGCTTCTCGGGCTTGGCGTCGTCGCGCTCGCGCTCGCGGCCAGCGCGCCCGCGAGCGCGAAGTCCAGCGCTCCGATCCGGCTGAAGTCCCGCACGTTCGTTCCAATCCGCGGGCTCGCGCCGAACCTCCCCGCGGTGACGAAGGCGCCACGCCACGGCCTCATCCAGTTCACTCGGCTGCCGTCGCGCGGGCAGCGGGCCGCGCTGGCCAGGGCCGGCGTGAAGCTCTCGACCTACGTGCCCGACCGGGCGTTCCTGGCGACCATCCCGGCCGATGCCCGCCCCGTCCTGAAGCTCAAGATCGTCCGGTCGATCCTCCCGCTAGGCACGAACGACAAGATCCACTCGCGGGCCCTTACACCGGACGAGGCCGGCAGCCTGAACCTGACAGTCCGCTTCTTCGACGACGTGGCGCCGACCGCCGCGGCGGACGCGATCCGCGCTCGGCGCGGCCGGATCACCGAGGAGCTGCCGGACTTCGACCTGCTGCGCGTCGCCCTTCCCGCCGACGAGCTCGAGCGCCTGCTGGTGGACGACCGCGTCCAGTGGGTCGATCCGATCCTCCCCAACGTGGTCACGAACGACACGGCTCGCGCCGCGACCGGGGTCGACGTCGCGCAGGCGGCACCGTACGGGCTGAGCGGCGCCGGCAGCAAGGTCGGTGAGTGGGACGCCGGCCACGCGATCTCGGCAGCCGGAGTCGTGCATCACGACGACCTCCTCGGCCGCGTGGTCGCCGGCGACGCGATCGTCCCCGGCAATGACCTCCACGCGACCCATGTGGCCGGCACCGTGCTGGGCGACGGAACGCGCAGCATGTCGGACGGAGGCGCGACGGTGCCGTTCGCGTTCAGGGGAATGGCCCCGCAGGCGAACCTCGTCGCCTACGACTGGACCTCGTTCCTCGGCGAGTACAGCGCCGCCATCAGCTCCGAGCAGATCGACGTCTCGACGAACTCCTGGATGTCCGGGGCGTCGGGCACCTACAGCTCGGACAGCGCCGGACTCGACAACATCATCACGGGCCAGTACGGCAAGCGCATCCCGATCGTGTGGGCGGCCGGCAACCAGCGCCTTTACCCGTCCGCGTGCACGGGCTACCAGGCGCCGGGCAAGTACTGCATGGCGGACTACGCGTCGGCGAAGAACACAATCGCGGTCGGCGCCTCGAACGCCGACGACGACTCGATGACGACGTACAGCAGTTGGGGACCGACCAAGGACGGCCGCGTGAAGCCGGACCTCGTCGCGCCCGGCTGCCGGTCGACGAGCTCGACAGGCATGCTGGGCCTCAAGTCCACCATGCTCGGCAACACCTACGGCAACTCCTGCGGAACGTCGATGGCGGCGCCGGTCGTGTCGGGCAGCATCGCGCTGCTGCAGCAGAGAAACCGCCAGCTGTGCGGCCCGGGTACCCCGTCGGCGCTGCTCCCGTCGACAATCAAGGCGCTGCTGCTGCACACGGCACGCGACCTCGCCGACTCGACGTCCTGGTACAACCGCGGCCCCGACTACTCCTCGGGCTATGGCCGGCTGGACACGAAGGCGGCCATCGACCTGCTGCCGTTCCATCGGGAGAGCACGGTCAACAACGGCGCCACGCTGACCTTCCCGATCACGGTCGCCGCGCAGAAGAACCTCAAGGTCACGCTCGTCTGGGACGACCCACCGGCCGCCCCCAACGCAGCCGTCACGCTCATCGACAACCTCGACCTCGAGCTCGTCGGCCCCGGCGGCACACCGACCCGCCGTCCGTGGAGGCTCGACCCCAACAACCCGTCGAACACCGCCACACGCGCCGTCGACGATCGCAACGTCGTCGAGCAGGTGGTCGTCGACAGCGCGGCGGCCGGCAAGTGGACGATCCGCGTGAAGGGCACGAACGTCCCGGCCGGCTCGCAGCGCTTCAGCATCGTCACCGAGCAGCTGGCGCCGAAGAGCTGCGGAGGGCCGTCCGGCCACGACGTCTGGGGAGCCGACGACCCGAGCTCCGACATCGGCAACGAGCCGGACTCCGCCACCCCCGTGCTGTGGGCAAGCGACGACATCCGGGTTCGCAACACCCTTGGTGACGGGCCTCACCAGGACCCCGAGTTCGGGCAGACGAACTACGCGTATGTCACGGTCCGCAACCGCAGCACGCAGCCGGTGCCGAACGCACGGGTGTTCCTCTACCGGACCACCGCGACGACCGGGGCCACATGGCCGGCCAACTGGACCCAGCTCGGCTCGGCGACGGTGGTCAACCTGCCCGCGTCAGGCAGCACGGTCGTCGGGCCGATCCCGTGGGACCCGCCCGGCACCGGCCACTACTGCCTGTACGTGCGGATGGTCTCGGCGGGTGACCCGTTCAAGGTGGCGGAGACCGCCAGCGTGTGGGTGAACACCAGGGAGAACAACGAGATCATCTGGCGCAACCTGAACGTGGTCGACGACCTCGCCCAGGGACCGAAGAAGGTCGAGTTCCTCATGCGCAACGTCAGCGCGAGGGCGGTGCGCGACAACCTGCTGTTCCGCGAGCCGGAGCGCCAGCTCGCCGATCCGTTCCTCAAGCACGGGCGCGTCGTCGTGGACCTCGCGTCGCTCGGCGGTGAGCTCAAGCGCCGTGGCGTCACGATCCGCGGCATGGAGAAGCTCGACGGCTCGCGCTACCGGATCGTCGATCCGGCCAGGGCGGCGGTCATCGGCATCGCGCTCACGGGCCATCAGGTCAGGAAGATCGGGGTGACGTTCTCCGCGACCCGCGGTGACGGCGACGCCGCGAAGCGGCGGCGGTTCGACGTCATCCAGGAGCACGCCCGCGTCGGCGGCCCGGCTCGCGACCCGGTCGGTGGCGTGAGCTATGTGATCGGCGGATAGCAGACGGCGACGGGCAGCCGGCGGGCGATCCCCGCCGGCTGCCCAATCGCGTAGCGGCGCACCTCCCTCGCCAAGGGTGTGTGAGAGGGTGAGCCTGAGACTCACTTGCGAACACACCCCTCGACGTCGGCGGGCTCGATCGGCGGTACGCGCGATCATGCAGCGCGTGCGCCGTGCCGCCGCCGTCTGGCTCGTCCTGTTCGCGGCCTATGCCGCGACGATCGGGCTGCACGCGTTCGGGACTTCGCAGTTCGGCGGCGACGAGCCGCACTACCTGCTGACGGCCGAGTCGATCGTCTCCGACCACGACGCCGACCTGCGCGACGAGTACGCGGCGCGCGCGTATCGCGACTGGTACCCGTACGTGCTCGAGCGCCACGGGCGGCTGACGAACGGGCAGGCCAACGAGCCGCACGGCGTCGGGTTTCCGTTGCTCATCGCGCCGGCGTACGCGCTCGGCGGGCCGCTCGCGGTGCAGCTGCTCCTGGCGGCGATCGCGGCGCTCGCCTTCGCCCTCGGCGGGGCGCTCGCGCGGCGCGTCGTCCCGGAGCCGTGGGCGAGCGCCGCGACGCTCGCGTGCGGGCTCTCGCCGCCTGCGCTGGCCTACGGCACCGCGGTCACGCCGGAGCTCACCGCGGGCGCGCTGCTCGCGTTCGCGACGATCCTCGCGCTGCGCGTGCGCGACCTGCCACGCATCCGCTGGGTCGCGGGCGCCGCGATCGCCCTCGCCGCGCTGCCCTGGCTCGGGCTCGCGTTCGCGCTGCCGGGCGCCGTCATCGCGCTGGCGATGGTGCGCTGGCTGCGCCGCCGGGCGCGGAGCTTCGCGGTGCTCGTCACCGCCGAGGTCCTGCTGTTCTCGGCGGTTCTGTTCGTGACGATCAACGACCGGCTCTTCGGAGGGTTCACGCCGACCGTCGCCGACGTTCCCGGCCGCGCGCTGAACGACCTCAGCGCGGCCGACATCGCCGACCGGCTCCCGCGGCTCGTCGGCTTGTGGCTCGACCGCACGTACGGCCTGCTGCGCTGGGCGCCCGTCTTCGCGCTGGCGTTCTTCGGGCTGTGGCTGCTGTGGCGCTCGCGCCGCGACCGCCTGTCGCAGGCGCTCGCCGAGCAGCGCGACGTCGAGGTCGCCGCGACGCTGTGCGCGCTGGCCTGCGGCGCGCAGGTCGTCGTGGCGGCGTTCGTGGCGCCGACGATGACCGGGTTCTGGTTTCCGGGGCGCTACCTCGTCTGCGCGCTGCCGCTGGCGGTGGCGCTCGTCGCGTGGGGGCTGCGCCGCGCGCCGCGGATCGGCTCGGCGCTCGTCGCGGTCACGGCGGTCACGAGCATCTGGTGGTACGCGGAGCTCCGCATCGGCGGCGGTGCGATCGTCGGGCCGTCCTCGCGCGCACCGCTCGGCCCGCTCGACGCCGGGCTGCCGGTGTTCGAAGCGGGGTCGCCCGCCGCCGCGATCGCGCTCGTAGTCGTGGCGGCAGGGCTCGCCGCGCTCGCCGTCTTCGAGTGGCGGGCTCGGGGGATCGAGCGGCCCTAGCCGTCGGCGGCGCCATGCCCCGGCGATCCGGGAGCGAGCGGTCCTAGCCGCCGGCGCCCTGCTTGGGCGACCCGTTGGACTGCGCCTTGCCGTTCGGCGGCGTGGCGGGGTCCTGCCGCGGCCCGAGGTTCGGGCGCACCGACGGCGTGGCGGGCTTGCGCCCGCTGCCGGGCGTGACGGTCGTCGGCTTTCTCGGCGGCGTAACCGGGCGGCGCGGGGCCGGCGGCGGCTTCGCGGATGGCGCGTTGCCGTTGCCGTTCGCGTTGCCGTTGGCGTCGTTGCGGTCGCCGTTGCCGTTGGCCGGCGGCGTCGTGGCGGGCCGGTCGGAGGTCGCGGGACGGTCGTCACCGTTCGACGTCCCGGAGCGTCCCGGTGATGCCGAGGACTTCGGACGCGCTGTGCCCGAGGCGGCGGACGCCGGGGGCCGGGTCGTCGTCGTGATCGCCGGGGTGCGCGACGTGACCGAGCTCGGCGCCGGGACGCGTCGCGGAGCGGACGTCTCCGCGGTCTGGTCGGGCAGGTCGATCCCCACGGCGTCGTAGGGCTCCTGCACGATCGCGGGCAGCGACACGCCGGCAGCGGCGAGGCCGACCGGCAGGCAGAGCAGCATGGCGGCCGCCCCCATCCCGAGGGCCGGCCGCCACACCCGCCGTCCGCGCCGAACGCGCGGCGCGGACGCTTGCGCCGCGGTCGCAGCCGCGACGATCGCGCTCACGTGCCGGCTCGCGATGCCCTCGTCGACGGGCCGCACGTAGGTGCGGCGCACCGCGTCCGCGAGGACGGGGTCGAGGTCGGGTTCGTCGCGTGCCGGCATCGTTGCGGGTTAGGCCTTGAGGTCCTGCTGCGCCTTGGCGGCACCGCTGACACAGGCGGAGTACGGGCTCTTGCGGTCCGTCGCGCTCTTCTTCTTCGAGCGGTCGGCGCAGAGCTTCGCGGGCGACGTGTGCGTCGGCGGGGTCTTGGCGGCCTCGGCCTGCGCGCGCTTGGCGCCGACGACGCAGGCGGCGAACGGGCTCTGGCCCTTGCCCTTGTTCGTCTTCTTGTGCGACATCGACTTGCAGAGCTGGCCCGGAGCGGTGGCCTTGCCTGGAGTCGTGGTGGGCTGGGCGGCCATCGCGGGCGACGCGAGGAAGAATGCGGCGGTGAGGGAGACGGCGGTGGTCTTCAGGCGCATGGTTGTAAATCCTTTCGTTGGCGCTGTCATCACCGTCATCGCTCGCCGCCCGCAAAGGGGTACGCCCCCTCGAGGCGCCGCAGCGCCCGCCGCTGCAGCGCCTTCACCGCGCTGGGGCGCTTGCCCACCGCGCGGGCGATCTCCTCGATGGTGAGGTCGCCGATGATCCGCAGCAGGATGACCGAGCGCTGATCGGGCGCCAGCGCGTCGATCGCCGCTCGCACCCGGGCATCGGAGATGTGCTCCGCGGCTTCCTCGTGGACGTCGCCGCCCGCGCCGGCCGCGACCTCGATGACCTCGCCGGGTGCCGGGTCGCTCGGACGCCGCCCGCGCTGGCGCAAGGCGTCGACGAGGCGGCGGTGGGCGATCGTGAACGTCCACGCGCGAAACTCGCGCGCGCCGCCCTCGAAGCCGGGCAGCCCGCGCACGACCTGCAGGAAGACCTCGCCGGCGACGTCCTCCGGCTCGGGAGCGCCGTGTGCGCGCAGGTAGCCGACGACCTTCGGCGCGAGGTCCTCGTAGATCTCGGCCCACGCCCACTCCGCGCCCGCTCGAGCGGCCGTCAGCACACCGTCGAACGAGTGGTCCGGCCGCATCTCGTTCCATCATCGACAACGGAGCGGCGTCCGGTGAGCGCGCCCCGTGACCACGGCGCGCTACGCGCGCGGCTGGGCCGCCATCCACTCCTTCTTGTGGACGCGCTTTGCGGCCTGGTACTCCGCGAGACCGCCGGGGGAGTCGACGTCGCCGAGCGTCGGGTGCCACGGCACGAGCTCCTGCGCGGCCTGCACGCCGAACTGCTTGGCGAGCACGGAGCCGAACGACTTGAGCTTCATCGTGCCGAAGCCCGGCAGTGCGGCGATGTTCGCGCGCAGCTCGTCGGAGGTCGTCGCGTCGGTCCAGACGCGCGCGGCGTCGCCGTCGTAGGTGTCGCGGATGTGGACGGCGAGGTCGTGGACGCGCTTGGCCATCGCGCGGGGATAGCGGTGGACCGCGGGGATCTGGCGGAAGACCGGCTCGAGGTCGGCCTCGGCGAGCGCCGCGGCGTCGAGCGAGCCGATGCGCTCGCGGATCGCCAGCGGGCCGGCGAACGCCTTCTGCACGGTGATCTGCTGGTCGAGCGCGAAGCCGACGAGCAGCGCCATCGGGTCTGACGCGATGAGCGCGTTGGACTCGTCGGAGTCGGTGAAGTAGAGGCGATCGGGCATGCGTTCGATCGTATCCCGCGTGCGGCGCGCCGGGAAGCGGCCCGGCGCGCGAGAGGCGCGGCGGAGCGCCATCCCGGCGCGGCGTCGGGAAGCGGCAGGCCGTGCCAGCCACGCGACGCAGCGCCACCCGCCGGTGCCAGCCGGCGCATGTCAGCATCCCGGCGCATGATCACCGTCGAGATCGACACCCCGCACGGGCCGGCCGCCGCGCACCTGCACTCCGCCGAGCGCGCCGCCGGCGGCCTCGTCCTCGGACATGGCGCCGGCGGCGGCGTCGCGGCGGCGGACCTCGTCGCGGCGACCGGCGTCGCGCTCGCCCTCGGCGTCAGCGTCGCGCTCGTCGAGCAGCCCTACCGGGTCGCCGGCCGGCGCTCGCCCTCCCCCGCGCACCACCTCGACGCCGCGTGGATCGCCGTCCTCGAGCGGCTGCGCAACGGCGAGCTGGCCGGCCTGCCGGTCGTCACCGGCGGCCGGTCCTCGGGCGCGCGCGTCGCCTGTCGCACTGCCGCGGACACGGCCGCGGCCGGCGTGCTCTGCCTCGCGTTCCCGCTCCAGCCCCCCGCGCGCAAGAGCGGCACCCGCTCGCCGAGCCGTCAGGCGGAGCTCGACGCCGTGAACGCCCCCGTGCTCGTCGTGCAGGGCGAGGGCGACCCGTTCGGCATGCCCGAGCCGGGGCCGCGGCGCGAGGTCGCGCGCCTGCGCGGCAACCACAGCCTGCGCAGCGACATGCCGGGCCTCAAGGCCGCCGTCGAGGACTGGCTGCGCCGCACGCTGCAGGTGGCGTAGGACCGGCGCGCGACCAGGCCTCGTGGCCTGAGAACGCTCGTTCTCGTGGCGGGGGTTCGGTTACGGTGGCCCCGTGGCGACCGGCGATGACATCACGACCCGGCGACCCACCGCGGTCGTGCGGTACGCGATCCTCGGGCCCGTCGAGATCCGCGACGGCGGCCGCCCCGTCGCCGCGGGCGGCCCGCGCCAGCTCGCACTGCTGGCCTTCCTGCTGCTAAACGCCAACGCCCCCGTCTCCAGCGACCGGCTCATCGACGCGCTCTGGGGCGACAACGCCAGCGGCGCCGACAAGCGGTTGCAGATGGCGGTCGCACGCCTGCGCAAGGTCCTGGACGCCGGCGAGCCCGTGCTGCACACGAGCGGTGGCGGCTACGCGCTCGCGGTATCCCCCGGCGAGCTCGACGCCGACGTCTTCGAGGCGGCGATCGCCGACGGCCGCGCCGCGCTCGCCGCCGGCGACGCCGAGCGCGCGTCGTCGCTCCTCGAGCAGGCGCTCGCGCTGTGGCGCGGCTC
The DNA here is from genome assembly GCA_963806515.1 of uncultured Actinomycetes bacterium. GTDB lineage: Bacteria > Actinomycetota > Thermoleophilia > Solirubrobacterales > Solirubrobacteraceae > CADCVQ01. Next base: position 39,538 of record CAWDYO010000007.1, on the reverse strand, counting down.
GCCGCTCGCGGACGTCGGCTACATGGAGTTCGCACAGCCCGAGATCCGCCGCCTCGAGGAGCTGCGCCTCGGCGCGATCGAGGCGCGCGTCGACGCCGACCTCGAGCTGGGCCGGCACGCGGCGCTCGTCGGCGCGCTCGAGGCGCTGTCGGCGGAGCACCCGACGCGCGAGCGCATCGCCGCGCAGCTGATGGTCGCGCTCTATCGCTGCGGGCGCCAGGCCGAGGCGCTCGACGCCTACCGGCGCACCCGCACGCACCTCTCCGAGGAGCTGGGCCTCGAGCCCGGGCCGGCGCTCCAGGCGCTGCAGGCCGAGATCCTCGAGCAGTCGCCGGCGCTCGATGCGCCCGCGGCCGTCGCGGAGCACGTGCCGGCACCGGTCCCCGCGCTCGTCGCCCGCCTCGGGGCCAAGCGGCTGATCGGCCGCGCGGACGTGCTCGATCGGCTCACGCAGGTCTGGGGCGAGGTCGTCGAGAGCCGCACGCATCGCGTCGTGCTGCTCGCCGGCGAGCCCGGCGTCGGCAAGACGAGCCTCGCGACGCGCCTGGCGTGCGACGCCGGCAAGCAGGGCGCGACCGTCCTCTACGGGCGCGCGGATCCCGAGGCCCTCGTCCCCTACCAGCCGTTCGTCGAGGCGCTGCGCCATCTCGTGCTGCACGCCGACCTCGCGACGCTCGAGGCCTCCTCCGCCGACCTCGTCGAGCTGAGCCGCCTCGTGCCCGAGCTCTGCCGCCGCCTGCCCGACCTCCCGAGCCCGGTCGACGTGACCGGCGGCGACGAGCGCTACAAGCTCTTCTCGGCGGCGGCCGCGCTGCTCGTCGACGCCGCGGCCCGCGCGCCGGTGCTGATCGTGCTCGACGACCTGCACTGGGCCGACGCCTCGAGCCTGCGGCTGCTGTCGCATCTCGCGCGCTACTCCGATCCCGCGCCGATGCTCATCCTCGGCACGTACCGCGACACCGACCTGCCGCACGCGCCGCAGCTCGCCGACACGCTCGTCGACCTCAACCGCGAGCACCTCGACGAGCGGATCCTCCTGACGGGCCTCGACGAGCAGGCCGTGACCGAGCTCATCGCCGGCGCGACGCGGGCGGCGCCGGCGGATCTCGCGCCGATCCTCCTACAGGAGACCCGCGGCAACCCGTTCTTCCTCGTCGAGATGCTGCGCCACCTCGCGGACTCGGAGGCCTTCGACCCGCCCGAGGTCGAGCGGCGCGGCGCCGCGCCGCTGCTCGAGCGCATCGGGGTCCCCGACGGCGTGCGCCAGCTCGTCGAGCGGCGGCTCGCGCGGCTCGCCAGGCCCACCGGCGAGGCGCTGATGCTCGCCAGCCTGCTCGGCCAGAAGTTCGACCTCGGCGCGCTCGCGGCCGTCACCGAGCGCGCACCGGAGGAGCTCTCGGACGCCCTCGAGGAGGCGCTCGAGGCCGGGCTGCTGAGCGAGGTTCCCGGTCCGCCCGGAACCTTCGAGTTCTCGCACGCGCTCGTGCGCGAGACGCTGTATCGCCGGCCGTCGTCGGTCCGCCGCGAGCTGCTGCACAGCCGCGCGGGCACGGCGCTCGTCGCGCACTACCACCCGCGCGACGACGCGCACGCGGCCGAGCTCGCACGCCACTTCCTCGCCGCCGGCACGCGTGGCGACGCCGAGCGCGCCGTGCGCTACAGCGTCATCGCGGCCCAGCAGGCGCTCGCGCGGCTGGCCTACGAGGAGGCGGCGGGACTCTTCTCGCACGCGCTCGAACGCGCGGGCGGCAACGGCGGCTCGCGCGACGCGGCGAAGCAGCGCCGCCGCTACGACCTGCTGCTCGCGCTCGGCGAGGCGCGCTGGTGCGCCGGCCACCTCGACAGCGCACGCGACGCCTACATGCAGGCCGCCGACGCGGCCGGCGTGCTGGGCGACCCCGAGTGCCTCGGCCGGGCGGCGCTCGGGTATGCGGGGCCGCTGCGCTTCGAGCCCGCGGCGCGGCGCGAGCAGCCGCTCGTCGAGCTGCTGACGCGGGCGATCGACGCGCTCGGCGACGACCCCGGCCCGATGCGCGCGCGGCTCATGGCGCGTCTCGCCGCGGTGCTGCTGTCCGGCGGCGACGACGCGCGCAAGCGCGAGCTCGCCCGCGAGGCCATCGTGCTCGCGCGCGCATCCGGCGACGGCGCGACGCTCGCCGAGGTCCTCTCGACGTGCCTGTTCGCCACGCGCTCGCCCGACAACCTGCAGTGGCGCATCGAGACGGGGCACGAGCTCGAGCAGCTCTCAGACGAGCTCGGCGACCCCACGATGCAGGCCGTGACGCACGGCGCGCTGCTCGACGACACGCTCGAAGCCGGCGACATCGACGCGTCCGACCGCGCGCGCGAGGCGTTCGAGCGCTTCGCCGAGCAGCTCGGCGAGCGCTACCGGCGCTGGCTCGTGATCGTCGCCAAGTCGCGCGCCGCGCTCATCGAGGGTCGCATCGACGAATCCGAGGCGCTCGCGCTGCAAGCGTCGACGCTCGGGCTCGGCGGCGACGACGAGTCCGCGTTGCACTCGCTCGGCGTCCAGCTGCTCGCCGTGCGCCGCGAGCAGGCGCGCCTGGACGAGCTGCTGCCCGGCGCCGAGGCGTTCGCGGCGCAGTACCCGGAGATCCCCGCGTGGCGTTGTGGCCTCGCCTACGTGTACGCCGAGCTCGGGCGCAAGGAGGACGCGAGCCGCGAGCTCGACGCGCTGGGCGCGGACCGCTTCGCCGTGCTCACGCGCGACTCCTTCTGGCTGGCAGGCACGACGATGCTCGGCGAGGTCGCCGCGTTCGTCGAGCACCCCGTGCACGTGCCGGTGCTCTACGAGCAGCTCGCGCCCTACGCCGGGCACTGCGTCGTCATGACGGCGGCCTGCAACGGGTCGGCGGCGCGCGTGCTGGGACTGCTCGCAACGGCGCTCGAGCGCTTCGACGATGCCGAGCGTCACTTCGAGGAGGCGCTCGCGCGCAACCTGCGCATCCGCTCGCCGGTGTGGGTCGGCCACACGCAGCGCGACTACGCCTCGATGCTGCTGCGCCGCGACGGACCGGGCGACGGCGAGCGTGCTCGCACGCTGCTTGACCAGGCGCTCGCCACCGCGAACGAGCTCGGCCTGCACGCCGTCGCGCGCAAGGCCGAAGCGCTCGTCCGCGCGTCCTGAGGCCCGGGCAGGGCCTGTGACCTACGCGACTTGCTCTTCGTCGAACGCGCCCGCGTAGACCTCGTCACAGAGGTCGCCGAAGGTGCGATCGAAGAAGTCGTTGACCAGCAGGCGGTCGGGGTCGAGCTCCCGCTTGAGCTTGAGCATGCGGATCGCGTGCTCGCCGTACATCTCGCGCAGCGTCTCCTGCGACGCGTAGACGTTCTTGACGAGGTAGACGCGACCCTCGTAGGGCTCCTGGACGAGCAGGTCGGCGAGCGCCTTGAACGCCGCCTCGATGCGCGCGAGCCTGCGCTTGCTCGACGTCTCGAACGCGAAGCTCACCGCGAAGCCCGCCTTGCCGGCGTTGGAGGACAAACCGAACGGCTTCGTGTCGCGGATGAAGAGGACGTCGGAGAACGTCGGCCGGACACGGTGCTCGCGAATGATCTCGTTGCTCGCATCCAGCCACCCCGCGAGCTTCTCGCAGCAGGCCTTCTCGGCCTCCTCGCTGGAGTGGAAGTGCTCGTCGGGGTCGTACGGGACGACGAACGTCTGCTGCACGGTCGGCATCTTCACGCCGTGGCGCTTGCCCCAGGCCTTGGCGCGCGCGTTGCCGTCCATGAAGAACGTAAAGCCGCGCAGGTCGTCGATGTACGTCTTGCGCTGGCGAAACAGCACGTGGAAGGCGAACAGGCTCAGCAGCCAGCCGATGCGCGTACGCAGGAGCATCTCGCTGATGAAGCGAAACGCGCTGCGGGGCTGGTGGATCGGCATCGTCTTGCGCTCGGTGTCCGTCGTGTACGTGGAGGTGAAGACGAGGGCCGACTGGCGGCCGCTCACGCGCCGGATGAGCGCCGAGTAGATCGCCTGGTCCTCGGGATGGTCGGCGAGCGTCACACCCGCCGGGATCTCGCGGTGGCACATCGCGTGCGCCTGGTGGACGAGGCTCTCGGCGAGGTGCGCGTAGGTCTTGTGCTTCGTCAGCGAGGTCTTCACGGCGAGCGGTCCGCCGGCGTTGCTCGCCGGGTGATAGGCCCGGACGAGCTTGTAGGTGATCTCGTAGACCACGCCGATGTAGCCGAGGCCGCCGATCGCCGCCATGAAGGCACGCTCGGGGCGCGTCCACGTCTCCGGGCGCTCGTCGTCGGGCGGCGGCGTGCAGGTCATCCGCTCGCCGCCGACCGTCAGCATCTCGAAGCGCTTGACCCAGCCGCCCTCCTTGCCGAACGTCGGCGAGAAGCGCGACAGGCAGTTGCCCGAGAGGGTGCCGCCCGCGGTCGCCTTCTCGGTCGTGACCATGATCGCCGGCACGAGGCCGAGCGGCTCGACCTTCGCGAGGATGTCCCCCCACGTCGCGCCGGCGCCGACCGTGATGCACTCCTCGCCGTCCTCTTCGAAGACGGTGCCGATCGAGTTGATGTTCTTGAGCCACACGACCATGTCCGAGCCCAGCGACTGCGCGTCGAAGGCGTTCTCCCCGGCGCGCAGCGTGATGTGGCGGTCGTCTGCGCGCGCCTCGGCGACGATCTGGACGAGCTCGTCGACGTCGCGAGGCTCGAGGACCTCCGCGCGCGTCGTATGCATCTGGGAGTAGCAGCCGAGCTCGACGTCGCTGCCGGTGTGGCGCGGCGTCTCGGGAGTGATGGGAAGTGGGGTGGCTGGCGCGATCGCCATCGGGGGGCTCCTTCGTCGATCATCGACCGTGCCGTCTTACGGCTTGAGGCACGGTCCCGGGGGGCGGTAACTGGTCGGTAACCCTGAGTAACGGTGAGTTCTCAGGAAAGGGGCGCGGCGCTAGGCCCCTGATACTGTGCGACGCGTCACACCCGCGATCGTCGCCGTGTCGTAGCCCATCGACGGCGTGCCGTCCTGCAGGACCGCGATGGCGATCCGCCGACCGCCGCGCTCGAGGCGCGCGACCTGATGCACCCGGCCGCGCGCCGGGTTCCAGCCACCCGTGTCGAAGACGTGGATCATCGGACCGAGCTTCGAGCGCGAGCTCGCATCCAGGCCGGCGCCACGTCCGGCCAGCCTGCGCAGGTACGCGACGAGCAGCATCGCCTTGACGACGCTCGCCGAGGCGAACCGCTGGTTCACGCGTACGCCGTGCAACCGGCCGGCGCTGTCGATGACCGCGAAGGCCGTACGGCCCGAGCGCCGGGAGAGGTAGCCGCGCGCCGAGCGGATCGCGGCCTTCGACGGGAACGCGAGCTCACCGCGACCGTCCGCGCGGAAGGTCAGGCCGCTGGGCCGCTTGCCGGGCCGGAACGTCGTGCGCGGGCAGCGGCGGCGGCCCGGTGCCCGCGAGGTCGGAGGGCTCCAGGCAGGCCCGCAGATCGAAGCGCCGCGACGGCGGCGCGACCGTGACCGCGGCGGTGGTGCTGCCGCGACGCGGTTCGCGCGCACGGGTTCGCGCGACCGGCCTGTAGTCGCGCGCGCCTCGCCTGCGCACGTACCAGAAGACGCGCTCGCCGCGCCAGCGGAAGTGGCCGGAGTGGCGGATGAGCAGCGACAGCCGCACGCGTGCGGGACCGCGCTTGGGCGAGCGCGCGGTGCCGCGCGGAGCGACCGTGACGAGGATCTCGCCGGAGGGGACGGCCGGCCCACCCGGCTCGACGACGCGGTAGCGCGTGTTGCGATCGGGCTTGACCGCCTCGAACGCATATGCGCCGTCCCGGCCGGTGATGGCGTGCGCGGCGTCGACGAAGCGCCGGTAGGGCCACGGGTTCTGCCGCAGCTGGGCGACCGCGCCGATGCGCGGCGTTCCCGCTCCGTCCGTCAGCACGCCGGCGATCCGCGTCGTCTGGCCGAAGCGCAGCGGGGTCGCGCTGGCGACGGTCGTGGTCGGCGCCTGGGCGACCGCGGCGACGGGCGCGTGGGCGAGCCCGATGACGACGAAGACCAGCAGCCTTGCTCGGCCCCGCCCTCCGGCCTTCATGGCCGCGCGGGGGTCCAACGCACGTGCCCCGCCTCACGTCACCTCGTCGTCGAGGATCACCCGCGCGGCGCTGGCGGGGTCCAGGCGGCGAGCGACGACGTCGTCCATGAGCGCCTGGAACGACGCGTCGCCCTGCAGCCGCGCCTCGAGGCGGCGGCGCAGCTTCGTCGTGGCGAGCGCGAGGACCTCGCTGCGCAGGTTGCGCCGGCGGCGCTCGTCGAGGGTGCCGGCCTGCTCGATGTGCGCGCGGTGCTCGAGGAGCTTGGCGACGAGCTCGTCGACGCCCTTGCCCTCCGTCGCCTCGGTCTGGACGATCGGGACCTTCCAGTCGCCCTGCGGCGCGAGCGACAGGACCCCGCGGATCTCGCGGACCATCGTCTGGGTCATCGGGTGGTCGGCCTTGTTGACCACGATGACGTCGGGGATCTCCATGATCCCCGCCTTGAGCGCCTGGACCGAGTCGCCGCCCCCTGGCATGAGCACGAGGACGACCGTATCCGCGTGATCGATGATGTCAATCTCCGCCTGGCCCACGCCGACCGTCTCGAGCAGGACGTCCTGGCGTCCGGCGGCGTCCATGAGCAGCGCGGCCTGCAGCGACGCCTCGCTGAGCCCGCCGAGCGCGCCGCGGTTGGCCATCGAGCGGATGAACACGCCGGGATCGAGGAAGTGCTCGGTGAGGCGGATGCGGTCGCCGAGCAGCGCGCCGTGCGTGAACGGCGACGACGGGTCGATCGAGAGGACCGCGACCGTGCGGTCCGCGGCCCGCCGGTTCTTGACGACCGCGCCGATGAGCGTCGACTTGCCGGCGCCCGGTGCGCCCGTGAAGCCGACGACGGCGGCGTTCCCCGTGTGCGGATAGACCTCGCGGACGAGCTCCCAGCCGGCGGGGTCGTCGTCCTCGACGAGCGAGATCGCGCGGGCGAGCGCGCGCCGGTCGCCGTCGAGCAATCGCTGGGCTAGGGACGTGTCGGACGGCGTCACGGGGCGCCGATCATGCCACGGGGTGCGCCTGCTCAGCTTCCGAGCGCGGCGACGAAGCAGGAGCGTGGCCGCCGAGTAGCTCAGCGCGACCTCGGATACGCCGGGTGATGCGGGCCGGCGCGGTGGGGTCGCGACCCGTGCACGTAGCATGGGCGCATGTCCGTCCCCGTGACCCTCGCCGAGCTGCCCGCCCAGATCGAGCGCTTCGGCAACACCCCGTACCTCGTGACGGTCGGCGCGAACGCCCAGCCGCGTGCGACCTCCGTGCGCATCCAGTGGCAGGGCCGCGTGCTGATGACCGGCGCGGGCACCCGCACCGCCGCGAACGTCCGCGAGAACGACGTCATCGTCCTGCTGTGGCCGGCGGCCGAGCCCGGTGAGCACGCGCTCATCGTCGACGGCTGGGCGGAGGTCCACGGCGGCGCGATCCTCATCCAGCCGGCCAAGGCCGTGCTGCACGTCACGCGCCACTGAGCCTCGGCAGAGGCCCCGCACGCAGCGGGGCCTCGGTCCGTCGCGGTGCTTGGCGCTGCGTCTGCTGCGCGTGCTCATCGGCCGCTGAGCGGGCGGCGGAGCGCGGACGCGAGAGTGGTACCGATCGGCCTCATTGACATTTGGCGCGCTGGCACTGCATGCTCGCGCCATGCCCAGCCGCTACCACGACGGCTCCCGCAAGCTGCAGGACCACTTCGACACGCGCCGGCTCGCCGACCGGCTGCACGACCGCACGGTCGGCGACGTCATCAGGCCCGAGGACAAGGCGTTCATCGAGCGCATGGACATGTTCTTCCTCGGCACGTCGGACGACGCCGGCCAGCCGCAGTGCTCCTACAAGGGCGGGGACCCGGGTTTCATCTCCGTGATCGACGAGCACACGCTCGCGTTCCCGAACTACGACGGCAACGGGATGTTCCTGTCGCTCGGCAACGTGCTCGTCAACCCGAAGATCGGGATGCTGCTCATCGACTTCACCGCCGAGCGCCCGGAGCGGATGCGCATCGAGGGGTTCGCGACGATCGCCGAGCACGACGAGCTCGAGTGGCAGTACCCGGGCGCGCAGTTCGTCGTGCGCGTGCACGTCATGCGGCTGTTTCCCAACTGCCCGCGCTACATCCACCGGATGGCGCTCATCGAGCGCTCCGCGTACGTCCCGCGCGCGGGCGTGCCGACCCCGGTGCCCGAGTGGAAGCGTGGCGAGCTCGCCGCGGGCGTGCTGCCCGCCGGCGATGCGGCGGCGCAGCCGCCCGCGTCGTCGCCGCACACATAGCATTGGCCGCGTGCCGCCCGTCAGCGCGATCGCCGAGCCCGTCCCCACCGCGGCACCGCGGATCCGCAGCGCGCCACCACCGCTGCACGGCGGGCCGCTCGCGCTCTATCGCTTCATGCGCGACCACGGGCTGCTCACCCCCGCCTACGCCGTGCTCATCGCGCGCTGGCTGTGGCTGAAGCTGCGCTTCCGCGGGCGGCTGAAGACCGACGGCCTGTGCTTCGTCTGCCCCGGCGTGACGATCGAGATCGGCCGCGACGCGACGCTGCACCTCGGCCGCTGGTCGTGGATCGGGCACGGATCGAAGATCCGCGTCCACGAGGGCGAGGCGCACATCGGCGCGAAGTCCGTGCTCGGCCAGGAGTGCACGATCTCGGCGTTCCAGCACGTGTCGATCGGGCGCGAGTGCATCATCGCCGACCGCGTCATGCTCATCGACTTCGACCACGGCGTCGTCGAGGTCGACCGCCCGATCCGCGCCCAGGGGATCTACAAGCGCGACGTGCGTGTCGGGCACAACGTCTGGATCGGCTACGGCGTGGCGATCCTGCGCGGCGTGACCGTCGGCGACAACTGCGTGCTCGGCACGTCGACGATCGTCTCGAAGGACGTCCCGGCGAACGCGGTCGCGGCCGGCGTGCCGGTGCGGGTCCTGCGCATGCGCAAGGCCCCGCGCGTCATGCGCTGGGAGTAGTTCAGGCGACCGCGCGCACGCCTGCGGTCACGGCGACCGCGACGAGCACGGCGACGAGGACGTTCGCGCCGCGCCACAGCGCGACCCCCGCGGCCGCGACGCCCGCCGTCTGCGGACCCACGGTGATCGACTTCTCGACGGTCACGGTCGACACGACGACGAGCGCTGCGAGCAGCGCCGGCGCCAGCAACCCGATGACCCCCGCCGTCCACGGCGGCAGCTCGCGCCCGCCGACCGTCACGGGTCCGAAGCCCTTGATGAGCGCGGTGACGAGCGCCGTCGCGGCGACGACGAGCCAGAGCTCCGTGCTCACGCGCCCGCCGCCCGGGTCCGCCGCAGGCCGGCCAGCGCGGCGAGGCTCGCCGCGAGCACCGGGATCCCCGCCGGCACGAACGGCACCAGCGCGAGCGCGATGAGCGCCCCGCCGAGCGCGACGAGCCGCGCGCGCGGGCTGGACATCTCGGCGAAGAGCAGCGCAAGGAAGAACGCCGGGTAGACGGCGTCGAGCCCGAGCGCGTCGATGTCGCCGAGGACGTCGCCGCCGAGCGCGCCGATCACGGTGCCGGCAACCCAGCCGGCGTACTGCGGCGCGGTCGCCCCGAAGAGAAACCAGCGGTCAAAGCGCCCGTCGCCGAGGCTCGACATCGCCCACGACGAGTCGACGACCGCCTGGCCCTGCGCCGCGCGCCTGAGCCAGCCGCCCGGCAGCGACGGCGCGATCGCGACGCCCATCGGCAGGAAGCGCGAGTTCATCAGCGCGGCGGCGGCCACCGCCGATCCCGCGCCCCCGCCGCCCGCGAGGATCGAGACGACCGCGAACTGCGCCGAGCCCGCGAACACGACGGCCGACATGACGATGGCGCCGAGCGCGGAGAAGCCGAACTCCCGCGCCAGGACGCCGAACGACAGCGCCAGGACGACCGCCACGATCGCGAACGGGATCGCGGCCCGCGCCCCGGCGCGAAACGCCTCGCGGGGCGTGCGCGGACCGTCCTCCCCGGTTGCTGAAGCGGCTACATGCACCCCATCAGGGTGCCAAACCGCGTTGCTCGGTCAGACGTTGGGACGCAGGTCCGCGACCGGCTTGTGCCCGACGACGAGCAGGTAGGAGGCGGTGATCTTCGTCTCGCCCTCGCCCTTGTCGGCCTCCTCGATCCACGCGCGCAGCTCGCGGCGCAGGTTGTCGTAGAGCTGCGGGTCGCACTCGCGGCGCGCCACGACGAGCGGTCCGAAGTTCTCCTCGTAGTGCGCGAGCGCCGCATCGGCGGACTCGAAGACGAGGTCGATGCTCGCGGGCTCGATCGCGAGCACGAGCTGGCCGCCGAGGACCCGGCGCACGTGGCCGTGGGTCCCCCACTCCGAGGGATCGATCGCGCTGCGCGTCTCATCCAGCTCGAGGCGGCGCAGCAGCGACGAGATCCGCGCGGGGATGCTGCGGGGGCACCAGTTCGCCATCACGATCTCGCCGCCGGGCTTGCAGACCCGGATGAGCTCGTTCGCCGCGAGGTCGTGCTGCGTCGTGTAGGTCGTTCCGAACGCCGTCATCACGCGGTCGAAGCTGTCGTCCTCGTACGGCAGCGCCTCGGCGTCGCCCTCGACCCACTCGACCTCGACGCCCGCGTCCTCGGCACGCCGGCGCGCGGCTTCGAAGAGCTCGGGCGAGATGTCGAGCCCGATCACGTCGGCGCCCGCCTGCGCGGCGCGGATCGCGACGCTGCCCGTGCCGGTGGCGACGTCGAGCACGCGCATGCCCTTCTCGACGGCCACGGCGCCCGCCACGACGGCGCCGGCGTCCCAGATGAGCTCGGCGATCGCGTCGTAGTCACCGGCCGCCCAGAGCGCCCGGTCGCTGTCCTGCGAGTTCGTCAGATCGCTGCTCATCGCGTTGCCCCTCGTCGGTTGGTCGCGGGCGACCCTATCGACGCGGCGCCACGAGCCGCGCCGTGAGCGCTATCCGCAGTTCGGCCAGGGGGCGGTGCCCTCGCGCTTGAGCAGCCTCATCGCGCGCCGATCCTGCTCGCGCTCGGATGCCTTCGCGGGGTCGCCCTTGCCGCCGACGCTGCGCCAGGTCGCGAGGTCGAACTGGTACTTGCCGCGGTAGCGCCCGTCGGCCGAGACCGCCCGCGGGTTGCCGCCGGACTCGCACTCGGCGATCGCCTCCAGCCGCGGGTCGAGGCCGGCGCTCGCCACCCTCGCGCTCTCGGGCTCGATGCCGAGCGCCTTCAGGGTCCGCGGGCCGAGCAGGCCGTCGGGCTTGAGGCCGTGCGCCTTCTGGAAGCGCCTCGTGGCACGCCGCGTCGCCGGCCCGAGGACCCCGTCGGCCTCGATGCCGAGCGCGCGCTGGACGGCGGCGATCGTCTCCTTGCTCAGCGTGTCGCCGACGGGCGCTCCACCCGTGTTGGCGATGGCGCCTGCGCTCAGCAGGAACATCCCGGCTGCGGCGACGAACGCCGAGCCGCGCGAACGCAGCGTGCGACGGCGGCGCACGGCAGCGGCTGCCCGGCGGGCGCGCGAACCGCGCAGCGAGCGCCGACAGGCGAGCTCGCAGGCGGCGTCACCGGCAGGCACGGCGGCCATCAACGACACGTCGTCACTTCTCGGCATTGCACGCACTCCCCGTTCGTTTCGGCGCCTACGGGGTTAGCTGTCGGGCTCGCGCTGAAACGTGCGCTACATCACCGGCTCCAGCTCCGCTGGATGGGTGACGATTCGCCCCGAGACCGAACGTCCTTCGGTCCCATTGGGTCCCCCGCTCCCGAGCGCACAGGGCGTCCGGGATTCGGCTCTTATGTCAAGCAGATGTGCATCCTACGCGGGCGGCGGTCAGAACGCGTTCCAAATCATTCGCAAGTTGCGGGAAAAACGTTTGGGAATCGGCTATGTGTCCAGGCCGATCACGGCGCCAGCAGCGCCGCCGGGGATGCGTCCGGCGCGAGGTTGTGGAGCGCCGGGTCGAGCGTTCCGGGCGCCGCGAGCGCGGCGTCGAGCGCCGCGCGGTGGGCGGCCGCGCGCTCGCGACCGTAGGGCTCGGCGAGGTTCTGCGAGACGAGGAAGGCCCAGTCGCTGGACTGCAGCGCGAGCAGCTCGCGGACCGCGCGCGCGTCGGCAGCCGGTCCCGCCGCGACCGTGCGCAGCTCCGCGTCGCGGGCGCTCCACGCCATGTCGGTGACGGGCGACGAGCTCCACGTGGTCAGGTCGCGCGGCGTGCCCCACGAGGTGACCGGGAGGTCGGCCGGGGCGGCTTGGAGCTCGTGGCGCTCGAGCGCGTCGTCGAGGCAGGTGAGCCGCAGCCCCTGGCGCGCGCACTCGTCGACGACGGCAGCCAGCCACAGCGGGCCTTCGTGCCACCAGTCGCCGATGAGCTCCGTGTCCAGCGCGCAGACCGCGAGCCCGCCGTCCGCGACGCGCTCGCGCATGCGGGCGACGAAGTCGGAAGCGTCGCGGCGCGCCGCGACGGCGGCGCGCTCGGGGTCGTACGGGGAGCCGTCGATGGCCCGCGCGCGATGGCGGTGCGGGGTGAAGTCGTGGTAGCTGCGGTACGCCGCGCCGGACGGATAGCCGCCGCGGCTCCAGACGAGGTCGATCGACGCGCGGTCGATCGGGACGAGCAGCGGGCCGGCGGCGGTGCGCAGCGGCGTGAGGTGGTCGTCGAGGACGTCGGTGAGGTCGACGCAGACGGCGCGCACGCCGGCCTGCGCGAGGAGCGTCTCCAGCCACGGCGCGTAGGCGCACTCGGGGAGCCAGAGCCCGCCGCGCCAGCCGCCGCCGAAGCGCCGGCGGTGCGCGGCGATGCCGGCCCGTAGCTGCAGCCGCACGCCCGCGTCGGTGGCGAGCAGCGGCAGGATCGCGTGCGTCGCCGACGACGTCCAGGCGACGTGGCGCCCGAGCGCGTCGAGCAGGTCGAGCCCGTCGAGCCGCTGCCGCGCGCGTTCGTACTGCCTCGCGGAGTGCTCCAGCGCGCGCGACCTCGCCGGGGCCGGCGGCGGTCGCGATGTCGCGCCGATGCGACTCGACGCGGATCGTCGCGAGGAACTCACGGCAGCGATCGAGCGCGCCGGGCGCCTCGAGTTGGTCGCAGAGGACCGGGGTCATCGAGAGCGTCAGCGGCGCGCCGTCGTCGAGCAGCTCCAACACCGGGAGGTAGGACGTCGCGATCGCCTCCCACAGCCACTCCTCGCCGAACGGCCACGTCCCGAAGCCCTCGATGTAGGGCATGTGGCTGTGCAGGACGATCGCGAGCTCGCCGCGGGCGCTCATGCCCGAAGGACGGCGACGAGGTCGAGGGCGCCGCGCAGCTCGCGCGCCGGCGCGCGCATCAGCTTGAAGTCGCGAGCGGCGATCGCCGGCGTGAAGCGGTCGTAGAAGCGCTGCGTGAGGCCGAGTTCTTGGTGCACCCGGTCCCAGCCGACCTTCAGCGCGGCGCCATGGACGGCGAGCTTGCGCGCGTGGAAGAGGCCGTAGAGCTCGACGTCGGCGAAGTGCGCGCGGCACAGCGCGGCGAACTCCTCAGGGCGATACTCGTGGACGTGCCAGGGGTTGCCCGAGCGCTCCGCCCCCGGTGGCGCGAGCGTCAGGACGTTCGGCGTCGAGACGAACGCGACCCCGCCGGGCCCGACGAGCGTCTTGAAGCGGTCGAGGATCTCCCCTGGGTTGCGGACGTGCTCGATCGTCTGCAGGAAGACGACGGCGTCGCACGGCTCGTCGTAGAGCTCGACGAGCGTGCGGACGAAGTTCAGCCCGTCGCGGGCGTAGCGCAGCCGGGCGTGCTCGAACGCCTCGGGGTTGGCGTCCACGCCGACGACCTGCGCCGCCCCGCCGCGCGCGAGCACGTCGGATCCGTAGCCCTCGCCGCACGCGAGGTCGGCGACGCGCATCGCGATCGTCTGTCGCGCGATCCACTCGTACACGACGAGATGGCGCCGGTACCAGTAGTTCTCCTCGGGGACGTCGGGCAGCGTCCGCTCGCCGGTCAGCGCAAGGGGCGGCACGCCCGGAGGCTGGTCGCGCTGGAGGTAGAGCTTGGGCTCGGTCACGCGCGGCGCAGCCTACGCGGGCGGCCGCGCGCGCCGCAGGCCGCGAGCGGCACGGCCGCCGTCGGCCCGGCCCCGGCCCCTGCCGGCTGCGCCCGTGGCGCCCGCCTGCCGATACAGACCCGGATGCGCCTCTGGATGCTCGCGGCCCTGACGATCCTCGCCGCCGCGGTCGCCGGCTGCGGCGCCGACGAGCGGCCGAGCGCGCCGCCGGTCGTCACGGTCGTCCAAGACGACGCCGAGCTCCTGCACCGCACGCCACAGCGGATCGCCGCGACGCTCGACGACCTGCGCGACCTCGGCGTCGACTGGGTTCGCGTCACGGCGGGCTGGTCGGAGATCGCGCCGGACGCGAGGTCGGTGCTGCGGCCCGCCTTCGACGCGACGGACCCGACGCAGTACCCGCCGGGTGCTTGGAGCGCGCTGGATCGCGTCTACGAGATGGCCCGCGCGCGCGGCCTGCGGCCGGCGATCGACGTCGCGTTCTGGGCACCGAGCTGGGCGGTGCGAGCGCCGGGGCGCCGCGCGGACCGCGAGCGCGACGAGATCGAGGTTCGCGAGTACGCGGACTTCGCCGAGGCCGTCGCGCGGCGCTATCCGCGCGCGGTCGCATTCACGATCTGGAACGAGCCCAACCACAACGCGTTCCTGATGCCGCAGTGGGAGCGGGTCGGCGGCGAGTGGCGCCCGGCGTCGCCGCATCGCTACCGCGCGATGCTCCGCGCCGCGGTGCCGCGGATCAAGGCGGCGGCGCCGGACGCGCTGGTGCTCATCGGCGCGACGTCGTCGGTGGGCAGCGCGCGGGCGACCCGCCCCGACGAGCGCATGGCGCCGCTGACGTTCGTGCGCGAGCTCGCGTGCGTCGACGAGCGCTTGCAGCCACTGGACCGGCCCGAGTGCGGGGACTTCGAAGCGCTGCCGGGCGATGGCTGGTCGCATCACCCCTACTCGCTCGACCTCGCGCCGTGGCAGGCCGATCCTCGCCCCGACAACGTCCGCATGGCCGACCTCGCCCGGCTCACGTCGCTGCTGCGCCGCCTGCACGAGGACGGCCGCACGCGCGAGGACCTGCCGCTGTACCTCACCGAGTCGGGCTATCAGACCTCGCCGCCCGATCCGACGTGGGACGTCACGCTCGCCGACCAGGCGCGGTGGCTGCCAGAGGGCGAGCGGATCGCGCGCCTTGAGCCCTCGCTGCGCAGCGTCTCGCAGTTCCTCGTGCGCGACCTGCCCGAGCGTCCCGGCTCGAGCCTGCGCGTGCGCTGGCGCGACTACCAGTCTGGGCTGCGCTTCGAGGACGGACGGCCCAAGCCGGCGCGGGCGTCGTTCGCTCTGGGGCTCGTCGCGCACCGGACGGCGGCGGGACCCGTGGACTTCTGGGGTCTCGTGCGGCCTGGGTTGGGGCGGCGCCGCGGCGCGCGCGTCAGCGTGCGCGAGCCGGACGGGCGCTGGCGCACGCTCGCACGCGCACGGACGCGTCCGGACGGCACGTTCGAGCTCGCGGTGGCGGTCGATCCCGGGCGAACCTTCCGCCTCGAGAGCGGGCGTCGCCGCGGCGCACCGGTCGACGGCGCGCGCTGAGGGCTTCGGGTCAAACGGCCTCGCGCTCGGCGCGCAGGTCGAGATAGCGCGCCTGGCCGGGGTGCACCGGTCGACGGCGCGCGCTGAGGGCTTCGGGTCAAACGGCCTCGCGCTCGGCGCGCAGGTCGAGGTAGCGCGCGCGATCCATGAACGTCTCGCGCAGCGAGGTCTCGACGTCCGCCAGGAACTCCTGGCGATAGGTCGCCTCGGTCAGCACGGCGATCGCGTAGTACAGGCCGCTGAACGCCGCCAGCGCGGAGGAGACCTTGACGAGCTCGACGGTCAGCCACCGCTGGCCCGCGATCGCCTGGCCGGGCTCCCCGAGCCAGGCTTCGACGACCTGCGGCGTGATCGCCAGCGCGCCGAACGCCACGAAGAACACGCCGACGAGCACCGAGACGACGAGCACCTGCAGCCCCTGGCTGACGAACATCACGAGCCCGACGTTGAAGCGCTGGCGCGTGCGCAGTGCGGGCTCCACCCCGACGTCGCGCTCGAGTTCGCGCACCTCGCTCGGCAGCCGTGAGGCGATGAAGACCGAGCCCAGCGCGCAGAACAGCGCGATGACGCCGACGAGGGCGGGGTCGCTGACGTACGAGAAGACCTGCCACATCTCGGTGTTGATGAACAGGACGATCATGAAGATCAGCAGCACGGGTACCGCGCGGGTGAGGAGGACGAGCGACGCGGAGAGCTGGTCGATCACGCGCCGCCCCGCCCAGCGGAGGATCGACAGCAGGCCGATCCCCACGACGGCGTAGATCAGCGCCAGCAGTAGCGCGTTGCCGGCGGCCGTGACGATCGCGCTGACGACCTGACCGCCCGAGATCAGTGGCAGAAGCGCCGGAATGAGCACGAAGCCGGCGAGCTCGCCGGGCCCCACGCGGTCGGGCAGCGACATCGTCGGGCGCTGCCGGCGGCGGTTGGCGATCGCGATGCTGCCAAGCAGGATCGCCAGCCCGCCGGCGAGCGACAGCGCGTTCGCCCACACGGGCCAGTCGAGCTTCACCGCGCCCGAGCAGCTGGACGCCGAAGACGAGCGCGAGCAGCGGAACGGCGCGCGTGAAGATGTCCTCGTAGGCCGAGTAGTCCTCGATGAGCAGCGGCAGCCCGGCGCGGCGCAGGCGCCCCTCGTACGCCGCGAGCTCGTCCATCGGGCAAGAATAAGCGCGCGCCCTCGCTGCGGCCGGCTCCCGGTCAGGCGCCGCCGGGTCCCGGCTGGCGCGAGTCCTCGGCCGGGCCGCGTCCACGCCGGAGGACGACGACCGCCGTGATCGCCCACAGGCCCGCCAGCACGACGAGCAACCGCGTGCCGTAGCCGTCGCTCGGAAGCAGCGACGGGTTGGTGGCGACGCGACCGGCGCCGTAGACGACCGGGGTCGCGACCGCGATCAGCGCCCCGGAGACGATCAGCGCGACCTGAATCGGCGCGCGGCGTCGCTCGGGCACGGCGCGACACAGCAGCACGGACCCGGCCACGACGAGCGGTGCGAACAGCAGGTCGTGTCCGACGAGCCCGCCGGCGAGTGTCTTCAGCCAGCTCGCCAGGGCCACGCCCTCGAGGTTGCTCAGCAGGCCGAAGAGGCCAACGCCCATGATCGCGCCGCCCAGCGCGGCTCCGATCCAGAAGGCGCGGCCCCCGGGCTCGGAGCTCATGTGACCTCGAGGTGGGTGACCCACTTCGTCTGCTGGACGCCGGGCCGGTTCGGCGCGACGAGGCGGCACGGATAGCCGTGGTCGATGTGCAGCGGCTCGCCGTTGATCGCGAGCGCGAGCAGCGTGTCGCCGTCACGGAGGTGCGCCTCGTTGAGCTGCGACGTGCTGTACGTGCTGCGCTGCTGCAGCGACGTCACCCGGGCTGTGGCGCTGTCCGGATCGCCGCCCGCGAGCGCGACGAGGTCGCGCACCCGCACGCCGGTCCACGCGGCGCTCGCGCTCCAGCCTTCGACGCAGGCGATCGGCAGGTCGGCGGTGTGCTGCGGCAGCGCCAGCAGCTGCTCGCGGGTGAAGGAGAGCGGCGTCGCGACGCGTCCGCCGACGGTGAGCCGGTAGTCGGCCGATCGCGCGGGCGCGACTACGCGCGCCCCGATCGCCGTCTTGTTGACGGGAATTCCCTGCGGACCCACGTCCGGCAGCCGCGGCGCGAACAAGGCGAACTTGCGCAGCGGGCGCACGGTCTGGCCGACGGTTCCAAGCGTGACGGCGCCCGCGGCGAGCGCCACCGCGCCGATGAACCCGCGCCGGCTCAGGCCTTCGCCGGGTGGCTCGGAGCGCGCTTGCGCGGCGGCGCGCGGCCCCACGGACCGGCGCGTGATCGTGAGCTTCGCACCGATGTGCGCGACGAGCGCCCCGATGACGATCCACGCTGTCCAGAAGTGCGCGACTGGGAAGCTGAACTCCCACGGGTACCAGTGCGCGAGGTTCGCAAGGCCCGTGTAGAGCAGGAAGATCGAGCCGGCGACCAGCGGCACGAGGCTCGCTCGCTCGATCGCGTGCGCGACGTTGCGCGCCGGCGGCCAGGTGAAGAGCTGCGGGAAGACTGTCCACAGCTTGGCAAGCAGCAGCGGGATCGACGCGATGCCGGTGGCGACGTGGACACCCTGGGTCACGCGGTACATCCACGCCGGCCGCGCCGGCATCGAGAGGAAGCCGACGTCGAGCGGATGCTGCGCGAAGTGCGAGACCAGCCCGGTCGCGAAGCAGGTGAGAAAGCTCACGCCGAGCGCGATGCCCAGCAGCGCCGCCGTGCGCTCGGACCGCAAACGGCTCGTGAACGTCCCCTCCGCAAACGGCGGGACCTCGCCTAGCGACCGAGGCACGCGAACCACCGCCCGTCGATCTCCCAGGTCTCGTGCACTCGCAGCCCCGCCGGTGCGGCGTGATCGCCGATCGCGTCCGCGGCGACGTGCGCCCAGCGGAACCAGTCGCTGACCTCGTCTGCGGCCTCGAGGCGGATGCGAGTCCGGCCGCCAGGCGTCCCCGGCGCGTCGAGCTCGACCAGGACGAGACCGTCGGGGCGCAGGAGCCGCTGCAGGCGCGACAGCAGCGCGGTCGGCCGCCCGCCGATGCCGATGTTGCCATCCAGCAGCAGCGCGGTACCCCAGCGTCCGGCACCAGGGATGCGATCGAAGACCGAGGCCTGGAGCGCGATCGCTCCGCGCTCGCGCGCGATGCGTACCGCGACCGATGACACGTCGACGCCGACCGCGAGGCTACCGCGGCGCGCGAGGGCGAGCACGTGGCGTCCCGGTCCACAGCCGACGTCGAGCACGGGCGCGGCGGCGCGCGCGAGGACGTCCTCGTCCGCAGCCGTCAGCGGTCCGAGGTAGCGCTGAAGCGGTAGCGCCGAGGTACGGCCGTCGCTGCTGCGCACGGTCATCGCGCGCCGCGTCGCCTCGAGCGTACGGCCGTACAGCTCGACGGCGGCCAGCCGGCCCTGTCCGCGGCCCGGCCGCGCGGGCGCGATCGAGGCCGGCGCCCCGCCAAACCGCATCGCGCGAGCGCCCTTGCCCGCGCCGTCGATCGAGGTTGGCGCGGCGGCGGGCGGCGTCACGCCGCCAGCCTCGCCCGCTCGGCGATCGCCGGCTCGATCGCAGCCAGCGCGGCGGCGAAGCGGCCGTCCGGTGCCTGCCGCGCTACCGCCCGCGCGTCGGCGATGGCGTCGACGTCGCGCAGCACCGCCAGCCGTGCCGGCGCCAGCCCGAGCGTGCGCAGGCGCTCGAGCTGGGCGGCGCCGGTACGAGCCACGCTCATCGGCACGCCCGCGAACGCCGCCGGCTGCGACGTCCGCAGCCCGATGCCCCAGTAGCCCCCGTCCCGGGCCATGCCGAGCGCCGCCCCATGGCGCTCGACCGCCCGCAGGCCGCAGGCAAGCAGGCGAGGCGTGACCTGCGGGGAGTCCATCCCCACGAGGAACGCCGGACCGCCGAGATCCTCGAACGCCGCCGCGAGTCGCTCGCCGAGCCCCGACCCGCGCTGCGCGACGACGTCGATGCCCGGCGGCAGCCAGCTGCCCGGCGACCCGTCGAGCACGAGCACCCGGCGCGCGGCGGTCGGTGCCGCGAGCATCGCCGCGAGCGTGTCGCACAGCGCCGCCTCGGCGAGGACCGCCGCCTCGTCCGGGGTGCACGGCGGGCACAGCCGCGTCTTGCTGCGCCCCGGCGCGGGAGCCTTCGCGATGACGGCGAGCACGGGTGTCACGTCAGCACCGCCGCCATGTCGCGGACCGCGCGCGCCGTGCCCCGGACAGTGCCGGTCACCTTGGAGCGCCCCGCCCGGATCGAGTACGCGACCGGCCGCTCCTCGATCCGCCAGCCCGCGTCCGCCGCGCGGAGCACCATCTCGAGCGGCCAGCCGAACCGCCGGTCCTCGATCCCCAGCGCAAGCAGCGGCTCGCGGCGCGCGGCGCGCATCGGGCCGAGGTCGGTGAGCACGAGGCGCGAGCGCCGGCGCAGCTCGAACGCCAGCGCGCGGTTGGCCAGCCGCGCGTGCAGCGGCCACGCGCCGCGCTGCGCTACGCGAGCGCCGAGCACGAGGTCGGCCGCGCCCGCGAGCACCGGGCCAGCGATCGACGGCAGCGCCGCGCCGTCCAGCGACCCGTCAGCGTCCATGAAGCAGACGACGCCGCTCGACGCCGCCGCCAAGCCCGCGTAGCAGGCCGCGCCGAAGCCTCTGCGCGGCTCCGCGATCACGATCGCTCCGAGGCTCGCCGCGATGGCCGCGGAGCCGTCCGTCGAGCCGTTGTCGACGACGATCGGCCGGTAGCCCGCGGGCATGCCACCGAGGACCCGCGGGAGGGCGGCTGCCTCGTCGAGCACGGGAAGGATGACGTCGACCACGGTCGGGAACCCTCGCAGCCGTCGCTTACGAATCGGAGAACACCGGCTCGCCCGGACCCATCTCGGCGCCTAGCACGTCTAGCGTGGGAGACCGATGGCGACGACGCTGCTCACAGGACGGGCCGAGCGCGTCGCCGCGCGTGCGGTCGCACAGGCGGCGGCGGTCCTCGTCTGGGTCGCGCTCGTCCTCGCCGGTCACCTGGCCGGCGTGCGGCTCGTCGCCGACGACCCGCTCGTGCACATCGGCGCCCCACCCCTGGTCGGCGCGTTCGACACCCGCCTCTCCTGGTCGCTGGTCGGTGCCCTCGCACTCGCGGCCGGCGCGCTCGTCGCCGGCCCCGCGCTCGCCGAGCGCTTGCGCTGGCGCTCGCTGCTCGCCTCGACATGGCTCGCCGGGGGCGCGTGGATCGTCGCTCTCGCGGTCGGGACCGGCGGTGGTCGCGAGGCGCTGCAGGCGCCGCTCACCACGCGCTACGAGTACCTGCCCGCGGTCTCGCTGGTCGGCGACCCGCGCAGCTTCCTCGAGAGCTTCGCCGAGTCGCTGCCGAGCTACCCGACGCACGTCGGCGGCCATCCGCCGGGCATGGTCCTGCTGCTGTGGCTGGTGGATGCGATCGGCCTTGGAGGTCCGCGCTGGGCGGCCGCGCTCGTCATCGGCGCTGCCGCGACCGCGGCGCCGGCGGCGCTCGTCGCCATGCGCGCGCTCGCAGGTGAGCAGCTTGCCCGCCGGGCGGCGCTGTTCGTGACGCTCGGCCCGGCGGCGGTCTGGCTCGGGACCTCGGCGGACGCGCTCTTCTCCGCGACGCTCGCGGTCGGCGTCGCGCTGCTCGCGGTCGCCTGCACGCTTCCGGCCGCTGCCACGCCGCGTGGCCTCGGGCTGCGCGCCCTCGGACCGTCGCGCGCTGATGCGCTCGCCGTGCTCGCCGGAGTGGTCCTCGGGTGCGGCCTGCTGCTGAGCTACGGCCTCGCGCCACTCGGCCTCGTGCCGCTGGCCGTCGCGGTCGTGACGCGCCGCTTCAGACTGCTCGCGCTCGCCGGCGCGGGCACGATCACCGTCGTCCTCGCCTTCGCGACGGCGGGCTTCTGGTATCCGTCGGGCCTCGCGGCCACCCACGGGCTCTACGCTGGCGGGGTCGCGGCGCGCCGGCCATATCTCGACTTCCTCCTCATCTCGCCTGCCGCGTTCGCGCTGGCCCTCGGCCCGGCGGCGTTCGCGGGACTCGCGGCGCTGCGCGGGCAGCGCGCTTGGATCTTGCCCGGCGCGGCGCTCGCCGCGCTGCTCGTCGCCGAGCTGTCGGGGCTCTCGAAGGGCGAGACCGAGCGGATCTGGCTGCCGTTCGCGCCGTGGCTGCTGCTGGCGGCTGCGGCGCTGCGGGCTCCGCGCGTCTGGCTCGCGGTCCAGCTCGGGCTCGCGATCGCCCTGCAGGTGGCGGTGCGTTCACCGTGGTGACGACGATCGCCCGCCGGCTGGTGACCGACCGGTGAGCCACGTCCTCGTCACCGGCGGCGACGGCTTCGTCGGATCGCACGTCGTCGACGCGCTCGTCGCGGGCGGTCACGACGTCCGCGTCCTCGACAGCCTGCATCCGGCGGCGCACTCGGCCGCGCCCGGCTACCGCAACCCCCAGGCCGACTACCTCGCGGGCGACGTCCGCGACGCCGAGGCCGTGGGCATCGCACTCGAAGGGATCGACGACGTCTGCCACCAGGCGGCGATGGTCGGCCTGGGAACAGACATCGCCGACATCGCCGACTACGTGTCGCACAACGACCTCGGCACCGCCGTCCTCCTGCGCACGCTCGCGCGCCGCGCGTTCGCCGGCCGGCTCGTCCTCGCATCGAGCATGGTCGTCTACGGGGAAGGGCGCTACACATGCGCCGAGCACGGCCTCGTGCGCCCCGGACCGCGACACCGCGTGGATCTCGACGCGCGGCGCTTCGAGCCACCCTGTCCGGACTGCGGCGCGCCGCTTGAGCCCCGGCCGATCCCCGAGGACGCGCCGAGCGATCCGCGCAACGTCTACGCCGCGACGAAGCTTCACCAGGAGCATCTGGCGCAGGCGTTCTCGCGCGAGACGGGGGTCCCCGTCACCGCGCTGCGCTACCACAACGTCTACGGCCCGCGGATGCCACGCGACACCCCGTACGCCGGCGTCGCGTCGATCTTCGCGAGCGCGCTCGCCGCCCGCCGCGCCCCCGAGGTCTTCGAGGACGGTGGGCAGTTGCGCGACTTCGTGCACGTCCGCGATGTGGCGCGAGCGAACGTCCTCGCGCTGACCGGCGACGTCGCCGGCGCGTACAACGTCTGCAGCGGAACGCCGCGCGGCATCGGCGAGATGGCCCGGACCCTCCACGCCGTCCACGACGGCGAGGCGCCCGCGCCGCGCGTCACGGGCGCCTATCGCCTCGGCGACGTCCGCCACGTCTTCGCCGACGCGGCGCGCGCACGCCGCGAGCTGGGCTTCGAGGCAACCGAGGACTTCGCCGCCGGCATGGCCGAGTTCGCCCGGTCCGAGCTGCGCGCGCCGGCCGCGCGCTGAGCCCGGTCGCTGCGCGGCCCCTTCGCGGGCGCTGCCCGCCGGTCGCCGCTCGCGGTGCGTCAGCGGTGGCGGCCCAGCGGCACGACGAGCACGCGGCGCCCGGCGAGCGGCGCGTGCGTGACGACGACGATCCGCCGCGGTGCGCGCAGCGAGACCGCGCCGGCGAAGACCCCGCGGCGATCGCGGAACGTGCCGCCTCCACGCTCGGTCACCACGACCGCGCGAGCCAGCAGCAACTCGACGCGCGCGTCGTCGGTCAGCTCGTCTCGCGCGAGCGTGCGCGCGAACGCGAGGCCGTCGGTGAGGCCGTGGCCGACCGCGGGCGGCGGCGCGGCGCGCGCGTATGTCTCGAAGCGCGGCTCGAAGCGGTCGCCGAGCCCGATCGCGAGCGCCGGCCACGCCGCCTGCACGGCGCGCATCCGCTTGCGCCACAGCGAGCGCGACGCCGCGGCCGCCTTGCCCGGCGCGAAGCCGTCCGGAAACACATCGCCGCGAATGAGCGCGCGCAGCAGCGCCGCTTGCTCGGACTCGTAGCTCGCGCGATCGGCGGGCAGCACCCCGCCGGCCGCGTCGTGCCCGCGATCCGCGCGCCGCACGCCGTCGGGCGCGTCGCCCCCGCGATCGGCGGGCCGCACGCCATCGCCCGCGCCGCCCGCGCGATCGGCGGGAGGCACGCCGTCGCCCGCGTCCGGCTCGTCGTCAGCGGGCCGGCGCGCCATGGCGCGCGGCGCCCCGCTTCGCCGCGGCGTCGATCGCGCGCACCTCGGCGAGCAGCTCGTCGCGCGGCGGGAAGCCGTCGTCGCGCTCGAGCAGCACGCCCGGGGCGTCGGTCAGCGCGAAGAGCTCCTCGACGAGCGCCAGCACGCCCGGCACGACGGGGTCCGCGTGGGTGTCGTGGTACATGCCGTCGCGGTGCACCCCGCCGCCGACGTGGACGTAGGCGA
The DNA here is from genome assembly GCA_963806515.1 of uncultured Actinomycetes bacterium. GTDB lineage: Bacteria > Actinomycetota > Thermoleophilia > Solirubrobacterales > Solirubrobacteraceae > CADCVQ01. The sequence continues at coordinate 15,592 of CAWDYO010000007.1, read as the reverse complement.
TCCGATCGAGCGGGAACCGCGCGAGCGCCGCGCGGGCGTCGTAGCCGTGGTTGTGCGCGTTCGCGTAGAGGTTCGAGAGGTCGAGCAGCAGCAGCGCGCCCGTGCGATCGAGCAGCTCCGTGACGAACGCCGCCTCGTCCATCTCCGCGCCCGGCCACTCGACCATCGCCGCGACGTGCTCGAGCGCGAGCGGCACGGGCAGGCGCTCCTGTGCGAGCAGGACGTTCTCGGTGATGACGTCGAGCGCTTGCGACGTGCGGGCGACCGGCAGGACGTGCCCCGCCTCGATGCCGTCGGCGCGCACGAACGCGATGTGCTCGGAGACGAGCGGCGCGTCGAAGGCGTCGGCGAGGATCGCGAGGTGGTCGACGCGGCGCGGATCGGGCCGTTCGGCGCCGCCGAGCGACAGCCGGATGCCGTGCGGGATGACCTCCAGGCCGCGCTCGCGCGCGTCGAGCAACGCGGGCGGCAACCGCCGCCCGTCGACGTTCTCCGCCACCGCCTCGACGAAGCCGAGGTCGGCGCGTGCGATGGCGTCCTCGAGCTCGGGCCGCCAGCCGATGCCAAGACCCAGCCGCGTCGTCTTCGCTGGGGCGCTCATCCGCCGCCCCCGCCGCAACCGCCGCCGCCGCCGCCGCCGCAACCACCGCCACCGCCGCAGCCACCGCCGCCGCCCGTGCCGCAGCCACCGCCGCCGCCGCCGCCGGCCCACGCCGCCCGCTCGCGCGGGATGTCCAAAGTCGACGCGAGGCCCGGATCGGCGGCCCACAGCGCGCCCGCGCCGAACAGCGCGACGGCCAGCGGGATCTCCGCGCCCACCGGCGTGTGCCCGAGGGTCTTGCGGCCCGCGCGCTGGGAGTCCAGGAGCTCCTGCCCGCGCGCCGTGGCGCGCGGCCGCATGCACGCGACCACGATCGTCACGAACACGACCGCGCAGACGGCGATGACGAGGAACGCCACGGGCTGCTCGTTCTGGATCCCGGCCACGATGCGAGCGGCGCCCAGCCAGAGGACCGGCAGGAACAACAGCCAGCTCCAGTTGACCTTCTCGCGCGTCTCGTCGTCGAGGAGCAGGCCGGCGGCGGTGAGCCTCGACGCGATCGCCTCGACGGCCGGGCTCGCGGCGAGCTCGCGCTCGACCTTGTGCGCGGTGGTCCCCGGCGACCGGTCGACCGCGTCGTAGACCGCGTGATCGAGGTCGGTCATCGGCTCGCTGGCGCTCTTCGGTCGCGCGGCGGCCCGGAGCTTGCGGCCCGACCCGCCGACCAGGCCGCCGAGGCGATGCAGCTTCGCCGTCGCGATCGTGATCGCGAGCTGCGGCCCGCCGTTGAGCAGCGCGAGCTCGTAGACGTCGAGCGCCTCGGACGGCAGGCGGCCGTCTTGGGCGTTGAGCAGGCGCTTGCGGCGCATCCACACCGCGCCGGCCGTCACGACGAACGCGACGGCGTACAGCCAGAGAAACGTCGGGCCGCTGATCCCCCAGGTTGGCTCGTTCATGGCTTCATCTCCGCGAGACGTTGAAAGAAACCTACGTCGAAGGCAAGCTACGGGCGCGCGCGGTCGCGCCGGAAGGCACCCCTGGGTGCGGCGATCACACCTCAGCTTGCGACTGCCCGGTAGCGCTCGACCGCGCGCCGTCGCTCGGCGGCGTGCTCGACGATCGGCGCCGGGTAGTCGCGGCCGATGACGCAGCCGGCGGCGTCCTGCTCGTCGTCGGTCATCGTCCACGGCTCGACGAGGCGCCCGGCGGGGACGTCGCGCAGCTCGGGGACCCAGCGGCGAACGTATACGCCGTCGGGATCGAACTTGCGCTGCTGGAGCATCGGGTTGAAGATCCGCCGGAAGTACGGCGCGGGATCGACGCCGACCGAGCTCACCCATTGCCAGTTGCCGTTGTTCTGGGCGGGCTCGCCGTCGAGGAGCAGCGCTTCGAAGTGCGCCTCGCCGAGGCGCCAGTCGAGGTGCAGGTCCTTCGTGAGGAACGACCCGACGACGAGGCGCGCGCGGTTGTGCATCCAGCCGGTGCGCGCGAGCTGGCGCATCGCGGCGTCGACGAGCGGATAGCCGGTCGTGCCGGTTCGCCACGCTTCGAGCGCCTCGGCGTCGTCGACCCACTCGAGGTCGCGATAGCGCGGCTGGAACTCGAGGCGCGCGTTGTCGGGGTTCGTGAGCATGACGTGGGCGTAGAAGTCGCGCCAGCAGAGCTGGCGGATCCACGCGCTGGCGCCGGTGCCGCCACGGCGTGCGGCGCGCTGCTCGCACTCGGCCGCCGACACGCACCCCCAGCGCAGGTAGGGCGACAGTCCGCTCGTCCCACCCTCGTCGGCGAGCAGGTCGTGCGTGTCGCCGTAGTCCGTCAGGCCGCCGTCGAGCCAGCGGACGAGCGCCTTGCGCGCCGCCGGCTCGCCGGGCTCGCAGAACGGCTCGGCGAGCTGCCGGCCGTCCGCGAGGCCCAGCGCATCGAGCCCCGGCAGGCGGCCCTTGCGCAGCGCGCTTGGCAGGGCGGGCAGCTCGGAGGGCGCGCGGTGGATGGTGCGCCGCTCGCCGTCGAGCCAGTTGCGATGAAACGGGCTGAAGACGGTGAACGGCTTGCCCGCCTGCGTGCGCGGCTTGGAGACGTCGACGACGTACGCGCCACCTTGCGGCCGGGCGCGCACGCCGGCATCCGAGAGCGCGCTCGTCACGCGCCGGTCGCGCGCGCGGGCATACGGCGCGACGTCGCTCGTCCAGAGGACCGTCTGCGCGCCCGTCTCGCGCGCGAGCTCCACGAGCTCGTCCTCGGGGGCGCCGTGGCGGATGACGAGGCCGCTGCCGCAGTCGCGCAGGGCGGTGTCGAGCGCGCGCAGGCTGCCGAGCATGAACTGCGTGCGGGGCGCCGACGCGAAGCGCCCGTGCAGGAGCGCGTCGTCGAGGACGAACACCGGGATGACGCGCTCGAACTCGCGTGCGGCCAGGGTGAGCGCAGGGTGGTCGGCGACACGGAGGTCGCGGCGATACCAGAGCAGTGCGGTCGAGGGCACGGGAGTGAGATACGCGGGTATGGCGAACGTAGACTCATCCACATGCCCGATCGCACGGTTCAAGACTTCCCGATCTTCCCGCTGGGCCTCGTCGCCTTGCCGTACGAGTACGTCCCGCTGCACATCTTCGAGCCCCGCTACCGGACGATGTTCGCGGAGTGCCTGGAGCGCGAGTCGGAGTTCGGGATCGTCTGGGCGACGGACGACGGCCTGCGCGGCGTGGGCTGCGCGTGCGAGATCACGCGCGTCATCGAGCGCATGCAGGACGGCCGCCTGAACGTCCTCACGCGCGGCACCCGGCCCTTCCGGATCATCGTCGAACAGGACGACCTCCCCTACCCGGCGGCGACCGTCGAGTTCCTCGAGGACAAGCCCGAGGACTTGGACGAGGACGCCGCCGAAGCCGCGCACACCGCGTACGTCGAGCTCGTCGTGCAGGCGACCGACAGCGAGCCCGACGACGAGGCGGTCGCCCGCAAGACCGCCTACGAGATGGCCGCGACGGTCGACTTCGGCCTGGACGCCAAGCAGGGCCTGCTCGACCTGCGCTCCGAGAACGCCCGCCTGCGGCTGGCCACGCGCCTCTTCAAGGCGGCGACGAAGCGCTTGGACTTCGTCGAGCGAGCGCAAGCCCGCGCACGCTCGAACGGCAAGGTCCGCTTCGGCTGACGCGCCGCAGCGGTCAGCCCTCGCCGTCGACCGCGACCTCGCGCAAGACGTGCGTGTCGACGTCGTAGACGAAGCCGCGGATGCGGTCGCGGTGCAGGATGAACTCCGAGCGGCGGACGCGGAGGATCGACTGGCGGACGTCGGCCTCGAGGTCGGTGAACGACTCGATCGCGAAGGCCGGCGCGACGCCGGTCGCGTCCTGGAGCTCGGCGCGGAAGCCGTCGTCGGTGAGGGACTGCATGCCGCAGTCGGTGTGGTGGATGAGCATCACCGAGCTCGTGCCGAGGCGCCGCTGGGACACCGCGATCGAGCGGATGACGTCGTCGGTGATGACGCCGCCGGCGTTGCGGAGGATGTGCGCGTCGCCCTCGCGCAGGCCGAGCGCCTTGAAGACGTCCAGGCGGGAGTCCATGCAGGTGACGATGACGAGCTCGCGACGCGGCTCGATCGGGAGGTGCTGCGCCGGCAGGCCCGCGGCGAACGCCGTGTTGTTGGCGATGAGATCGTCGATGACGTCCACGCCGCGGCACCCTAGAGATCCGGACGCCGTCAAGGCCGTCTCGGAGAGAGGGTGTGGCGGGAAACGACGACATGCTGGACGTTTCCCGCCAGACCCCTCGCGGGCGGGCGCCGCGCGAGGCGCCCGCCGGCCTGCAGCGGGGTCAGACGAGCCGAGCGAGCACCTCGTCGAGGCGCTGGAAGGTCTCGTTCATGCCGCCCTCCATGCCCGAGCCGAGCATGCCGTCGCGCTCCTCGGGCGTCCAGAACACGGTGACCGTCGTGACCTTCGTGCGGTCGCCGAGGTCTTCGAACTCCGCGGTCTCGAGCGAGACGTAGCCGGGCATGCCCTCCCACTCGAACGTCTGGACGACGCGCTCGGGCGGCGTGACCTCGCGGTAGGTCCCGCGAAAGGCCGTCTGGCTGCCGTCGGAGTTGTGGCTGATGATGCGATAGTCGCCGCCGGTCCGGACGTCCATCTCCACGACCTCGGCGGTCGTGCCCCGCGGACCCCACCACTCGGGGACGAGGTCAGGATCGGTGAACGTCGCGAAGACGAGGTCGCGGGGCGCGTCGAACTCGCGCTCGATGCGGATCGTGCGGTCGGTCGGCTTCGTGACGGTGGCGGTCTTGAGCTGCTCTGCGGCGGTCATCGCTGGTCTCCTTGTCGTTGCTGTTGCCGTTGGCGTTGCAGAAGCTCCCCGAACCGGTCGAGGCGCTCGTTCAGCATCTGGCGATAGGTCCCGATCCACTCCTCGACGTCCTCGAGACGCCGCGGGCCGAGGCTGCACTGCCGCACCCGCCCGACCTTCTCGGTCGTGACGAGCCCGGCGTCCTCGAGCACCTGGACGTGCTTCTTGCACCCGGTGAGCGTGATCCCGAAGGGCTCCGCGAGCTCCGAGATCGACGCGCTACCGCGCCCGAGTCGCTCGAGCAGCTGCCTGCGGGTCGGATCCGCGAGGGCCGAGAGCGTCCGGTCGATCTGCGAATGCTGAACCATTTGGTTCAGTGTAGTGGCAAGCGTACGCGAGCGCAAGCCCCCTCCGCACGAATGGCTCGCGTCTCAGGCCAGCGCCGCGGCGACGTCCGCGAGCCACGGCGCAGCGCGGCAGCCGCCACGCGCCGCCCGCGTCCCGAAAGGGGCGGCCGAGCCGCGACGACCGCGCGCAGGCCGGCGCGGGCCGCAACCCGACGCGCGCCCCCGAGCCGCGACGTCCGCGCGCCGGAGGGAGCGAGCCGCGACCCGACGCCCGCGCACCCCGGAAGGCGCGCGGGCGAAAGCGAGGGTCAGACCGGCGAGGAGGGGCGCGCCATGCCCTCGGCGAGGTCCCCGAACCCGGGCGCCATGATCGCGCCCGGCTGACCGATGAGCTCCTCGGCCACGAGCGCCTCGGTCGTCAGCATCAGCGCCGCCACGGACGCCGCGTTCTGCAGGCTCAGCCGCGTCACGCGCACCGGGTCCACGACGCCCGACTCGAACAGGTCGCCGAACGTGCCGGTCAGCGCGTTCAGGCCGTGACCGTCCGGCATCGCGCGGACCTGGTCGACGACGGCCTGCCCGTCGTAGCCGGCGTTCGACGCGATCCAGTACAGCGGGTCCGACAGGACCGCCCGCACCACGCCGATGCCGGCGCCGCGGTCGCCCTCCTCCGACACGTCCGCAAGCGCGCCCTCGGCGCGCAGCAGCGCCGTGCCGCCTCCGGGGACGATCCCCTCGGACATCGCCGCGCGCGCGGCCGCCAGCGAGCCCTCGCTCCGGCGCAGGCGCTCCTTCGTCTCGACCGCCGTCGCGCCGGCGACGCGGATCACGGCGAGCTTTGACGACAGCCGGGCACGCCGCTCGCGCAGCGAGTCGATGTCATGCTCGTTCGTCGCGCGCTCGAGCCCGACGCGGATCTCGTTCATCCGCCCCTCGACCGCCTCCGCCGTGCCGGCACCCTCGATGAACGTCGTGTAGTCCTCGCGGACGATCACGCGGCGGGCGCGACCCAGCGACTCGAGGTCGACGCTTTCCAGCGACAGCCCCGCCTCTGGTGTGACCACGCGCCCGCCGGTGAACGCCGCGAGATCCTCGAGGTAGGCGATCCGCCGGTGGCCGAAGCCCGGCGCGCGGATCGCGGTCGCCTCCAGCGTGCCGTGCTGGTTGTTCTGCACGAGCATGCCGAGCGCCGCGCCGTCGACCTTCTCGGCGAGAATGATCAGCGGCTCCGGCCGGCGCATGACCTGCCCGATCGCGCCCATGAGCTCCTGGACGGACGAGATCGGCTTCGTGGTCATCAGCACGTACGGATTCTCGAGGACCGTCTCCATCCGCATCTTGTCGCGGATGAGGTACGGCGACAGATGGCCGTTCTCGACGTGCAGCCCCTCGACGAAGTCGATCGAGATCCCGGGCACGTCGCCTTCCTCGATCGACACGACGCCGTCCTCGCCGACGCGATCCAGCGCCTCCGCGACCGCGCCGCCGATCCGCTCGTCCTCCTTGGCGGCGATCGTCGCGACCTGGCGCAGGTGGTCGACGTCGGTCACCTTCCGCGCGCTGCGCTCGAGCTCTGCGACCACGAGCTCGACCGCGTCCTCCAGCCCGCGGCGCAGCTGCATCGGGTTGACGCCGTCGTCGAGGACGCGCATGCCCTCGCGGATCAGCGACTGCGCGAGCAGCGTCGCCGTCGTCGTGCCGTCGCCGGTGAGCTCCGAGGTCTTGTCGGCGACCTCGCGCACGAGCTGCGCGCCCATGTTCTGGAACTGATCGGAGAGCTCGACCTCACGCGCGATCGTGACGCCGTCGTTCGTGATCGTCGGCGCGCCCGTCAGGCGCTCCAAGACGACGTTGCGGCCCTTGGGCCCCAGCGTGACCTTGACGGTGTCGGCGAGGATGTCGACGCCCTGCTGCAGGCGCCTGCGCGCGTCGTCGTTGAAGTGGATGATCTTGCCCATAGAGAAACGGTTCTCCTGTCAGTCGGCGACGAGGATGCCGCGACCTTGCAGGCGGCCCCCGTCGAGGTCGGCCATCGCGTCATTGACGGCCTCAAGTGGGTAGGCGCTCGTGTGCAGGGTGACCTTCCCCTGCGCGGTGAGCACCATCAGCTCGGCAAGGTCGTTGTAGGACCCGACGAGGTTGCCGATGAAGTTGATCTCGCGCGAGATGATGTCGATCGTCGGCACGTTGATGTTCTCGCCGTAGCCGATGACGTAGTACGAGCCCGCGTTGCGCAGCATCGCCACGCCGTCCTCGATCGCGCCCTTCTCGCCGACGAAGTCGATGATCGCCTCGGCGCCCTTGCCGTCGGTCATCTCGAGGATCGTGTCGACCTGCTTGCCGTCGATCCCGACGGTGTGGTCCGCCCCGATCTCACCGGCCAGCGCGCGGGCCTTCTCGGACGGGTCGACGACGATGATCTCGGCCGGCGTCATCGCGGCGAGGCACTGGATGCCGATGTGGCCCAGGCCGCCGGCGCCGATGACGACCGCGCGCGTGCCCGGGTGCAGGATCGAGACCGCCTTCTTCACGGCGTGATACGCCGTCAGGCCGGCGTCGGCGAGCGCTGCGATGTCCTTCGGATGCAGCGTCGGGTCGAGCTTCACGACCGCCCGCGCGCTCGTCTTCAGCAGCTCCGCGAAGCCACCGTCGACCGAGATGCCGGGGAAGGTGTTGTTCTCGCAATGGACGTCGTCGCCGGCGCGGCACGCGCGGCACAGCCCGCACGTCACCAGCGGATGGACGATGACCGTGTCCCCCACCTCGACGTTCGACACGGCCGAGCCGATCTCGTGGACCCAGCCAGCGTTCTCGTGGCCGAGGACGTACGGCAGCTCGACGCCCGACTTCTCGGCCCACTGGCCTTCCTGGATGTGCAGGTCGGTCCGGCATAGTCCGGCCCCGCCGAGGCGCACGATGACGTCGTGAGGGCCCGTGATCTCGGGCTCGGCGATCTGCTCGACCGTCAAGGGGTCGTGGTAGCGATGCAAGCGTGCGGCGATCATGTCGCCACCTCCTCGGTCTGATCGGGGACGCCGTGGCGAATGCGCAGGAGCGAGCGGCACAGCCCGCCGTTGCTCTCGAGGCTCAAGCCGACGAGGCGCGCGCGCCGCAGCCACAAGGGGAGTTCCTCGGCGGTCATCCGGCTGCCGTCGCCCGCGACGAGGGCCGGCGCGTCGGGACCACAAGGAAGGCCGAGCTCGCGGCGCAGCGCCAGGCAGCGCGCGACCTCGGGGTGGTCGGGCGGCAGATCCGCGACGCACAGTGCGACCAGCGCCGCGTGATCGGCAGGCGTGCCGCCGGCCGGCGGCGCGCCGGCCGCGGCGGAACCGCCGCGGTCCGTCGGAGCGCCGCGGTGCACACGGCCGCCGGGCGGCAGCAGCATCGCCGCCACCCGACCCTGGCGCGCGAGCAGCGCCTTGCGCCGAAACAGCTCGCGCAGCGCGTCGAGATCGCCCGCGCTCTCGCCCGGAAACGCGCCGTCGAAGCCCTCGCCGCGCGAGACGGCGGCGTTGATCTCGGACGCCGTGTAGTGGTCGTCCAGCACGACGCCGACCTCGCGGACCCCGGCGACCGAGCGCACGGCCTCGCGCGCATCGGCCGCCATCAGGAACGCGAAGTTCGGCGCGCACTGCGGGGTGGGCAGGCGCAGGTGAACGTCGACGTCGCCACCGTCGGACACCACGCACGAGCCGACGAACCCCAGGGAGGTGATGGGTTCGTCGAGCTCGGGATCGTGGACGGTGGCGAGTGCGGCGAGCACCCGCGCCTGCGTGATCACGCCGCGCCCTCGACGAGCTGCGCGTCGTCCTCGGCGGCGGGCGTGCCTTCCCCCTCGGCGAGCTGGCACTCCTCGGGCACGTCGACGCCGTACAGGCGGGCGGCGTTCAGGCCGAGGACCTTCTTCTTCGCGGCCGTCGTCCAGCGCGGGTAGTCCGAGAACGTGTCGTCGGGATAGTCCCAGTCGACGAGCCCCTCGATCTGCCACGCCGGCTCCCAGATCGCGTAGTCCGAGCCGAACATCATCTTGTCCTCGCCGACCCAGAACAAGCAGCTCGCCCATGACCTTCGCGAAGAAGCGCGGGCGAGCGTGCAGGAAGCCGCCGACGACGACCGACAAGCCGGCGTAGACGTTGGGCTCCTGCGTCGCCATGAAGCAGAAGTCCTCGATTCGCGGCAACCCGACGTGCTCAACGATGAAGTTGAGGTCCTGGTGGCTCGTCGCCGCGATGTCGACGTCCTTGACATCGAAGGAGTCCTTGTCCAGTGGCCAGATCGTCGGCCCCTTGTGGACGTGGATGTTCTTGATGCCGAGCTCCTCGCACTTCGCGTAGAACGGCTCGCACTCGGGATCGGCGAGCGTCCAGCCGCGCGACCCCTCACGCCACTCGGCCGTGTAGAGCTTCACGCCCTGGATGCCGAAGCGCTCGTGATCGGCCTCGAGCTGCTCCAGCCCGGCCTCGCCCTCGCGCGGGTCCAAGCGCCCGTTGACGATGAACTTGCCCGGGAAGCGCTCCAGCAGCCGGCTGTTGCGCTCGAGGTCGTTGAAGCCCTCCGTGTACCACTCGCGCAGGTACGTCGGCTGGGTGATCGCGACATCGACGTAGCCGTCGGTGTAGACGTCCTTCTCGAAGTCCTCCTCGGAGTACTTCTGGAAGTGCTCGATCGACCAGTGCGTCTCGGGCGGGCCGAGGCCCTGGTAGGCGTGGAAGCACTCGATCCAGCCCTTGGCGTACTGCTCGGCACCCTTCACCCAGTTCTCGGGACTCGCGTCCCAGAAGTGGGTGTGGGTGTCGAGGACGAAGTACTTCTCTCCGTCCTTCTCGTACATGCGATCAGCCCTCGACCGGCTGCAGGTCGAAGCCGATGTACTCGGCCGCGTCCTCGGGGTTGGCGAACATCAGGACGCGGTCGTCGAGCACGACCATGCGGCCGTAGTGCGTCGACATGATCTCCTCGAAGTCGTCGTTGCCGAAGTCCTCCCAGCCCAGCGCCTCGGCGATCTCCTCGAAGTCGAAGTCGATCTTGTTGATGCCGTCGACGCGGATCATCGAGGGCAGCACGCGCATCGTGACGTCCTTCTTGTCCTCCATGACCTTCGCGACGACGTAACCGACCTGGTTGTTCATGAGCGTCACGCCGCACTCGTTGGATGACGAGCGGTTGGACTCGAACTGGCTCATGAGCTGACCTCCTTGGGGGTCTCGAGGGTGATGTCTTCGAGCAGATCCGAGAGCCGCTGCTTGGACGCGTCGAGGCCGTCCTCGAAGCGCACGACCTTCTCGGAGAGCTCCGACCAGATCGGCTGCAGCTCCTGCGCGGCGGCGAGGCTCACCGGCACCCACTCCTCGAGCCAGCCCTGCATGACCTCGTGGTTGTGTGCGCCATGCTCCTCGTCGTCGGCGAGCATGCGGAACAGGGCGCGGGCGCCGCGCTGCTCGCGGGCGCAGTCCGACTCGCCGCAGCCCATGATCGCGGGCGTGATGAAGTCGCCCTGGCGCGCCGCGGCGTGCATGACGAACTCGCTGCGGAACAGCTCGCCGACCAGCGGCTCGAACACGACCGCCGTCGCGAAGAACGCCTCGGCCCAGTCGCGGATGCCCGTGAGCTTCTCGACGTTCTCGCGCGTGCCCTGCCAGCACTGGCCGTCCTTCCAGACCTCCTTGTGCGCCGAGCCGTCGAAGCCCTCGATCTGGTCGGAGACCTCGAGGTTGTAGAGGATGAGGTCCTGCGCGAAGCGCAGCTTGTGCACGGCGCCGACGCAGATCGCGTTGTTGATCATGTTCGTCGGAGCATCGCGCTGAGCGGGGGTGTAGACGTGCATGCCGATGCCGTGCTCGACGTGCGCCCACGCGGACACGTGGCGCTCGACGACCGTCGCCCACGCGCGGTTCCAGCCCGCGAACGCGCCCGCGTCCTTGGCGTTCGCCAGCATGCCGCCGATCTGGCGGACCGCGTTGGCGTTGTTGCGGTAGATCGTCTGCTCCCACTCCTCGTTGGGATCGAGGAAGGCGTGCCAGTTGGTCGACTTCAGCGCCGTCCACTCCTGCGGGTAGCCGGAGTCGCCGTTGGCGAACGCGTAGACCCAGCCCTGCGTCAGGTGGCGCTCGGGGTCGGGCTGGACGTCGATGGTGACGTCCTCGTAGACGGTCGCGCGGCGCTTGCGCGGCTCGAAGTAGTTGTACGAACGGCTGCGCGACGACGGGAACTCCTTGGCACCGGCCTCGGCGTCGGTGAACACCGGCTTGGGAACGCTGCGCGGCGGTTTCGCGGTCTCTGTGGACATGCTGCTCCTCTCCTTGTCGCGGTCAGGCCGCGCTGGTCGTGAATCTGTCGAAGTAGATGTGCGATTCGGGGGTGCCCCGCTGTTCGAGCAGAGCGATCGCGGCGTCGACCATCGGGGGCGGGCCGCAGAGGTACGCGTCGACGTCGGCGAGGTCGTCTTCCATGCGGTCGACGACGTCGGTGATCATGCCGCTCTCGCCGTCCCACTCCTCCACCTCGGAGAGCGCGGGAACGAACGTGAGGTTCGGCAGCTCGCCACACAGCCGCTCGATCTCGTCGAGCGCAAAGAGGTCGTCCTCCGTGCGCGCGCCGTAGTAGAAGACCGCCTCGCGCTCGGTGCCCTTCTCGGCCATCGAGCGCAGCAGCGACAGGATCGGCGCCATCCCGGCCCCCCCGGCAATGAAGACAAGCCGACGCGGCGAGCTGTCGCGCAGCGTGAACATCCCGAACGGGCCCTTGCAGGTCAGCTCGTCGCCGACCGAGATCCCGTCGCCGTTCGAGAGCAGGCCGGAGAACCGGCCGCCCTCGTAGAGCTTGATCATGAACTCGAGGCGGTCCGGATGTGTCGGGCAGTTCGCCATCGAGAACGAGCGGTGCTCGCCCTCCGTCCCCGGGACCCCGATGTCGACGTACTGCCCGGCGTTGAACTCCAGCGCCTCCGGATCGGTGACCTTCAGGACGAGCCGGCGGATGTCGTGCGTGAGCTCCTCGACGGCCTCGACCTCGGCCGTGGCCTCGACGATCGGCGTCCCGCTGCGGATGCGCTCCTCGTCGTAGTGCAACAGCTCGATCTCGACATCGGTCATCGCATGGGCGCGGCACAGCAGCGTGTAGCCCTCCTGCTCCTCGAAGTCCGGCAGCGCGAACGTCGAGAACTTGTCGAGGTCCACCTCGCCGTCGAGCAGGAACGACTTGCACGAGGAGCACTGCCCCTCCTTGCAGCCGTGCATGAGCATGATGCCCTGGCGGAAGGCCGCGTCGAGGATGGTCTCGTCCTCGTCGACCTCCAGCTCGATGCCAACCGGCTCGAGTCGTGCGATGTGCTTTTCACCCATGGTTGCCTCGAAGACGCCCACCCTGCGGCCGGCGCCGTCCGCTCCAGGACAGCGCCGACCGCGGGAGCAGTGGCGTCAGGCGGCTTCCTTGAAGGGACGCCCGGCCGGGCCGCCCTTCTTGTAGTTCGCGACGTGCTTCTCGCGATCCTCGGGCGACATCTCGTTGAGCGTGATGTTCGGGCTGTACAGCGTGATGCCCTTGCACTCGTCGAGGGTCCACATCTTCTTCGGATCCAGATCGAGGTGCGGCTGCGGGATGAGCGTGTGCCCGTCGTCGCGCACGTAGCCGAGGTCCTGCATGATCTCCGCGACGTCCTTGCCGTGGTGGAGCGTCTCCCACTCGCGCTTGCCGGAGAGCTTGCCCATCGACGGCGTGGCGCGGCCCTCGTACTCCGGGCGGAACGCGACGGCGTCGGTCCAGTGGCAGGTCTCCGAGCAGTAGCTGCGCACCTGGCCGTCGACCTCGTCGACGACCATGTCCTCGCGGACGAGGCACGGCACCATGCACGTCCAGCAGCGGTGCGGGTACTCGTAGTCGGCGCCTTCCTCGAAGGCGATCGGCTTGTGCCCGTTCTTGACGGAGTAGTCCGCGTAGCGCTCCCACCACTTGCCGTACTTGTCGTACCAGCCCGGGTACTTGTGCTCGAACCACTCGAAGTCCGTGTCGTCCATCGCGTCGATCCGCCAGTAGTTGGCGAACCAGCCGGTGGCGAAGAACTGCGCGACCTCGTGGACGTAGCCCTTCTCGTTGATCTGCTCCCACGCGAGCTCGATGAGGTCGTGCGGGATCGTCAGGCCGTACTTCTCCAGCGGCATGAGGTAGCTGCGGTAGTAGTCGTCGTAGATCCAGCGCCGCCACGCCTCCGCGTAGCTGTCGCGGTCCTTGCGACGGTCCTTCGTGCCGTACTCGATGAACGTGCCGATGGCGGCGTCCACGACGCGGTGGTTGTTCCACCAGGCGTAGCGCAGGTCGCGCTCGAGCAGGAGGCGGTTGCGCTCGTCGGCGAGCGCCATGAGGATGATCGAGTAGCCGTTCGAGATGTGGCGCGACTCGTCGGACTGCACCGAGTGGAAGACCGTCGGCAGCAGGTAGTCGCCGTTGGCGGCGGCCTCGCCGGGCATCGCGACGAACAGGACGTTCGTGAACGCCGTCTCGGCGACGATCGTCAGGTACACGTTGGCGGCGGTGATCGCGTCGCCGGTGATGAAGCCCTCGCCGAACTGCCGGCCGATCGTGCCGGCGTAGCAGTTGGAGAACCCCTTCTCCGTGATGTCGAACCCGGCCGGGTCGATGTAGTGGTTCATGTACAGCCGCTTGAGGTTCATCTGGATCGTCGAGTGGCGTACCTCGTCGATCATCTGAATCGCCAGGCCGTTGTGGACCTCGGGGTTCGGGACCGCGTTGATGGCGAGCGGCATCGCGCGGGCGGCCGAGATCTCCGGGAACGGGATGATGCTCAGGAACAGCTTCTGCCATTCCATCCAGCGCTCCTGGACCTGGCGGAACATGTTCCCGCGGATGGCGCCGTCCATCGCGCCGAAGACCCGGTTGTCCTTCTCCTCCTCCATCGGGAAGTAGGAGCGCAGGACCTGCTTGAGCGGGTCCTTCTTCGGCGCCTTCTCGAACGTGTAGTCGGTGGGGTACTTGTCGACGGGCTCCACGAAGGTGGGATCCCAGGAGAGCTCCTGGATCTTCGTGTGCGCCTTCGTGATGCTGGCTCTGCTCATGCTGAGACTTCCTCTCCGAGGTCGACAGGACTGAGGGCTGCGGTTTGAGGCGAACGTAGACCGGACAAGCGCGGTCGCTCAAGAACGGGTGGGTCTTCCGAGCTCGCGGGAAGCGAGCCTCCGGCGAGGACGGCCGAGGCACGCTCGGCCACGTCGACGAGCACCGCTTCAAGCGACGCGCGCTCAAGCTCGAAGCAGCGGGCGGACATCGAGATCCCGAGCGCGGCGACGGGCCGGCCGGAGCCGTTGCGCACCGGCGCCGCGAGGCAGCAGGCGTCGAGGCCGAACTCCTCGCAGTCATAGGCGACCGCGCCGGCGCGGATGTCGGCGAGCTGCGCGCGGAGCTCGACTTCGGACGTGATCGTGTGCGGCGTGAAGACCCGCAGGCCGCGGTCGATGTAGCGCTGCAGGGTGGCCTCGCCGAGCAGCGACAGCGCCACCTTGCCGAGCGCGAGCGCGTGGGCGTTCTCGCCGATGCGCGATCCCAGTCCGGGGATGAGCGGCATCCCCTGCCGGCCGCGGACGAGCGGAATGACGACCTGGCCCGAGCGCGCGGCGGCGAGGTAGACGCGCTTGTGGGTCCGCCTGAACAGCTCGTCGAGCACGCCGTCGAGGCTCCCCGGAAGCTGGTTGCCGCGGGCGGGGGGAACGAGGCTCGAGGCCTGACCGGTGAGGCGGTAGGCGCCGTTGCCCGCACGCACCACGAAGCCCTCTTGGCAGAGCGTGTCGAGCAGGGAGTACGCGGTCGACGTGCTCTTTCCGAGCGCCTCGGCGACCTCGTCGGCGCGCAGCCCGTCCTCGGCGCACGCAAGCAGCGAGAGCAGCGAGAGCACGTTGCGCGCGGTGCCGACGCCGCGAGTGCGCGTGGGCGTCGCCATCGCTCCGGCTGCCAGGTCTTGGGTGATGCTCGCTCCTCTCCTCCGACCGGGGCCGGCCGAGCTCCACTTCGAAGTGCCGGCTCCCGCAGCCGGCTGCGGGCAGTGCATCACCGCGGCGTTACATCACCGCTACAGCCGGGCTCGCGGGCGGCGCCTCCTCCGGAATGGCCGGAAGACCGCGAGCTTCTTGGCTCATCGCAACAGACCGCATTAGCTTCGGCCGCGACCCGAAGCACCCACCGGAGGAGCCTGCCATGTCAGCCGTCGCCGAACGCCCGTACACGACGCATGCGCCCGCGCCGCCGCCGCCCCCACCGCCCGCCTGGAGCGGCGACCCCTCGGTGCTCGGCCTGCCGATGTTCGTCGCCGGGTCGATCGCGCTCGGCCTGGCGCTCGTGGGCTACGTCTCGCCCGCAGCAGGCGGCAGTGCGTTGCCGATCATCCTCGCGGCGACCGGGCTGGGTCTGCTCATCTCGGCGA
>CAWDYO010000006.1:0-163431 GCA_963806515.1 uncultured Actinomycetes bacterium | reverse complement strand
GGGCCGCTCAAGATCGGGGTCTTGCTTCTGACGTTGCTTGCGATCTTTCGCGCGCTGGCGGTTACGAGCCATGAGATGCGGTGCGGTGAGGCGGTTACCTGGTCTCCCGGTGACTCGTGTGGGTCTTGCACCACTTGCAGTACTTGCGCAGCGTGATGCGATCCGGGTTGTTGCGCTTGGACTTGTTCGTCATGTAGTTGCGACGCTTGCAAGCCTCGCAGGCGAGGGTCACAGCGATTCGCACGTCTCCGCGGGCCATTCGGCGCTCCGTGACTGCAAGAGGACAGAAAAACGACCCGCCGTCGGCAGGTCTGCGGTGCAGTCTAGCGCGTCACGCCCGGGCGCTCGCTTGCGGGTCGAGGCGGGTCATCGAGACGCTCGCGTCGAGCTTGGACGTGGCGCCACCCTGGTAGACGCCGCGCACCGGCGGGACGTCGCCGTAGTAGCGACCGTGGCCGATCTTCACGTGGCGTTCGCCGGCCAGGCGGCGGTTCGTCGGATCCGCGCCGACCCAGACCGGCTCGCCCCGCCCGTTCTCGCCGGGCAGCAGCGCCTCGAGCCAGGCGTGCGTCTCGACCTCGACGGAGTCGTCGCCCTCGTCGGCGGGCGCGGCCCACAGGTAGCCGCTGACGTAGCGTGCCGCGATCCCGTTGTGGCGCAGGAGGATGAGCGCGAGGTGGACGTAGTCCTGGCAGACCCCCGCGCCAGCGTCGAGGAACTCCGCGACCGTCGAGCCGACGTACGTCGCGCCCTTGCGGTACTCGTAGCGGTCGGGGATGAGGTCGCAGAGGCCCTGGACCGTGGCCAGCGGGGTGTCCGCGCGCGCCGCGGCGCACAGCTCCTCGAGCAGCTCGGGCGGCGGCTCGTCGAGCGCCGCCAGCAGGTACTCGCCGGCGGCCTCGGCGTAGGCGTCGGTGTCGAGCGCAGGCCACGGGACGTCGGGCGGCGCGGGCGGCTCGGCCGTGACGACCCGCGCGCGGACGTCGATCGTCAACCGCTTGTGCGGGCGCACGATGCCGAACTCGAGCACCTCGGTGCCGAAGTAGTCCGAGTGGCGGCCGACCCGCGCCTCCGGCTCGATGCGCACCGTGAACTCGTCGCAGCGCTGGCCGGACGTCGTCGCGGGGCGCACGCGCAGCGCGTTGAGGTTGTCGGTCACGGGTGCGTCGTAGACGTACTCCGTGCGAAAGCGGATCTGGAAGTGCATGCGGTCCCCTAGGCGACAGCGGCTCGGGCCCCGCCAAAGTAGCGCTGCGCGATGTCGGCGTCGACCAGCCCGAGCTCGCGCTGGACCTCCTGGCAGGTGATCCGCAGGTCCGCGTGGGTCTCGGCGCTGCGGCGAAACTCGAGATCGGCGGACAGGCGGCTGAGGCGCAGGATCGGCTCGGAGCTGCGCGGCTGGGCGTCAGCCGTGCGCAGCGACGCGTTGACGGCGTCGACGGCGGCCGCGACCGAGTCGGGGTAGTTGCGCTCGAAGAGCAGGAAGCGCGCGACGGGCTTGGCGTGCGCCGGGGCGGGGACGGCGCGGCGGTAGGCCTGAAACCCGCCGACCGCCTGCAGGAGGGCGATCGCCTGGCCGTCGGCCTCGTTGCCCTCCGGCACGACCGGCAGCGCGACGCGCAGCATCCGCAGCACCATGTCGCCGGCCTCGATCCGCCCGCCGGCGATGAGGAACGCGCTCGCCTCGTCGCGCAGCATCGTGCGCGCGGTGAGTCCCCAGAACAGCGCCGAGCGCTCCTTGACGTGCTGGTAGATGCCCGTCGGCCCCGACGGCGAGCGCGAGACGAAGTCGCCGTCGCGCAGGTGCAGGTGCGTCGTGTTGATCGCCTCCCACATCTCGGCCGAGATGACGTCGCGGACGGCGGCCGCGCCCTCTCGCGCGCGCGCCACGCATGCCACGACGGACGCCGGGTTGTCGGTGTCGCGGGTGAGGGCGTCCAAGACGGCGTCGCGGTCGTCGGAGACCTCGCGGTCGCGCCGCCCGCCCATGATGTGCATGAGCGACTCCCACGACAGAAGCGTCGCGGAGGACTGCCCCTCGGGCCGGCCCTGCAGGTCGGCCTGAAAGACGCCGTCGAGCAGCCGCGACGTCTGCTCGGCGCGCGCGAGGTTGCGCCCGAGCCAGAACAGCTCCTGTGCTATCCGGGCGAGCACTGCTGCTGTTGTTGCTGCTGGACCTGACCGGTCCAGGCGCCGTAGCGCAGGTCGGGGAGCGCCGGCGGCAGGCTCTCTGGATGCTGCTGCGCGACGCCGTCGGTGTGGTCGTCGCCGCTCTCGAGCACCCAGGTGTCCTTCGAGCCCCCGCCGCGCGAGGAGTTGACGATCATCGAGCCCTCGGTCAGCGCGACGCGGCTCAGCCCGCCGGGCACGATCGAGATCGTCTCGCCGAAGACCGCGAACGGCCGCAGGTCGACGTGGCGCGGCGCGAGCACGCCGTCCTCGCCCGCGGTCGGCACCGTCGACAGGTTCACGACCTCCTGGGCGATCCACTTGTGCGGCGAGCGGCGGATGACGTCGGCGAGGCCGGCGAGCTCGACCGGATCGGTGCTCGGGCCGATGAAGACGCCCTTGCCGCCGGAGCCGTCGGTCGGCTTGAAGACGAGCTCGTCCATCCGCGCGAGCGACGTTTCGAGGTTGTCGGGGTCCGACAGCAGGTACGTCGGGACGTTGCTCAGCAGCGGCTCCTCGTTGAGGTAGAAGCGGATCATCTCCGGGACGTAGTGGTAGATCGCCTTGTCGTCCGCGACGCCGGTGCCGACGGCGTTGGCGAGCGCGACCGTGCCCGCGCGGTAGGCACGCATGAGCCCCGGCACGCCGAGGACGGAGTCGGGCCGGAACTCGAGCGGGTCGATGAAGTCATCGTCGAGGCGCCGGTACACCGCGTGGACGCGCTGCAGGCCGTCGGTCGTGCGCATGTAGACGACGTCGTCGCGGACGACGAGGTCCGACGCCTCGACGAGCTCGACGCCCATCTGGCGGGCCAGGAACGCGTGCTCGAAGTAGGCGGAGTTCAGCGGACCGGGCGTCCACACGACGACCGTCGCCTCGCCTTCGGCCGCGGGGGCGACAGCTCTGAGCGCGGCGAGCAGCAGCTGCGGGTAGTGGTCGACGGGCCGGACGCGGTACTCGTCGAAGAGGCCGGGCAGCAGGCGCGTCATCGCGACGCGGTTCTCGAGCACGTAGGAGATCCCCGAGGGCGTGCGGACGTTGTCCTCGAGGACCTTCCACGACCCGTCCGCGTCACGGACGAGGTCGCAGCCGGCGACGTGGCAGTAGACGCCGCCGGGCGGGCGGATCCCGTGCGCGGCGCGCGCGAAGTGGCTGCGGCTGATGATCAGCCGCCACGGGACGATCCCCGCGCGGACGATCTCGCGCGCGTGGTAGACGTCGTCGACGAAGCGGTTCAGCGCGCGGATGCGCTGCGCGAGGCCGCGCTTGATGTGCGTCCACTCCGACGCGGGCAGGATCCGCGGCACGAGGTCGAGCGGGAACGGGCGCTCGAGCGTCGGGCCGTCCTCGCCGGTCGTGTCGAACGTGATGCCCTGCTGCAGGAAGATCGTGTCGCGCCGCCGGCCCGCGGCCACGAGCTGCTCGGCTCCCAACGCCTCCAGCGCCTCGGCCAGCGCGACGCAGTGCGGACGCGGCGCGCCGTCGGCGCCGAAGAGCTCGTCGAAGAAGCCGTCCGCCGGGTTGTAGCCCGACAGCGGGCGTGCGGTGTCCACCTCGCTCATGGTCGCATTCTCGGCGCTGCAACGATGTCCCACCATTGGCCGCGAGTCCAGGACTCCCGGCCGCCGCCTCGCCCTCCGGGCCATTGCGGCGCGCGGCCCGCGGAGCGCGCGTGAAGGGCGCGTCGAGCACCGCGGCTGGCCGCGCGGCGAAGGGGTGGATCCATCTGATGGCGCATAGCGGTATCCGATGGATCCACCCCCGCGCCTTCGCACCCACGCTGGGCGAGCGGCTGCGCGTCAGATTCGCGTCCGCGGCGACACAAACGACGTAGCAGCGAGCGGTAGGTCTTCGCCCGGCCGCCGCTCGACCATCGTCCAAAGGAGCCTCGGATCCATGTCCGCCCTGATCACGCTCGTCAAGGGATTCGCCGGCAAGCCGTCGCACGCCCCGCTCACCGACGTCAGCATCGGTGCCTACACCGTCGGCGTGCTCATGCTCATCGCCGGTTACGCCGGTTTCGAGGAGGAGGCGATGGCCAAGGGTGCGCTGTTGGCGATCGGCGGCGGGCTGCTCGTCGCCATCCCGACCTCGCTCACGGGCCTGCTCGACTGGGCCGACCTGTCGAAGGGGTCACGGGCGCGCACGCTCGCCAACTACCACCTCGTGGTCATGCTGCTCGCGACGGCGACCTTCGCCGCGACGTTCGTCCTGCAGCGGCCCGGCTACATCGACAGCGAGGTGACGCTCAACGGGCTCATCGCCGGCTGCGCGGCGCTCGGCCTGCTCACGCTCGGCGGGACGCTCGGCGGCGCGCTCGCGTACGTCTACGGCGTCCGCGTCGTCAAGCGCGACGTGCCGATCATGGACGCGCTCATCCCCGGACGGCTCGAGGAGAACCCGACGGCGAGGACGAACTTCAGCGCTCCCGCCGCCTCGGCCCCGGCCCCGCGGTCGGCGTCGAACGGCGCGCAGGCACCCGCCGCGCCGGCCGTCCCGTCCGAGTCGATGGCCGACTACGAGCGCAGGGTCATGAGTCGGGGCGCGTCGTAGCGTCGTAGACGATTGGCGGGTCGATGTATCACGGCGCTCCCACGGCGCTCCATGTAGACGTGGACACCGAAGACCCCCAGGGAGCATCGATGCCAGCGACACGCCCGCGGCTGACGATGGCCGGCCCACTGCTGCACGGCAACGGCGAGCTGCACATCGTCGGGCGCCACGAGGTCGTGACGATCCACGATCCGGACGGCGCCGTGCACCGCCTGATCGGCCTCGCCGACGGTTCGCGCACCCGCGCCGAGATCTTCGGCGCGATGGCCCGGGACTTCCCGCGGGTCGCCCAGCACGACGTCGACGAGGCGGTCGGCGAGCTCGAGGCGATGGGCCTGCTCCAGGACGCGACGCCGCCCGGCCGGATCCTCTCGAGCCGGCTCGCGCGGCGCGACCCGCACGAGCGCTCGCTGTTCGCCGGACCGTCGCGCGCGCTGTAGCCGGCGCGCGCGGGTCCCTCAGAGCACCTTCGCCGGATCGACGAGCGCGCCGATCGGGCCGAGCTTCGGCATCGCGCGCAGCTGCGCGGCGGCCTGCTGGGCGGTCACGCCCTGCTTGACCAGCGCGGCGATCGTGCCGGTGATCGCGGGCGCCGCCATCGACGTCCCCGACCACGTGGCCCAGCCGTCGAAACCGAGGTCCGGGCGATCGAGGAACGCGCTCGCGATCGCGACCCCGGGCGCACAGCAGTCGACCCAGAGGCCGTGGTTGGAGAAGTCCGTCTGCAGCCACGTGCCGTCGTTGTTCGGCGAGCCGACCGCGCCGACCGCCATGACGCCGTTGCACGCCGCCGGGAAGTTCGGCCGGCTCGTGCCCGCGTTGCCGGCGGCTGCCACGACGACCGTCGACGACGGCAGCGCCGCGAGCGCGTCCTCGATGAGGATCGGCGGCGCGTCGTTGAGCGAGGTCGCCCCGAACGAGCAGTTGATGACGTCGGCGCCGCCGTGGTCGAGCAGCGCCTCGGCGACGTCGAGGTCGCTCGCCTGGCCGACGGGCGTCGTCAGCAGGCGGCGCGCGACGATCGTGGCGCCGGGAGCCAGCGAGGCGACGATGCCGGCGACATGCGTGCCGTGGCCCGCCGCGTGATCGCGCACCTGGTTGTTGTCCTCGTCGGCGATCTCCGCATCGGCCGGCGTCATCGTCACCGGAAACGGCGCCTGATCGGCGCAGCCGGTGTCGAGCACGAGCACCTCGACTCCGTCGCCGGCATCGCCGGCGCCGGGGATCGCCAGCGGTCCCTCCGCCGGGACCGGCAGGTCGTCGCCGTGGACGCGGTTCGGACCGGGGAGCTGCACGTGGTCCAGGGAGGCCGAGTTCGGCACGTACGAGCGGATGCGCAGGACGAGCTTGACGAGCCGGTCGTCGCGGACGACGAACAGCGTGTAGCCGAGCGCCCTCGCGACCTCGCCGATGGCCGCGGTCGCCCGCTCGGCCCCCGCTCGCTGCAGCGCGGCCTTGACGCGCTTGTCGCGCAGGGCGCGCGTGCGCACGAGCAGCCGCGACGGGCGGTAGAGGACCCAGTCGCCCGGGCCGCCGATGCGGGCGATGTCCCTGCGCTCGAGGATCGCGCGCTCCCACGCCCGGCTGTTCCACGGAACCTTGAAGATGCTGCGCTTGTCGGTCATCGCTCTCCCGGTCGGGTGTGCTCGCGTCCGAACCTACCTCCCGGCGAGCGCGCAGCGTGTGACCCGGCTCACTCCCGCCCGAGGGATTAGGGTTAGCCCTGACATCGGACCGAACGGGGGGCGCGGTTGGAGCTCGGGGAGCTGTTGCAGTTGGCCGCCACGGGCGACCGGACGGCGTGGAGCACGCTCGTCGAGCGCTATGAGGGCTTGCTGTGGGGCATCGCCCGCAGCCACCGGCTCGACGAGTCGAGCGCGTCGGACGTCGTGCAGACGACCTGGCTGCGGCTCGTCGAGCACGTGGACGGCCTCCGCAACCCCGAGGCGCTCGCGGGCTGGCTCGCGACCACCGCCCGCAACGAGTGCCTGCGCGTGCTGCGCCATCAGTCGCGGCAGGTCCCGACCGAAGACGATCGCATCCCGGCCGAAACGGTGCCGCCGGTCGACGAGGCGCGCCTGCTGGCCGAGGAACGCGACGCGGAGCTCTGGCGTGCGTTCGCGACCCTCCCGGCGCGCTGTCAGGCGCTGCTGCGCATGCTCACCGTCGAGCCGGCGCCGAGCTACGAGGAGATCGGCGTCGCACTCGGCATGGCGGTCGGTAGCATCGGTCCCTCGCGCGGCAGGTGCTTGGAGACGTTGCGACGAGCGATGAAAACGCGACGTATCACGACGACTCCTCCTGGCTCTTACGGGTGATGCTGCAATACATGGCCCCGACAGACGACGACATCCTCCTTGACGAGTTACGCCGCGTCTTCGCCGCGATCGACCCGATCCCGCAGCCGGTACAGATCGCCGCCCGGGCCGCCATCGAGTGGCGCACGATCGACGCCGAGCTCGCCGCGCTCGTCAGCGACTCGATCGTCGACGAGCCGCTGCTCGCCCTGCGGGGCTCCGCCGAGCCGCGCATGCTGACCTTCGAGGCGTCGGAGCTGACGATCGAGCTCGAGGCCGAGTCCGCGGGCGCCGACGCGCTACGACTCGTGGGGCAGCTCGTGCCGCCGCAGCCCGCGCAGATCGCCATCCGCCACGGCGACGACCTCATCGCCACGCACGCCGACGACCGCGGGCGCTTCGTCGCGGACGGCGTCGGCGCGGGACCGGTCAGCCTGCGGTGCCGTCTCGACGACGTGCTCGGTGGCAGCCGACTCGTCGAGACCGCATGGCTGTCGATCTGACGCCTCCCCCGAGCTCCACCTCTCCCCACGACCTCGCCGCGATGGCGAACGAGGCGCACCGCTTGCTCGGTGACGATCCTCGCCGCGCCCGTGAGCTCGCCACCGACGCCTTCGAGCGCGCCAGCGCACTGCGCGACCACGACACCGCCTCGGTCGCGCTGCGGGCGCTCGGGCTCGTCGCGCTGGATCTCGAGGGGACGCGCGAGGCGATCGAGCACCTCCGGGCGGCCGTCGCGGCTGCACGACGGGCCGGGTCCGGCAGGCGGATCGCGGAGTCGCGCATGAGCCTCGCGCACGCGCTGGCGAACGACGGCCAGTCGACCGCCGCGCTGCGCCAGGCGGGTCTCGCGATGAAGCAGGAGGCCGCGCGCGACGACGGTCGCCTCACGCAGCAGCACGCGATGATCATCGAGCGCCTGGGACGCCTCGACGAGGCGCTGGACCGCTACCGCCACGCGCTCGTGCTCGTCCGCCGGTCGGGCGACAGCTATGACGAGTTCTGCGTGCTCATCAACCGCGGGATCGTCCAGACCTATCGCGGCGCGCTGCGGGCCGCCGAGGCGGACCTGTGCGACGCTGAGACGCTCGCCCACCGCATCTCCCAGCCGCTGCACGCCGCCTTCGCGCTCGGCAATCGCGGCCTCGTCGCGACGCTTCTCGGCGACCTGCCCGGCGCGCTGGAGTGCTTCGACGCCGCGGCGCCCGTGCTCGTCAAGGCCAGCGACACGCGCTGGGCGATCATGGAGCTCGACCGCTGCTTCGCGCTGCTCGCCGCGGGCCTGCACGCCGAGGCCCATGCGAGCGCCAAGGCCGCCGTCGCGATCTTCGAGGCTCGCGCGATGCGGACCGACCTGGCCGAGGCGCGCCTGACGCTCGCCGAAGCCGCACTCGCGAGCGGCGACACGGCGGCGGCGATCGGCGCCGCCGACCAGGCCGGGGCGGAGTTCGCGGCGCAGCGACGTCCGGGCTGGTCCGCGCTGAGCGAGAGCGTCGCGGTCCGAGCGGCGTTCGCTGCCGGGATGCGCGACGAGGCGCTGTGCGACCGCGCGCGCCGCGCGGCGGACGCGCTCGCAAGCGCGGGCCGGCCCGCGGCCGCGCTCGACGCCCGCGTGCTCGCCGCCCGCGTCGCGCTGGCCATCGGCGATCCCGAGGAGGCCACGCACGACCTCGAGCTCGTCGCTCGCGCGCGGCGCAGCGGCCCCGTCGCCCAGCGCCTGGGCGCGTGGCATGCCGAGGCGCTGCGACGGCTCGCATCCGGTCAGCGCGCAGGCGCGATCCGGGCGCTGCGGGCGGGGCTCGCCGTGCTCGACGCGCATCGCGTCAGCCTCGGAGCAACCGAGCTGCGCACGGGCGCCGCGGTGCACGGCAACGCCCTGACGGCACTCGGGCTCGGCCTCGCGCTCGAGTCCGGCCGCGCCGAGGCGGTCCTCGAGTGGGCGGAGCGCGGACGGGCCGGCGCGCTCTGGGAGCGCCCGGCGCGACCGCCGGACGACGCCGCGCTCGCCACCGACCTGGGCGAGCTGCGGACCGTGCTCGCGGCGATCGACGAGGCGGGCAAGGGCGACGGCGTGACGCCCCGGCTGCTGCGCCGTCAAGCCGAGCTCGAGGACGCCGTCCGGCGGCGGGCGCGCCATGCGGCCGGGACGCACGGTCCCACGCAGTGGTCGCCGCCGCCTGCCGCGCTCCTGCGCGCCGCGCTCGGATCGCGGGTGCTCGTCGAGTTCGTGCTCGACCGCGGCGAGCTGTCGGCCGTCGTCGTCGCTGCGAACGCGGTGCGCCTGCGCCCGCTCGGCGCGCGCGCCGACGACGTCGCGCGGGAGCTCACCGGGTTGCGCTCGGCGCTGCGCAAGCTCGGACGCGGATCGGGCTCGGCTCCGTCGCTCGCCGTGGCGCGCGCGAACGCCGAGCACGCCGCGGCCCGCATCGACGATCTGCTGCTCGCACCCGTCGCGGACCTGCTCGGCGACGACTCGCATGAGCTCGTGCTCGTCCCCACCGGCGCGTTGCACGCGGTGCCCTGGGCGGCGCTGGTGTCGTGCGCGACACGGCCCGTGAGCGTGGCGCCGTCCGCCGCGCTGTGGCTGCGCGCGGCGCAGCGCCGGGCGGCCGCGGCGACCGTGCCGGTGCCACGCACCGCAGCCGAGCGGCGAGCGGCCGTCGCGACCGTGCCGCTGTCACTCACCGCAGCCGAGCGGCGAGCGGCCATCGCGACCATGCCGCTGTCACGCACCGCCGCGACGCAGCCGGAGCGTGCGCTGCTGCTCGCGGCGGGGCCGGGGCTGCCCGAGGCCGAGGCCGAGGTCCGCGCGCTCGCGTCGCGCCATCCCGCCTCGACGGCGCTGCTCGGCGACGACGCCTCCGTCGCCGCCGTCTCACGTGCGCTCGAGAGCGCCGGGTGCGCACACGTCGCCAGCCACGGCTCCTTCCGCGCCGACAACCCGCTGTTCTCGTCGATGCAGCTCGCCGACGGGCCGCTGACCGTCTACGACCTCGAGCGCCTGCGGGCGACGCCGCTCGACATGATCCTCAGCGCGTGCGACGGCGGGGTGAGCGCCGTGCGGCCGGGCGACGAGCTCATGGGCTTCAGCGGCGCGCTGCTGGCGCTGGGGACGAGCGCGCTCGTGGCGAGCGTCATGCCGGTGCCCGACGAGCCGACGCACCGGCTCATGCTCGCCCTCCACGAGCGGCTCTCGTCGGGCTGCGAGCCGGCGGTCGCGCTGGCGCTCGCCCGCGCGGACGCGCTCGGCGACGGCGGCGCGGACTACGTCACCGCGGCCTCGTTCGTCTGCTTCGGCGCCGGGTCCTCGGCGGCGCCGGCCGGCTCCGCTGCGCGTTAGGCGAGGGTCTTGCGCGGGATGGTGATCGTCCGCGCGATCGTCTTCTTCAAGCCGGCGCCGTCCGTGTACACGACCGTGAGCCTGGCCTTGCCGCCCGGGGTCCGCAGCGGGACGCGCAGCTCGACGGCGCGCGTGCCGGCGGCGAGGCGCGCGCTCTTGCGCACGATCGTCGTGCCGGAGCGAGACAGGCGCGCGGTGACGTCGACGGATTCCGTCAGCGTGCTCGACAGCCGCAGGATGCGCCGGCCCGTCTTCGTGCGCCGGAAGCGCGTCGCGGCGATCGCGGCGCCGACGGTGTTCGTGGCCGGCGTCGTCGGCGTGCCCGTCGAGCTCGGCAGGCCCGAGACGCCGGCGACGAACGTTCCGGCGTAGCCGCCGTTGCCGTCGGAGGCCAGCGCGACGACGAGCTTCGAGCCGTCTGAGCCGTAGATGCCGTCCGACGAGTTCGGCGTCGTCGAGTTGCCGCGTGCGGCGTACGCGCCGGTTCCGTAGATCGCGCTCGCCGTCGACGGCTCGAAGAACAGCTGCGACGTGAACTCGTACGTCTGGCTCGTGCCGTCGAGGATCCGGATCTTGAAGTGGATGTGCACGGCACGGCCCTGGTACCAGCCGGGGAAGATCGTCGTGAACCGCACCTGGCCGTTGGCGTCTGAGACCTGCAGGCCACGCAGGTACTTCTTGCCCGACGTGCCCTCGCTGCCGACGTCGGAGTACTTGCCGGCGGCGTTCGCGTGCCAGATGTCGACGACCGCGCCGGCGACCGGCGCGCAGTTGCCATCCGAGCGCACGACGACCATCGTCAGGCTCACGGGCGCGCCCGGCTGGATCGAGCCATCGCTCGGATCGGTGCGGATGTCGGAGCGGTTGAGCTTCTCGTCGACGAAGTAGGGGCCCTCCGTCTTGCTCGGGATCAGCACGCACGACGTGGCTTGCGCCTGCGCGACCTCGGACAGGCCGAGCGACTCGAGTAGCCGGTCGGGGCCGGACACCTTGCTCAGCAGCAGCGCCGCGCCGGCCGCGCCGGCCATGCCGACGGCTTGGCGGCGCGTCAGGGGGTTCGTCGTCTCGTGGCTCATCGGTTCTCGGACTCCTCGTGGATCTCGGTCTCGCGCTCGTTGCTGGCGCCTCGTTGGCTCAAGCGTCGGCGCCGCACGTGGGAGGCACCAGGGAGCTTCCCGGGAGCTTGCTGGGAACGCGAGCGGCCGCCCCGAAGGACGGCCGCTGAGGGTCGGGCGTGTGAGAGGCTCGCGCTCAGGGGCCGGGCGGGCCTCCGGGCGGACCTCCGCGCCCATGGCCGCGGCCGTGGCCTCGGCGGGGCCGGAAGGTCGCGTCGGCGGCGTGCACGTACGTGCCCTCCGAGGACTGCGCGACGTGGATGCGATCGTCGGCCTTCAGGTCGTCGACCGTCGCGGTCTTGCCGTTGCGCACGATCTTCGCGCCGGCCGGCAGGCTGACCGTGACCTCCTTGTACGTCACGCTGCCGATCGCCTCGGTGATCGTCACGTCGCGGCCGGAGACCGACTTCACCTTCCCGCTGTCCGTGGTCACGGTGATGAAGGCGGTGCCGGCCTTGTTGAGGACGACCGCCTCCGCGTGCACGGCGCGGTGGCCGGGTCCGTGCGGCGGGCGCGCACGTGCGGGCGGCGTGCCCGGCGTCGTGCTCGTCCTGGCCGCCGCGCTCTTGGAGCCGGGGGCCGCCGCGGAGCCCGCGATCCCACCCGCCGCGCCGACGGCGGCGCACGCCACGAGGGCGGTACCGGCGCGCACGCGATTTGAGAACTTCATCTGGATGACTCCTCCTGAGTTCGGGGTCATGCGCCGGACGTCGATATCCAGCAGAGCAACACGATCGCGCACGGATGTAAGAGGAGCCCGGGAGTTCGCTGAGACTTGCAACCCGGCGAGCAGGGGTGTCGAATCTGGCCGATCGCGTTCGTCGTCGTTGCAGGGAGCCGGAATCCGCCGGCTTCGACCCCACACGAGGTGCTCACCATGCCGCAGTACATGCTCCTGATCTACTCGCCGACCGACGTGCCGCGCCCGCCCGAGGAGCTCCAAGCCGAGATGCCGCGGTGGTTCGCCTACACGCAGGAGCTGCAGGAGTCCGGCGCGATGGTCGCCGGCGACGCGCTCCAGCCCGCCGAGACCGCGACGACCGTGCGCGTCCGCGAGGGCGAGACCGTCATCTCCGACGGCCCGTTCGCCGAGACCAAGGAGGCGCTCGGCGGCTACTACCTCGTCGACGTGCCGGACCTCGACGCGGCCCTCGCGTGGGCGGCGAAGATCCCGAACGTCGGCTACGGCTCGGTCGAGGTTCGCCCCGTCGTCGTCTTCGAGGACACGGGCATGGCCGGGTAGTGGCCCCGCTCGCAAGCACCGCGGCCGCCGAGGCGGCCTTCCGCGAGGAGCGCGCCGCGGTGCTCGCCACGCTCATCCGCCAGCTCGGCGACTTCCAGCTCGCCGAGGACGCGCTGCAGGACGCGTTCGCCGCGGCGATCGTCGCGTGGGAGCGCGACGGCGTGCCCGCAGCGGCCCGGCGCGTGGATCACGACGACCGCGCGGCGCAAGGCGATCGACCGCCTGCGCCGCGACCGCGTGCTCGCCGACCGCGTCGAGCGGTTGGGCCATCTCGCGGAGCTGGAGACCGCCGCGCACGACGACGATGGCGAGCCGTCGGCGGTCGGCGACGACCGGTTGCGGCTCGTCTTCACGTGCTGCCATCCGGCGCTCGCGATGCCGGCGCGCGTGGCGCTCACGCTGCGCTCGCTCGGCGGGCTGACGACCGGCGAGATCGCGCGCGCGTTCCTCGTCGAGGAGGCCGCGATGGCGCAGCGAATCGTGCGCGCGAAGCGCAAGATCGCGGCGGCGCGGATCCCGTACCGGATCCCCGGCGACGAGGAGCTGCCCGACCGGCTCGCGTCGGTGCTAGCCGTCGTCTACCTCGTCTTCAACGAGGGCTGGAGCGCCTCGGGCGGCGACCGGCTCGTGCGCGGCGAGCTGTGCACCGAGGCGATCCGGCTCGGGCGGCTGCTCGTGCGGCTCATGCCCGACGACCCGGAGGTCGCCGGCCTGCTCGCGCTCATGCTGCTGCACGACTCGCGCCGCGACTCGCGCGTCGACGAGCACGGCGACCTCGTCGCGCTCGACGACCAGGACCGCGCGCACTGGGACCGCGGGCGCATCCGCGAAGGCACGATCCTGCTCGACGGCGCGCTGCGCCGGCGCCGTCCCGGCCCCTACCAGCTGCAGGCGGCGATCGCGTCGCTGCACGCGAACGCCTCGTCGCCCGAAGCGACCGACCACGCACAGATCGCGGCGCTCTACGGCGAGCTCGCGCGGCGCGCGCCGTCGCCCGTGGTCGACGTCAACCGCGCCGCTGCGCTGGGCCGCGCGGGTCGTTTCGAGGACGGGCTCGCGCTGATCGAGCCGCTGCTCGGCGACGGCACGCTCGCACGCTACGCGCCGCTGCACGCCGCGCACGCCGACCTGCTCGACCGCTCCGGCGACGCCGCCGGCGCCGCCCGCGCCTACGAGCGCGCGGCCGGCTGCGCCGACAACGACGTCGCGCGCGCCGAGCTGCTCCGGCGCGCGCGACGCCTGGCCGCCGCGGGCTGACACGGTGGGGGCGCGCGTCGGTTTTGTCGGTCCAGAGCCGACAAGACCGACGCGCGCCTCGGGGCTGCCGCGGAGCCGGCCCGCCGGCGCCGCCCGCAGCGTGGCGTGTACCGTGCTGCGCCATGGCCGACCCGCTCTTTCGCCTCGTCTGCGCGCCCGGGATCCTCGAGGACGCGCCGGAGGGCTGGGTCAGCGCGATGCTCGAAGAGGGTGAGCTCGCGCTCCTCGTTGATGGCGGCGGCCTCGCCGCGATCTCCGACGTCGCGCACCGGCTCGACCTCGTGACGGTGCCGGTCCTGCGCACCGAGGAGACCGACGAGCTGCGGGAGCGCACGGTCATGGCGTACGCCGGCTCGAAGGCGCTCGTCTGGGTCGCGCCGGCGTTCGGCGAGCCCGCGGCGAAGTGGGCGCGCGACCGTGGCCCGATGACGCTGCTCGTCGAGACGGCCGAGCCGCTCACCGACGACGAGCGCAAGCGCGTCGAGCGGTTCGTCGTCATCCTCGGCCGCCAGGCCGAGTAAGCCTCAGCCGCGCAGTCGCCGCACGCCGAACCCGAGCGCGGCGAGCAGCAGCACGGCCCCGAGGAGGACGAGCAGCAGGTTGTCCGCGAGCCAGCTCGACGGCTTGTCCACGTACACGACGCGTTCGACCGCCGCCCGGTAGGGCGAATCGGCGGCGGCGGGCACGGCGAAGAAGTCCGCGCGGATCGTGCGCGGCTCGACCGTCCCGCCGACGCGCGTGAGGTACGGGCCGTCCAGCAGCGACTTCAGGCGATCGGGGACCGCGGGCACGAGCTCGGACACCGGTCCGGCGTAGCGGTCGTCGAGGCCGTCGACCTGGACGCGCCCGGACGTGAGCAGCCAGAGGTCGACCTCGATCGCGCTGCGAGCAAGCTTGTCGAGCAGCATCGGGTAGATCGGCTGCTTGCTGTCGAAGGCGACCGACAGCGGCTTCAGGCGCCCCGAGCCGCCGGCCGCCAGCCTGAGGGCGACGAAGCTCCAGCCCTGCTCGGCGTAGTCGGCGAGGATCGGCGCCGCGCCCTTCGGCATCTCGTAGCCGTTTCGATCCAGCCAGCGCGACAGCGCCTTGGGGTCGCTGGCTCCCGCGATCCGCGTCACGTCGAACCCGCCGATGGTCTTGCGGTCGATGACATCGACCTCGGGCGCTCCCCCCGCGGCGCCGTCGCTGTCGTCGTCGAGCTCGCGCTCGACGACGAGCTCGCGCGGACGCGTGGCCTCCTCGAGGTACGTGAACGGATCGCGCGCGCTGCGGACGGTCGGGCGCGCGGGAACCGGCAAGACGACCGCCGGCTGCTTCCCGGTCGCCAGCAGGTCGAAGCTCATGACGAGCTGCTCGCGACCCTCCTCGTGAACGATCAGCGCGCGCTCGCGCGCCACCGAGCTCTCAAGCGCAATCCCGCAGCCGCAGGCGGGCGCGGGGGCGCTCGCGACGAGCGCGGCAGCCGCCGAGACGACCACGGCCAGAACGAGGGAGAGCCGCCGGCGCACGCCCCCAGTGTTCACGACACTCGCATCAGAGGCAAATCGCGTCTGGGAACCACGTGCCAGCAGGTAGCCGCAAGCTGCCAAGGACGCGATACGACTTGCGCTCGGTCGGTTCCCGCGAGGGAGGGTGCTACGAGCGTCGAACCTGGGGTCATGGAGTCACGCGCTGAGCGAGCCGATCGCATAGATCGAGCCTTCGACGTCCCAATGCTCGTGATCGCGCTGCTCGTGATCCCGGTCTTGGTCGTCGCGCTGTTGGGCATCGGCGTGCTCGCCGCGGTTGTCGGCACAGTTGTCGGCACGATCACCGAGCGCTACATGGCCCCGGTGCGAACCGAGCTCGCAGACATCGCGGACGCCGAGCAGGCAGAAGCGGCCGACGACGCGGCGCTCTTGCGCGAGCTGCGGCTCATCAGCCAGCGGATCAGCCTGATCGAAGAGCGACTCACCTCGGGGCCACCGCGCCGCCGGAGCTGATCCCGGGGCTAGGTCGCGACATGACGTCACGCCGCGCGCTCAGGCCGAGCGCACGTTGAACGTCATCGCGCCGACGTAGCCGTCGCCGTCCGCCTTCGCCGGCACGACGAGCGAGGCGTCGAAGATGCCGTCGGAGTCGTTGAACTGGTCGCGCTGGCCGCGGCCGGCGTAGGCGGAGCCTGCGTAGACCTTCGTCGAGAGGTCGTCCTCGAAGAAGAGCTGCGTCGTGAGGACGGTCGCGCTGTCGAGGTGGACCTTCGCGTGGATGTGCGTCGTGCGGCCCGCATACCAGCCGGGGTAGATCGTCGTGAACTCGGCGACGCCGTCCTTGTTGGTCACCTGGGCGCCGCGCAGGTAGCGCGTGTCGGTGGTCGCGCGGCCACCGCCACCGCCGGGACCGCCTCCGCCCGGGCCGCCTCGGCCGGGACCCCCGCCCGCCCCCGCGCCGCCGTCGAAGCCCGAGTAGGTGCCGCCGGCGTCGGCGTGCCAGATGTCGACGACCGCGTCGGGGATCGGCTTGCACGTCGACGCGTCGAGCACGCGCAGCGCAAGGGTCAGCCGCGCGCCCTTGCGGTCCTCGCGGATGTCGCTGCGGATCTTGTCGGCGTCGAAGTAGTACGGACCCTCGGTCTCCTCGACCGTCAGCGTGCAGCTGCCGCCGTCGTCGAAGCGCGAGCTCGTCGCATCGCTCGTCGTCGTCTTCGGCTCCACCGTCGCCGTGTCGCCGGAGGTCGTGGCGACGGACGCCGACCCGCCGTCGTCCGAATCGCCGCCGCACGCGGCGAGCAGCCCTCCGAGGCTGATGGTCCCGAAGGCGCCCAGGGCCTGCCGGCGGTCGATGCGCTTGCTCACGATGCTCCTTCGTCAGTCGGTTGCGGGGTGCGATGCCGGGCAAGCATCGTCACCGAGCCCGGGATGTTCCCGGGAGCCTCCCGAGGATCTCGGGAGGGCACCGACCGGGAGCGGCTCAGCGGTGCTCGGGGTTCGGGTAGTCGAAGCGACAGCCCGCGTCCCACTTCGCCCGCTGGTTGCCGTGCGCCGGGATGCCGCCGGCGTCCTTGATCATCCGCGCCATGTGCAGGAGGTTCCACGTCATGAACGCCGTGTTGCGGTTCGTGAACTCGTTCTCGGGGCCGCCCGAGCCGGGGTCGTTGTAGCTCGGGCCGGGACCCGCCTCGCCGAGCCAGGCGGAGTCGGCCTGCGGCGGGATGACGTAGCCGAGGTGCTGCAGCGAGTACAGGACGTTCATCGAGCAGTGCTTGGCCCCGTCCTCGTTGCCGGTGACGATGCAGCCGCCGACGCGCCCGTAGTAGGCCCACTGGCCCTCGTCGTTGAGCAGGTGGCTGTTGGCATACAGGCGCTCGATGACCTGCGTGCACACCGACGACTTCTCGCCGAGCCAGATCGGCGTGAGCAGGACGAGGATGTTCGCGGCCATGACCTGCTCGTAGATCTCCGGCCACTCGTCGACGTCCCAGCCGTGCTCGGTCATGTCGCCCCAGACGCCGGTGGCGATCCGGCGATCGACGGCGCGGACGACGTCGACGTGCACGCCGTTTCGCTCGAGGATCGCGATCGACCGGTCGGCGAGGGCCTGCGTGTGCGATGGCTCGGGCGAGCGCTTCAGCGTGCAGTTGACGTACAGCGCGCGCAGGTCCGAGAAGTCCCAGCGCGAGGTCGCGCAGAGCTCTTCGTCGATCTCGGTCAGGTCGGCCATCGTGATCTCTCCTCCTCGGCGGGACGCTCGCGTACGACGCTAGGTCGCGCGGGAACCCCGCTTCGTTACAGGTTGCGCAACGCGATGAAGAAGTTCGGCGTTCTCGCACCGCCCGCACTCATAGAGCGTGAGCCCGCCGAGGTCCTCGATCGTCATCGCGTCCAGCCGCTGCTCGAGGCCGCACGTGCACCAGAGGATGAAGTCGCCGTCGGCGACGTCGGGCTCGCCATCCGAGCGAAACGCGTCGGCGAGCCGCAACCCCGTCACGACGCGACGAGCACGGCGGCGCTGGCGAGGATCCTCATGCGCGGGATTCTGCCAGCCGCCGCGTCATCCCCACGACGGGATCTGCTGCACCGACCACCCGTTGCCGTCGGGATCGCCGAAGAAGACGAAGCGGCCCCACGGGAAGTCCTGGACGTCTGAGACCTCGACCCCGCGCTCGGAGAGCTGCGCGTGCGCCGCTTCGATGTCCTCGACGACGAGCTGGATGCCCTGCACGGAGCCCGGCTCGGCCTTCACGAGTCCCGTGCCGAGGGCGATCGAGCAACTCGATCCCGGCGGCGTCAGCTGGACGAAGCGGATCTCGTCGCTGACCTGATGGTCGTGATCGGCCACGAAGCCGACCTGGTCGACATAGAACGCCTTGGCGCGGTCGACGTCCGCGACGGGGATCGCGACGAGCTCGAGCTTCCAATCCATGACCTGGCCGTCCTCTCGTTCGGGTGATTGCAGAACCGACGCTACCGGCCATTGCGGCCAGTTTCCGTCCGCGATCTGGACGACGTTTGCGGGTCGTTAGCCTCAAGACCCACGATGTCGACAAAAGCGCCCGACGGCCTCGACCCGCTCACCCTCCTCGACGAGCCGCCGGAGGACGAGTTCGCGCTGCTGGAGCTGCGCCTCGACTGGCGCTACGACCTGGACATCCACCCGCAGAAGATGCAGCTCTGGCTGCGCTTCTTCGTCATGACCGAGGATCCGCTGGGCTGGATCGCCAACCGGGGCGAAGCGTGGGCGGCGACGAACGTCGACGACGAGCACGACGTCCTCGAGCTCGACGTCTACGTCCTGCGGTCCGCGCTCGTGCGCGAGCTCGAGGCCCGCGACGGCGACCTCGGCGCCGCGGTCGGCCACTGGGCCGCGCCCGCGATGCTCGCCGGCCTGAAGTACGAGCTCGTGCTCGTCTCCGGCGAGTACTTCGACCGCGCGCTGGCCGGTGCGCTCCCGCGCCTGCTTGACGGCGTCGGCGGCGACACCGGCGAGTTCGGGTCGCCGGCGATCCAGGTCCGCCAGCCATGGGGTCCGTTCGGCCTCGGCGCGCTGCAGGACCTCGTCCAGGAGGCGTTCGGCTCCGTGCAGCTCGATCGCAGCAAGGTCGCGCTGGATCCCGTCGAGCCCGCCTACGACGACTGCGAGGCGTGCAAGGGCAAGCAGTTCACGTTCCCGTCGGGGCTCGAGGACGCGAGCGGCGACTTCTGCGGCGCCCACAAGGCGGCGGCCAAGGCCGTCAGCGCCGCGCGCCTCGCGAACGCGCGCGAGTCCAACCCGGCGGGCTGGCGCGCGATCGACAAGGCGGCGATGCGGATCAACAAGCTGCGCGAGCCGTCCTTCGCCCCGCAGCCGCCGCGCCGCAGCGGCGACACCCCCGCGCGCAACGACCCGTGCCCCTGCGGGAGCGGCAAGAAGTACAAGCGCTGCCACGGCGCGTAGCGCCCGCCGCACGACGCCGCTCGACGAGGTGCAACGCGACCGCATTCCGTGAGAGGGTGCGCGCCATGCGCTCACTCTCAAAGCTCCCGTTCGCGGGACTCATCGTGCTGGTCGCGCTCGTCCTCGCTGCGTGCGGAGGCGAAGCCACGAAGGACCTCGAGACACTCCGCGGCGACGGCTTCACCGTCAGCATGCCCGGCGAGCCGGAGCGCTCGACGCAGACGGTCCCGACGGCGAAGGGCAACGTGACGGCCGTCTCGTACACGAGCGACTCGGACGAGCGGGCCTTCTCGATCGGCTACACGACGCTGCCGAAGGGCATCGTCGGCGATCTGCACGGGGCGATCGCCGGTGGCGCCGCGAACGTCGGCGGCACCGTCAACGACGAGAAGGAGACGACCTACCAGGGTTTCAAGGCCCGCGACGCGCGCATCACGGACGCCAAGGACAAGGGCACGCTGTTCGTGCGGGCGATCCTCGCGGAGGGCCGGCTCTACGTGCTGCAGTTCATCGGCGAGGGCAAGAACCTCAAGACGGCCCCCGCCGTCTACACCGAGATCCTCAACTCGCTGAAGATCGGGTAACGGCGACGAGCGGTTCGCGCGGCGCGTCCGCGTGAACCGCCCGCCTTCGGCCACTACCTGGAGATGTGGACCCTGGCGTTCTTCCTCGACGCGGCGACCTTGAGCTTGGCCTTGCGACTGGGGTTCAGCGCGTTGTCAAGCGGCACGACGACGCAGCTCAGCGTGGCGCCGAGGCCGTCGGGCGTGTAGCAGGTGGACTGCTCGGAACTGCCGCCGCCGAGGAGGTTGCCGACCGTGTTGCCGCCCAGCAACCCCTCGAGAAGGCCCTGTAGAAGCGTGTCTGTGCCGCCAAGCGCGCCGCCGGACTGTGCGGATGCGGCCGGAGCGAGCGCCAGTGGCGACACCATGAGCGCGAGTCCCACGGCGACGCCGAGGCCCCGTCGGACGCGCGGACGCAGAATGGTCGAAGTGCGGTCGTGCATGTGATAGCCCCCTGCTGTCGTTCCGCGTCCCCCGACGCGGTTGTATGTCGCGGACAATAGCCGCGTCTCATGCGCTTGGCGTCAAAGTCATACGAACACCGTTCCTCGCGAATGAACAGCGCGAGCGCCAAGCGCCAACTCCATCCGCGCCGCGAGCTACCTTGGGCTCCCGGGCAGCGAACGCCGCCGCGGACCCGGGGTCTTCCGCCGCGGGACGGGAGGCAGTGAAGCGGCCGGCGCACCGGAGGCGTCGATGAAGCACACACAGCTCCCGCTGATCGCGGTCCTGGAGGGCGGCTCATGCCCGTCGGACCTCGAGTTGCAGCCCAGCCGCGACGCGGCGATGCGCGAGATCGCGGCGGCCTACGAGCGCGCGCTCACGTTGCTCGATCCCCGCGATCTCGACGAGCAGGCGTGGTATCGGGAGCGCCTGCGGGACGCTCGCCTCGCTGCAGGGCTCGATCCCCCAGCGCCTCTGCCTCGCGCGAGCGATTGACCGCGCGGGCGTCGCGGCGGGCGACGGCGATCGGGTACTCGTAGAACGTGCCGGGCTCGACGCCGAGCGTCCTGGCGAGGCTCTCGAGCGTCGCGGCGTCGGGCACGCGGCCGGGCTTCGTCTCGAGCGCCTCGATCGTCGACTCCGACACGCCCGGATCGCCGACGGCCACCGTCTGGCGCGACAGCTGCGAGCGGCTGAGGTGCCGTTGCTCGCGAAGCTCCCGGAGGGCCTGCCTGATGAGCTTGGGCACCGCAGGCATACAACTCGTCGGGCACCCTCTTGACAACGGCTGGCGAGTCAGCATACGCTTTGTAGGCAGATCAGGTGTGTGGGAATCACGTGGTCGCCGCCGCCATCGGGGAATCAGGGCGACGGCGGCGCGACCCGCACCGGATTCGCCCGCCGCGTCCCCTACTCCGGCGGGTCCGCACGCTGACCGCATGGCCGCGCAAGCGAGTCCCCCGCGCGGCCGGTCGGCGGGCGGGCGACCCCGGGCGGCGGCCGCGGCGCGCGGCCGAGCCGTGCCTGCACCCGGGCGCGAGCGGGCCTCGAGCGAATGGCGCGGCGCACGGACACCGCGTGCGTCGTGCCGCGATCCGAGCCAACAGCCCGCCTTGATCCCGCGGCGCCGCCTGGCGATACTCGCCCCATGCGCCGACGTCTCGCGGTCGTGGTGACGCTGCTCGGCGCAGCGGCATGCGCCACGATCGCCGCCCCGGCTCCCGCCGCCGAGCGACCGCCGGCGGTCGTCTTCGACACCGACGTGGACTTCGACGACGCGGCGGCGCTCGCGTACCTCGCGGCGCTGCACGAGACGGGCAGGATCCGCCTGCGCGCGGTGACCGTCGAGAACACTGGCGCGGGGACGCCCGGGCTCGCGGCGACGCAGGCCCGCTGCCTGCTCGACCACTTCGGGCTCCGCGACGTGCCGGTGGCGCAGGGGCCGGGCGGCCTGCCCGTATTCCCGTCCCTGTCGGCGGGAGTCGTGGCGATGATGGCCACGCTCATCCCGCCCTGCCCGCGCGTGTCGCTGCCGGCCGGCCCCGGCGAGGCCGCGGCGCTCATCGCGCGCGTGGCACGCGAGGAGCCGGACCTGCGCGTCTTCGCGACCGGCCCGGTCACGAACCTCGCCTGGGCCAGCGCGATCGAGCCCGCGCTGCGCCGCGCCGCGGCGATCTACGTCCAGGGCGGCATCATCGGCGGGAAGGCCGACCCGCTGCTCGACGAGGGCGCCCTACGGGACGGCACGCAGGACTTCAACTTCTCCTCCGATCCGGCCGCGGCCCGCGCCGTCGTGGCGGCGCGCCTGCCGTCGCTGCTGCTCGTCACCCTGGCGGCGACCGACGGCGTCCCCCTGTCGCCGGCCTACGCCGCCCGCCTGCGCGCCGAGGCCCGCACCACCGAGGCCCGGTTCGTCGCCGCGATCGCCAACCATCCGATCGTCGTCGCCGGCGAGCAGATCACGAGCGCGTCGTACTGGTGGGATCCGCTGACCGTCGCCGCGGCCGAGCGACCGGACCTCATCACCGAGGTCCGCGCCGATCCGCTGACCGTGCGCACCGACGGCCGTGCCGCGGGGCGCCTGGAGATCGCAGCATCCGGCTCGCCGGTGCGCTACGCCGTGCGCTCGCATCGCCAGCGCTTCGAGGACCACTTCCTCGCGGTGCTCAACGGCCACGGCTGCCCGCTGTGCCGCGGTCCGGCCAGCGAACGGCGCCTGGCGATGAAGGCTCGCCGGCCGAGTCGCCACGCGCCGAGGCCGGTGGCGCGCCGGCCGTAGAGTGCAGCGCATGGCGCTCGCACACCAGATCGACGACTCGATCCTCGACGCGGTCGGACGCACGCCCCTCGTGCGCCTGTCGCGACTGGGCGCCGGGCTGACGGCCCAGCTCGTGGCGAAGGTCGAGTACCTCAACCCCGGCGGGTCGATCAAGGATCGCGTCGCGGTCGCGATGATCGCGGCGGCCGAACGCGACGGGCTGCTGCGACCCGGTGGGACGATCGTCGAGCCCACCTCCGGCAACACCGGGACGGGCCTCGCGATCGCGGCCCGCCTGAAGGGCTACCGCGTCATCGCCGTCATGCCCGACAAGCAGTCCAAGGAGAAGATGGACCTGCTCCGCGCGTACGGCGCGGAGGTCGTCGTCGCGCCGACCGACGTGCCGCCGGAGTCGCCGGAGTCCTACTACAAGGTCGCCGAGCGGCTGGCGTCGGAGATCCCCGGCGCCTTCCGTCCGAACCAGTACGCCAACGACGCGAACCCGCGGGCGCACTACGAGACGACGGGTCCCGAGCTGTGGGAGCAGACGGGCGGTGCGCTGACGCACGTCGTCATCGGGATCGGCACCGGCGGGACGATCAGCGGCGTCGGGCGCTACCTCAAGGAGCGCAACCCGGCCATCCAGGTCATCGGCGCCGACCCGGCCGGGTCGATCTACACGGCCGGCGCGGAGGGTCCGAAGCAGTACCTCCTCGAAGGCGTCGGCGAGGACTTCTGGCCCGAGACGTTCGACAAGTCGGTCGTAGATCGCTACGTCACCGTGTCCGACCGCGACGCGTTTCTCATGACGCGGCGGCTCGCGCAGAAGGAGGGCCTGTTGACCGGCGGCTCGTGCGGCATGGCGTGCGTGGCCGCGCTGCAGGTCGCGCGCGAGCTCGACGACCCCGCGGCGCTCGTCGTGGTCGTCCTGCCCGACGGGGGCCGCTCGTACCTGTCG
Organism: uncultured Actinomycetes bacterium; assembly: GCA_963806515.1. Classification (GTDB taxonomy): domain Bacteria; phylum Actinomycetota; class Thermoleophilia; order Solirubrobacterales; family Solirubrobacteraceae; genus CADCVQ01. The sequence continues at coordinate 139,823 of CAWDYO010000006.1, read as the reverse complement.
AAGGTCTACAACGACGCGTGGATGACGCAGTACGGCTTCATCGAGCGCACGGAGAACCTCACGATCGCCGACGTGCTCGCGCGCAAGCAGTCCGCGAACGACATCCCGAACCTCGTCATGGTCGGCGCGCACGACGAGGTGCGCGACGCCGTCGGGCTGCTCAACGCGCACCGCGTCTCGCAGCTGCCGGTCGTGTCGGCGCACGACCCGAGCGCGGTCGTCGGCTCGATCTCCGAGCGCGGCCTGTTGCGCCACGTCATCGAGGACCCGGCGCTGCTGAGCGCGAAGGTCGTCGACATGATGAGCGCCCCGTTTCCCGCCGTCGCGGCGTCGGACCTCATCGAGGAGGCGGTCGGGCTGCTCGCGGGCCACCGCGAGGCGCTGCTCGTCACCGTCGACGGCCGTCCCGCGGGCATCCTGACCCGCGCCGACCTCCTGGAGGCACTCGCCCGATGAGCAAGCTCCCCGACGATGCCGCCTTCGCGACCCGCGCCGTCCACGCGGGCCTGGATCCCGACCCGCACTACGGGTCGGTCATCCCGGCGATCCACCAGACCTCGACGTACGCGCAGAGCGCGCCGGGCGCGTTCGTCGAGGACTACGACTACTCGCGCTCGGCGAACCCGACGCGGGCGGCGCTCGAGCTGGCGCTCGGCGCACTCGAGGGCGGGTTGGGCAGCGCGTTCTCGAGCGGCATGGCGGCGACGCACGCGCTCATCACCGTCGTCGCCGAGGCGGGCGGGCACATCGTCATCCCCGCCGACCTCTACGGCGGCACCTACCGGCTCGTCGACAAGGTCCTCACTCGCTGGGGCCTGCAGTACACGATGGTCGACCAGACCGACCTCGATGCGCTCGCCGCCGCGGTGCGCGACGACACGCGCCTGGTGTGGGTCGAGACGCCGACGAACCCGCTGCTGAACGTCGTCGACATCGGCGGCGTCGTGGAGCGCAAGCGCGGCGCGCTCGTGGCGGTCGACAACACCTTCGCGACGCCGGCCAACCAGCGCCCGCTCGAGCTGGGTGCCGACGCCGTCGTGCACTCGACGACAAAGTACCTCGGGGGTCACAGCGACACGGTCGGGGGGGCGGTCGTCGTCGCCGATCCCGAGCTGCACGAGCGCGTGCGCTTCGTCCAGAACGCCGTCGGTGCCGTGCCCGGCCCGATGGACTGCTTCCTCGTGCACCGCGGCCTGCGGACGCTGCACCTGCGCATGCGCGCGCACGCGGAGAACGGCGCCGCCGTGAGCGAGTTCCTGCGCACCGTCGAGGCCGCGACCGACGTGCGCTGGCCCGGCTTCGGCGGCATGGTCTCCTTCCGCCATCCCGACGCCGTCCGGATCGCGAGCTCGACTGAGATCTTCACGCTCGCCGAGTCGCTCGGCGGCGTCGAGTCGCTCATCGAGGTCCCCCAGGCGATGACCCACCAGTCCGTCGAGGGCTCCGACGCTGCGGTCCCCGCCGACCTCGTCCGGCTGTCGTGCGGCATCGAGGCCGCCGCCGACCTCGTCGCCGACCTGCGCCGCGCGATCGGCTGACGTGGTGGCCGTGCTCACCGACCTCATGGCCGCGGCTCAGCCGGCCGTGCGCAAGGCTCGCTCCTGCTCGAGGCTCTTGGCATAGGTCTCGACGATCTCGAACTGCTCGCGCATCGCGGCGACCTGCGCCTCGAGGCTGCGCGCGTACTCCTCCGCCGCCGCGAGGTTCGCACGCAACGCGTTGCGGTCGGCGTTCATCTCGCGCACGAACGTCGACGGCGCCGGCGCGGCGCCGTGGATGATCGGGAAGCCGTTGCCGGTGAGCGTGCTCACCGTGCGACCGTCCATGTAGCACGCCGTGAACGCTCGCCGTGGCGACGGCGACGGGTTGACGCCCGAGCGATGGATGAGCCAGTTGTGCAGCAGGACCCCGTGGCCGGCCGGCACCTCGAGCGCCAGGACCCGGTCCGGCGGGCATTGGATCTCGGCATCGACCTCCGACAACGTGCTGCCCTGCGCCGTCACGAGCCCGCCCCGATGGCTGCCGGGGACGACGTCCATGCACCCGTTGGCGCGCGTGGCGTCGTCGAGCGCGACCCACACCGTCACGAGCGGGTCGCGGTCGAGCTGCCACACCTCGCCGCCGTCTTGGTGCCACGGCAGCGTCGTCCCCTGTCCGGCCGGCTTGTTCATGACCATCGCCCGGAAGATCGAGACCGGGGCGTGAGGTCCGTACGTCCGCGCGCAGATCTCGAGCGCGACGGGATGGCTGACCAGCGGCCAGTACGCGTCGTCGGTCTCGAGCCCCTGGATCTTGCGGTACAGACGAGCATCGCCGTCGAGCCGTTGCGCCGCCTCCGGCAGCTCGTCGTACGCGCCGCCGGTGTCGAGCTGCAGCAGGACGTGCTCGTTGACGACGGCGCCGCGTGCCAGGTCGTCGGCGCGGTCGCGCAGCGCGGCGACCTCCTCGGGCGTCAGGAGCGCGCCGAGTCGCATGTAGCCCTCGCGGGCGAATGCGTCCCATTGCTCGTCGCTCAGCACGGCGTCGACCCTAGCGAGGCGCGGCCGGCCGGCGCGATGATCGCCTCCATCTCGAGGCCGTCGCGCGACGGCGTCGTCGCCCGGCCAGCCGGGCGACAACGCGCCCCGGGCAACGAGACCCAGCCGAGCGAGCACGTGCCGCCACCGCCGCGCGTCGCGACGCTCGAGCGCTGGGCGCGCGGCGTGCATCGCAGCGCCCACCGCGTCGCGCTCGGACCACAGCTCGCGCAGCGCGGGTCCGAGACCTCCGGCCTCGGCGTGGGCCGCATCGAGCGCCCAGCGGTCCATCCCGAGCCAGGCGAGCGCGCCGCGCAGCTTGACCTGCGTGTACTCGTCGCGAAACAGCCCGAGGCACGGCACGCCGGCGGCGGTCGCGAAGACGAGCGGGTGATATCGCGACGAGACGACCAGCGACGCCCGCCGCGCGAGCCAGACGCTCTCGCCGCACCCGAGGACCGGGAGCAACGCACAGCCGATGCCGTCGCGCACGAGCCAGTCGCGCAGCGCCGCCGCGATCGCCCCGTCCTCGTCGCCGACCTCGCCCAGCGGGCCGGTGTGCGGAACGAGCAGGATCGCAAGCTCGGTCGCGGCCGCGAAGGCGGAGAGCTGCGACGCGATGCTCCGCAGGCCCGCGCGGACGGCGTCGCCGGCGAACGCCGGATCGATCGTGATGGCGACGTACGGCGCGGACGCCGCCGCGAGGACGTCCGGCGAGGCGGGGGCGACCGGCTCGAGGCCGAAGGCGTCGTCGACCTGCTCGACGAGCCGGTCTTCGGGCACGCCGAGGGCGCGCGCGAGGTCCGCCGACGGGCGCTCTCGCACGCCGACGAGCTTGGCCGTCTGAAGCGCCTCGGCGAGCGACGCTCGCTGGTCGGCGGTGAGGTCCGGTCCCAGCGTCTGACCGCCGAGCACCGCCGGCACCCCGCGGCGGGCCGCCTCGCGCAGGACCCACACGCGCTGGTCGAGCAGGTGCGGCCATGAAGCCGAGAGGTTCCCGCCGCCCGAGACGAGCACACCACAGGCACCCTCGACCGCAGCGCTGATCTGCGCCCGCGTCGCGCCGTAGCCGAGCACGCGAACCTCGAGGTCGACCACCCCGCGCGCGAGGCGATCGAGGTTTGCGGCGAGCATCGCCTCGTCGCCCACGTGGAACGGATCCGAGCGCGTGTCGGCGATGACGAGCAGCGGACGCGGCGCCCGCGTGGCGATGGATGTGGCGCGCCGCTTCAAGCCGACGGTTGGGCCGGCCGGCGCCACCAGGCGCCGTCCGTCGCGACGACCTCGTCGTCGATGACGAGGAAGTCCAAGTCGAGGCGCCGGAAGGCGGCGACCGCGTCCGCGCGGCTGGACACGATCGGCTCGCCGGGGCCGTTGAACGAGGTGTTGATGAGCGCGCCGCCGGCCCGGTCGCCCCATTCGGCGAGGAGCTCCGCGAGGAGGTCGCCGCAGCCCGGCTCGAGCTCCTGCGGGCGGGTCGTGCCGTCGACGTGGATGGCCGAGGGGATCTGCTCGCGCGCGGCGTCGGTGACCGGCGTGCCCGCGAGCATGTAGTCCGACAGCCGCGGGCGCGGCTCCCACAGCGCCGCCGCGCGGGTGCTCAGCGCCGCCGCTCCGAACGGCCGCCAGCGCTCGCGGCCCTTGATGTCGTTCAGGCGGCGGTGCATGCCGGGGTCCGAGGGGTCGGCGACGATCGAGCGGTGGCCGAGCGCGCGCGGGCCGATCTCGCCGGGACCCTGGACGATCGCGCCGCAGCAGCCGGCCGCGAGCGCCTCGCAGACGCGGTCGAGCGCCAGCGGCTCGCGATGCAAGCCGTCGAGCACTCCGTTGGAGGACGCCGCCGTGCCGTGCGCGGCGCCGTTGGACGATGCCGCGCCGAGCGACGGGCCGAGAAACGCCGAGATCCGGCCGTTCGGGCGGGTGCCGCGCGGCGGCGCGACGTTCCACGCCGCGCCGAGCGCGGTCCCGGCATCGTGCGGCGCGGGGGGCGCGAACACCGGCCCGCTCAGCAGGCCGTTGGCCTTGCAGTTCAGGGCGACCCCGCCGGCCAGGCAGAGGTTCTCCGAGCCCACGAGCTCGCGGGCCAGCGTGGCGAGCCGCACGACCGCGCGCTCGACGGCCTCCTGCGCGCTGACCGCGACCTGCACCGCCAGCTCGTCGAGCTGCAGCTCCGCGCGCCCGCGCGCCGGGCGGCGGCCGCCGGCGAGCCGGTCGAGCTCCGCCATCCATGCGTGGATGTACTTGTTGAAGCCGTCGCCCTCGTCGACGTCGCGCGGCGCCCGCGGTTGCGCGTCGGGCAGCAGCTCCCACGGCTCGGCGCCCGTCGCCCGGCCGTACGCCGACAGCCCCATGAGCTTGCCGGCCTCGAGCGGCCCGAAGCCGGCGACGCGGCTGGCCGCGTCGTAGAGGTAGCCGAGCGAGTGCGATCGCGGCCAGACGCGGACGCGCACGAGGCCGCGCTCGCGGTCGGCGCGGTAGATCGAGATCGACTCGTCGTCGCCGTTGCCGTCGACGACGAGCACCGCGGCGGCATCGAAGTCCGAGGCGTGGAAGGCGAGCGTCGCGTGTGCGAGGTGGTGTCCGACGAAGCGGACCTCGGGCATGTCCTGTGCCGAGCACGGCCAGCCGAGCTGCTCGCCGAGCCAGCCCGGGGTCCCCTCGAGCGTCCACTCGCGGCCGTAGAGGCGGGTGGCCTGCGGCATCTCCCAGCCGGTCACGACGAGGTCGACGTCGCCGAGCTCCGCGCCCGCCTGCTCGAGGCAGTAGCGGACCGCGAGCCGCGGCCCGCAGCGCTCGGCATGCTTGCGCCGGCTGAGGCGCTCCTCCTCGCAGAACGCGAGCAGCGTGCCGTCGTGCGCGACGAGGCATGCCGCCGCATCGTGCCAGCCGGTGGGTGGGGCGTTGACGCCGAGGATCATCGCCGGACGCAACGTACCGGCTCGCGGCGCGTCAGGCTGGCGCGTCCAGGCGGGGCCGCTCCATCGAGCGGTACAGCGCGAGCAGCGCGGCCGCGCCGCCCACCAGGCCGGCGAGGTAGACCCACTGCATCGGCCGGTCGTCGAGGAACGTGTCCCACTCGCGGATCGCGCCGACGAGCAGCAGCGCCACGGCGATGAGGAACGTCTGGACGAGCACCTTCCAGCTGCTCCAGCGGGCGTCGAACGACAGCAGCAGGAAGCCCGTGCCGACCTGCGCGGTGAAGCACCCGAGCACGCGGGCGGTGAGGTCCGTGAGCGTCCAGCCCCAGTGGTCGATGACGGTGCTCGGCGAGACGAGCATCACCGCGGCGCCGGCGAGCGCGCCGAGCGCGATGACGCGCGCCACGAGGCGGACGTTCGCGGGCACGAGCGGCTCGCCGTCCTCGGGCACGCGGGGGTCGAGCTGGTGGTTGCGCCACCACAGCCAGCCGACGACCCACGGCGACAGGATGTAGACGATCGTCCAGCCGTAGAACGCGAGCGTCGCGAGGACTGGCGGGTCGGGGAACGCGTCGTGCGCCCGGCCCTGGTTGAACTTGTCGAAGTGCAGGATCGTCGTCAGGAGCATGAGCAGCGCGAAGACGGCTGCCGACAGGACGCCGACGGACACCTCGTGCCAGCGGGGCGTGCGGTAGACGCGGTAGAAGAAGTACGCCCCGGCGCCGTAGCCCGCGCCCATGAAGATCGGCGTCAGGGGCGCCTTGATCGTCCACGCCCAGAGGTCCTCGGTCTGGGTCGGCAGGCCCCAGAGGATGACGAGCGCCGGCACGAGCACGGCCACGACGACGACGGCCGCGACGCGCATGGCGGACAGCACATGGTCGTCGCGTTCGATCGTCCCCGCCATCGCGGACGCCATTGTCTGCCGATGCGGCCGCGCTGTCCACTACGGCGCGGCGGAGATTCGGATGGCTGCGCGGCGCGGGGTGGCTACGTGATCCGGATGTCGACGCCGATGAGGATCAGCGGCCACAGCAGGATCGCGATGACCGCCGAGGCGATGCGCTCGATCGAGTCCAGGTGGGAGTAGTAGTTGTTCGCGGCAGCGACGAACGCGCCGATGACGATGTACGCGATCGTGAGGAGTCCGCCGCCTTCCATGCGCTGCACCCTACCCCGCCGGGCGCGGCAGCACGCGGCACCCTGCGCGGCACCTTGGCCGGTCCGGGCGCCGCAGCACGCGGAACCCTGCGCGGCGGCCTTGGCCGGTCCGGGCGCCCGGGTCGCCGCTTCCTAGACTTGGCGCCATGACGGCGCACGCCGACGGCATCGATCCGGATGCGCTCGAGAACTGCCTGCGCGTCCTGTCGGCGGCCGAGGCGCTGCCCCCCGAGCACCCCGACGCGGTCGCCGTGCGGCGCGCGACGGCCTCGCTCTTCAAGGCCGTCAAGGAGCGCCGGCGTGTCGAGCGCCGAACCGCCGTGCTCGCCGCCGACGCCGCGCTGACCGCCGCCACGGCCACGGGGGCGCCCGGCCGCATCGACGACGAGACCGCCGGGCTGCCGCTGCGCCCCGCCGTCGACGGCTCGAGCGCGGGCACGCTCGCGCAGCCGCGCGCGTGCTACGTCTGCAAGGAGCGCTTCGTCGAGCTCGACGCGTTCTACCACCAGCTCTGTCCGGCCTGCGCGGCGCGCAACCACGCCCGCCGCGACGCGCGGACGGACCTGCGCGGGCGCCGCGCGCTGCTCACCGGTGGGCGCGCGAAGATCGGCATGTACATCGCGCTGCGCCTCCTGCGCGACGGGGCGCAGACGACGATCACGACGCGCTTCCCGCGCGACGCCGCGCGCCGCTTCGCCGCGATGACCGACAGCGAGCAGTGGCTCCACCGCCTGACGATCGTCGGCATCGACCTGCGCGACCCCGGCCGGGTCGTCGCGCTCGCCGACGAGATCGCGGCGCAGGGGCCGCTCGACATCCTCATCAACAACGCGTGCCAGACGGTGCGCCGCTCGCCCGCGGGCTACGCGCTGCTCGCGCAGGCCGAGGCAGCGGAGCTGCCGGCCGGGCCGCTCCCGGAGATCCGCGTCTTCGGGCCGGAGCGGAGCATCGGCACCGGCGAACGCGCGGCCGCCGCCAGCGGGCGCGAGGCCACCGGGCGCGAGGCCGCCGCCAGCGGGCGCGAGGCCACCGGGCGCGAGGCCGCCGCCAGCGGGCGCGAGGCCACCGGGCGCGAGGCCACCGGGCGCGACGCCACCGGGCGCGAGGCCGCCGGGAACGCGGCCGGGCTCGCGCACTGGACGCCGACGCCGGACGCCCTCGCGGCGCTGGCTCTGAGCGCGCGCTCGGCGTCCCCGGAGCGGATCGCGGCCGACCGGGCGATCGACGCCGGCGGGCTCGTGCCCGACCTCGACGCGATCAACAGCTGGAGCCGGGTCGTCGACGAGGTCGATCCCGTCGAGCTGCTCGAGGTCCAGCTCTGCAACCAGACCGCGCCGTTCATCCTCGTCGGCCGGCTGCGCGCCGCGCTCGCCGCGTCCGGCGCGCGGCGTACGTACATCGTCAACGTCTCGGCGATCGAAGGGCAGTTCCAGCGCGGCTACAAGGGTCCCGGCCATCCGCACACGAACATGTCCAAGGCCGCGCTGAACATGCTCACCCGCACGAGCGCGCACGAGCTGCTGCAGCGCGACGGGATCCTCATGACGAGCGTCGACACCGGCTGGATCACCGACGAGCGGCCGCATCCGACGAAGATGCGCCTCGCCGGCGAGGGGTTCCACGCGCCGCTGGACCTCGTCGACGGCGCGGCCCGCGTCTACGACCCGATCGTCCGCGGCGAGGCCGGCGAGGACATCCACGGCTGCTTTCTCAAGGACTACGAGCCGGCGCCGTGGTGACGCATGTCACCAGGCGGTGCGGATCGCGTCGGCCTCCTCGACGCTGACGATCTCCGCGCCGAGCGGCCAGAACGACACCGGGACGAGCTTGAAGCAGGCGAGGCCGAGCGGGATGCCGATGATCGTCATGCACAGCGCGATCCCGGCGACGACGTGGGCGAGGGCGAGCCACCAGCCACACAGCAGTACCCAGAGGACGTTGCCGATGCCCGACGCGATCCCGGCGTTGGGGTCCCGCACGACGGTCGAGCCGAACGGCCACAGCGTGTGGGCGGCGATCCGCAGCGACGCGATCGCGAACGGGATCGTGATGATCCCGAGGACCATGATGATCGCCGCCAAGACGTAGCCGATCGCCAGCCACAGGCCGGCGAAGACGAGCCACAGGATGTTCAGAACGAGGCGCATCGCGTGGCCGGTCAATGCCCGCCCGCAACGCGCCGCAAACCGCGCTCGGCGCGTGTTGGACCACCGACGGCGGCGCGGTGGGGCGGCGGGACTGCGCCGCGGCGGCAGCGCGAGCGGCGCCGGGCACGCATGCCCGACCGCGCACGAGTAGCCCCCGCTATCACCTGTGCTATCCGGGGCTACTCAGCGGCGACGCGGGGTGCTCACGGCGAACCGGACGACGGCTCGCGGCGAGCGGTTGCCGGCGGCGTCGGCGGCGCTGACGAGGACACGGTGGCGCCCGGCGGCGCGCAACGTGCCCAGGCGCACGCGACGCGCCCCCGCGAGGAGGTCGCGCTCGACCTTGCGCAGCGTCCGCCAGCGCCCGCCGCGCGCACGCTGGACGACCGCGCGCACGCGCGCGTCCTCGGAGAGGCGCAGCGCCAGCACGCCGCGAGCGACCCGCGCGCCGGCGATCCGCGGCGGATCGCGATCGGCGACCGGCGGCAGGTACTCCGCGCGCATGACGCCGGTGCGCATGCGCTGCGGGTGGTCGCCGACTCCAATCGTCGCCACGATCCGCTCGTCGGCGTAGGAGATCACGGCGACGCGGTCGTCGCCGCTCGCCGACACGAAGCAGTAGCGGCCGTCGGCGCTGTTGGTCGCCCAGTACGGCTTGCGCCCGACGTCCAGCAGCGTGCGCGAGAAGTCGTCGCGGGCGACGATCGCCGCGTAGTCGGACATCGTGCCGGCGACGCAGAGCTTCGTCCCCTGCGGGTTGATCGCGATCCCGTGGTGCGCGGAGTCCAGCAGGTACGCCTCGCGCGGCAACGCCTTCGCCGCGGCGCTGATCGGCAGGTTCGCGATCCGCAGCGGCGCGTCGCGCTCGAGGTCGAACTCGACGAAGCCGTGCAGGAACGAGAGCTGCAGGTAGGCAGTGCGGCCGTCGGGAGCGAGCGCCATCGGCCGGACGGCCGAGCTGTAGCGCGGATGGCCGTACGCGGCCAGCACCTTGCCCAGCTCGTAGCGCTTGCGGATCTGCAGCGTCGCGGCGTCGACCACCTGGAAGTAGCGGTCGCCCTTCGTCGCGTCGAGCTCCGGGGCGTCGGTGGGCGTGTAGACCGTGCCGATGCTCGCGTGGTAGATGAGCTTGCCGTCCGCGGAGTAGTTGCTCTCGTGCGGCGAGTCCCCGGACGCGAACTCGCCGACGATCGCGCCGCTCGCGGTGTCGATCACGTGGACCTTGCGCGCCGTCGACGCCGAGACGAGCAGCCGCCGGCCGTCCGGCGAGATCGCCATGTGGTCGGAGCGGTAGCCCTCGACCTTCGTGCGCCAGACGATCGCGCGCGAGCCGAGGTCGATGCCGACGACGTCGGCGAGGCTCGGGCGCGAGACGAACAGCATGCGGCCGTCGTGGGACGTGAACGCATCGTCGACGAACTGGTCGTGGCCCTCGCCCACGAGAAGGTTGTTGGCGGCGAACAGGCCGGCCGCGACCGGGTCGGCGAGGATCTCCGCCCGGCGCTGGGCGAGGTCGGGGACGATGTTCAGCCGCGTCAGCCGCTCGAAGGTGTGCGGGTCGACGATGTCGGCGGTGCCGGCCCAGTTGTTGCCGACGACGAGGACATCGCGGGTCGCCGCGGCGCCGTGTGCCGCCGCCGGGAGGCTGGCGAGCGCGATGAGCAGCAGGCTGGCGATGCGTCGGGCGATGGCGCGATCGTAACCGCGTCGCGAGCTCAGATGTGCTCGCGCTCCTGCTCGGTCTCCGTCGCGCGCTCGGCATGGAACTGCGCGTGGCGGCGCTCGCGCTCGATGCGTTGCTCGAGCTCGTCGGCGATCCGCGTGTGGTCGGCGGCGGCCTCGCGATGCCCGACTGCCTCAGGCTCGAGATCCTCCACCGTGCTCGCGTGCGTCTCGGCCATCTCGCGATGACCTTCGGCGACCGAGCCGAGCTTCTCGCGCTTGATGGCCTTCTCGCCCTCGCGGGCGGTCTGGTGGCGGTACACGAACCAGGCGAGCACCACGATCGCGACGACAACGACTACGAGGATGAGCTCCATGTCTCGTGGAGTACCCCCCGGTTCCGCCCCACAAGCGTGCGGCGTGCGGCTGCCCGGCATTGCCTCCCGCGGGGGTTTCTGTAAGTGTCGGCAGTGTGAGGTGGCTGGTGTGGTGCTCGGCGAGGCGAGCGTGACGCTCGACGCGTGCCCCGTGGCCAAGCCGAGCGCGCGCGCTCTGCGACGCGCGATGCGGATGCGGATACTGACCCGCCGGACGCCACCCGCCTAGCTCGCGTTTCGCCGCCCGGCGCGACTCGTGGCGGGCGGCGCGCGTTGTAGACGCGAGACCTCGACCCCGACCACGCGCCGGAGAACCCATTGCACCGCAAGCTCCCCACATCGCTCGCCGTCTTCGCGGCGCTGGCGCTCGCCTGCCCGGCCGGCGCCGTCGTGAACGGCACCCCGGTCGATCCGGCCACCGTCCCGTGGTTCGCATCGGTCGGCGGCTGTGGGGGGACCCTCGTCGCGACCGACCGCGTGTTGACCGCCGCGCACTGCGTCGCGGGCCGGACGCCAAGCGACCTCGGCGCGATCTCCGTCGGGGGCACGGTGCGCAACCCGGCGCGGATCGCGTTGCATCCCGGCTGGCGGCACCGCAACGGCACCGCGAACTTCCTCGACGACGTCGCCGTCGTCGCGCTCGACGCGCCCGTGCCGGGCGTGCCGCTCGTCAAGCTCGGCGGCGCGAACCCGCGGCTGGCGCTCATCCTCGGCACCGGTCGGCCGGTCGCGCCGGGCACGGGCCACGGCGAGGGCGAGTCGTTCGACGGCACCCTGCGCGCCGCGCCGCTCGAGACGCTCAGCGACGCCGCGTGCGCGCGGGCGTTTCGCGGCTATCGCGGGTCGACGCTCGAGCGCTTCGACCCGCGGATGCGCTGCTCGATCGACGCCGACGGCAAGGCGCCGCTGTACTCGGGCTGCAACGGCGACAGCGGCGGGCCGCTCTGGACCGGCCCGGCCAGCGCGCCGATCCAACTCGGCGTCGTGAGCTGGGGCGGCGACCGCTGCGGCGCCGACCACCTCCCGTCGGTGTTCGCGGACGTCGCGCGCTACCGCGCGTTCATCGGCGACCCGTCGCCCGCGTGGGCTCCGACGAAGACCGGCGGCAGCGTCCGGATCAGTGGCACGGCCCGCGCCGGGCGGACGCTGACGTGCACGCTGCGCGGCTTCACGGCCGAGCCGGGGACGAGGGTCGGCTACCGGTGGTCCGTGGTCGGAACCGGCCGCGGCGGCTACAGCCCGCCCGCGCGCGTCGGTGGCGGCGGCACGTACAAGGTCGCCAAGCGCGATCGCGGCAAGCGTCTCGCGTGCTTCGCCGAGGCTTCGAGCGCGGGCGGGTTCGTGACCCTCGCCGTCGCGAGCCGGCTCGTCCCCCGGTAGCTCACGAATCACGCGCCCGCGACGTTCTGGATGGCATGACCACGACTTGGACGACCTACGACAGCCCGCTGGGCACGCTCACGCTCGTGGGCGGCCCGGACGGCCTGACCGCGCTGCACTTCCCCGAGGACGACGCCGTTCTCGACGACGACGATCGCTCTCCGTTGGCCTTCGGAGACGCGATCCGCCAGCTCGACGAGTACTTCGCCGGGCGCCGCGAGCGCTTCGAGCTCGAACTCGACCTCGGTGGCACGCCGTTTCAGCGCGAGATCTGGGACGCGCTGCGACGGATCCCCGCCGGCTCGACGACGACCTACGCGCAGCTCGCGCGGGCCGTCGGCCGTCCCGCCGCCGTCCGGGCCGCCGGCGCGGCGGTCGGGCGCACGCCCGTGCCGATCATCGTGCCGTGCCACCGCGCGATGGGCAGCGACGGCTCGCTGACCGGCTATCGCGGCGGCCTGGAGCGCAAGCGCGCGCTGCTGCACCTCGAGGGCCGCGCCACGGCCGGGGCCCCCGCGAACGCTCCGCTCGCCGAGCGCGCCCTCCGGTGAGCTGGACGCTCGTCGGCGCCGACGGCCGGTGCTATCCGAGCGCCGCTCCGGGCACGCTCGGCGGGCACCGCCGTGGCCGGATCTACGGGCGGCTGGACTGCCCGTCCGCCCTGCGGGCGATCACGCGCGGCGGCTACGTCGCCGAGCGCGTGTTCTTCGCCGACGAGGCCGCGGCCGTCGCGGCGGGCTACCGGCCGTGCGCCGTCTGCTTGCCCGCCGCCTACGCCCGCTGGAAGGATCCGCATCGCGATTCCGCCGTCGCTCCCGGCCGCGCGGGCGCGTAGCGTCGCCCGGATGGCCGGATCGGGATCCATCGTCGCTCCCGGTCGCGCGGGCGTGTAGCGTCGCCCGCATGCTCGTGCGCCGGCTCCGCGGTCGTCCCGGCTGGCGCCCGTGCGCCCGGCGGTGCCGGCTCGCGGCCCTGATCGCGAGCCTCGTCTGCCTGAGTGGTGCCGCCGCCTCGCCGGCCACCGCCGCAGACGGCGCGCTGTACTGCGACGGCGCGCTCGACGGCGGCGCGATCGGCGCGCTCACGGACGCCGAGCATTCGGTGCGCGCCGGCGATCCGCCGCTGCCCGACGGCGTGACCGAGCGGCGCATGGCCGTCGACGGCATCGCGACGCGCCTCGTCGAAGCCGGCCCGAGCGCGGCCGACGAGGCCGTCGTGTTCGTGCACGGCAACCCCGGGTCCGCGCGCGACTTCGACGTGCTGATGGCGAGCACCGGGCGCTACGCCCGCGCGATCGCGTTCGACCTGCCGGGGCTCGGCCACGCCGACGACCGGCGCGGCATCGACTACTCGACCGCCGGCGCGGCGCGCTACATCGGGCGCGTGCTCGACGAGCTCGGCGTGCAGCGCGTGCACCTCGTGCTCCACGATCTCGGCGGGATCTGGGGATTGCAGTGGGCGGTCGGCGCGCTCGGTGCGGTCCGCAGCGTCTCGCTCGTCAACACCGGCGTGCTGATCGACTACTTCGGCCATCCGCTCGGCTTGTCGTGGACCGTGCCGATCCTCGGCGAGGTCGAGATGGCCGGCATCACGCGCGAGCAGTTCAAGACGGCGATCAGCGTGCAGGACCCGCTGCCGGAGCGCTTCCTCGATCGCATGTACGACGACTTCGATCGCGCGACCCGCTGCGCCACGCTCGACTACTACCGCTCGATCGGGGTGCCAGACGAGCTTGGCCGGCGTCAAGCCGCCGTCCTGCGGACCGCCGCGCTGCCGGCGCTCGTCGTGTGGGGCGCGCGTGACAACTTCGTCCCGGTCGCCGTCGCGTATCGCCAATCCGCGGCGTTCCCGGACGCGCGGGTCGAGGTGCTCGCGCGGTCCGGGCACTGGCCGCAGCTCGACGATGCCGCGCGCGTTGACGCGCTCGTCACCGGCTTCCTGCGCGACCGGGTGCGTTCGCCGCGGCTCGTCCTCTCGCAGCCGCGCGTGCGCGCCGGCCGGCGCACGCTCTCGGTGCGCATTCGCGTCGACGGCGCGCCACGCGCGCCCGGCGTGCGGCTGAGCGTCCTGCGCGGCGGGCGCCTCGCCGGCCCGGCGTCGCGCGCTCGCATAGCCGATCGCGTGGCGCGCCGGGTCACGCTCAGGCTGCGCCGGCCGCTTCGCCGCGGCGCGCGCTACACGCTGCGCGCGCAGTCCGGCGAGCTGGGCGTCCAGACGCTCGCAATCCGCGTCCGGCGCTGATCGGCGCCGTCAGCCCTCGGAGTCGTCCGCGCCCGCGGCCTTCGGATTGCCCGTCGCCTGGCCGGGGTCGACGTCGTCCGGGTCGCCTTCGGAGGTCTTGGCGACCTCGTTCTCCGCATGCTCCTTCGGATCGATGCCGGTGCCCGGCTGCCCCTCCTCCGGGTAGCCCTCGCCGACGTCGGTGGGCGGCTCTTCGCGTTCGCTCATACGCCAGAACTACCCGCAACGCGCGTGCCCGCAGTCGCCGGGAGCGAGCCCGGCGTCGCGACGCGAGGCGGGGCGAGGCGCGCTCCGCCACGACGGGTCTTGGCGCCTATCCCGCTATATCGGCGCTCGCGCGGGCGCGAAGGTCCGTGCTGGTGGTCGATGCGGGTGAGCAGCGCAACCGGCCTGCCGCCGGAGTGCACGGCTTCCTCACCCGCGACGGGCTGGCGCCGGCGGAGCTCGTCGCCCTCGGCCAGGCCGAGGTCGAGCGCTACGGCGGAGCGGTGCTCGAGGGTCGCGTCGCGACGCTAGCGGATGCGCGGGCGCGTTCGCGGTCACGCTGGACGACGGCCGGGTCCTCGAGGCGCGCCGCCTGCTCGTCGCGACCGGGCTCGTCGACGAGCTGCCGGCCGTGCCCGGGCTGCGCGAGCTGTGGGGCACCGACGTCGTGCACTGCCCGTACTGCCATGGCTACGAGGTTCGCGACCGGCCGATCGGAGTCCTCTCCACCGGCCCGCTCTCGCTGCACGTGACGCAGATGTTCCGGCAGTGGTCGGCCGACGTGACGCTCTTCCTCCACACCGGCCCACGGCCGTCGGCCGACGAAGCGCAGGCGTTTGCGGCGCGCGGCATCGCGGTCGTCGACGGGGAGGTGGTCGCGCTTGAGAGCGAGGCAGGGCGCCTTCGCGGCGTGCGGCTCGCGTTCGGGGGAGGTGGTGGCGCGCCGCGTTCTGGCGGTGACGTCGAGGCTCGTCGCGCGTACGGAGCTGCTCCCCATCGGGCTCGAGGCGACCGAGCACGCGATGGGCGTCGGGCAGCGCATCGAGGCCGACGTGACCGGCCGGACCGCGGTCCCGGGCGTGTGGGTCGCCGGGAACGTCACGGACCTCATGGCCTGGGTCGCCAACGCGGCGAGCGCCGGCGCGATGGCGGGCGCGGCGATCAACAACGACCTCATCGCCGAGGAGACGCGGATCGCGGTCGAACGGATGGCCGCCACGCAGGCAGCGACGGCGTGACAGCTGGGTCATCAAGCACGGGCGCCGAGCCGGTCGGCGAGCGGGTCCGGCGACGGCTGCGCGAGCTGCGGGTCGAGCGCGGGCTGACGCTTGACGCAGTCGCGTCGCGGGCGTCGATCGACGTGTCGACGCTCAGCCGCCTGGAGTCCGGCAAGCGCCGCCTCTCGCTCGACCACCTGCCGGGGCTCGCCGCCGCGCTCGGCGTCAGCGCCGACGACCTGCTGTCCCCACCGCAGCGACCCGACCCGCGCGTCCACAACCCACCGCAGCACTTCGACGGCCTGACGATGTGGCCGCTCACCCGGCACGGCGCCGGTGGCGGGCTGCAAGCGTTCAAGCTGCGGATCGACGGGGAGCGTTCCGTCCCGCCCGACCCGCTGGCCGTGCACGAGGGCCACGACTGGATCTACGTCCTCGCCGGGCGGATGCGGCTCCTGCTCGGCGACGACGACCTCGTCATCGAGCCAGGCGAGGCCGTCGAGTTCTCCACCTGGGCTCCGCACTGGTTCGGCGCGATCGACGGCCCCGTCGAGGCGCTCGCCATCTTCGGCCCGCAGGGCGAGCGGATCCACCTGCACGGCTAAAGGTGCGGGCGCTCAGGCCTTCACGTACACCGACACGTGCGCGGGGCTGAGCCCGGTGAACGGCTCGCCGCCCCATCCGCCCCACCGCTGCTCGAGCCGCATCCCCGCCAGGCGCGCCATGAGGTCGAGCTCGGCCGGCCAGGCGTAGCGCATCTCGATCGGGCTCGCCCGGATGCCGCCGTCACCGAGGTGGTAGTGCTGGCCGCTCAGGCGCTGGGTGACGACGTCGTAGACGTAGTAGGAGATCCCATCCGGATCGGCGCGCCACGGCAGGACCGTCTGGCCCAGCGGGAGCCGTTGCAGCTCCGGAACGCGCGCCTCGACGACAAACCTGCCTCCGCCGCCGAGATGCGCAGCGGCGTTCTGAAAGCACGCCACCTGGCCGTCCTGCGTCGTGAGGTTGAAGATCGTGTTGAAGACGAGGTAGACGAGCGAGAACTCACCTTCGACCCGCGTCGCCGCCATGTCGCCCGCGACGGCCGCGATCCGCTCGGCGCCGGGCTTCGCGCGCAGCCGAGCGAGCATGGCCTCGGAGTTGTCGATGCCGGCGACCCGCGCGCCGCGCGCAGCCAGCGGCAGGGCGATCCGGCCGGTCCCGATGGCGAACTCCAGCGCACCGCCGTCGCCGGCGAGCTCGGCGAGCAGGTCGACGGCCGGCCCGACGACCCCCGGGTCGAACATCCCCGCGGAGTGATCGTCGTAGGTCGCCGCGACCTGCTCGCCGAAGTAGCCCTCGCCAGCATCCACACCCGAGAGTGTTCCCGGGCGCGGCTGCGCCTACCCGACGCCGAGCTTCTCGGCGGCCATGCGGGTGCCCTCGACGCGCGCCGTGATCTTCTGGAACGCGATCTCGCGGGCGTAGTCCGGCGAGCCGTGGTTGGGCTTCTCGTCGATCGAGAACGGCGAGAAGCCGCAGTCGTCGGTCGTGCCGAGACGCTCCTTGGGGATGAAGTCCGCCGCACGGACGATCATGTCGCAGATCTCCTGCGCGCTCTCCGGCCGCGGCGACTGCGTGACCGTGACGCCGATGTAGCACATCTGGTCGTCGCGGCTGTGCTGTCCGATCGACTCGAAGATCGGGTCCTTGTCGCGCTCGGAGGCCAGCTGGATGAGGAAGTAGCCGGCGTTGATCTTGAACATCTCCGGCAACAGGTTGTTGTAGGGCACGTCGGCGGAGTGCACCGAGTCGCGGTCGCCGCCCGGGCACGTGTGGATGCCGATCTTCTGGCGCTCCTCGTCGGAGAAGTTCGCCAGCACGCGGTTGTTGAGCTCGATGAAGTGCGGCAACAGGCCCGCACCGGTCCACGGGTTGCGCGGATCCTCGCGGGTCGCCAGGCGGCCCTCCGTGAAGTCGATCGAGACCCGGGCGGCGCCGGCCTCGAAGGCCTTGCGGATGTCCGTCACGCACTCCTGGACGATGTCCTCCTCGAACGCCTCGCGCGTGTAGCCCTCGACCGGATCCTTCAACGGGTACAGCAGCGCGAGCATCGACGGCGCGATGACGGCCTGCTTCATCGGCTTGGTCGCATACGGCAGCGACTTCTCCAGCGTGTCCGCCGCGTAGAAGTTGTACTTCAGCGGCCCGCCCGTCGAGCTTGGGCAGCTGACGGCCGTGACCGTCGGCGAAGATCGCGAAGAACTGACCGCCCGGCCCGAGGCCCGGCGCCAGCCCGGTGCCCGCCAGCGTGTCGGCGATCGGATAGGTCGCGAACTCGACCAGCGCTGCTCGCCGTCGGAGATGATCGGCGACCCGTCGCCTCCATCCGCTCGATCGAGTCCTTCGCCGCCGCGTCCTGCTCGCGCCTCGAGATCCTCCTTGGAGATGTTGCCCGGCGTCGTACTCCGCGTACGCCTCCTGCAGCTTCGCGGGCCGCGGAAGGGACCCGACCGGTTCGGTCGGGATCCCCGTGTCGGTCCTCGGATTGAAATCGGTCATGCCGTTCTCCTCCTCGTGTCTCGCCTGCTACTGCCGCACCTGCTGTGTCGGCTACCGCTCGCGCTCGAGCACCGTGATCACCGCGACCGCGTTGTCGCCCTCGACGAAGCCGCCGGCGTTCTGGGCAAGCGCCAGCCGGGGGTCGAGATCGACCTGGCGCTCACCCGCCCGCCCGCGCACTGCGCGACGAGCTCGACGACCTGAAGGACCCCGTCGCACCGACGGGATGGCCGCGCGAGAGCAGGCCGCCGCCCGTGTTGACCGGCAGCGCGCCACCCAGCACGGTCTTGCCCTCGGCGATCAGCCGGTTGCCCTCACCCGGCGGCGCCAGCCCGAGATGCTCGTAGGCCTCGAGCTCGGCCGACGCGGTCGCGTCGTGCACCTCGATGACGTCGACGTCCTCGCGCGCCCAGGCCGCTCTGCTCGCGCGCGGTCGCGCTCGCGCGCTGCACGACCGAGCCCGGCGCGGGCCCGCCCGTCGCGCTCAGCGCGCTCGCGCGCACGCGGATCGGCGCGGCGGCTCCGTTGCGTGCGCCGGTCACGATCAGCGCGGCGGCGCCGTCGCCGATCGGCGAGCACATCGGCAGCGTGAGCGGCTCGGTGATCATCCGGCTGGAGAGCACCTCGTCGACGGTCATCTCCTTGCGAAACTGCGCGGCCGGGTTGTGGACGGCGTGCTGGCGGTTCTTGACGACGACGCGCGCGAAGTCGGCGGCGCTCCAGCCGTTGCGCTCGATCCGGCCGCGGGCGCGCTCGGCGTAGCTGTCCATGAAGACGCTGTGATCCTCGGGCGCGTCGGCGAGCAGGTCGACGTCGGCCGCGCCCGCCAGCGCCTGGATCGACCGGCGCTTGTCGGGGTGCGACATCTTCTCCGAGCCGACGACGGCGACGGTCTCGTACACGCCCGCGTCGATCGCCATGCAGGCGAGATGCAGCGCCGTCGAGCCGCTCGCGCACGCGTTCTCGACGTTCACCGTCGGGATCCCGCCGTAGCGCGAGTGGCGCAGCGCGACCTGCCCGCGCACGCACTCCTGCCCGGTCATCAGCCCGGACAGCGCGTTCGCGAAGAAGATCGCCTCGATGCGGCCGGTGCCGGGGCCGGCGTCGGCGACCGCCGCCGTCGAGCGCCTCGATCGCCATGCCCGCGACCGTCGCGTCGGGAAAGCGGCCGCAGCGCGTCGCCGCCGAGCCGATGATGTAGGCGGAGGTCACGCGGTCTCCGGCGTCGTGCTGGGCATCGCCGGGTCTCTATCAGCACGGCGCGCGCGATGGCACGCACGACTGCCCCATGGAGCAGGGGATTCACCCCTTCCGGCGCGTTGTTGCGCCCCGGGGCCGGCCGTATCGTCGCCGGGCCGGTCCCCGCGCGAAGCGACGTGGCCGGTGGCAGCGGACCACGACCGAGAGGTGAGGAGCGACGATGACCCAGCAGGCGACGATCGCGACGGCGGCAACGCAGACCGAGCCGGATGCCGCGGCCGACGCGCTGGCGCCGCCCGCGCCGGTGGGCGCCCATCTCGTCGGCAGCGTGCCGCTGGGCGGGGTCGAGGAGGTCTTTCGCCGCACCGCGGAGGCGCTCGGCGACCGCCTGCGCCGGCTGCCCGACGGCGAGCCGGGCCCGCGGTCCGACTGGATCCTGTGGCAGTACCCGGTGTTCAGCGCGCTGCCGCAGTTCGAGGTCGGGCCTCCCGGCTCGGACACCTACCGCACGCTGCCCAAGCTGCGGCTGCGCGACGGCGAGCGCGCCGAGGACATCGTGCTCGGCAACCTCGGCTTCGCCGACGCGGCGATCTCGTCCTACGCCATCTTCGCCAAGCTCAAGCGCGACGGCGTGATCCCGCGCGCACGTGCGCTTCCAGGTCTCGCTGCCGACGCCGCTGGCGCCGGTCAGCGCGTTCATCGACCCCGAGCACCAGGCGCAGGTCGAGCCGGTCTACGAGGCGCGGGTCCTGCGCGAGCTCGACGAGATCTTCGCGGCCGTCCCGCACGACCAGCTCGCGCTGCAGTGGGACACGCGGCTGGAGTTCGCGATCCTCGAGGGCATCAGCCCGGCCTGGTTTCAGGGAACGCGCGCCGGCGTGCTCGAGCGGCTGCTGCGCATCAGCCGCGGCGTGCCCGCCGACGTCGAGCTGGGCTTTCACCTGTGCTACGGCGACGACTACCACGGCCACTTCATCGCGCCCGACGACACGCGCAAGCTCGTCGAGGTGGCCAACGCGCTCGCGACCGCGCTGTACCGCCCGCTGAACTGGATCCACATGCCCGTCCCGGCGCAGGCCGAGGACGGAGTACTTCGCGCCGCTGCGGGACCTGCGCCTGCGACCCGAGCACCGAGCTGTACCTCGGCGTGCTGCACCTGCAGGACGGCAAGGTGGGCGCGCGCGCGCGGATCAGCTGGGCCAGCCGCTACGTGCAGGGCTTCGGCGTCGCCACCGACTGCGGCTGGGGCCGCGGCGGCTCGGCGGCCGTCGACGAGCTGCTCGAGCTGCACCGCGCGACCTGCGACCGCCTCGACGTGCCGCGGCCGAAGACGGCGTTCGCCTGGCCCGCCGGCTTCGACCGCATCCCCGACGAGGACTGGACGCGCGCGCCGCTCAGCGAGGCCGGCCTGGCGTACGACCACGTCGACGAGCACGGCTGGTACGACAACCTCAACCCGAGCGTCGCGCAGCTCGCGGCGCACCTGCAAGACGGCGACATCCTCGTCGACTACTCGGGCGGGACGGGCATCCTGCTCGACCGCCTGCGCCTGCGGATCTTCGATCGCGCCGTCGGCGCGATCGTCGTCGACGCGTCGGCGAAGTTCCTGCGCGTCGCGCACGAGAAGTACAAGGACGACCCGCGCTTCGCGGCGCGGCTGCTGCGCTTCATCAAGGAGGAGAAGCGGCTGCAGTCGCTCGACGAGGTGCTCGGGCCCGAGCTGCTGGCGCGCGGCGTCGACGCGATCGCCGCCGTCAACGCGATCCACCTGTACCCCGATCTCGACGAGGTCGCGTCGGCATGGGTGCGGGCGCTGAAGCCGGGCGGGAAGGTGTTCATCAACTCCGGCAACCTGCGCAACCCGAGCGCGAAGCCCGGCGAGTGGATCCTCGACGAGACCGTCTGGGTCATCAACGACCTCGCCGAGAGCCTCGTGCGCAGCGACCCCGAGTACGCGCAGTACCGCGAGGTGCTCGACGACACGAAGCGGCTGCGCGCGCATCACGCCCACCGCGACCGCGTGTTCATGCAGCCTCGCCCGCTGGAGTACTACACGGACGCCCTGGTGCGCAACGGCCTGACCGTGACCGACGTCAGCCAGGCGACGATCGTGGCCAACGTCGACGAGTGGTACGAGCTCATGACCGCCTACCACGAGGCCGTGCTCGGCTGGGTCGGCGGCACCAAGCGCATCGAGGGCCAGGAGCCGTCCGAGCAAGCGGTGCGCCGACCGCCTGCGGATCATGCGCCACGCGCTCGACACGATCTTCGGCGCCCGCGACTCGTTCAAGGCGTGCTGGACGTACATCACCGCGACGAAGGCCGGCTGAGGTATCGCGGGCACGCGAGGTTGACGGGCGGCGCGGCCGGGCGTAGGGTCCGGCTCGGGGGAGACAGATCGGTCTCATCGTGATCACCGTGCTCAGCAGTGCAGACCACGCACTCACAGCAGTACGGCCGGATTCTCGACAAGCTCGGCGCGCGGGCCTGCGTCGTCCTCGACGGCGCGACCGCCACGGAGCTGCCCCACCTCTCAGACGCCGAGCACGCGGCTCGACGAGCGCCTGTGGGGCACGCGCGCGCTCGTCGAGGAGGCGGCCGCGGTGCTCGACGTGCACCGCGGCTACGTCGCGGCCGGCTGCGACGTCATCTCGACGAACACGTGGGGCCTGCCGAGCGCCCTGCTGCACGGCGTGGCGCCCGTCTGGAACTCCACGCAGCCCGTGCACTGGATGGATCTCGCGCGGCGCGGGCTGCGGCTCGCCCGCCAGGCCGTCGCCGAGGGCGGGCGCGAGGAGAGCTGCGCGGTCGCGTTCTCGATCAACGGCGACGTCGACTCCGACGAGGGCGAGAGCACGATCCGGCTGCTCGCGCGGCTCTTCGCCCGAGAGCCGCCCGATCTCATCCTGCTCGAGACGCTGACGGTCGTGCGGCCGTCGCTGTTCGCCACGGTCCAGTCGCTGCTGGACACGGGCATCCCGGTCTGGCTGTCGTTCCGGCGCTGCCGGCACGGCCTGTGCAGCGTCTACGGGCAGCACTGGGGCGGGCCCGGAGGGCGACGCGTTCGGCCGCGCGGCCGCGCGCTTCGAGCAGATGGGCATCGGCGCGCTGATGATCAACTGCATCCCGCCCGACCACGTCGACGGGATGGTGTCCTACCTGCGCGACTTCACGGACCTGCCGCTCGGCGTCTACCCCAACCTCGGCTACTACACGGACGCGGGCTGGCGCTTCGATCCGGGCGTCGGCAGCGCCGAGTACGCGGAGATGGCGCTGCGCTGGCGCGCGGAGGGAGCGCAGATCATCGGCGGCTGCTGCGGCGTCGGGCCGGCGCACGTCGCCGCGGCGCGCGAGCTGCTCGAGCACACCGTCCCCGGCGATCGAGGCCTGGCGGCGGCGCCCGTCGTCACGGCCGTGCCCGCCGAGCTCCTCGAGACCGAGCCGGCGCCCGCGCCCGCGTGGACCGACCGCCGCGGGCGCCCGCTGCACCCGCTGCCGTTCCCGGACCTCGTCGCCGACCCCGGCGTCGTCGTCGCCCTCCAGCGCGAGCCTGATGGCGTGGCGCTACCTCTACGACCAGGCGATCGGCGCGCATCAGCGGTGCCTGGACGTCGGCTGCGGCACCGGCATCCTCGGCATCCAGCTCGCGCTCAACGGCGCGTCGCACGTGCGCGCCATCGACATCGACGAGCGCGCGGTGCGCAACACCGAGGCCAACGCTCATCGCAACGGCGTCGGCGAGCGGCTGACCGCCGCGCGGATCGACATCTTCCCGTGGGTCCCGGAGGAGCGCTACGAGGTCATCGTGGCGTGCGTCGACCAGACCCCCGTCGACCCCGAGCAGCAGGTCACCGGGCACCGGCCGATCGACTACTGGGGGCGCACGCCGCTGGACCCGGTGCTCACGAAGCTCGCCGACGCGCTCGCGCCGGAGGGCGCCGCCTACGTCGTGCAGCTGTCGATCCTGTCGCAGCGGCGGACGGCCGAGCTGCTCGCCGCCGCCGGCCTGGAGGGCCGCGTCGTCGACTACGGCATCTTCCCGTTCGGCGCCCGAGCTCGACGAGCACCGGCCGCAGATCGGGCGCGTCGAGCGCCTCAGCGATGCCGGCCACCTGCGCACCGGCGAGCGCGACCTGCTCGTGGCGTATCTCCTGGAGATCCGCTGGCGCCCGGCGGCGACGGGCAGGCTGCCGGGCTTCGGAGAGCTGTGACCCCCGCCGACGACGCGCTGCGGCTGGAAGCCCACGAGCGCGTTCGCCAGGCGGTCGACTCGCTGGCGCATCTCGGGCCCGCCAGCGAGATCCTCGACCGCTGCCCCGGAGCGGCTGCCGCCGCCGCGGACCTCGACCGCGTCGTGCTCAGCAGGATCGAGAGCGGCACGCTCGTCGTCGAGTGCGTGCACACCGGCGGCGTACACCCCAACGGCGTCGGCGAGCAGTTGCGGCGCGCTCCGCTGCGACTGGCCTACCCCCTGCTCGAATGCGAGCTGCTGCGCCGCCGCCAAGCGCGGCTCGTGACGGACATCGACCGCTCGCAGCCGGCGCGCTACGCGTTCCTCGAGACGCTCGGCTGGCACGAGTACGTCGCCGCGCCGATCCTCGTCGACACCGCGGCCGTCGGCTTCCTGCACGGCGACCGCGCGCCCGGCCGGCGACCGCTGGCCCAGCTCGACGCCGACGCGCTGGAGCACTTCGCCGCGGGGTTCGCCCTGGTCTTCGAGCGCGCCGTGCTGCGCCGGCGCCTGCGCGACCAGCGCCGCGAGATCCGCCGCATCGCGTCGTGGGCCGAGGCCCGCACCGGCGAGTTGAGCGACGGCGCGATCAAGCTGTCGGGCGACCTCGCCGAAGAGCAGGACCGGCGTGCAGCAGCGCCGGAGATGGTGACCGAGGACGGCCTGGCGACGCACCTGACGGCGCGGGAGATCGACGTCCTGCGGCTGATGGCCGACGGCAAGACGAACGGCGACATCGCGCGGCTGCTGTTCGTCTCGGAGGGCACGGTGAAGTTCCACGTCAAGAACATCCTGCGCAAGATGCAGGCGTCCAATCGCGCCGATGCGAGCGCGCGCTACCTGCGCCTGACGCTGCACGAGCCCCAGCGGCAGACTCCCACCCTTCGGCAGGGCAAGACCACCCCCACGGGAGGTGTGCGCGGCGCCCGCGTCGCAGCATGCTGCGCTGATGCCCATCACGGTTGTCGGGTCCATCGCGTTCGACACGGTCACCACGCCGTTCGGCACGCGCGAGCGCATGGTCGGAGGAGCGGCGACGCACTTCGCGCTCGCCGCCTCCTTCTTCGACGAGGTGCGCGTCGTCGGCCCCGTCGGCGACGACTTCGACGCGCCCGCCCGCGCCGTGCTCGCGACGCGCGGGACCAACACCGACGACGTCGAGCACGTCGCGGGCGGCAAGAGCTTCTTCTGGGCGGGCGAGTACGGCTGGGATCTCAACTCGCGCGAGACGCTCGACACGCAGCTCGGGGTCTTCGAGACCTTCGAGCCGAAGCTCAGCGCGGCCTCGCGCGACGCCGACGTGCTGTTTCTCGCGAACATCCAGCCGGCGCTGCAGCGCGACGTGCTCGAGCAGTGCGAGCGTGCGCGGTTCGTCGCGCTGGACTCGATGAACCTCTGGATCGAGATCGCGCGGGAGGATCTCCTCGAGGTCGTCGCGCGGGTCGACTGCCTGATCCTCAACGACGCCGAGCTGCGCCAGCTCACAGGGGAGCCGAGCCTGCTGTCGGCTGCCGCGCCGGGCGCTGTCGTGGGGGCCGTCGGCGGTCGTCGCCAAGCAGGGCGAGTACGGCGCCGCGCTCATCACGCAGGACGGGTTCTTCTCGCTGCCGGCCTATCCGCTGGAGCGCGTCGTCGACCCGACGGGCGCCGGCGACACGTTCGCCGGCGGGTTCGTCGGCTATCTCACGCGCCACCTCGACAGCGCCGGCGACGACGACACGCTGCGCCGCGCGATGGCCCACGGCACCGCGCTGGCCTCGTTCAACGTCGAGGAGTTCGGGACAGATCGCGTCGCCCGGCTGACGGCCGGCGAGCTGCATGAGCGCGTCTGCGACCTGCACGCGATGACGCGCCTGCCGGATCTGCGAGCACGCCCCATCACCACCGCGACCAGGAGCGCCAGCCATGAGCAAGTTCGCTGACAACGAGTACCTCTTCACGTCCGAGTCGGTGACGGAGGGCCATCCCGACAAGGTCGCCGACCAGATCTCCGACGGCGTCCTGGATGCCGTCATGCGTGACGATCCGACCGGCCGCGTCGCGTGCGAGACGCTTGTCAACACGGGCCTGGTCGTCGTGTCGGGCGAGATCTCGACCGAGACCTACGTCGACATCCAGGCCGTCGCGCGCGAGACGATCCGCGGGATCGGCTACATCGATGCCGACCTCGGGTTCTCGGCGGATTCGTGCGCGGTGCTCAACGCGATCGACAAGCAGTCGCCGGACATCGCGCAGGGCGTCGACCGGTCCTACGAGACCCAGTCCGACCCGCCGGCGACGACGAGCTGGACGTCGCGGGCGCGGGCGACCAGGGGATGATGTTCGGCTACGCGTCCAACGAGACGCCGTCGCTCATGCCGCTGCCGATCTCGCTCGCGCATCAGCTCGCCGAGCAGCTCGCCGAGGTCCGCCACGACGGCACGCTCGGGTACCTGCGCCCCGACGGCAAGACCCAGGTCTCGGTGCGCTATCGCGACGGTCGTCCCGTCGCGGTCGAGAAGCTCCTGATCTCCACGCAGCACGCCGCCAGCGCGACGCGCCGGCAGATCCTCGACGACCTCTGGGAGACCGTCGTCGTCCCGACGCTGCCCGCCGACCTCTACGACGCCAACGCGCTGCGCAAGGAGTTCCTCGTCAACCCGACGGGCCGCTTCGTCATCGGCGGCCCGGTCGGCGACTGTGGCCTGACGGGTCGCAAGATCATCGTCGACACCTATGGCGGGATGGCGCGCCATGGCGGCGGGGCGTTCAGCGGCAAGGATCCGTCGAAGGTCGATCGCTCGGCGGCGTATGCGGCGCGCTGGGTCGCGAAGAACATCGTCGCGGGTGGGCTGGCGGATCGCTGTGAGGTGCAGGTCGCGTATGCGATCGGCGTCGCGCATCCGGTGTCGGTGATGGTCGAGACGTTCGGGACCGAGAAGATCGGCCGGGCGCGGATCGCGGCGCTCGTCGACGAGCACTTCGACCTGCGTCCGGGCGCGTTTCGCCAGGAGCTCGATCTGCATCGCCCGATCTACCAGAAGACCGCCGCGTACGGCCACTTCGGCCGCGACGACCGCGACTTCACCTGGGAGCAGACCGGCAAGGCCGACGCGCTCCGCGAGGCCGCCGGGCTCGCCGCCGCGCCGAGGCCGTGGCCTAGCCATGGACACCGTCGGCATCGTCGGCGCGGGGATGATGGGCTCGGGGATCGCCGAGGCCGTCGCGGTCGCGGGCCTGCGCGCGATCGTCTACGAGCCCGAGAACGGTCCGCTCGAGCGCTCCGTATGAGCGCATCGAGGCGTCGCTGGAGAAGGCCGTGGCCCGCGGCAAGCTGCAGCCCGACGCGGCCGCCGACGCGCGTGAGCGCCATCCTCCACACGCCGCACATCGAGGATCTGCTCGCCGCCGAGTTCGTGATCGAGGCGGTCACCGAGCACGAGCCGACCAAGACGGCGGTCTTCCGCGCGCTCGACGAGCTGCATCCGCCCCGACGTCATCCTCGCGTCGAACACGTCGTCGATCCCGATCACGACGCTCGCCGCGGCGACGGCACGCCCGCACCGGGTGCTCGGGCTGCACTTCTTCTCCCCGGTCCCGGTGATGGGGCTCGTCGAGATCGTGCCGGGCCTCGAGACGAGCGAGGAGGTCGTGATGGCGGCGGAGGACTTCGCGCGCCGCGTCGGCAAGCACGCGATCCGCTCGAAGGACCGCGCGGGCTTTCTCGTCAACGCGCTGCTGATCCCCTACCTCGTGGCCGCCGTGCGGCACTACGACGACGGCCTCGCCACGCGCGAGGACATCGACGACGGCGATGCGCCTGGGCTGCGGCCACCCGATGGGGCCGCTCGCGCTGTGCGACTTCATCGGCCTGGACGTCGTCAACGGGATCTGCACGAGCATGTACGACGAGTTTCGGCCGCGACGAGTACAGCCCGCCGCCGCTGCTGCGGCGGATGGTCTCCGCCGGCCGCTGGGCCGCAAGACGGGCCACGGGTTCTACGACTACGCCCCCGCTGCGCGCCGGCGCGTTCGCCGACCGATGGCCGCCGTCGCCGCCGGAGGCGTCCCGCACTACGGGCTGACCGAGGAGCAGCTCGCGTTTCGCGACGTCATCCGCCAGATCGTGCGCGAGCGCGTCACGCCGCGCGCCGCGCAGATCGACGCAAGCGGCGAGTTCCCCGAGGACATCCGCCGCCTGTTCGCCGACCACGACCTCTTCGGGCTGCCCTTCGAGGAGGCCTACGGCGGGACCGGCACCGGGGCGCTGATGCTGTGCGTCGCGATCGAGGAGGTCGCCAAGGGCTGCGCCTCGTCGGCGCTGCTGCTCGGCCGTGCAGGATCTCGGCTCGCTGCCGATCCGGCTCGCCGGCTCGGAGGAGCTGAAGGCTCGCGTCCTCCCGCGCATGGCGAGCGGCGAGTGGCTGGCGGCGTTCGCGCTGTCGGAGCCCGACGCGGGATCGGATCCCGGCGCGATCCGCACGCGCGCTCGCCAGGACGGCGACGAGTGGGTCATCGACGGGGCGAAGAACTGGATCACGAACGCCGGCGTCGCCGACGCCTACGTCGTCTTCGCGCTCACCGATCCGGGCATGCCCGGGACGCGCGGGATCTCGGCGTTCCTCGTCGAGGCCGACCGGCCCGGGCTGTCGATCAGCCGGCTCGAGCACAAGATGGGGATGCGCGGCTCGCCGACGGGCCAGCCGGTCTTCGCCGGCGTGCGGGTTCCCGCCGCGAACCTCATCGGCGAGCGCGGGGAGGGCTTCAAGATCGCGATGCGCACGCTCGACCACTCGCGGCTGGGCATCGCCGCGCAGGCGCTCGGGATCGCGCAGGGCGCGACGGACTACGCGGTCGCCTACGCCCGCGAGCGGATCGCCTTCCGCAGGCCGATCATCGAGCTGCAGGGCATCCAGTTCAAGCTCGCCGACATGGAGACGCGCTGCGCGGCGGCGCGCGAGCTGCTGTACCGGGCGGCCGCGAAGGCCGAGCGCCACGAGCGCGACCTCGGCAAGTACTCGGCGATGGCGAAGCTCTTCTGCTCGGACGTCGCGATGGAGGTCACCGTCGACGCGGTCCAGGTGCTCGGCGGCTACGGCTACGTCACCGAGTATCCGGTCGAGCGCATGATGCGCGACGCGAAGCTCACGCAGATCTACGAGGGCACGAACGAGATCCAGCGGGTCGTCATCGCGCGGGCGCTGCGATGAACCCTCCTGCCGCAGCGCGCGTGCCGACGACCTACGAGGAGTGGGCAGGCCGCGTACGGCCTCTCGCCCGAGCTCGGCGCGCCGTTCACCACGCTCAGCGGCGAGCCCGTCAAGGCGCTCTACACGGAGGCCGATCTGCCGATCCCCGCGGCGATCGGCCTCCCCGGCGCCTATCCGTTCACGCGCGGCGTCTACCCGTCGATGTACCGCGGGCGGCTGTGGACGGTGCGCCAGTTCGCGGGCTTCGGGACGGCCGAGGAGACCAACGAGCGCTTCCGCTACCTGCTCGCCCACGGCCAGCAGGGCCTCTCGACGGCGTTCGACATGCCCTCGCTGATGGGCCATGACTCCGACCATCCGCTGTCGCTCGGCGAGGTCGGGCGCGAGGGCGTGGCGGTCGACACGCTCGACGACATGCAGACGCTGTTCGGGGGCATCGACGTCGGCGAGGTCAGCGTGTCGATGACGATCAACGCGCCGGCGGCGATCATGCTCGCGTTCTACGTCGTGGCCGCCGAGCGGCGGGCGTTTCGCGCCGACCGGCTGAGCGGCACGATCCAGGCGGACATCCTCAAGGAGTACATCGCCCAGAAGGAGTGGTGCTTTCCGATCGATCCGGCGATGCGGCTGCTCGGCGACATGGTCGAGTGGTGCTCGACGGACATGCCGCGCTGGCACCCGGTGTCGATCTCCGGCTACCACATCCGCGAGGCGGGCTCGACGGCGGCGCAGGAGCTCGCGTTCACGCTGAAGGACGGCCTGACCTACGTCGAGCAGGCGATCGAGCGTGGGCTCGACGTCGACGACTTCGCGCCGCGGCTGAGCTTCTTCTTCAACGCGCAGATCGACTTCTTCGAGGAGATCGCGAAGTACCGCGCGGCGCGGCGGATCTGGGCGCGCGAGCTGCGCGAGACGTTCGGCGCGCGCAACCCGAAGTCGTGGCTGATGCGCTTCCACACGCAGACGGCCGGCGTGTCGCTGACCGCGCAGCAGCCGCTGAACAACATCACGCGGACGGCGATCGAGGCGCTCGCGGCCGTGTGTGGCGGGACGCAGTCGCTGCACACGAACTCCTACGACGAGGCGCTCGCGCTGCCGACCGAGGAGGCCGTCGAGATCGCGCTACGCACGCAGCAGGTCATCGGCTACGAGACGGGCGTGACGAACACGATCGACCCGCTCGGCGGGTCGTACTTCGTCGAGTCGCTGACCGACCGGCTGGAGGAGCTCGCGTACGACTACTTCCGCCGGATCGACGAGCTGGGCGGGATGGTCGAGGCGGTCAAGGCGAACTTCCCGCAGCGCGAGATCGCCGATGCGAGCTACGAGCTGCAGACGGAGATCGACGCGGGCGAGCGGGTCGTCGTCGGCGTCAACCGCTTCGAGAGCGACGGCGCGGAGATCCCGACGCTGCGGATCGACCCGGCGATCGAGCGCAAGCAGCTCGACCGGTTGGCCGGGGTGCGGGCGCGGCGCGACTCGGTCGCGGTCGAGTCGTCGCTCGGACGGTTGCGCGACGGCGCTGCGCGGGCGGGCGCGAACCTCATGCCGGCGCTGCTTGAGTGCGCCCGCGCCCACGCGAGCGAGGGCGAGATCATCGCGGCGCTGCAGGACGTCTGGGGCTCCTACCGCGAAACGCCCGTCTACTGATGGCGGCCGCGGCGGCGCACGCAAGCTTCGCGTCGTGGTCGCGAAGCCGGGCCTCGACGGCCACGACCGCGGCGCGAAGATCATCGCGCGGGCGCTGCGCGACGCGGGGATGGAGGTCATCTACACGGGCCTGCACCAGACGCCCGAGCAGATCGTCGAGACGGTCATCCAGGAGGACGCCGGCGCCGTCGGCCTGTCGATCCTGTCGGGCGCGCACATGACCCTCGTCCCCCGGGTCGTCGAGCTGTTGCGCGCGCAGGGCGTCGACGACGTCGTCGTGACGGTCGGCGGCACGATCCCCGGCCACGACATCCCGGAGCTCGAGCGCCTCGGCGTCGCCGCGGTGTTCACCCCCGGCGCCCCGCTGCGCGACATCATCGAGTTCCTGCAGCGCAGCACCGGCGGGCGGACACCGCTCCCGGCGCGCGATTGATCCGGTTTCGGCCAGGCCTGTCGGGCTGCTCAGTCGCCGGCCGCGAGGCGAGCGGCGTGCGCGACGAGCGCGGTGCGATGAGACGGCGTCAGGCGCGCGAAGGAGGCCATCAGGTCGGCGGCTTGGCGGGCGGCAAGAACACGCCGCCGTGTCGCAGGCGCGATGCAGGGGCGCTCCGGGAGTAGGTACTTCGGTCTCATGGGCATGGCATGGATCACGGCTGGGCCTTGCGGCGGTCCATGACGACCAGTTCGAGGAGCCGGCCAGCGCGGTCGGATCCGAGAACGAGGTAGCGGGTGGTCTTCTGCGATCTCTTCCACTGCGCAACGCATGCTCGATCTCCTCTACGTGAACTCCGTGCCGAAATGCCGACAGGAGATCGTCCACGGGAATCGTAGTACGCAACCACCCAGGCTCCGTTCCGTCCTATCTCGTCCAAGCCCGTCGGCGCGGGGAACGACGATGCGCTGTGCGACACTCGCGCCGTGTCATCCCCGAAGCGTGGCCGCCCGGCTGAGGCGCCGATCGAGCAAGTCATCGCCCGGCTCGACCTTGAGCAACTGGTCGAGGTGGTCCGCACGGCGACCGAGCGCCACAGCGACGTCGAGCGCGTCGTGCGGCTCGTCGCGGCACGCGCCGACGGAGACCTTGCTGCGCTGCGCACCGCGGTCGATCAAGGGCTTCGCACCCGTCGCTTCCTCGATTACCGCGAGAGCATGGCCTGGGCGCATGCCGCGCGGCCGGTCGTCGCCGAATTGGACAAGGTCGCCGTCGATGTCCCATCGCGTGAGCTGGTCGAACTCGTGCAGCGAGCGATCGCCCACGTCGTCAAGGTGATCATGCACGCCGACGATTCCTCAGGATCGATCGGCGACGTCGCGCACGAGCTGCTGCGTGTTCATGCCACGGCGTGCGATGCGGGGGTCGCCGATCCGGACAAGCTCGCGCGGTGGATGTTCCGCTTTCGGTTCGAGGATCAGGACTTCTTCGAGGTCGACCCGGTGCGCTACGCAGATGCGCTGAGCGAGCAAGGACTGCGCGTGTACCGGCAGGCCGTCGCCGAGAGCGCCAGCCCGCGTTCCTTCGCCACTCGCTACGCGCGTGAGCGGCTGGCCGTCCTCGATGGTGATATCGACGAGCTCGTGCGGCTCCTGGGCGGCGATCTGACCGGAGCGCACCAGTTCCAGCGGGTGGCCGAGGCGATGGTGGAGCTCCACCGGCCCGACCTCGCGCTGGACTGGGCGACACGCGGCATCGAGAAGACAAGCGGCTGGCAGATCGCCAACCTCTATGACCTTGCGTGCAAGCTTCACGTCGAGGCCGGCGCTCCCAGCGAGGCGCTGCGGCTGCGTCGCGCCCACCACGAGCGCATGCCTTCCGGATCGACCTACGGCGCACTGCGATCGGCGGCCGGCGCGTGCGACGCGTGGCATCTCGAACGCGCAGCGGCACGCGAGGCCCTCGAGCGCGCAGATCGGCGGGCTTTCGTCTCGGTGCTCCTGGACGACGGCGACGATGGGCTTGCCTGGGAAGCCGCCAGCAGATCCGGCTTTGACGAGATCGGCCAGGATCTGCTGCTGCGGCTGGCCGACCGTCGCCAGCTGAGCCACCCGGGCGAGGCACTCGCGGTATACGCGCGCGTGGTCGACGAGATCCTCGTCGAGACCGACCGCCGCGCCTATCGGCGCGCCGTACGGATCCTCAAGCAGGCCCGCGTGGCGGCGCACAACGCGGGCGAGACCGACGCCTTCGCCGCGAACGTCGCTCGGCTGCGCGAGGTCCACCGCCGCCGACCGACATTCATCGCGACCCTCGACGCGGCGAAGCTCACCGACACCTGAGTGTCCCGTTCAGGGCCGATGACACACGACGCCGGCGGACGTCGAGCTGTGGGCCGCGAGAGACCGCGCTCACGTGCCGGGCCCAGGTGTGGTCACGCTGACGGTCCGCGCACGTGCTCAAGCAATTCTTGGATAAGCGCCCAGGTGCGCTGCGCGACATCCTCCGGGTCACCGATGATCTCCTCTGCGCGGCCGGCCATCGTGGGGATCAGCGCTTCGTGAGTGCCGGCGAGCTCCGCGAGCCAATCCAACGCGCGCACAGTCACTGTCGCGGCAACGCGGTCGCGCAGCACGAGGCGCATGTCGGCGGCGTTCTCGTCCGCGTTCGTCGCGTTGAGCAGTCGATAGAGGTCGTGGGCGTCCTTGTCGAGGAGACGACTCGGCGAGCTCGACGCTCGCTCGCCGAGCTTGCAGGTCTTGGCGACAACGAGCGCGGCGGGGCTTGCGACGTACATCTCGATGAGTCGGTCATCCGATTCGGGCTCAAGCGAGGCGATCGTCATGCTGCGGTTGCTGACCGCGGCGGCCTCCAGCCCCGGGACGACGCGGGCTGCGTGCTTGGAATGCGGTGGTATTCGTGCGCCGCGCCGTCCGCCACCCGCGTGCAGCGCCGCGGGAACGAGGAGTTCGACTGGTGCGTCGTGCTCTGCGGCGGGGACCATTCGCCAGGCTGCTGCGATGACGGGTCATGCGAGAAGCCCGCGCTCGTCATCGCATCGTCGAGCGTTGGCTCCGAGCGCGAGCCGGGCCGGGATGACCGCGATGTCGCTGTCCTTTGTCATGGTGGCGATCGCGACGTCCGTATCGCCGGTGTAGAGGTAGACCGCTTGCGCACCGACGAGGACACGGCCATCACGATGCCGGGCCAGCGCCTCCAACGCGTCCAGCAGAACGCGACGTGCGCTTACTGCGATGGGCGCGTATGTCACGCGCCGCGCCAGGTCGACTCGTTGGCGCGCATCCAGTCGATCAGCGCTCGACCCTCCTCGGGGTTGCGCCCGGACCAGCGAGCAGATCGACCACAACCTGTGAAGGCGCCGCGATGCGCAGCCCATCTCGGTCGACCGCCCGCTCGAAGACGTAGTCATCCTCGGGCTCGATCAGCAGCACGTTCGGCCGGTTTGGCGCATCGCGAAGCCCGAGACGCTCACCGAGGTTGTCGGCGTCGACCGTGTACACCAACGCCAGCCTGGGCTCGGCGAACGGCGCCCATTGCGCGGCGGCGAGCGATCCACTGATCGCGTACGGCTGCTCGGAGTTACGCAACCCGTCTTGGACGGACTCGATTCCACGCGCGGCCAGGAGTCGGCGAACCCGGCGCTTGCGTGCCAAGTCGTAGTCGGCCGCCCAGCGCGTCAGCAGCGCGGGCCAGGCGACCTCGACGATCGCCTTTGCGTCATCGCGCTCCACGAGCGCCTCTCGTGCGAGGAAGTCGACCGTGCGCGAGGTCGACCCCAGTGACGTCGCGGCCGCCTGAGCGAGCTCGCGGATCTTCCACGGCGGCTGCAGATCGACCAAGGCCCGCACGACCCGCGCCGCCGGAATCCCACGTAGCGAGCTGGTCGGCCGGTCCGGGCTGCGCCATGGATCGCGGTTAGCGCCTTCTATGAGCACGAACAGCGCGGGATCGGCGAGCGACACGCGAACGTTGCCGGTCGCGTCGATGAACGACAGCCCGGCCGCGCCGAGCGCCTCGCGAGCACGCGGCGACAGGTAGCGCGCGACGACCAGACGTCCGGTCTCGTCGGGGTCTTCGTCTTCAGGCGCATCTGCATACGAACTGCTGGGACGTCACGGGCATTGAGGATGCTCTTCGCCTCAACGCGGAGCAGCGCGACGCGCCCGTCGGGCCCGTGGATACGCATCAGCCCGTCGGCTGATCCGGTCATGCCATCGAGCTGGATCGTCCAGCTTTCGGGGAGCGTGGATGCCAGCGTCGTGCGCGCAAGCTCCAAGAGCTGGCGCTCCGTCGGGGGCTCCGGTGATGTGGCTAGACGTTCCATGAGGCCCAGTGTTCCGCTCCTCACGGAACAGTGTCCTTCTTGGAACGGAGTCTAGCGCGCCGGTTGCCATGTTCCAGCATGCGGCTTGTTCCGTGTTGCACGGAACGTGGCCCATCGCCGTCCGCGGAGTCACCCAGAGCGGCTGGCGACGCCTATCGGACCGTGTTCTTGGCGCGAGTCGTGAAGTTCGTGGACGCGTCGTGGACGCCCGGGGCGCGCGTGGTCGCGACGCCCGGCGACCGGCCAAGCTGGACGGCCTGTTTGCCCGGCAGGTCTCGTCGCGAGTCTTCAGAGACCGGGAAGGGGTCGACATCGCGATACAGCGCCAGACAGAGTGGCGATTTGCGGGCTTTCTTCAAGCCCTCTTCCGGACTCGAACCGGAGACCCCTTCCTTACCATGGAAGTGCTCTACCAACTGAGCTAAGAGGGCGGGAGGCGAAGCGTAGCCCTTCGGCGGCCGCGCTACCGTCACGAGTCTTGTGGCCAGCCTCAATCCGGCGCTCGTGGACGTGCGCTTCTGCCCGCGCTGTGGCGGCGAGGCGGACGTGGTGTTCCCGCGGTCGCTGTCGTGCGACGCCTGCGGATACCGGGCGCTGTGGAGCCCGGAGCCGGTCGCGGCGACGATCCCGCGCGACGCCGACGGGCGGATCTGGCTGCTGCGTCGCGCCCATCACGAAGGCGCGGGTCGTTGGACGTTCCCCGGTGGCTTCGTCGAGCTCGGGGAGACGGTCGAGGACGCCGCTCGGCGCGAGACGCGCGAGGAGCTCGAGATCGAGGTCGAGCTCGGCCCGCTCGTCGGCGTCTACTCGCGCGCCGAGGACCGGGTCGTGCTCGTCGTGTTCGCGGCGCGCGCGCTTGGCGTGCCGCGCGAGACCGCGGAGGCGACCGAGGTGCGTGCGTTCGCGCCGGCCGACCTGCCGTGGGACGAGCTGTCGTTCTGGTCGACGACGCAAGCGCTGCGCGACCTGCTCGCAGCCGGCTGAGCGTCGACCCCTCGCGTCGGCCTGGTGAACCGTCGATGGCTCGCCCGAGGCGGCGAGGCGCCGGAGGAGCTGTCGCGCCCGACTGCCGCGGCCGCGCCGCTTACGCCGCGCCCTCGGCGTTCGCCGGGCGCTTGGGGATCGGCTTGTCGGTGCCCTTGGCGGTGACCGTCGTGACAGGCAGCCCGAGCCCTTTGAGCTTGCTCGGCAGGTCGGTGCGCAGCCAGCGCGAGACCCGCACGGGCAGCGTCGAGATGATGATCTCGTCGAAGCCGCGCAGATTGACCGCATCCGCGACCGCGTCCATCGGGGTGTGATCGCCGATGACGCCCTCGATGGGCGAGCCCGATGCCTCCTCGAGGAGCGGGAGCGCCAGCTCGAGGATCGCGCCGGCCTCCTCCCGCGTCGTGTCCTCCGGATTGACGACGTGATGCAGGCCGTGCGCCACCTTCGGGACGAGCAGCGTGAAGACCGCGGGACTCTCCGCAGCGCGCTTCGCGACGGCTTGCTGGAGCGCCGGGGTGGCGGCGGTGCGATGGGCGACGATCAGGACGCGGGCGGGCGCGGAGGACTCCACGGGCATGACTCCTTCGAGCTCGGAGGCGGACGCGCGGATCGTGGCAGGTCGCACTACCCATCGCCATCGACCTCGACGCCGCGACGCGATCCGTCGAGGCGCCGACGCCGGGCTTGCGAGCGCCGGATCGTCGAGATGGCGGGGGCAGGATTCGAACCTGCGAAGGCGTAGCCGTCAGATTTACAGTCTGATCCCTTTGACCGCTCGGGAACCCCGCCAAGGGCTCGCGCAGTTTAGCGGCCGACGCGCTGCATCTCCGTGATCGGGCGGCCTGGATCGATCTCGTACGCGGCGTACTTCGGGCCTCCGACAACGATGGCGGAGCCGCCCTCGACTGCCTCTGCCGGAATCAGCCACTGACGGCCGTCGGCGACAAGCACGAAGAGATGGTCGCAGCGCTCGGGGCTGAATCGCTTGACCAATCCGCTCCAGCTCTGATTTCCGCCGCGCGTCGCCAGTGTCACCACATAGCGGCCGTTCTTGATCTGGACAGTGGAGGTCTTGACCTGCACGCGACACAGGCGGCCGTTTAGGTCGGCCACTAGATCGGCGTCGGGGCTGTGGCCGAAAGGCACGAAGACGCTCGCGCCAGCCTGGCTCAGAAACCAGACGACGGCGGCACGCTCGCCGATGTCGCCTTGCTCGCGAGTAGAGAGCATCTCGGACATGACACGAACATATGTTCGTGACCGGACGGAATAACGGTCAGGCGGCGAGCAGCTTGCGGAGGCGCGCGGCGAGCTCCGCGGCGTCGGGCTCGGTGCCCGCGCCGTAGCGCGCTACGACCTTCCCGCGGCGGTCCACGAGGTACTTGTTGAAGTTCCACTCGGGCGCGCCGGCGGCCGCGGTCAGCGTGCGATAGAGCGCGTTCGCGCCGTCGCCGACGACCCGCGTCTTGGCGAACATCGGGAAGGTCACGCCGTAGTTCGCCTTGCAGAACGTCGCGATGTCCTTGTCCGAGCGCGGCTCCTGGCCAGCGAAGTCGTTCGCCGGGAAGCCGAGCACGACGAGCCCCTCGCCCCGGCGCGAGCGATACAGCGCCTCGAGCCC
This sequence comes from uncultured Actinomycetes bacterium, assembly GCA_963806515.1. Lineage (GTDB taxonomy): Bacteria > Actinomycetota > Thermoleophilia > Solirubrobacterales > Solirubrobacteraceae > CADCVQ01. Next base: position 102,523 of record CAWDYO010000006.1, on the reverse strand, counting down.
CTCGAACTGCGGCGTGTAGCCGCACTCGGTCGCCGTGTTGACGACGAGCACGACCTTCCCCCGGTAGCGCGCGAGGTCCTCCGGCTCACCATTGAGGCGCTTGTACTCCCCGTGCAGGACGCTCCCGTCGTCGCGCTCAGCCGAACCGGCGGAAGACGCCGGGGCGGATCCGGAAGACGGAGGAGGAGGAGGAGGGGTTGCCGGTTGCACAGTCGTGTCCGTCGCCGCCGCCGGCCGCGCCGCGTCCTCCACGTCGCCGCAACCGGCCACGGCCACAGCGCAGAGGAGAGCTAGCGCGCCAGCACGCATGCCCTTCTCTACGCAGTCGACGAGCCCGCGGCTCAGGACGCGTCGCGCAGCTTCTGCGCTTCCGGCAGCGACTCGAGCTTCTTCAGCGTGTGGTTCTCGATCTGGCGGATGCGTTCGCGCGTGACGTTGAACGCCCGCCCGACCTCCTCCAGCGTCCGCGGCCGCCCGCCCGTCAGGCCGAAGCGCATCTCGATGACCTCGCGCTCGCGCTGTGGCAGCGCCGCCAGCGCACGCCGCACGTTCTCGCGCCGCAGGTTCTCGGCCGCCAGCTCGAACGGGGAGATCGCGTTCTCGTCCTCGACGAAGTCGCCGAGCTCGGACTCGTCCTCCTCGCCCACGGGCCGCTCCAGCGAGATCGGCTGCTGGGACATGCGCAGGATGTCGCGCACCTCGCGCGGCGTGCAGTCGAGGTTCGCGGCGATCTCCTCCGGCGTCGGCTCGCGACCCAGCGACTGGACGAGCTGGCGCTCGACCTGCACGACCTTGTTGAGCTTCTCGACCATGTGCACCGGGATGCGGATCGTGCGCCCCTTGTCGGCGATCGCGCGCGTCACGGCCTGGCGGATCCACCACGTCGCGTACGTCGAGAACTTGTAGCCGCGGCGATGGTCGAACTTCTCGACCGCGCGGATCAGCCCGAGCGAGCCCTCCTGGATGAGATCCAGGAACGTCAGGCCCCGTCCGAGGTAGCCCTTGGCGATCGACACCACGAGCCGCAGGTTCGCCTCGACCATGTGCTGCTTGGCGTTCATGTCGCCGCGCTCGATGCGCTTCGCGAGCGAGATCTCGAGGTCGGCCGTCAGCAGCGGAACGCGCCCGATCGAGCGCAGGTAGAGCCGCAGGGAGTCCAGCGACGGCTCGACCGTGAGGTCGAGCTCCGGCTTCTTGGACACCTCCGGCGACCCGTTGACCGTGGCCTTGCGCGCCTCCGCCGCCGCCTCGACCTTCGCGCCGTCCGACTGCGCGTTGCGGCCGTCGGCACCGACGACGTCGATGCCCTGCTCCGACAGGTACGCGTGCAGCTCGCGCAACTGCTCCTTGGTGACGTCGACCTCCTCCAGCGCGGTGGAGATGTCGTCGAACGTCAGAAAGCCGCGCTCCTGGCCCTCCGTGATCATCGGGCGAAGCTCGTCCAGTTCGTGGATCGGTGCCTCGTCCGCCAGCAGCACTGTGTTCTCGATCGTTCGGCCCCCCTCGGTGCCTATCCGTGCCCTGTGCGCCACCGACGGTTCGCCAGCGTCCCCGCTACGCGCTAAATCGACTTCGTGATTGATAGCACAAGAAACCGGAGTCGTCAGCACCCCTTTCGGACCGATCGGTACCCTCACACCATGCCGCAGGGCGTCCGCGTTCCCGATCACGACGTCCAGGCGCAGCTTCCCGCCCTCCGCGTGAGCCTCTCGCGCGTCGGCGTGACCGAGGTCGAGAAGATCGTCCGCGTCAACCAAGGCGGCAACGAGCAGCTCTTCTCCGCCCGGTTGCAGTGCTTCGTCGACCTCGGGCGCGACCAGAAGGGCGCGCACATGTCGCGCTTCGAGGAGGTCGTCAACGAGGTCATCGGCGAGGTCGTCCTCGGCGAGGCGACCTTCAAGGCCGAGGCGCTCGCCCAGCGGATCGCCGAGCTCGTCCGCGAGCGCCAGGGCGCCGACCGCGCCGAGGTCACCGTCGCCGCACGCTATCCCGAGCACAAGCCCGCCCCCGCCTCCGGCATCCTCACCCAGGAGATCTACACGCTCTTCGGGTCGGCGGTCGCATCGCGCAGCGGCACGCGGCGCATGGTCGGCGTCGCCGCGCAGGGCCTGACGGCCTGCCCGTGCGCGCAGCAGCTCGTCATGGGCGCGTCGCGCAAGCGCCTGCTCGCCGACGGCTTCACCGACGACGAGGTCGCGCGGATCTTCGACCACGTCCCCGTCGCGACGCACAACCAGCGCGGCCTCGGCACCCTGCACATCGGCTTCCCCGAAGGCGCCGACGCCGCGATCGAGGCGCGCACCCTGCTCGACATCGTCGAGGGCTCGATGTCCTCGGAGATCTACGAGCTCATGAAGCGCTCCGACGAGGCCGCCGTCGTCGAGAAGGCCCACCGCCGGCCGCGCTTCGTCGAGGACTGCGTGCGCGAGATGATCGGGTCGGTCGTCTCGCAGCTCACCGACCTCTCCGACAAGCACTTCGTCTCGGCGCGCCAGGAGAACCTCGAGACGATCCACCAGCACAACGTCGTCTGCGAGCGCTTCGGGCTGCTCGGCGAGCTGCGCCAGGAGATCGCCACCGGCGAGCACGCCGGCCCCGGGACGTCGATGCGCGAGTGGCTCGACGCCGTCGGCGGCCCGGCGGCCAGCTAGACCGCCGGCTCCTTGGCGGTCCCCGCGGCCTTGCGCGCCTCGGCCTCGCGCAGGACGCGCCGCAGGCCGAAGAAGTAGTCGATCCCGCTGACGATCGTGATCACGACGGCGGCGTAGACGAGGCCTTCCACGACGGGCTCCCCCATCCCGAACGCGATGACGCAGAAGACCGCCGCGACCTGCACGATCGTCTTCGCCTTGCCCCACCAGTTGGCGGCGATGATCACGCCCTGCTGGGTCGCCTGCATCCGCGTGATCGTGACGGTCAGCTCGCGGGCGATGATGACCATCGCGATCCACCCCGGCAGCCGGCCCTGCGAGACGAGCGCGACGAGCGCCGCGATGATCAGCAGCTTGTCGGCGATCGGGTCCATGAGCTTGCCGAACGACGTGATCGCGTTGCGGCTGCGGGCGAGGTAGCCGTCCATGGCGTCGGTCGCCGAGGCGAGCGCGAACACGATCGCGGCGAGCAGGTCGCCGTTGGACGTCCCGTCGAGCAGCGCGACGACGAGCACCGGCACGAGCAGGATCCGCAGCAGCGTGAGGACGTTCGGGAGGTTCAGCTCGAACACGGCCGGTCCACCCTACGTGTGAAACGCAACGAGCGCTACGCCTTCAGGCGCTTTCCAGACCGGAACATCGCAGCGCTCCACCCCGCCACGGCGGCGGCGAGCGCCGCGGTCACGGCGAGCGCGACGGCGATCGGGACGTCGCTGGATCCCAGGAAGCCGTAGCGGACGGCGTTCACGAGGAAGAAGACCGGGTTGAGGTGCGAGATCTCCTGCCACGGCGAGGCGAGCATGTCGACCGAGTAGAAGACCCCGCCGAGGAAGCTCAGCGGCAGGATGACGATGTTGTTGACGAAGCCCGCCTGGTCCCACGTCTGCGCGTAGACGCCGACGAGCACGCCGAGCGACGAGAACAGGACGAGCACGAGCGCGACCGCGACGACGAGCACGACCGGCTCGCGCACCGGCACGCCCGTGACCGGCACGGCGATCGCCAGCAGCGCCACGCCGATCGCCAGCGCGCGCACGACGCCGCCGACCGACAGCCCGACGTTGACCTCCCACGCGCGCATCGGCGCCGCCAGCACGTCGTGCAGGTAGCGGTCGCTGCGGGCCTGGAACACCGACGAGGAGTTGTTCGAGTACGCGGCCTGGGCCATCGCCATCGTGATGAGCCCCGGCACGATGAAGACCTCGTAGTCGACGCCGCCGATCTGCTTGATGCGCCCACCCAGCGACAGGCCGAAGACGAGGATGAAGAGCATCGACGACAGGACCGGCGCGGCGATCGTCTGGGTCCACAGCTTGAGGACGCGCGAGTTCTCGCGCCGCGACAGGGCGATGAGGCCGCGGTGGCGTTCGAGGAGTTCGCTCACCCGTTCGAGGCTAGCGGCGTGGTCCCCGGCTTCGGGAGCCGTACCGTCGCGAGGACCTGCTGGGCCTGCGCGAGCGTCCGCGCCGACGGCCGGCCCGGCGTGATGAGCGTCACGACGTACGTCCGGAACTCCGAGCTGCCGATGAGCGCGAGCGCGCGGACCGACTCCCCGCGCGAGCCGAGGCCCTGTAGCTCGAAGCTCGAGACCGTGCGCGTCCCGAGCTTCGCCGGCCCATCGCGGACCACCTTCACCTGCGTGTAGCGCGCGCGCAGGGCGCGCAGCGTGTCGGCCTTCAGACGCTTGTCATGCCTGCCCTCGACCGGCGCCGCGAACGTCATGGCCGCGGCGTTGCGCGGGGCACGTAGGCGGATGACCGCGCCGGAGAGGTCGCGCGACCACGTCGCCGGGTAGGCGAACGTCAGCCCGAGCTGCGGGACGGAGACGATGCGCGCACGCTGGACGGCGCCGCGCTTCGCACCGTCCCCCGAATCGTCATCGCGGGCCGACAGTACGACGCCCACCACGATGAGCCCCGCGAGCACGAACAGGGCGCCGCCGACGCGGCGCCCTGTCAGCGCTTCCAGGAACCTGTCAAGCATCTACAGGGCTGGGTACGTGTCCTCCCGCCGCCTCAGCAGCAGACCGCCGGCGAGCATCAGGAGGCCGGCCAGGGCGATCCCGACGACGTCCGTGCCCGTGAACGGCAGCTCGTCGCTGTCGTCCGCAGACTGGCCGCCCGTCGGCGCGTTGCCGGCACCGTCGTCGCCGCCGCCACCGCCGGCCTCACTGTCGTCCGTGGGGTCGTAGGAGTCGGGGTTGTTCGGGTTGCCGTCCGTGTGACAGCCGCCGTCCTTCTCGTCGACGAGGCCGTCACCGTCGTTGTCGCGGTTGTCCGCGCACTCGACGCCGTTCTCGCCGCCGGAGCCGGTCGTGCCGCCGCCGCGCTTGTCGGTCTCGTCGTTGTCGTTGGGGTTGTAGCTCGCCGCGTTGTTCGCGTCGTTGTCGGAGTGACAGCCCGGGTCGGCAGCGTCGATGACGCCGTCGCCGTCGTTGTCGATCGTGTCCGAGCACTGCGGACCGACCTCACGCGCGGCCGGAGCCTCGCTGATGGCCTCTGACGAGGCCGTCGTCACCTTCGTCAGCGACGTCGAGCCGACCTGCAGGACGAACACGTCGAGCGCCTCGCGGACGGCTGCGGCACCGGCGACGTCGTCGGCGTTGCAGACGATCGGCAGCACCGCGGGGATGCCGCTGACCGTGTCAGCCGTGCCGTCCGCGCAGCCGGTCGCCGGGATCGGCACCTGCAAGCCACCGAGTCCGATGACGTGCGAGGTGTTCGTCAGCTGGTTCTGCGACGCGTCACGGCAGGACTTCGACACGGTCGTCGCGTCGGAGACGTTCGCGACCGCGCCGCCGCCGGGCGACGAGACGTTCGCGACCCGCGAGGCGCCCGTCGACGTCTGGCAGTTGGCGTCCTCCGTGATCGTCCCGTGGCTCTCCGCGGCTCCGACGCCGAGGCCGAGCACCGACGCACGCGCGACCGCGAAGTCGTTGTCGGAGCCCGTGGCGTTCGTGGTCGAGTCGGCCGTGAGCACGCTGAGGCAGACCTGCTGGGCGGTGTTCGTGCACAGCGGGTCGAGGATGCCGGACTGCAGCGGCTGGAGCGGACCGTTCTTCGTCTCGCCCGGGGCCGTGTCGACGCCGGCGACCTCCTGGCCGAGCAGCGTGAGGATCGTGACGTGACCGTGATACGCGCCGCCGACCTTCTCGCCGCGGGCGCGACCGACGATCGCGTCCTCGCCGGCGTCAACGCCGTCGGGGCTGGAGCCCAGCGGGCGCTCGTTGGAGGGGTTCAGGTCGACGACCGCGACGCCGCCCTGGGCGTGGGGATCGGAGCCGTGCAGCGGCGGCTGCCTGGAGGGGTCGGTCGCCGTCGCGCGCTTGTCGGCGGCGGAGCCCTTGTCGAGCGCCGCACCGGTCTTGCTACGTGCCTGCCGGAGCGCCTTGTCGGTCTTGGAGAGGGTCTCGTCGACCGCGCTGCCCAGCTGCGAGCCCGCGTCGCGCAGCGCGCTGCCCGCCTTCTGCAGCGCGGCGGGCTTGCCCACCGATGCCGCCGGTATCGCCCAGATCACCGCAGCCGCAGTGATCACCGCGGACAGCCCTAGTCGCTTCGACCCCATGCTGGTCCTCCCCTGATAGTCGTCGGCGCGCCCCTGATCCTGCCCCCACTGGCACGCCCTGCCCCACGTCGCTACCCATTCTGGCGTGTTTCAACCCCCGGGGTCAACTGGACTCGCCATCGCCCGAACATAGACGTCGGCGAGCGAGCCTGCGCCGTAGGAGCGCCGCAGGCCGTCAGCGGTGTCGCGAGCGATGACTCGCCCGCCGCGGATGAGCGCGATGTCCTCGCAGAGCTCGTCGGCCTCCTCGAGGTAGTGCGTCGTCAGCAGCACGGTCGTCCCGTGCTCGTGCAGGCGGCGGATGTACGCCCACAGCTCGATCCGCAGCTCGAAGTCCACCGCGGCCGTCGGCTCGTCGAGGATCACGAGGCGCGGCTCGTGCATCAGCGCCCGCGCGAGCAGCAGGCGCCGGCGCATGCCGCCGGAGAGCTTCGGCGCGCGGACGCCCGCCTTCGCGCGCAGGTCGAAGACGTCCATCATCTCCCGCGCGCGCGTGCGCGCTTCCGCGCGACTCATCCCGAAGTAGCCGCCGTGGTAGGTCAGCGTCTCCTCGACGTCGAGGAAGCGGTCGAGGTTGACGTCCTGCTCGGCGAGCCCGACCATCCGGCGCGCCGCGAGCGTGTCGTGCGGCTCGCCGAAGATCTCGATCTCGCCGGTCGTCACCCGGATGATGTTGCAGACGGCGCTGATGAGCGTCGTCTTGCCCGCGCCGTTGGGCCCGAGCAGGCCGAAGAAGCGGCCCTCGGGCACCTCGAGGTCGAAGGCCTCAAGCGCGAGGACGCCATCGTCGTAGCGCTTCGTGAGGCCGGTGACGCGAAGCGCGGGAGGCACCACGACCAGGCTAGCGGGGGCCCGTGCGAGCGATCTGGAAGGATGCCGGGATGCCCCTTGTCCCCACAGTCGTCCAGCGCACAGGACGCGGCGAGCGCGAGTACGACATCTACTCGCGCCTGCTCAACGAGCGCATCATCTTCCTTGGCACCGCGGTCGACGATCAGATCGCGAACCTCATCGTGGCGCAGATGCTGCACCTCGAGTCCCAGGACCCCGACAAGGACATCTCGCTGTACATCAACTCGCCGGGCGGATCGATCACCGCCGGCCTCGCGATCTACGACACGATGAACTTCATCAAGCCCGACGTCTCGACGATGTGCATGGGCATCGCCATGTCGATGGGGTCGCTGCTGCTGATGGCGGGCGTCAAGGGCAAGCGCTTCTCGCTGCCCAACAGCCGGATCCTCATCCACCAGCCGTCGGCGGGCTTCGAGGGGCAGTCGACGGACATCGAGATCCAGGCGCGCGAGATCCTCAAGACGCGCAAGCGGATGGACGAGATCTACGCCCTGCACACCGGGCGCCCGGAGGAGGAAGTGCACCGCGACATGGAGCGCGACCGCTTCTTCAAGCCGCACGAGGCCGTCGAGTACGGCCTCATCGACCGCGTCCTCGACACGCACTGACGACTTCAGGCCGAGGCTCGCCCCCACCGTGACGGTGGGAGCGGGCCTCGGCGTCCGTCCGGCCCGATCCCCGCCGTAGCCGGGATCGGGCTTCGATCCTTCCCTAGCCTGTGACCGGGGACTGAACCGTGATCGTGCATGGCGCCGCGGTGGACGCCGTGTACCCCGGCGCTCCGGCGTAGCTGGATGACACCTGCCAGTTGCCGCGATCCCCCGTGTTCGCAACGCCATGGTAGGTAGCGGTCCAGTTGCCCTGCGCGTCGGTCTGGCGTGTGACCGGCGGGGGTGGCTGCGACGGCAGCGAGCCCGTTCCGGAATACGGCGGCGGCGTGAAGTACGTCGTCACCGTGGAACCCGTCGGCGCGTTCGCCAGCGTGCCGTTGACCGTGAGGTCGAAGCCCGTCTGGAAGTTGAACGTCGAGGGCGTGACGCACGCCTGCGTGAGCGCCGGAGGCGGCGGCGGCGGTGGCGGCGGTGGCGGCGGGGTCGTCCCGCCCGACACCGGGATCCGCACGGGCGCGGCGCCCTCGGCGTCGATCGCAATCTCGAGCTCGCCGGCCTGCGGCGCGCCGTCGTTGAACTCCGCCGCGACGTTCACCGAGCCGTCGCCCGCGATCGCCTTGCCGATGACCTGACCGTTGCGCAGCAGGCTCACCGGCTGGCCGGTCAGCGCCGGGTTCGACGGGAACGTCAGCTCCACGAGGAACGGCGGCGGGTCGCCCGGCCTCGGGATCGGGAACTCCTTGTAGACGGCCTTGAAGATGGCCGGGTTGAACACGATCGGCGGCGAGCCGCCTCCGAACATCTGCATCGTCGGATCGCCGAAGTAGTGCCACAGGTACAGCTCGTTGCGGGTGTTGCCGTCGCCGCCCGCGATGCCGGGACCCGACGGCGGCGCGAGCCCGGCGAGCCGCAGCTTGCCGTGCACGAGGGCGTCGCCGACGCGCTGCTTGGACGCCGGGCCCTCGCCGCTCAGCACGCTCGGCAGCAGCGCGTCGATGAAGCCCAGCGCGATCTGCGAGTTGTGCCACGACGGCGAGTTGCGCGTGTCGCCGAACGCGCCGACCGCGCCACCCGTCGCCTTGACGAGCGCGTTCTGGACGAACGACGTCTCGTCGTCGTCGTAGCGCGCGCTCGCGCAGTTGATGCTCAGCACCACCGGCAGGTTGTCGTTTGAGTTCGTCAGTGCGTCGACCTCGGTCGTCGTGAAGAACGGGTCGCCCCATCCGTCAGACCAGCCGTGGTCGCGGTGCACGACCATGAAGCGCCCGTTGTTCCACGCGGCGCTGACGTCGGCGCCGTCGCCGTCCCACGGGAACGTGGGCTTCTTCAGCGCGTTCGGCAGGTTCGTGCCGTCGTTGAACTTCAGCGGGTTCGTCGTCGGGTTGTCCTCGTAGATCCGGTCGACGGCGACGCCGCGGGCCGCGAGGCCGTTGCGGGCGGTCTCGGCGAACTGGATGAACGTCCGGTCCTCCTGGCCGTCGTTGACCTCGCCAACATCGTCGGTGTCCTGGAACTGCGCGGCCATGATCGCCTTGTTGAGCATCGCGCCGGTCGGCGGCGACGTCTCGTAGTGGATGATCTTCGCGAGCTGCGCGTCGAGCTGCGCGACGGTGTTGCCGAGGATCCGCCCGACGGCGACGTCCGGCAGCTCGTCGGTGTTGTTCTTCGTCGAGTACGGGTTGTCGGACGGGATCCCACCGGGACCGGTCGTGAACGTCGGCACGTACTCGTCGTCGCCGATGATCGTCACGTAGCTCGGACGGATGCAGAACGCGCTGTTGAGATGCGCGCGGATGAACCCCTGGATCGACGTGGCCGTCGTTCCGACGGCGCCCGTCCCGGTCTGGTAGACGCGTGTCAAGAAGCCGGCCGCGCGGCGCGCGGTGGCGTACGTGTTCGCCGACGCGAGCGTCGCCGGGTTCGTGATGACGAGCAACTCCTCACCGCACGGCTGGTAGACGATCGGCGGGTCGAACCTGCGCACGACGTTCGCGTTCAACAGGCCGTTGGCGATCCGCAGCTGCGCGGTCTCCCACGGCGAGCCGACGGCGTTGGAGAACGTCTTCGGGCCGCCCTCGAACGTCACCTGGACGTCGACGTGCGTGAGCACCTGGAGCTTGTCGGTCTTCGGGTTGTACTGCGCGGCCGGGAAGTGCAGGCCGCCGATGTTCAGGTCGCGCGCCTGGCCGAGCGCCTTGCCGAAGGCCGGCGCCGCGGGAACGAGCGCGTCGGTGCCGTAGGCCTTGCCGTCGAACTTGAACGGCTGGTCGGAGAACTCGCCGGCGCCGAAGTTCGGCTTCGGCGTGAGCGGACCGCCGGGTCCCTGGTCGACCGGCTCGGGCTGGACCGGGAACAGCTCGACGTTGTCGAGCGTGTAGGACTCCTTGGATGTCGCCCGCACCGAGAGCTTCGCGCCGTCGGGGATGGCAATCGTGCTCGACGAGACCGGGATGCCCGGCGTGCCGGCTGCGCCCGTCGAGTCGGTGTTCGGCAGGACGAGCTTCGTCCACGACTTGCCGCCCTCGATCTTCTCGACGAACTGCACGGCCGGCAGGTCGATGCCGATCTTCATGCCGTTCTCGTCGCTGGAGACCACGGACGTCTTGACGGTCTTGCGCGTCGGCGTGACGACGCCGCCGCCGCAGCTGCGCGTGCGCCTGTCCGAGAGGAGCTTGCGGCTTGCGCGGTTGGATGCCGGCCCGAGCGCGGCGAGGCGCTTCGCGAGCCTGGCCCGCGCCGCCTTGCCCTTGACCGAGGAGCGGATCTTCGTCGCCTTCAGGGTCTTGCGGTACAGGGAGAGCTGGTTGACCGCCGAGCACGGCTTCTTCGAGGCGACCGACCGCGCGCGGCGCGCCCGGCTCAGCAGCCTCGCCTTCGCCGTCCTGGACGCCGCGAGCCGCGGCAGGCTCTTCGTCTGGTTGACGAGCGAGTTCAGCGTCGACTTCGCGTTGACCGTCTTCGTCGACTTCGCGGCCTGTGCCTGACCGCCGAGGGCGAGCAGGACGAGCAGGCTCACGCCGGCGCTGAAGGCCAGCGTCCTGGAAACGGCAATTGGCATCTGGAGAGCTCCTTGTGGTGTTCGGACGTGGTTCATCCGACGGACGTGCCTCCCGGGCACAGCGCGGTCGCGTTGCTTCCCGTCCCGAGCGTCAGCTGCATGAGCAGCTCATGACCCTGGCCGGGCGCATTGTTCGGCGTGAGGATCGCGCCGTTGTTGGTCGCGTTGTGCCCCGAGAACTCCGACACGACCGCTCCGGGGACGCTCGAGAAGATCTGCAGCGGCGTGCCGTTGGGGAACGGCCCGCCGCCGACGACGATGCCGTCCCAGCCGCCGGCGGTGTTGAAGGCCAACACGTCCCCTGCATCCACGCAGAAGTTCACCGGCGCGTACGACGTGATCGTCTGCGGGTCCGTGGACGCCGGCGGCAGCAGGAAGTTCTGGCTCGTGCGCAGGACCTCGTACGTCCCGTCACCGCGCGGGCGCAGCGCCTGCAGGTGGAAGTCCCGCTCGCCACCCGGCGGGGGCGTGCCGATCGGGTCGGTGCGATTGGACTGCGCGATGCCCTTGATCCGCAGCTCCTTGATCTGCCCGGCCGCCGGTGCCACCGGCGAGGCGCCGGCCGTCTGCCAGTAGACGGTGTCCGCCTGGCGCGCCTTCGTGACGTTCGCCGGTGCCGTCAGCGTCGAGCCGAAGGTCTGGATCGTGCCGCTCGGCACGCCGTCCACCTGCGTCTTCACGGGCTGCGCGCCATCGCCCTCGAACGCGACCTCGAGCTCGCCGGGCTTCACCGAGCCGTCGCCGAAGGCGGCCGGGATCGTGGCCGTGCCGTCGCCGCCAAGGTTCGCCTTGCCGATGACCTGCCCGTTGCGCAGCAGGCTCACCGGCTGCCCGGCGAACTGCGACGCGAACTGGCCGAGGCTGAAGCTGATCTCGTATGGCGGCGGGTCGGGGATGCTGATCGGCCCGGGCTTGTAGATCGCCTTGATCAGGACCGGGTTGAAGACGATCGGCGGGCTGCCGCCGCCCCACATCTGCATCGACGGGTCGCCGTAGTAGTGCCACAGGTAGAACTCTGAGCGCGTCGTGCCGTTGGGCAGCGGCGAGATGCCGTTGAGGCGCAGCTTGCCCCAGTTCAGCGCGTCGCCCGTCCGCTGCTTGGACGCCGGGCCCTCGGTCGGGAGCACGGACGGCAGCAGCGCGTCGACGAAGCCGAGCGACATCTGCGTGTTCGCCGTCGACGGCGAGTCGCGGGTGTCGCCGAACACGCCGACCGCGCCGCCGTTCGCCTTCACGAGCGCCTCGCTCGCGAACGACGTCTCGTCGTAGTCAAACGCGCCGCTCGAGCAGTTGATGCTCAGCACGACCGGCAGACGGTCGCCGTTGGTCAGCGCCTGGACGTCGGCGGTGCCGTAGCCCGGCGTGCCCCACCCGTCGGAGTAGCCGTGGTCGCGGTGAACGACCATGAAGCGGCCCTCGTTCCACGCGGCGGTGACCTGCGCGCCGGTGCCGTTCCAGCCGAACGTCGGCTTCTTCAGCGAGGCCGGCAGCGCGCTGCCGTCCTGGAAGCGCTGCGGGTTGTTGCCCGGATGCTCGCCGTAGACGCGGTTCACGGCGACGCCGCGGGCCGTCAGCCCGTTGCGGACCGTCTCGGCCATCGTGATGAACGTCCGGTTCTCCTGGCCGTCGTTGTCGTCGTCCTGGAACTGCGCCGCCACGAGCGCCTTGGTCAGCATCCCGTTGCCCGTCGGCGCGGTCGTCTCGTAGCCGAGGATCTTCGTGACCGCAGCGGCGACGTTGACCTGCGCGTTGCCGAGGATCCGGCCGACCGCGAGATCCGGGATCTCGTCGGCGTCGGTCTTCAGCGAGTACTTCAGATCGGACGGGATGCCGCTCGGGCCGTCGGTGAACGTCGGGACGAGGTCGTCGTCGCCCATGATCGTCACGTAGCTCGGGTGGATGCACAGCGGCGCTGTGAGCCGCTGGCGGATGAACGTCTGGATCTGCGCCGGGGTCGTGCCGATCTGGCCCGCCCCCGCGCCGACCTGGAACACGTTCGTACGCCAGCCCTGCGCGCGCTTGCCGACCGCGAACTGGTCGGCCGCCGCCTGGGTCGCCGGGTTCGTGATGACGAGCATCTCCTCACCACAGCGGCGGATGAGGAACGGGAGCTTGGACAGGATCACGTTGCGGTTGAGGAGGCTCGCGATCAGCGACTGCTGTGAGCGCTCCCACGGCGAGTTCAGCTCGGGCGAGAACGTCTTGGTGCCGCCCGTGAACGTCGCCCTGATGTCGATCGTGTTGATGACCTTCAGGAGCTTGTCGTGCGGGTTGTACTGCGCCGCCGGGATCGTCAGGCCACCGATCGTGATGTCGCGGAACTGGCCGAGGATCTGGCCCGACGCCGACGCCGACGGGACGAACGCGTCGGTCTTGTAGGCGTTCGGGTTCATCGCGAAGGGCGGCGTCGCGAACGAGCCCTTGAGGAAGTCTGGCTTCAGCGGGTTCTTCGGAGGACCGGGGATCGGCTGGTCGGCGTCGAGCGCCTCGCCCTGGGCGGGGAACACGTCGACGCCCTTGATCGTGTACGACTCGGTGCTGCCCGGCACGACGCTGAGCTTCGCGCCGTCCGGCACGCCGAAGGTGCGGCTGACGACCGGGATGCCGGGCGCGCCGTCGGCCGCGGGCGTGTCGCTCTTGGGCAAGACGAGCTGCGTCCAGCTCTTGCCCCCGCCGGTCGCCGAGGCGAACTTCAGCTCGGGCATCTCCATGCGCAGCGTCATGCCGTTCTCGTCGCTGGAGAGGATCGTCGACTTCGCCATCGGCAGCGTCGACGGAATGACGCCGCCGCCGCAGCTCTTGGCCCGTTTGTCGGAGAGCAGCTTGCGGCTGGCCGCGAGGGCCGCCGGGCCGAGCGCGGCGAGCCTCGCGCGCAGCTTGGCCTTGTTCTTCGTCCCCTTGGCGCTCGGGCGGATCCTCGTCGCCCGCAGCGTCTTGCGATAGGCGGCGAGTTGCGTGATGGCCGAGCACGGACGGCTGCGCACGGCCTTGGCCCTGCGCGCGGTTCTCAGGAGCCTGGCCTTGGCGGTCTTGGACGCTGCGAGCTTCGGCAGCCTCTTCGTCTGGTTGACGAGCGACGTCAGCGTCGCCGTCGCGTTGACGGTCTTCGTGGACTTCGCAGCCTGTGCCTGACTGCCGAGGGCCAGCAGGATCAGCAGGCTCGCGCCTACGGTCATCGCCATAGCCCTAAAGACGGCGGTCGGCATCTCGTGTTCTCCTGTCGTTTGGTTGCTGCTTGTAGCCCGACCCCGGACGGGATCGGGCCAGACTGTGGCCTAGCTCACGTGCACGTTGATCGTGCAGGATGGTGGCGCGGGTGTCGCGGCTGCGAACTTGCCGTCGCCGGCGAAGCTCGACGAGACGACCCAGTCGCCCTGATCGCCGCGGAACATCGGTAGCGACGCCGTCCAGTTGCCGGATCCGTCGGTCGTCGTGGTCACCGTCACGTCGCGGTCGTCGATCGTGGTCGGGTTGCCGTTGAACCGCACGCTTACCGTCGAGCCCGCGGGCGGGCCCTCGAGCGTTCCGGTGACGGTCATCGTCCCGGTGAGGAGCTGGCCGGAGAGCGTGACGTCGCTCGGGCAGCTCTGCGTCATCTTCGGCGTCGCCTTCGGCACCCCGTCGACCGGCGCCTTCACGGGCTGGGCGCCGTCGCCGTCGATGGCGACCTCGAGCTCGCCCGGCTTCACCGAGCCGTCGCCGAACGCCGCCGGGATCGATGCGGTGTTGTTCACCGCGATGATCGCCTTGCCGACGACCTGGCCGTTGTGCAGCAGGCTGATCGGCTGTCCGCTGAGCCCGGACGGCAGCGACACCTCGACGAGGTACGGCGGCGGGTCGGGGATGCTGATCGGCCCCGGCTTGTACGTCGCCTTGATATCGATCGGGTTGATCACGATCGGCGCGTTGCCGCCGCCCCACATCTGCATCGACGGATCGCCGTAGTAGTGCCACAGGTAGAACTCTGAGCGCGTCGTGCCGTTGGGCAGCGGCGAGATGCCGTGCAGCCGCAGCTTGCCCCAGTTCAGGGCGTCGCCGGTGCGCTGCTTGGTCGCCGGCCCCTCCGTCGGCAGCACCGACGGCAGCAGCGCGTCGACGAAGCCGAGCGACATCTGCGTGTTCGCGGTCGACGGCGAGTCGCGGGTGTCGCCGAACACGCCGACCGCGCCGCCGTTCGCCTTCACGAGCGCCTCGCTCGCGAACGACGTCTCGTCGTAGTCAAACGCGCCGCTCGAGCAGTTGATGCTCAGCACGACCGGCAGACGGTCGCCGTTCGTCAGCGCCTGGACGTCGGCCGTGCCGTAGCCCGGCGTGCCCCAGCCGTCCGACCAGCCGTGGTCGCGATGCACGACCATGAAGCGGCCCTCGTTCCAGCCGGCGGTCACCTGCGCACCGGTGCCGTTCCAGCCGAAGCCCGGCTTCAGTAGCGACGCTGGCAGCGCGCTGCCGTCCTGGAAGCGCTGCGGGTTGTTGCCCGGGTGCTCGCCGTAGACGCGGTCGACGGCGACGCCGCGGGCCGTCAGCCCGTTGCGGGTCGTCTCGGCCATCGTGATGAACGTCCGGTTCTCCTGGCCGTCGTTGTCGTCGTCTTGGAACTGTGCGGCGATGAGAGCCTTGGTCAGCATCCCGTTGCCGGTCGGCGCGGTCGTCTCGTAGCCGAGGATCTTCGTGACCGCAGCGGCAACGTTGACCTGCGCGTTGCCGAGGATCCGGCCGACGGCGAGGTCGGGCAGCTCGTCGGCGTCGGTCTTCAGCGAGTACTTCAGATCGGATGGGATGCCGCTCGGGCCGTCGGTGAACGTCGGGACGAGGTCGTCGTCGCCCATGATCGTCACGTAGCTCGGGTGGATGCACAGCGGCGCTGTGAGCCGCCCGCGGATGAACGTCTGGATCTGCGCCGGGGTCGTGCCGATCTGGCCCGCCCCCGCGCCGACCTGGAAGACGTTCGTGCGCCAGCCCTGCGCGCGCTTGCCGACCGCGAACTGGTCGGCCGCCGCCTGCGTCGCCGGGTTCGTGATGACGAGCATCTCCTCACCGCAGCGGCGGATGACGAACGGCAGCTTGGACTTGACGATCCCCGTGTTGAGCAAGCTCGAGACGAACGACTGCTGCGAGCGCTCCCACGGGGAGTTCAGCTCGGGGGTGAAGGTCTTCGAGCCGCCCTCGAACGTCGCGCGCACGTCGACGGTGTTCAGCACCTTGAGCGTGCGGTCCGCGGCGTCGTACTGCGCGGCCGGAATGGTGAGGCCGCCGAGCGTCACGTCACGCGCCTGGCCGAGGATCTGGCCGGACGCCGCAGCCGCGGGGACGAACGAGTCGCTCTTGTAGGCGTCGACATCGAGCGCGAACCTGCCCTGCGCGAAGGAGCCCTTGAGGAAGTCGGGCTTGGCCGGGTTGTTGGGGTCGCCCTTCGGCGGGCCTGGGATCGGGTTGTCGTCCAGCGGCTCGGGCTGCGCGGGGAACACGTCGACGCCCTGGATCGTGTACGACTCGGTGCTGCCCGGCACGACCGAGAGCTTCGCGCCGTCCGGCACGGCGAAGCTGCGGCTGATGACCGGGACGCCTGGCCTGCCGTCGCCCGCCGGGGTGTCGGACTTCGGCAGGACGAGCTGGGTCCAGCTCTTGCCGCCGCCGGTCTGCGACGCGAACTTCAGCTCGGGCATCTCCATGCGCAGCGTCATGCCGTTCTCGTCGGACGAGAGGATCGTCGACTTCGCCATCGGCAGCGTCGACGGAATGACGCCGCCGCCGCAGCTCTTCGTGCGCCGGTCCGACAGCAGCTTCTTGGAGGCCGTCAGCGCCGCGGGGCCGAGCGCGGCGAGGCGCGCGCGCAGCTTGGCCTTGTTCTTCGTGCCCTTGGCCGTCGGGCGGATGCGCGTCGCGCGCAGCGTCTTGCGGTAGGCCGTCAGATGCCGTAGGGCGGTGCAGGGGCGGCTGCGGGCGCTGCGCGCGCTGCGAGCGCTGCGCAGGAGCTTCGCCTTGGCACTCTTGGACGCCGCGAGCTTGGGGAGGTTCTTCGTCTTGTTGACGAGCGAGGTGAGCGTCGCCGTCGCGTTCACGGTCTTCGTCGACTTCGCGGCGAGCGCCTGAGCGCCGAATGCCGTGAGCAGCAGCAGCGTCGCGCCCGCCACAACGGCGAGCGCCCTGGAAACGGCCTTCGGCATCTGTGATCCCTTGTTCAGTGGTACCGCGCGAACTCGCCGTCCCGGCGGGGTCGCGCGCTCGAATACGCGTGGGTCGGCATTCGTGTCGTCGCCCGATGCATGAGCGAGGATACGGCGCAGGGTCCCGGCGCCATAGGCCGAAATTCGGCCAGTTGCTGCGTGTCCTGACTCACACAGGCCTTGCGCGTAGGCTCCCGGGTAGCGGGGCACAACCCGTCAAGCGCCCTTGCCCTCGTCTCTCTCCCAGCACCCCGACACCGCCGATCGCTCGACGCCCTCGCCGGGCGTCGCGGTGCAGGTCACGGACCTCGTCAAGCACTACGGCGACGTCCGCGCGCTCGATGGCGTGAGCCTCAGCGCGCAGGCGGGCGAGATCTTCGGGCTGCTCGGCCACAACGGCGCGGGCAAGTCGACGATGATCCGCATCCTGACCGGTCGAGCGCGACCGACGAGCGGGAGCGCGCGCGTGCTCGGGTACGAGGTGCCGCGTGAGCTCGAGGCCGTCCGCGGCGAGATCAACCTCGTCGCCGAGACGCCGAACGTCTACCAGCGGGCCACCGCGACGGAGAACCTCGAGCTGTTCTGCACGCTCTACGGCCTGCCGCGCAGCCGCGCGGCCGAGGTCCTCGAGGAGGTGCGGCTGACGAACGTCGCCAAGCGCAAGGTCAAGACGTTCTCGACGGGCATGCGCCAGCGCCTGCTGCTCGCTCGCGCGCTGCTCAACAGCCCGCGCGTGCTGTTCATGGACGAGCCGACGCGCGGCCTCGACCCGCAGTCCGCCCGCGACCTGCGGGACACCGTCAAGCGCCTCGCCGAGGGCGGAGCGACGATCTTCCTCACGACGCACGACATGCACGAGGCCGACGAGCTGTGCGCGCGCGTGGCGTTCCTCGCGGACGGCAAGATCGTCGCGCTCGACACGCCGCGGGCGCTGAAGCTCAGCGTCGGCGAGCGGGCGCCGGAGGCGGACGTCCTGCTCGACGACGCCACCGAGCTACGCCTGCACCTGCACGACGAGGCGGACGCCGCGCGCCTGCAGGAGCTCGTCGCGGCGCGGCGCGTGCGCGCGGTCCACACGCTCGAGCCGACCCTCGCTGACGTCTTCATCCACCTCGCCGGCCGCAGCCTCGTCGACGACGACAACGACGAGGAGCTCGCCACGTGAACCTGCGCCGCATCTTCGCGATCCTGCTCAAGGACCTGCGCGACGCCGGCCGCGACGGGCGCATCCTCGTCCTGCTCGCGCTGCCGATCGGGATGGCGGTCTTCTACAACGCGACGATCGGAGACGACGACGAGCTGCCCGAGACGAACGTCGCGATCGTCGAGTCGTCCGGCGGTGGCGGCGCGCTCTCGCGCGAGCTGCGCGCGGCGACCGGCAAGAGCGTCGAGCTGAAGCTGCGAACCGCGGTCAGCGCCGAGGCCGCTCGCAAGCTCGTCGCCGAGGACGACGTCGAGCTTGCCATCGTCGAGCGCAAGTCCGCCGGCATCCCGCGCGCGCTCGTGCTCGTCGGCCGGGACGCCTCCCCCACGACGCAGTCCGTCGTCGCGCTCGTCCCGGACGCGCTGGCGCGGGCCAGCGGCTCGACGCCGGCGGCGCAGACGCAGGTCGTGCCGGTCGCGCCGGCCGATCAGGCGCCGTACGAGAGCCTGGAGCCGCGAACGCTCACCGTGCTCATCATCCTCGTCATGTACGTCGCCTTCGCGGCGATGATGGTCGTGCCGATGCAGACGGCGGAGGAGCTCGAGACCGGCACGTACGGCGCGCTGCGCCTCGCGGCGTCGGGTCCGGAGATCCTCGCCGCGAAGGCCGTGGCCGGGCTCGTCTACAGCCTGGCCGGCGTCGCGCTGACGCTGCTGCTCACGCGGCTCGACGTCCACGACCCGCTGCTGTTCGCCTCGGCGACGGTCGCGCTCACGGTGAGCCTCGTCGGCTTCGGCCTGCTGCTCGGCCTGCTCGTCCCGAACGCGAACACGATCAACACGTACGGCGCGTTCCTGCTGTTCCCGATGGTCGGGCTGGCCGCGGCCGCCTTCTTCGTCGAGTCGGGGATCTTCTCCACGATCGTGCAGCTGCTCCCGTTCAGCCAGGCCGCGATGCTGCTGGGCGACAGCGCGTCGTCTACGACGCCGTTCGGGGCCGGCGCCGTGGCGTGGCTCGTGATCGGCGCCTGGGCGCTGGCCGGCTACGCGCTGCTGGCGCGGATCGCGTCGCGGCGAGAGCTCTAGCGCAGGCCGTAGAGCGCGCGGTACTTCGCGCCGAGGTGCTCGAGCATCGGCGCCGGGTCAAGCGGCCCGCCGACGGCCTGCTCGATGAGCTCCGGCGGGGTCAGCCGGCGGCCGTGGCGGTGGACCTTCTCGACGAGCCAGGCGCGCAGGTTGGCGTACTCGCCCGCCCGCAGGTCGCCGTCGAGCCCCGGCAGGTCTGCGCGCGCGACGCGCCAGAGCTGCGCCGCGAGCACGTTGCCGATCGCGTAGGTCGGGAAGTAGCCGATGATCCCCTCGGACCAGTGGATGTCCTGCAGGACGCCGCGCAGGTCGTCGGGGACCTCGATCCCGAGCAGCTCGCGCATCTTCTGCGCCCACGCCGCGGGCAGGTCGGCCGGGTCGAGCGTTCCCTCGACGAGCTCGAGCTCGAGCTCGAAGCGCAGGATGACGTGCAGCGAGTAGGTCAGCTCGTCGGCCTCGACGCGGATGAGCGTCGGCGCGACGACGTTGATCGCCTTGAGGAAGTCGTCGAGCGAGACGCTGCCGAGCGTGTCGGGCATCGCATGGGCGAGGCGCGGCAGCCAGTAACTCCAGAACGGCTCGCTGCGCCCGACGAGGTTCTCCCACATGCGGCTCTGCGACTCGTGCACGCCGAGCGAGACGCCCGAGTCGAGCGTCGTGCGCGCGAGCGCGGGGTCGACGCCGTGCTCGTAGAGCCCGTGGCCGACCTCGTGCATGAGCGCGAACAGCCCGGTGAGGCTCTCGTCGTCGAAGCGCGAGGTGACGCGCACGTCGCGCTGGGACGGCGACGCGGCGAACGGGTGGACGGCGTCGTCCAACCGCCAGGCGCTGTCGTCGAAGCCCATCGCGTGGACGATCTCGAGGCCGACCTGGCGCTGCGCGGCGATGGGGAAGGTGCCGGGCAGCGGCGCCGGCACCGGCTGCGCGGCGATCTCCGCGAGCAGCGGGACGAGCCCGTCGCGCAGCGCGGCGAAGAGCGTGCGCACCTGCGCGGTCGTCGTGCCGGGCTCGAAGCGGTCCAGCAGCGCGTCGTAGGGATGCGCGGCCTCGGGGAAGCACGCGGCGTACACGCGCGCGAGCTCGATGTTGCGCCGCAGCGCCGGCTCGAAGACCGTGAAGTCGTTGGCCTCGCGCGCCGCCAGCCAGACCTCGAAGCCCTCAGAGCCGGCACGCGCCATCGCGGCGGCGAGCTCGCCGGGCACGCGGCGCGCGACCTCGTGGTCGCGCCGGACGGCGCGGACGAGCTGCGGGTCGTCGCCGTTCTCGGCATCCAGCAGCGCGCCGAGCTCGGGTGCGACGAGCCGCTCGTGCGCCAGGCTCTGCAGCGCGCCGAGCGCCTGCCCGCGCGCGGCGCCGCCCGCGGGCGGCATCATCACCTGCTGGTCCCACGCAAGCACGTGGCCGGCGTGGCGTAGGTCCGACAGCTCGCCGAGGCGCTTCAGCAGCTCAGCTGATGGCATGCTCGATCGCTCCGAGCGTCTCGATCTCGATTCGCACGACGTCGCCGGATGCCAGGAACTGCCGCGGGTCCATCGACATGCCGACGCCGCTCGGCGTGCCGGTGAGGATCAGGTCGCCCGGCTCGAGCGTGCAGGTCTCCGAGATGAAGTCGACGAGCTCCTGCGGGCCGAAGATGAGGTCGGCGGTCGAGGAGTCCTGGCGCAGCTCGCCGTTGACGTGCGTCGTGATGCGCAGGTTCTTCGGGTCCGGCACCTTGTCGGCGGTCGTGATCCACGGTCCCCACGGGCAGAAGCCGTCGGCGCCCTTGGCGCGCGTCCACTGCGGCTCGCGGCGCTGGAGGTCGCGCGCGGACACGTCGTTGGCCACCGCGTAGCCGGCGATCGTCGCGTCGGCGCCCATGACGACGACGAGCTCGCCCTCGTAGTCCAGCCGCTTGACGACGGCCGGGCACGTGACCGGCCCGTTCGGCGGCGCGCTCGAGCTCGGCAGCTTCATGAAGACGATCGGGAACTCGGGCGGCTCCTTGCCCTGCTCGGCGGCGTGCGCGGCGTAGTTCAGCCCGATGCCGAAGATCGCGCGGGGCCGCGGGACCGGCGCGAGCAGCGTGACCTCGTCGAGCCTGTACGGGTCGCCGATCGCCGGGTCGTAGTCGGAGGTGCGCAACCGCTCGAGCACGGTCTCGCGCTTGACGACGAACGAGATCACCTCGTCGTCGTGGACCTCGCCCGCGCGGGGCATGGTCTGGCCGGGTGGCAGGAAGGTCGCGAGCCGCATGATGGGCAGGCTACGAGGTCGCGCGGCGCCGCGCGCTCGGGCCTCGATCCGGCCGTCAGGTGACGAGCAGCGTCTTGCCGATCGTCGCGCGCGCCTCGATCTTTGTGTGGGCGTCCGCAGCGTCTGCGAGCGCGAAGCGCTGGCCGACGACCGGTGAGAGATGACCGGCCGCCGCCGCGTGCAGGGCGCGCTCGGAGAGGGCGCGCAGCTGGTGGGGCTGCGCGCCGTTGCCGCGTAGCAGCGTGACGCCGGCGCCCTGCGCGAGTTGCAGCGAGATGGAGGCGAACGCGCCGCTCGCCATGCCGAAGCTCGAGAAGCGCCCGCCCGCGCGGACGAGCTCGAACGCCTGGCGGCCGATCGCGCCGCCGACGCCGTCGAAGACGACGTCGACCGGGCCGGCCTGTTCCTGCTAGCCGGGCTGGGAGTAGTCGACGGCGTGCGCGGCGCCGAGGCTGCGCGCGAGCTTGGCCTTGCGCTCGCCGCCCGCGGCCGCGATCACCCTGGCGCCCGCGCCGGCCGCGAGCTGGACGAGCAGGCTCCCGACGCCGCCGGCTGCGGCTGCGGGTCGGGCCGGTCCTCGATAGGTGCTCGGGCGGGCCGAACGCGTGGAGGACGACCGCCTTCACGGCAGGATCAGATGGACGTCGCCGAACTCGTGCCAGCGGTAGCCGGCGTCCAGGGCCGCCGCGTAGGAGCGCTCGACGAGGTCGCGCCCGCCGATCGCCTCGAGCATC
The DNA here is from genome assembly GCA_963806515.1 of uncultured Actinomycetes bacterium. Classification (GTDB taxonomy): domain Bacteria; phylum Actinomycetota; class Thermoleophilia; order Solirubrobacterales; family Solirubrobacteraceae; genus CADCVQ01. The sequence continues at coordinate 80,422 of CAWDYO010000006.1, read as the reverse complement.
AGCAGGTGTGAGGCGTCGGGGTCGTGCCAGCCGGTCAGCAGGCCGTCGACGACGCGGACGCCGCATTCGGGGGTGACGACGTGGCGCGTCCAGCCGGCGTCGGCCTCGACGTGGCCGAAGGGCAGCGCGACGGTCTCGAGCGCGCGCACGACGGTCGTGCCGACGGCGATGACGCGCCCGCCTCCGGCGCGGGCGCCGTTGACGAGGCGGGCCGTCGTCGGCGGGACGGCGAAGCGCTCCGGGTACGGCGTCTCGCCCGCCTCGAGCGACGAGACGCCGGCGTGCAGCGTCAGCGGCGCGACCGCGATGCCGCGCGCGACGAGGGCGGTGACGAGCTCGGGCGTGAACGCACGGCCGGCGCTCGGCATCTCCGCGCTCCCAGGGTGCAGCGCGAAGACCGTCTGGTAGGCGTCGAGTGGGTGCTCGCCGCGCGTGTGGGCGTAGCGGATGGGCGAGCCGTGGCGGGCGAGGTAGGCGAGCAGGTCGCCGGGGTCGAGCTCGGCGAGCCACAGCCGCTGGCCGAGATACGGCGCGAGCAGCGTCGCGTGCGCGCCGCCGGGCAAGTCGAGGCGCTCGCCCGCGCGCCCGCCGCCGAAGCGCCGGCCGTCGCGGCGCAGCTCGACGACCCAGCGGACCAGCGGGCGGCGCTCGCCGGCCGATTCCTCCTCGGCGGCGCCAGCCGAAGCCGCGCCACGGCGCTCGCCCGGAGGCTGCACGGCGGTGCCGGCGCCCGGCGCGGGCGTCGGCGGGGGGTGCACCGCGGCGTCGAAGCCCGGCGCGGGCGTCGAGAGGTGAAGCTGCACGCTCGTGCCGTCGGCGCGCCGGGCGGGCAGGGCGGCCGGCAGCGTCTTCGACGTGTTCACGACGAGGACGTCGCCGGCGCGGAGGTGGTCGGGCAGGTCGCGGGCGCGCGCGTGGACGAGCCCTGCGTCCGTGGCCGCGACGAGCATGCGCACGTCGTCGCGGCGCAGCCCGCGCGCCTCGGGCGGCTCGTGCGCCTCGCGCCGCTCGCGCGCGACCCGCGCGAGGACGGCGTTGTCGAGTGCGGGCGCCGTGGCGCTCACGCGCTCACCTTCGCGAGCTCGGCGGCGCGGTAGCGGCCGCTGGGCAGGTCGCCGTCGACGAGCGCGAGCAGGCCCGGCACGCTGTCGCGCGGCGGCGGCCGGTCGGAGATGTCCTCGCCCGGAAAGGCGTCCTGGTGCATGCGCGTGTTCATGTCGCCGGGGTCGACGGCGTAGACGCGCAGGTCGGGCCGTTCCGCCCCCAGCACGCTGGAGAGCTGTTCGAGCGCCGCCTTCGACGCGCCGTAGCCGCCCCAGCCCTCGTAGGCCTCGACGGCGGCGTCGGACGTGACGTTGACGATCGCGCCGCCGGTCATCCGGGCGAGCGCGAGCTGGGCGAGAGCCAGCGGCGCAATGGCGTTGACGGCGAAGACCCGCTCGAGCACGTCGAGCGGGTAGTCGCCGAGGGCGGGCAGCGGCGACGCGCCGAGGATGCTCGCGTTGTTGACGAGGAGCTCGAGCGTGTCGCCCGCGGCCTCGACGAGCCGGGCGCGATGCTCGGGGTCGGCGACGTCGCCGGCGATCGCGACGACGTCGGTGGCGGAGGCGAGCTGCGCGCGGGCGGCTTCCAGGTCGGCCGCGCCGCGAGCGTCGATCACGAGCCGCCAGCCGCGCTCGGCGAGCGCGCGGGCGAGCTCGAGTCCGAGGCCTCGTGAGGCGCCGGTGACGATGGCTGTCTTGGTCATGGGCACGACGCTACGTGCGCGCCCGCCCGCCGACCATCGGCAATTGGTCCTAGGACCGGCTTCGACGCGAGCGCCGCCTTCGACGAAAAAGCTGCACCGCCTCGCGGCGATCCGTACGGTAGGTTCGTGCCGAGCCCGGTGGTTCGCGATCTGAGCGTGGTCCTGACGGCCGCCGCCGCGGCGAGCGCCGTGATCGCGCCGGCCGCCGGCGCCGCGTGCTGGGCCCCGGTGCGCGACGGTCGCAACTCGGTCGTGGACTGCCGGCCCGTCGGACACGAGCAGCCGTTCGTCGTGCCCGCGGGCGTGTCACGCCTGACCGTCATCGCGGTCGGCGCCCGCGGTGGCGACGGCACGCCGGGCGGAATCAGCTTCCCCGCGAGCGGAGGCGTCGGCGCCGTCGCGAGCGGGGCGATCCGCGTGACCCCCGGCAACCGCATCTACGTCCTCGTCGGCGGCGCCGGCGGGACGCGGGCGCTCGGCGGCGCCGCCGGATTCAACGGCGGCGGCGCCGGCGGCTCGGGCACGAAGGCGTACCCAAGCGGTGGCGGCGGTGGCGGCGGTGCCAGCGACGTGCGGACGTGCAGCACGCTCAGCCGCAGATGCAACACGCTCGCCTCGCGCCTGATCGTGGCCGCCGGCGGAGGAGGCGGCGGGGGCGGCGGCCCCGGGCTCGGCAACGCCACGGGCTTCGGCGGATCCGTGGCTGCCGACGGCACGGCAGCCCCCGGCGCCGGCACCGGCGCCGGTGGCGGCGCGACCTCGTCGGCGGGCGGTGGGGGCGGTCCGGGCGCCGGCTCGGGAGCACTCGGCGCGGGCGGCAAGGGCGCCGCTGGCGCCGCTGCGGCCGACAGCGGCGGCGGCGGGGGCGGCGGCGGCGGTCGCTACGGCGGCGGCGGCGGAGCGAACAAGGCCGCCACCGTGCCCAACGGAGCCGGTGGAGGCGCCGGATCGAGCTTCGGACCCCGCGGGACGACCTTCGCGCAGTCGAAGCTCCCACAGGCGTTCGTCCGCATCAGCTTCGTGACCCCGCGCGCGCCCAACCCGCCGCCCGCGGTGACGATCTCGCGCCCGCGCTCCGGAGCGACCGTCGGAGCGCGCGGGCTCGTTGTCTCGGGCCGCGCGCGCGATGCGTCCGGCGTCCGCGGCGTCGCGCTGCGGATCGAGCGGCTCCCGCGCCCATCCGGCGGCTGCACGTGGCTGTACCCATCGACAGGCCTGCGGGTCGGACCCTGCGGCGAGCCGCCGTCGCTGCACGCGACGCTGCGCTCGGGCGGTCGCTGGAGCTACCGCGTCGCGAGCCGACTGCGGTCTGGGAGCTACCGGGTCACCGCCTACGGGACCGACGAGACGGGCATCTACGGCAACTCGGCACCGCGTGCGGCACGGAGCCTGCGCTTCAGGGTGCGAGGATGATCGTGCGTCGCGCCTGCACCGCGCTGGATACGGCGCTGCGGGCCAGGCTCGCCGCCGCGGCGGTGGCCGCAGCCGTGCTGGCGCCGGCGATGCTCGCGCCCGACGCCCGCGCGGCCTGCTCGAAGCCCGCGTTCAAGGATCCGAACACGTTCGTCGACTGCCCCGCGATCGGCGTCGAGCAGTCCTTTCGTCGTGCCCGCCGGCGTGCGCAAGCTGCGCGTCATCGCCAGGGGCGCGGCCGGTGGCGACGGCTCGGACACCGTCGTCTGCACCGGCGGCTTCTTGCCGACGCCTCCGTGCACGAGCGTGGGTCCCGGCGGCCTCGGCGGCCCCGGCACGATCGCCAGCGGCGACCTGCGCGTGACCCCGGGCCGCAGGCTCTACGTCCACGTCGGCGGGCGCGGGGGATCCGTCGAAGGCCCGGCCGGTGGCGCGGGCGGCTTCAACGGCGGCGGGGCCGGCGGCGTGCTGCGCCAGGGCCGCGCCTTCAGCAACTACCTCTCCGGTGGCGGAGGCGGCGGCGGCGGGGCGTCGGACGTCCGGACCTGCAGTGTCGAGCGCACGTCGTGCAACACGCTCGCGTCGCGGCTCATCGTCGCGGCGGGCGGGGGCGGAGGCGGCGGTGCGGTCTTCGCGTCGCCCGGCTTCGGCGGCATCGGCGGCGCCGGCGGCGGGGTCATCGGCGAGGTCGCCGACGGCAGCCCCTCCGACGGCGGCGCGTCGGAGCCCGGTGGGTTCGGCGGCACCGCGCGGGCGGGCGGCGCGGCGGGCGGCCCGTCGGCGTCGGCGGGCACGATCGGCGCCGGCGGCCACGGCGGCGACCTCGGCGAGAACATCGAGTCCGGCGGTGGTGGCGGCGGTGGCGGCGGGCGCTTCGGTGGCGGCGGCGGCAGCTCCGGCGGCGACACCTCCACGCCCGGCTCCGGCGGAGGCGGCGGCTCGAGCTTCGGCCCGGGCGGCACGCGCTTCGCGCACGGCGCGCTCGAGGCCGGCTCGGTGCGGTTCATCTACCTGCGCGTGCGGCGGTAGCGCGCCGACCGCCACCGCCGACGCGCCCGCCACGAGCTGGCCGGCGGCGACGTTTCACGTCGACGGATCGGGCCACGGGAACCCCGTCTCGGTGCATGCTTAGACGGGCGACGCACCAGCCGGCGATCGGGCCGAGCTGCGTGACGACGCGGTCGAGCTACCCGGCGAGACCCTCGCGGACCGCGTAGAGCGCGGCCTGCGTGCGGTCGGAGAGGCCGAGCTTGCCGAGGATGTTGCCGACGTGCGTCTTGACCGTCTTCTCGGCGACGCCGAGGTCGAACGCGATCGCCTTGTTCGCGCGGCCGCGGGCGAGGAGCGCGAGGACCTCGAGCTCGCGCGCCGTGAGCAGCTCGTGGCGCTCGGCCCGCGCGCCGTCCCCGGCGAGCTCGCGCAGGACGCGCGCGGCGACCGCCGGGTGAAGCAGCGCCTCGCCGCGGTCGACCATCCGGATCGCCTTGACGAGCTCCGCCGGCTGGACGTCCTTGAGCAGGTAGCCGGCGGCCCCGGCGCGCACGGCCGGCAGGACCTTGTCCTCGTCGAGGAAGCTCGTCAGGACGATGACGCGGGTCGCCGGCGCGAGCTCGCGCAACCGCTCGATCGCGCTGACGCCATCCAGGCGCGGCATGACGAGGTCCATGAGCACGACGTCGGGTTCCACGGCGGCGACCGCTTCGAGCGCCGCCTCGCCGTCGGCCGCCTCGCCGACGACCTCGATGTCATCCTGCAACTCGAGGAACGTCCGCAGGCCCTGGCGCACGACCGCGTGGTCGTCGACGACGAGGACCCTGATCACGACGGCACCCGCAGGCGGACGGTCGTCCCGGCGCCTGGCGACGAGTCGACGTCCAGCGTGCCGCCGATGTCGCGAGCGCGCTCGGACATCGTCGTCAGGCCGAGCGAGCGCGAGCGCACCTCCGACGCGTCGAAGCCGACCCCGTCGTCGGCGACGGTCAGCACGACCGCGCCGCCGTCGCAGCGCAGCCGCACCTCGACGCGCGCCGCCTCGCCGGCGTGGCGCAGCGCGTTGTGCAGCGCCTCCTGGGCGATGCGGAACACGTCGGCCTCGATCGCGCCGGGGCAGTCCCCGGCGACGTCGAGGTCGATCGCGCGCCGCTGCGCGCGGCGCAGGACGTCGACGTGCTTGGCGAGGGAGACCGCGAGGCCCTCCGCCTCGAGCGCGGGCGGGCGCAGGTGGACGATGACCGACCGCAGCTCCTCCATCGCCTCGCCGGCGAGATCCCCCGCGAGGCGCAGCTGCGCGCCCGCCGCCGCGACGTCGCGATCGAGCAGCGCGCTGCCGGACTCCGCCGCGAGCACCACCCCGAAGAGCTTCTGCGCGACCGCGTCGTGCAGCTCGCGCGCGAGGCGGTTGCGCTCCTCGACGATGCTCAGCTCGCGGCTGCGCTCGTGCAGCCGCGCGTTCTCGATCGCGAGCGCCGCGTGCGCCGCGAAGGTCTGGATGAGCGCCTGGTCGTCGTCGGAGAAGCCGTCCGGCTTGTCGGTGAGGTAGAAGGCGCCCGCGACCTTCCCCCGCGCGACGATCGGCACGCCGAGAAACGAGCTCATCGAGGGATGCGCGTCCGGCCACCAGCCCCGGAAGCGCGGGTCCTCGCGGATGTCTGCCGTGCGCAGCGGCGCCGCGTCGGGTTCGAGCATGGCGCCGAGCATGCCGTGCGTGCGCGGCAGCGGCCCGAGCGACGCGATGAGCTCGTCGCTCATCCCAGACGTGATGAACTGCGCGAAGCCGCCCTCGCCGTCGGGGACGCCGATCGCCGCGTACGTCGCGCCCGCCAGCTCGCGTGCCGCGTCGACGAGCTTCTGCAGGACGGGCTCGACGGCATGCTCCGCGGCGATCGCAAGCACGGCGTCCGAGAGCGCCTCGGCGGAGTCCATGCCCTTACGGTCCGGGCGCCCCGGCCAGGGCGATGTGCGGGACGCCCCGGCCGCCGTTGGGCGCCTCCGCCGCGAGGTGTCGCAGCGCCGGGTACCAGGCGAGGTTCTCGACGTACCACTCACGGCAGGCGGGGGAGCCGAGGAAGACGTCGTGGATCCAGTCCTTCCACGACTCGCGGTCGTCGGGATCGAAGCTGGCGCGGTGGTCCCAGATGCACTCGACGATGTCGAGCACGAACTCCGCGGTGGCGAGCACGCGATGGTGCATCTCGGGGTCGCTCGCCTCGTCCGGCACCGGCGCCTCGCTGTAGAAGTACGGCCGCAGCAGCGGATGCTCGATGAAGACCTGGTCCATCTGGAGCGCGAGCGCGGTGGCGCCCTGGTAGGTCGTCACGTGCAGCGTCCGGCGCCCGAGGACGTAGGTGTAGAACGTGTAGATCGCGGTGGCCACCGAGACCACGAGCGCGCCGAGCGCGAAGAAGTCGGTCGAGCTCATCGTCCGTACGTCTCGTGCGCGCGCACGACGAGCGGGTGGTCGGGGTCGAGTCGATAGCCGTGCTCGTAGAGCGCGACGACGAGGTCGTGCAGGTCGGGGTCGGCGGCGCCCGGCGGGGCGATCCACATCAGCAGGAGCGGCTCGGTGCCATCCTCGTCGAGCGTCGGGACGATGTAGCCCGAGACCGGCAACATGCGCGCGCCGACCCGCTGCCAGAAGCGCACGCGCCGCTCGCGCTGAGCGACCTCCTCCGCGGCGATCTGAGCCTCCGCGGGATCCTCCACCTCGAGGACGACCGCGGCCGGCTCCCCGCGTACCGCGAGGGCGTCCGCGACGGCGTGCCACAGCGCCTGGCCCACGCCGGCGCCACGCCGATCCGCGGCGATGGCGAAGTACTCGAGGAACAGCGGGCCGGCAGCACCGAGCGAGCTGAGGAAGGCGAGCCCGACCGGCTGTTCTCCGTCGACGGGTACGAGCGCGATGCCCGCGCCGTCCCGGCTCGCGGCGACGATGTCCGCGAACGGCTCGCGCTGGCGCGGCGGGAAGGCCTCCTCGTAGAGGGCTTGCACGCCCGCGCGCAGCCCGTCCGAGACCGTGTCCAGCGACGCGAGCTCGAACGCCTGTGAGCCCGCCGTGTCGGTTGCCTTTGACACGGAGCGATCCTACGCCACGCCCGCGTCAAGCTTGCTGCCGGCGCAGCGGCGCGGCTTACTGGTTTGCCGGGACAGGCGCGCTGCCGCGATAGACGCGCAGCGCGAGCGTGTAGGAGACCACCAGGATGCCCGCGGCCCATGCAAGGGCGGCCCAGATGTCGGGGCCGGGGGTCCCCTCGGTCAGCAGCGAGCGCATGGTTTCGATGATCGGCGTCATCGGCTGGTTCTCGGCAAAGCCTCTCAGCCATGGCGTCATTGAGTCTGTCGGGACGAACGAGGGGCTGATGAAGATCAGGAGCAGCAGGATGTAGCTGAAGGCGCCGGCGCCTTCGACGGTCTTTGCCAGCAGGCCGAAGAACATCGCCAGCCAGGTGGTGGCCAGGGTGAAGAGGACCAGCAGGCCGCAGAACGTAAGCCAAGCGGCACCATCCGCCGCCGGGCGGAACCCGACGAGAAGCGCCACCATGACCACCAAGAAGCAGGAGAAGAGGGTGGACAGCGTGGATGAGAGGGCCTGCCCGCTCAGCACGGACGAGGGCGCCACGGGCATGGTCCGGAAGCGGCTGATGATGCCCTTCTGGAGGTCCGTGCTGAGACGGAACGCGGCGTAGGAGATGCCGCTGACCACGGTCATGATGACGACGCCGGGGGTGATGAAGTCGATGTACTCGATCGAGCCGGTTTGCGCCCCGAGTGCGCCGCCGAACACGTAGACGAACAGCAGCAGCGTGCCGATCGGTGTCAGGACGACCGTGATGATCGTGTCGAGGCTGCGCGTCGTGTGACGAAGGCTTCGCTTCGTCATCGTCCAAGTGTCAGCGAGCGCTCGCATGCCGATCCTCCTTCTCTTCGGCGAGGAACTTGAAGAACACGTCGTCCAGCGTCGGGAGCTGCCGAGAGAAACCGGTCGGCTCGATCCCACTGGCCTTGAGCCGGATGAACAGGTCCGCCATCTCGGCCACCGAGCCGGCGGTGGCGACCACCAGCTTCGAGTCAACACGGCTGACCTCGTGCTGCTCCCCGAGCGCACTCTGCGCCGCGACCAACTGCTCCTCGTCGCCGAACTCCAGCTCGACGCGCCCGGTTGGCACCATGGCCTTCAGCTCGTCCGGTGTGCCGCTGGCCACGATCCGGCCGCCGTGGAGGAGGGCGATGTCGTCCGCGAGATGGTCGGCCTCCTCCAGGTACTGGGTGGTCAGGAAGACCGTGGACCTTGTCCTTGACCAGTTGCTGGATGGTCAGCCACATGTCGGTCCGGCTCTTGGGGTCAAGCCCGGTCGTCGGCTCGTCGAGGAAGATGATGGGCGAGTCGCCCACCAGGCTCATGGCGATGTCGATCCGGCGGCGCATCCCGCCCGAGAACGTCAGCAGGCGGCGGTCGGCAGCCTCGTTGAGATCGAACTTGTCCAACAGGTCCGCCGCGGTCTGCTCCGGATCGGCGACGTGGCGCAACGCGCCCATCAGCACCAGGTTCTCCCGGCCGGTGAGCACGTGGTCCACCGCGGCGAACTGGCCTGTCACGCTGATCTGCTCGCGGACCTTGGAGGGTTGCTCGCCTACGTCGAACCCGTCGACGCTCGCCGTTCCGCCGTCGGCCTTGATCAACGTGGTCAAGATGTTGATCGTGGTCGTCTTGCCCGAGCCGTTGGCTCCGAGCAGCGCGAAGACTGTGCCTCGCCCGACGCTGAACGAGACGTCGTGGAGCACCGGCACTCCCTTGTATCCCTTCGCGAGGCTCCGCACTTCGATGGCGTTCGTGGTGCTGTCGTCCATGGTTCGCTCGCATCTCCTTGGCATGGTCGGCACCGGCGCAGACCTATCCGGGGAGCTCGCCCGCGGCGCGCAGGGCGTCACGGTGTGCCTCCCACTCCTGTTGCATGAGCTGCGTCCGCTCGACGAGCCAGTCGGCGAACGCCTCCATCTCCACCAGCGTTGCCCGGCGCTCGGCCGACGCGTCCTTGAGGACCTGCAGGCCCTCCCTGGCCAGGTCGGCCAGTTCCCGGTACTCCGCGACGTCAAATCCCCGTGACTGGGCGGAGGAGAGGTCCACGCGGACCCGATCCATCCGCTCGCCCGCCGCGCGCGAACGGTGGACCGCGCCGATGCGCTCCATCACGTCCAGCGCGCCGGTGATCGCGCTGCGGCTTGCCAGCAGCGCGTCGCTCAGTTGCGCGATCGTCTGGGCAGGCGGGTCGCACACCAGCAGGTAGCCCAGCACGCGCCCAACCATCGGCGGATACGCGTAACGGCGGGCGTAGTGACGGCCCAGGTGATCGGCGAAGGTGATCTCCTCATCGCGCGGCATACGACAAACATAGCGGATCTAACCTAGATATCACAAATTTGTGTCATCTCGGCTATCAGAGGCCTGTTCCGACCGAGCCAGGCGCCTTCAGCGCGCGCGGTAGATGCGCTGCTCGTACTCCGAGACCATCCGCGTCGCCGAGAACTCGGGGATGAGCGTCCGCATCGAGCGCTTCACCCGCGCGACCCACGCCCGAGGGATCCCGGCCGCGTCGCGGTCGTAGAACTCGGGCGTGATCTCGTCCTCGAGCAGCCGGTACAGCTCGCCGGCGTGGCGGGCGTCCTGGGCGCCGTGGTCGTCGTCGATCGAGCCGTCCAGCGCCCAGCCGTTGGAGCCGTCGTAGCCCTCGGCCCACCAGCCGTCGAGCACGCTGAGCTGCAGGCCGCCGTTGACCGCGACCTTCATCCCGCTCGTCCCGCTCGCCTCGAGCGGCGGCCGCGGGACGTTGATCCACAGGTCACAGCCGCGCACGAGCCGCGCCGCCACCGCGAGGTTGTAGTCCTCGAGGAACACGACCCGCTCGAAGGCCCGCTGCTGCGAGCGCGCGTAGAAGAGCTGCTGCAACAACCGCTTGCCGTCGTCGTCGCGCGGATGGGCCTTGCCCGCAAGCAGCAGCTGCATCGGGCGCTCCCCGCCCAGCAGCGCGAACCCCCGGGACGCGTCCTGCAAGAGCAGGTTCAACCGCTTGTACGTCGCCAACCGCCGCGCGAAGCCGACCGTCAAGACACCGGGATCGAACGCCTTCGCCGCCGCCTCGACGTGATCGCGGGGTTCGCCGCGCGCGATCCGCTGCAGCTGGCTGCGGTCGCGGACGTACTCGACGAGCAACCGGCGCTGCTCGCAGCGCACCGCCCACAGCTCCGCGTCCGGCACGGCGTCGATCGCCGCCAGCGTCGCCGGATCGCCCGCGCGCATCGCCCAGCCCGCGCCGAGGTGCTCGTCGAGCAGGCGGCGCATCGGCGTGCCCACCCACGACGGGACGTGGACGCCGTTCGTGACATGGCCGATCGGCACGTCGTCGACCTCGCGCGAGGGCCACAGCGGGCGCCACATCTCCCGCGACACCCCGCCGTGGCGCAGGCTGACGCCGTTCGCCGACCGCGACGCGCGCAACGCGAACTGCGTCACGCCGAACGGCTCGCCCTCGTCCTCGGGTCGCGTGCGCCCGAGGCGGATGACCTCGTCGACGTCAGCGCCCAGCGACACGGCGAGCGGCTCCAGGCAGCGGCGGACCTGGTCGGCCGGGTACGTGTCGTTGCCGGCCGGCACGGGCGTGTGCGTCGTGAACACGGTCGTCCGGCGCACGGTCTCGAACGCCGCGCGGAAGTCCAGCCCGCCCTCGACGGCCTCGCGCGTCATCTCCAGGGCCGCGAACGCGGCGTGCCCCTCGTTCATGTGCACGACGCCCGGCGAGATGCCGAGCGCACGCAGCGCCGCGGCGCCGCCGACCCCCAGCAGGACGTACTGCGCAAGCCGCGTGCTCTCGTCGGAGTCATACAGCCGAGCCGTGATCCAGCGCGAGACGCGCGTGTTCTCCGGCAGGTCGGTGTCGAGCAGGTAGAGCGGCACGCGGCCGACGTCGACGCGCCAGACCTGCGCGGTCACGACATCCGAACCCACCGGCACGGTGACCCGCAGCGGCGCGCGCTCCTCCCCGACCGTCACGAGGACCGCCGGCGAGCGCTCCGGATCCGTCGCGACCCACGTCTCCTGCTGCCAGCCGGTGTGGTCGACGCGCTGGCGGAAGTAGCCGAAGCGGTACATCAGCCCGACGGCGACGAACGGCAGCCCGTGGTCCGATGCCTCCTTGAGGATGTCGCCGGCCAGGGCGCCCAAGCCGCCCGCGTAGATCGGCAGCGAGGAATGCACGCCGTGCTCGGCGCAGAAGAACGCGACGGGGCGATCCTCGGCGACGACGTCGACGGCAGCCGGTCGAGCGAGGTCCTCGAGCATCGCCCGCTCGAGCTCCTCGGCGCGGGAGATCAGCGAGTCGTCCGCCGCCGCCCGCAGGAGCGCCTCCGCCGAGGTCTCCTGGAGCAGGCGCACGGGGTTCCGCCCGCACGCACGCCAGCGGTCCGGGTCGATCGAGCGAAAGAGGGCGGGGCCGTCCGGAAGCCACGTCCAGCGGTAGTTGTACGCGAGCCGCGCGAGCACGCCGAGCGGCCACGGCAGCCGCGAGGTCAGCGCGCTCGCCGCTCTGACGATGTCCTCTGAGCCCGCGGTCATTCGAAGCGGCATGCTGTCACGCGGCGCCCGGCGAGGCCGTCCAGGTGCGCGCGCGAGGCAGCAGCTCGGCTACCTTCGCTGGAAATGAAGACGATCCCGCGCAAGGAGCTACGCAACAACATTGACGAGGTGCTGCGGCGCGCGCGAGACGGGGAGGAGTTCACGATCACCGTCGCCAGCAAGCCCGTGGCGCGGCTGGGGCCGCGAGCGAAGCGCCAGTGGGTCGGTGGCGCCGAGCTGCGGCGGGTCTTCGAGACGCCCCCGCCCCAGACGCTCGCCGAGGATCTCGGGCGCTGCCCCGACGACCTGGTCGCCAAGCAAGCGCCGAGCTGACCCACGCGAACTGCGCGGCCTGGCCGAGCGCTTCTCGCGAAAGCTCGGTCGGCTGCCCGTGCTCGCTGCGTCGCCGCCAGACCTCGGCGCCGACGACGAGCTCCTGCAGGCCGGTCTCCTCGGCGATCTCGCGCACCGCGGCGGCCCGCGCCTTCTCGCCCTGATTGCGTCCCCCGCCCGGCGACTGCCACCACGCCCGCCGCGAGCTGCGAAACAGCAGCACGCGGTCGTCCTCGTCGAGCAGCAGGACGCGCACGGCGCGGCGCACGCGGCGGCGGTTCGCCACGAGGCCCTCAGTCGACGCGCGCGGCGAGACGGCTCAGGCGGTCGAGCACCTTGCGCAACCGTTGCGGCGGCCGCGCGCCCGTGCTGACCGTCACCCGATAGCCGGCGTAGCGCACGGTCTGAGCGATGCCATCGGCGATCGGGGCCTTGCTGTCGTACAGGGGCCGCAACGTCGAGAAGCGGGCGTCGCGCAGGTCGCGCTTGAGCGCGTGCAGCTCGTTGAGCGTGAGCTTGAAGCGCTTGATGCCCATCGCGCGGCTCGACGTGACGCGCGCGCTGCCGCCGACGGTCACCGACAGCGACGTCCGGATCCCCGCGATCCCGCCCGACTGCTCGTAGCTCACGAGCGTCTTCGCGGCCGTGGCAGGGCTCGCGAGCGCGAGCAGTGCGAGCAGCCCGGCGACGAGGAGCGCGGGCGCGATCATGCCGGCGTGCACGGCATCGCGACGTCGCGCGAGCGGTCCGACCCGGCGACCCGCACGGTCACGCGGGCCACCCAGTTCCCCGCCGCGCACGTCTTGGGGTTGCGGATGAGGTCGTGGCGCACCCGGCGCTTGACCCTGCGCTTGATCGTCACCCGCTTGCCGTTGCGGGTGACGCGCACGCGCTTGGTCACGGTCGTCGTGACGGTGCGCCGCGCGGTGATGTCGAGCGTCAGGAAGCGCAGCGTGAAGGTGACGCCGGGAAGCGTCGGGATCGCCGCGGCAAAGCCCGTCGCGATCAGCTCGTAGGCGAGTGGTCCGGTCCGCGGCGCGATCAGCCGGGCGCGCACGGCGCGCGACGAGCCAGCCGCGTCGACCCGCAGGACGACGCTCGCCAGGTCGCCCGCCCGCACGCGATCGGCGAGGAAGATCGAGATCGTCCCCGGGATGTCGGCGTTGATGAACCCGGTGGCGCGCACCAGCGCCTGGCCGCTGCCGATCCTGCTCGACGCGGGGCAGTCGCCGATCGACGCATGGCTGGCGTCGCAGCGCGAGCGGACGGCGACGAGGTCGAGCGCGAAGCCGCGCTGCAGCCCGAGGACCAGCGACTCGGGAAGCGCGCCGGCGAGCTCCGGCGCCGCTCCGTCGACGCCCACGTGCAGCGTCGATCCGACGGCCGGCGCGTTCGGCGCCAGTGACGCGGTGATCAGCGAGTCCTGCGCCCGCGCAGCGCCGGCGAGCGCGAGCACGAGCACCGCTGTCACGAAGATGGTCCTGCGCATTCGCTCCTCCAGAGTGGCCGCCGAGCCGGCGTGCCTCGCGGCCAAGTATTCTCCCCGCGCATGGAAGCCGCGCCGCTCATCGCTCTCAGCCAGGCCTGGTCGGACAGCATCGGCCTGCTGTTCACCTTCGCCGTCCTCATGCCGGCGATCGCGACCGTGTGCATCGTCGTCTCGATCGTCTCCGGCCGCGGCGACAAGCACGCCGACGACGAGCTCGCCGGCCGCTGGGGCCGCAAGGGCCGCCGCAACTCCGAGTAGCGCCTCAGGCGGGCCGCAGCCGCGCCCGCGTCGCGACCGCGCCGCCGCTGCAAGCAAGCTCCGCGTAGACGTCCGCCGTCTGCCGGGCCACGTCGTTCCAGTCGAAGCGCAGGACGTGCACGGACGCCTCGGCCACGAGCCGGTCGCGCAGCGCGTCGTCGTCGAGCACGCGCCGCATCATCGTCGCCAGCGCGCGCGGGTTGCGCGAGCGGAAGCGCAGGCCGACGTCGGCGTTCGGGACGACCTCCTTCAAGCCACCGGTGTGGGCGACGATGCACGGGCACCCGCTCGCCATCGCCTCCAGGGCGACCAGGCCGAACGGCTCGTAGATGCTCGGCACGACGCAGAGGTCCGCGATCCGGTAGAGCGAGTGCAGGACGTCGTCGCCGATCCAGCCCATGAACGTGCCGTGCGCGTCAAGCCCCAGGCGGGTTGCCTGCTTGCGCAGCTCGGCCTCGTGGGTGCCCGAGCCAGCGACGAGGAAGCGCACTCGGCCCGAGCGGCGGATGACCTGCGGCAGCGCGTCGAGCGCGAGCTGAAACCCCTTCTCGTAGACGAGCCGGCCGACGAGCACGACGAGCCGCTCGTCGGGCTCGGCGAACGTCGCTCGCAGCGCGTCGAGGTCGGCGACCGGGTGCAGGTCGCCGCAGTCGATCCCGTTGGGGATGACGGTCACGCGCACCTCGTCGATCGAGAACACGTCGGCGACGTGGCCGCGCATGTAGTGCGAGCACGTGATGACGCGCTCCGCGCGGCCGGCCATCCACGTCTCGATCCCGTGGATGTAGGACTGCGGGTGCTTGTCGACCCAGCCCTGGTGGCGGCCGTACTCGGTCGCGTGGATCGTCGTGACGTACGGGCAGCGCAGCCGCGTCGCGAGCGCCGCCGCCGCGCCGGCGACGAGCCAGTCGTGGCCGTGGACGAGGTCGAAGCGCAGCCGCTTGCCGAGCTGGCGGCCGGCGGCGTGCATGTGCGAGTTCATCCCTTCGACCCAGGCGACGAAGGCGTCGAGGTCGAGCGGCATCGGGTCCTCCGGCACGCGATGCACGACGACCCCCGCGACGGTCTCCGACCGCGATCGGATGACGTCGCGCCCGCCGCGCGTCAGCACGTGGACCTCGACGCCCGCCCGGACCAACGCCTCCGAGAGCTTGCTGACGTGCCGCGCGAGCCCGCCCGCGACGATCGGCGGGTACTCCCACGACAGGATCAGGACGCGCGTGCTCAGGACCGCGCGATCCTATCGTCGCGCGACTTCCGAGCCACGGCGTACGTTGTGCGATCTGGCTCGCTGCGGCAGCCGCGATCTCATGTCACGACTGCTCACCATCGCCCTTGCCTGCCTCGTCCTGATCGGCTGCGCCGCCGGGCTCGTCGCCGTCCTCGGTGGCAGCGGCGGCGACCGCGAGAACGGGTCGTCCATCCCCGCGACGCAGGCGTTGCGGCAGCTTGGGGCAGGCCCGACCGGGGGGCGCGCGGTCACGCTGACGCGCTGGCGCTATCGCGCCGACCCGTCGAACCACGGCCTGGACCGTGGCTGGGCCGACGGCGACTGGCGGGGGCGCGAGGTCACCGTCCCGCACGCGGCGAACGCAAAGGCCCACAGCGGCGCGGCCGGGCGGCGCGCGTACCGCGGCAGCGTCGGTTGGTATGCCCGCGAGATCGAGGTGCCGGTGCTCGGGCATTACGCGCTGCAGTTCGAGTCGGTCCACTACAGCGCCCGCGTGTACGTCGACGGCGAGCTGGTGCGTCGCCACACCGGCGCGTACGAGCCGTTCTCGGCTCGCGTGCTGCTCGAGGAGGGCCGGCACACGGTCGCCGTGCGCGTCGACTGGCGCGATCCCGAGCGGCAGGCCGAGGAAGACTGGCAGCGCGCGTGGTTCAACTATGGCGGCCTGCACCGGCCGGTGACGCTCGCACGCGTCGGCCCCAGCCAGCTCGGCGCGCTGCACGTCCGCACCCGCGTGGATGGCCGCGGCCGGGCGCGCGTCGACGTCCGCGTGCGCCTGCGCAACACCGTGAGTGTCCCGCCGCCGGCGCTGATCGGCGAGCTCACCCGCGACGGCGCGCGCCACGCGCTGCGCTTTCGGTACGTCAACGTGCCCGAGGACGAGTCGCGCACGCTCCGCGGGTCGGTCGTCATCGACGACCCCGACCTCTGGTCGCCTCAGAGCCCGGAGCGCTACCTACTGCGCGTCGCGGTGCCCGGCGAGGCGGCGATCGAGCAGCAGGTCGGCCTGCGCGAGATCACGTGGGACTCGGGCGGCCTGTACCTCAACGGCGAGCCGCTCGTCCTGCGCGGCGCCGCGCTGCCGGCCGACGCCCGCGGCCACGGCGACGCGCTGACCGCCGACGACGAGGAGGAGCTCGTCGACGGGCTGCGCGCGATCGGCGCGAACGCCACGCGCTCGCAGATGCCGCTCGCGCAGAGCATGCTCGAGCGTCTCGACGAGGCCGGCATCTTCGTCTGGCAGGAGATCGGCCCATGGGAGCCGGCGGGTCGCTGGCGCGCGACGACCGAGCGGAAGATCGCCGCGGCGCGCGACCGCGCGCTGCGCGCGGCGGAGCAGGGCTGGACGCACGCGTCGATCCTCGCGTGGACGCTGACCAACGAGGCGCCGGGCCAGGGCCACCCGGGTCAGCAGGTCTACGTCGCGCGAACCGCGCGGCGGCTGCACGAGGCCGACCCCGGCCGCCCGGTCGCCGCCGACCTGTGGGGCTCGGAGCTCCCCCGTTCGGACGGCCTGCTCTTCTCCGAGCTCGACGCGATCGGCGTGACGGACTACATCGGCTGGTACGAGGCGCCCACCGGCGGACCCCGCCGCCATGCGGCGCTCGCGTCCGAGCGCATCGCGAGGTTGCGCGCCCTGTTCGGAGACAAGCCGCTCGTCGTGACCGAGCTCGGCGCGGTCGGCAGCCCGCGGATGAAGGGCATCGCGTTCGGCAGCCTGCGCTTCCAAGCGCGGCTGCTCGCGCGCCGCATCCGCGGCCTGCTCGACGAGCCCGGCCTCAGCGGGACGCTCGTCTGGTCGCTGCGCGACTACGCGCTGCGACCGGACTTCGTCGGCGGCTCGATCGCCGAGCGCCGGCCGGACCTGAACCTGGCGCCCGGCCTCAACGAGAAGGGCCTGTACGACTTCGCGGGCAAGCCGAAGCCGGCGCTCGAGGCCGTGCGCAAGGCGTTCGACGCGGGCTGACCGCTGCCCGCTGCGAGCGTCCGCGCGGCGGTCTGGGTGCCGCGGCCACTACGCTCCATCGCGTGGTTTCGTCCCGACGAGCCCGTTCGCCGTCGCCGCTCCCGCCGGCACGCCGGAGGAGGTGAGCCCGTTGTCCGTGCTCAAATCGCGTCGCGCAAGGCTCGTCCTGGCGATCGCCGTCGTCCTCGGCGTGGCGGGTGTCGTGCTGCTTGGTGCGCTCGACAGCCCTGTCGGCGGGTACATCGCCTTGGTCGCCGTCGTGGCCGTCGGGGCGTTCCTGGCACTGCGCTCGGGTTCGGGTTTGCCCCGCGCACGACGCGAGAGCACTGCGGCGGTCGCCGAAGCCGCGGAGGCCGGCTCCGTCGCCGCTCCGGTGGGCGAAGCGCGCGCCCACCCTGCGGCCCCTCTCGGCGAGCCGTCCGGCGGGCCGGTCGCGATGGCCAGCGGCACCATCGGCCACGGCACGATCAGCCTGCGCAGCGCAACCGCCGCGCCCGAGCCCGAGCCGGCCGCAGCGGCCGCGCCCGAGCCCGAACCGGCCGCAGAAGCCGCATCCGACCCCGCGCCCGCGCCACCGGGCCCGGCCGCACCGCCCGCGCCCACTGCCGAGGCACACGGCCACGGCACGATCCGCCTCCGCAGGGCCACCCCCGCGCCCGAGCCCGAGCCCGCAGAAGAAGCCGCCGCAGAGCCCGCGCCCGAGCCTCCCACAGACGCAGCCGTCGAGCCGGCCCCCGAGGCCCCCGCCCCACAACCGCCGTCAGCGCAGCCCTCGCCCGCCACCCCGACCCACGGCCACGGCACGATCCGCCTGCGCAGCGCGACCCCCGCGCCCGAGCCCGAGCCCGCAGAAGAAGCCGCCGCAGAGCCCGCGCCCGAGCCTCCCACAGACGCAGCCGCCGAGCCGGCCCCCGAGGCCCCCGCCCCACAGCCCCCGTCACCGCAGCCTTCGCCGGCCACCCCGACGCACGGCCACGGCACGATCCGCCTCCGCAGCGCGACGCCCGCACCCGAGGCCGAGCCCGCCCCGGACATCGCCGCCGAGTCTCCCGCGCCGGCCGAGCGCGCCGCGCCCGCCGCCGCCGAGTCTCCCGCGCCGGCCGAGCGCGCCGCGCCCGCCGCCGCCGCGCCCGCCGCCGCCGCGCCCGCCGCCGCTGCGCCCGCCGTCGCGGCGGATCCCGGGCCTGACATCGAACCCGCCGCAGCAGCGGCACCGCCCCCCGCGGCCACGTCGTCGGTTGGCCATGGGACGATCAGGCTCAGGAGCTCAGACGAACCGCCGCCAGCCCCCGAGCCGGTCGCGGTCGAGCACGCCGCCGACGAGGAGGACGAGCAGGCTGCCATCCCCGCTCCCGGCCCGCCCGGTCACGGCACGATCCGGCTTCGCGGCGTCGCGGCGCCGCCAGCGGCCACGCCTGCGCCCGTCGACCCAGCACCTCTGCCTCCGGCACCCGCTCCTGCCGCAGCGGCTCCCCCACCACCTCCGCCACCGCCGGCCTCCGCACCACCGCCACCAACTCCCGCACCGCCACCAATCCCCGCACCGCCGCCGGTCCCCGCACCACCGCCAGCCGCTCCCGCACCGCCGCCGGTCCCCGCAGCGCCGCCACCCGCTCCCGCACCGCCGCCGGTCCCCGCAGCACCGCCAGCCGCTCCCGCGCCGCCGCCGGCCCCGGCACCGCCCCCACCGGCTCCCGCGGCGCCGCCGCCACCACCGGTATCTGGCGGCGACCAAGAGATCGCGCACCTCGAAGCCGTCGCAAAGGCGGCTTGGGCGGCGTACTCGTCGGCCCCCTGCTCCCCAGGGTGGGAGGAGCGGTCGAAGCAGCTGGCCGCAGCCGCGGCACGGGCGACGCACGCGCTTGCGGTCGCCAGGGCGGCGCGCGCCGACTGACGCCCGCCGAGGGCCTCCGCGCAGGCGAGCGTCAGCGAGTGGCCGGGACGTCGAAGGTCGTGCGCAGGGCGTTCGCCGACCGCTGAAGTGTCGACAGCCCGCCGTCGCGGGCATCTGCCTTCTCGCGCCGGGCGCCATCTCTGGGGATGGTGAAAGGGGAAGTGGTGATCGCAGCCTTGACCGTCGGGGGACTCGTCCTCGCGGTCGCGATCGGCCTCGCGCGGAAGTTCGCGAGCGCCTCACGACACCCCGACAAGCACCGGGAGGGCGCCGACGCCGTCAAGGTCCTCGGCACGACGTCGCTCATCGCCGGCCTGCTCGTCGGGTTCGTCCTGTCCGGCTTGAGCTCCTCGTACACGAGCGCGCGCTAGGCCGCGAAGGCCGAGGGCCCACACCGTCGACACGCTCTCCGAGTCGGCGGAGTACGTCGAGCAGCCGTTTCGCCGGCGACTGCAGCAGGTGCGCGCCGATCTCTGCGCGCACCGCGTCGCGCCGCTGCGGGCGTCCGGCACGCGCCGCGTGGCGCTGAACTTCGCCTACGAGGCTCGCGCGGGTGCGAGCTACGGCGAATCGGCAACGGTCCTCTACGGGCCGGGCGACCCGTCCACGGCCGCATGATCGGCGGGCCGCGGTGCCGAGGCGCCCGGGCCGCCCGCTACTTGCGTGCTTCGATCCGCTCGTCCTGGTTGGGGTCGAGTGCGAGGCCGCCGTTCTGCGGCGAGAAGATCGTCGTGACGCCCTCGTCCCAGAGGATCTCGTAGCGCGGGTTGGGATCGCCGCGCAGGACCTGCTTGACGATGCCGTGGCGCGGCGGGCGCATGGGCGCGCGCGCGGTGCGCTTACGACGGCCCGACTTCTCAGCGATGACGCGCTGTCCGACTTCGAATGCCATGAGGCGTTCCTCCGCAAGGTCTGTGGTCGTCCAAGCCGTGCCTCGCGCGGGCGCTGCGACCCTCGCGCGAGGGGCGCGCTGATGGTAGTCGACCCGTGACGGGCGCAGCAGCCGCTGCGCCCGTCACGCCGCGGCCCGCGCCACTTCGCCACGGACTTCCCCCTCCGTGCGGGCACGGTCAGCCAGATGAACGCGCGAAGGTGAATCGGGACGCACACCACCGGAGGGTTGCACCGCGTGCGTTCCCCCAGGAGGCGGAGTTGGACGGCTCCGCACGTGAATCGCGCTTCCCCCCCGCGTCGCCGATCGTACGCGCCACCCGAGCGATGTCAAGTGCCCTTGCCGTCCCGAAACCGAAAGTTGGGTGAGGTGACGTGGGCTGGCGCGCAGACGCTCCGACGTTGCGTCCGGGTTGCATGTTTTCCGCGATGTGTACAACCCGAGAACGTCTCGTTTCGCGCTTCGGACGGCGGGTACTCTCGCCATTCGATCTGACCAATGACCCAGCGGGAGGGACCCTGCCAGCCGTCGTCATCGACAAGGACGACCAGTACGTCCTCAACCACTGCACGCGCTACCTCGCGCGCGACGGCGACGAGCCGCGCCACGACTTCGGCCAGTTCGAGCCTGGCGACCCGCGGGCGCGGATCTCCGAGGCCTGGCGCTACCCGATCGTCGACTCGTACTTCGACGGGCAGTCGATGGACGCGTCGTACGCCTTCAACAGCGTCACGTTCGTCTACGACGGCCGCGCCAACCCGGCGGCGGAGGTCGCCGTCACCGGCTCGTTCACGGAGCTCTACGAGCCCGTCGCGCTGAAGCCGGTCACGTTCCTCGGCGAGCCGAGCGGCATCCACGCGTTGTGCGTCCGCGTGCCGAAGGGCCAGATCCACACGTACAAGCTGCGCGTCGACGGCACCTGGACCGTCGACCCGATCAACCCGCAGGTCGTCACGCTTGACAACGGCAAGCAGTGGTCGCGCTTCTTCACCGAGGGCTGCCAGATCCCGCTGACGCTCGCTCGCCGCGAGCGCGAGCTGCTCGCGCGGATCGTTGCCCACCTGCTCCCGTTTCGCAGCAGCGAGAACTCGAAGTTCATCCGTGGCCTCTACGAGTCGATGGATCGCGCGACCCGCGAGCGCGAGTTTCCGCTCGCCTACCGCCTCGACGAGGAGGTCGGCGTCGTGAACTACATCGACAAGGTCATCGCGCGCGCCGAGCGCCACTACGAGGGCCAGTACAAGACCTGCCTGAACATCATCGACGGCGTCCTGCGCCAGCGCTATCCGGGCCGCGACCCGCTGACGCTGCCGCCCGAGGCCTACGCCGACCTCTACGGCCAGATGGCGAACAACGACGTCCCCGGCTGGGACCGCCAGCGCTACGACAACCCGCGCTTCTTCCTGCTCGTCCTGCGCCGCCACGCGATGACCGGCGCGTTCGTGCACCCGCGCCACGGCGGCAACTCCGGCACCGCCGGCTGGGCGTACCTCGAATCGCGCTTCCGCGACGACGACGGCAAGACGCTCTTCGACTGGCGCCAGGCGATGGAGGCACCACTCGGCAGAAACGAGGACTACCGTGGCTGACGAAGCGGTCGAGGTCCTCGTCATCGGCAGCGGCGCCGGCGGCGCGCCGCTCGCGAACACGCTCGTCAAGGCCGGCCACCAGGTGCTCGTGCTCGAGAAGGGTCCGCTGCTGCGCACCCAGCAGCAGGCACCCGACGGCCTGTCGGACTACAAGCGCGACGAGCTCTTCGCGACCGGTGCCGAGAAGCGCTTGACGATCCCAGGGATGGCGAACATCGGCGAGGCGTTCTTCTCGAGCCACGCCGAGCCCGACCTCAACGACGAGCCGCACGTCTACCGCAACTCCGACGGCCGCGACTACGCGACGATCGAGGGCTACACCGCCCAGGTCGTCGGCGGCGGCACGCAGCTGTATGGCGGCGTGTCGCTCAGATTCACGCCCGACGACCTCCGGCTTCAGACCTTCAACGCCGGCCGCACCGACCTGCGCGCCGACCCGAACGGCGAGGTCGAGCGCGAGGCACGCGACTGGCCCGTCTCCTACGACGAGCTCGAGCCGTTCTACTCCGAGGCCGAGCGGGTCGTCGGGCTGTGCGGGACGCGTGAGAACCAGGAGAAGCCGGCCTCGGTCGACCACTATCAGCCGCCGCTCGAGCCCAACCCCGTGAGCCGCTTCATCGCGGCCGGGATGGACGCGCTCGGGATGAAGCGCTACCGCACGCCGCTCGCGGTCATCACGCGCGACCACGAGCCGAGCGGGCGCACCGTGCCATCCGACGAGGAGACGATCAAGACGGCGTTCGTCAACCGCTACGGCGACCCGCTGGGCCTGAAGTCGAACACCTGGGTGACGCTGCTCGCGCCGATCGTCGATCAGCCGAACTTCGAGCTGCGTGCCAACTGCGTCGTGACGCACCTCGAGGCGGAGGGCAATCGCGTGACGACGGCCCACTACCGCGACCCGGTCGGCAACAAGCGCACGGTCAAGGCGAAGACCGTGATCGTCGCGTGCAGCGCGATCGAGAGCGTGCGCTTGCTGCAGCTCTCCGGCGTCGCCGACCCCGGCGGCTTCGGCCAGCGCGTCAACGCGAGCGGGCTGCTCGGCAACTACTTCATCACGCACTGCTTCGGGGGCGCCTCCGCGGTCCTCCCCGAGCGCGCCGACAAGTCCAAGACCCTGGACTCCGACTGGGCGACGGACCACTGCGCGACAGCCGACTTCGTCCGCGCGAACGGGTTGTGGGCGGGCGGCGCGATCTACAACAACACCTCCGACGCGGCGCTGCCGATCTCGCTCGCGCGCACCTGGCAGGCCCAGGACATGGACAACGTCTGGAAGGGCTACCTCGGCCAGACCGACATGGTCGGCGACGGCTTCGAGGACTACCTGGAGAACAACTTCGGCCGGCGCGTGTCGGTGAGCTTCATGGCCAACCAGGTCGCCCAGCGCGACAACCGCATCGAGCTGCACCCGACGGTCCGCGACAAGTGGGGCCGCGCGGTCGCGTACATCATCAAGGACTGGCACTCCCATGACCAGGAGCTGATGAACACGCTCGCGCACCAGTGCGGCGAGATCCTGCGCAACGCGGGCGACGGCGTCAGGTTCGACGGGGAGGGCTCGGTCGGCGGGCAGGTCTCGCGGATCGCCAACCACGTCCTCGGCGGCGCGCGCTTCGGCACGGACCCCACCGACTCGGTCCTCGACCGCGACAACCGCGTCTGGGAGTTCGAGAACCTCTACGTCACCGACGGCGCCTTCATGCCGACCTCCGGCGGCGCGAACCCGACCCTGACCATCCAGGCCAACTCGCTGCGCGTCGGCGAGGTCCTGAAAGGGAGGCTCTAACCCATGGACGTTCGCTTCGACGAGCTCTTCGAGCAGCCGGAGAACGAGGTGTTCCGGATCGTCTTCTTTCCGGATCGCATCTACCACGCGCGCTACCTCTCGGCGACGCGCTCCTCGCGCTACCGCTACGCGGTCTCGGAGGTTCGCTCCGGCGCCGTTCTGACCGCGATGAAGGGCCAGGTCTTCTTCGGCGGCGAGCCGCTGTGCAACATGCTGCGCCTCGAGTACTCCGCGCAGCGGCTGCTCGAGCTCGCGCGCGAGCGCAGCCGCACGCTCGGCCCGACGTTGCGCGCGTGGTGCAAGCTGTGGACGTTCGAGGGCGCGGGCGCCGTCGAGTCGAACGTCGTCCTGCACTACGACGCGCAGGTCGGGGCGTACTGCGTCGAGCTGTGGGAGACGCTCGAGCCGCCGGCCTCGGGCGCGCACGACTACCGCGTGCTGCCGCTGATGGGCCGCGACGCGCCGATCACCCGCGTGCCGGCGCTCGTCCCGCGCCTGGAGGACGTCAAATCGCTGCGCGGGATCGAGTTCGCCGTCCGCGAGGACGACACGCAGTACCCGACTCGCAGGCCGACCACCGACCCCCAGTGGGACAACAACTTCGCCCGCACGATCCAGGTGCCTAACACGCAGGAGCCGAGTTCCTCGCAGAACACCGTCGACGTCAAGAACTACCTGCTGGACTTCCAGCGCGGGTTCTTCTCCGAGGACGCGCACGAGGTCGCGCCGGTGCGCTACCGCAACGCGATGCTCAACGACGGCGACCCCGACCGCAGCGACGACAACGTCATCGAGATGCGCTGGGTGCGCCAGCGCGAGTTCGGCTCGGACGTCGTCTTCTTCCACGAGGTCACGATCCCGCCGCACACGATCGAGGGCACGCACCGCCACATCG
Source organism: uncultured Actinomycetes bacterium (assembly GCA_963806515.1). Taxonomy (GTDB): domain Bacteria; phylum Actinomycetota; class Thermoleophilia; order Solirubrobacterales; family Solirubrobacteraceae; genus CADCVQ01. The sequence continues at coordinate 56,324 of CAWDYO010000006.1, read as the reverse complement.
GCTCGGAGGAGCTGTACTACATCGTCGACGGCGAGGGGATCGCCTACATGGCCGACGGCGACGACCCGGCCAACGACAAGTACCCGCTCGTCACGCGCAACCTCTACGGCCTCGACCCGACCCCGTGCCGCGAGCTGCCGATCAAGGGCGGCTCGGTCATCTACACGAAGAGCGGCGGCGTCCACGGCATCCGCAATCCGAACGACAAGCCGCTGCGGTTCGTCGCCTTCCTCTACCAGGGAGCCTGACATGGAGCTCGTCCACGGCGATGCCGTCTTCCGCGTCGATCCTTCTCGGCCGCGCGACTACGACAAGGACAACGCGCTGCTGATGCTGCTGAGCGTCGTCGAGAGGGTCCGCCTCGCCGCCGAGCGCGAGTGCTACGACCCCGGTTCGCTCCAGCACCTCCTGCCGCACACGTTCCTCGAGCTGTGGGGGCCGTCGCCGCCGGAGACCGACAACCTCGACCCCAAGACGCAGGACAACAAGACGGACTTCCACAAGCAGAACGTCCGTCGCTTCACGCTCGCCGACACGCAGGCCGCGCGCGGCTGGGCGGCGGCCGGCGACTGGCGCGGGCCGTTTCTCTCGCTGACCTACCGCGGCGGGCCGGACTCGGCGTTGAGCGAGGCGGCGGGCGGCCAGCTCGGCGACGCGATCGGCTGCACCGTGTCGATCGACGGGCGCCCGCAGGCGACGCTGCGCGCCCCGTACGACCCGGAGACCGACCGCTACGTCGTCGAGATCTGGGGTCGCGACCAGAACGGACTGCGCGACGCGCTGGGCGCGCGCGGCCAGGCGGCCGTCGACCTCGGCTCGCTCGTCGGCCGGCCGGACCTCGTCTCGGGTGGGGTCGGCGACTTCGAGCGGATGACGGTCGACGGCAAGGACCTGCGTGGCGTGGCACAGCAGCACACGATGCACCCGATCCTGCCGCTGTACCTGAACGTCACGTGGACCGCCGCACCCGACGGCAGCGGCGCGACCGACGGCCCGCATCGCCTCGGCTTCGAGATGCTGATCCGCGGCTGGGACAACTACCTCTCGGTCGGCTTCTCCGGCAACCCGCACGGCGGCGTCGGGACGCTCGAGTACCGCACGCTGCTGTCGAACTACGGCGCCTACCAGGGCTCCGGCGAGCTGTCGCGCGTGCTCGAGCCGTGGAACTTCGACGCGCACGGCAACAAGGGCCATCAGTCCGGCGACCGCGAGAACTTCATGACGGTCGACTACATGGACCTGCACGTCCTCGAGCCGGCGTGCGGCATCGGCCTGCACCGCCATCGCGACAACCAGGAGATCTTCTTCCTGCTCGAGGGCGAGGGGATCATGGTCATCGGCGACTGGGCGGACTCGGGGCGGCGCACGCGCTCGTTCGAGGTGCGCCGTCTGGCGCCGGGCCACTTCGCGATGCTCAAGGGTGGCAACCTCCACGGGCTGATGAACCCTGCCGACGTGCCCAACTCGCTGTTCATGTTCGGCGGGTACGACTGACTCGTGGCCGACGTCGAGACGCGACCGGGCTCGCCCCGCAGGCTGGGCGCGCACTGGGACGGCTCCGGGACGAACTTCGCGGTCTTCTCGTCGGCCGGCGCGTACGGCGGCGCGGTCGAGCTCTGTCTGGTGGCGGGCGCCGACGGCGACGGCGAGGTGCGCGTCCCGATGGCCGTCGACCAGGACGTCTGGTCGGTCTACCTGCCGAACGTCGGGCCGGGCCAGCGCTACGGCTACCGCGCGTCGGGCCCGATGGCGCCCGAGCGGGGGCTGCGCTTCGACCCGTCGCGCATGCTGACCGACCCGTACGCGCTCGCGCTGGAGCCGGTGGGCGGCGACCGGCCGCGCGAGCAGCACTCGCTCGTCGTCGACGAGTCGTTCGACTGGGGCGACGACGCGCCGCCGGACGTCCCGTGGTCTGAGACCGTGCTCTACGAGACGCACGTCCAGGGGATCAGCGCGACGCATCCCGACGTGCCGGACGGACTGCGCGGGACGTACGCCGGCATGGGCGCCGTGCCGATCGTCGACCACCTCGTCGCGCTCGGCGTGACCGCGGTCGAACTGCTCCCGGTCCACGCGTTCGTCTCCGAGCAGCGCCTCATCGACATGGGCCTCGTGAACTACTGGGGCTACACGACGCTCGGCTTCCTCGCGCCGCACGGGCCATACCGGTCGTCGGTGCAGCCCGGCAGTCAGGTCGGCGAGTTCAAGACGATGGTCAAGACGCTGCACGCGGCGGGGCTCGAGGTCATCCTCGACGTCGTCTACAACCACACCTGCGAGGGCGGCCCGGGCGGCCCGACGCTCTGCTTCCGCGGCCTCGCCAACGAGGTCTACTACCGGCTCGTCCCCGGCGACCCGGCGCGCTACGTCGACACGACCGGCACGTCGAACACGCTGGACGTCGACAAGCCCGAGGTCCTGCGGCTGATCATGGACTCGCTGCGCTACTGGGTGACCGACATGCACGTCGACGGCTTTCGCTTCGACCTCGCCGCGACGCTCGCCCGCGACCGCGGCTCGTTCGACAGGCTCGCGTCGTTCTTCGACCTCGTCTACCAGGACCCCGTCGTGGGCGCCGTCAAGCTCATCGCCGAGCCGTGGGACATCGGCGACTACCAGGTCGGCCGCTTCCCGCGCGGCTGGGCGGAGTGGAACGACCGCTACCGCGACGACGTGCGCGACTTCTGGCGCGGGCGCGGCGGCGTGCGCGCGATGGGCTACCGGCTGACCGGATCGAGCGACCTCTACGGCGCCGACCGCCGCGGCCCCGACGCGTCGGTGAACTTCGTCACGGCGCACGACGGCAAGACGCTGCGCGACCTCGTCGTCTACGAGGGCAAGCACAACGAGGCCAACGGGGAGTCCAACCGCGACGGCACCGGCGACGATCGCGCGCAGAACTTCGGCGTCGAGGGCGAGACCGACGACCCGCGGATCGTCGCCGCGCGCGCCCGCCGGCAGCGCAACCTCATCGCGACGCTCGTGCTCTCGCAGGGCTCGCCGATGCTGCTCGGCGGCGACGAGCGCGGGCGCACCCAGCGCGGCAACAACAACGCGTACTGCCAGGCGAACGAGATCTCGTTCTACGACTGGTCGCCGGATCCCGCGGCCGACGCGCTGACGGCGTTCACGAGGCACGCGCTCGGGGTGCTGAAGGCGCACGCGACGCTTCGCCGCACGTCGTTCTTCGACGGCGGCGGCGATCCGCCGGACATCGCGTGGTTCGACGCGCAGGGCCAGCCGATGACGGGTGCCGGCTGGAGCGACCCCCAGAACCACTTCATCGCGTATCTCCTCGCCGGCGACCAAGCCGACGAGCCCGACGACGACGTGCTCGTCGTGCTCAACGCGACCTCTCAGCCGGCTCCGTTCGTCGTGCCCGGCGTCGACGGCCAGCGCTTCGCGCTGCTGCTCGACACGGGCGTCGACGACGGCAGGCCGCCCGTCGACACGGGCTTTCAGCAGGGCGCGACCGTCGAGGTGGCGCCGCAGACCGTGCTCGTGGCGACGGTCCCGCGGCCGTGAGCGAGCGGGCGATCGAGATCGACCGCTACGGCGGGCCGGAGGAGCTCGTCTGGCGTGAGGTCTCGCGGCCCGCCCTGCGCGACGACGAGGTGCGCATCCGCACGATGTACGCCGCCGTCAACCGCGCGGACGTCGAGATCCGCCGCGGCGAGTGGCCGGTCATGCAGGACGAGCCGTTCCCGTACACGCCGGGCTTGGAGGTCGTCGGCGAGGTCGAGGCCGTCGGCGCCGCGGTGACCTCGGTAGTGCCCGGCGACCGGGTCATCACGATGATGCAGCACCTCGGCGGGATCTGGGGCGAGCGGCCGGGCGGCTACGGCGAGTACGTCGTCGTGTCCGCGGACACGCTCGCGACGATCCCGGCCGACGCCGACCTCGAGCAGGTCGCGGCCCTCGGCCTCGTGGCGGTGACGGCGTCCGCGGGCCTCACGCGGCTGGCGGTCGAACCGGGCACTCGCGTCGTCGTCCACGGCGCGAGCGGCGGGGTCGGCTCGGCAGCCGTGACGATCGCCGCCGCGGCGGGGGCCGAGGTGATCGCCGTGCTCCCGCGCGCGGGAAAGGACGGCTACGTCCGCTCGCTCGGCGCGGCCGAGGTCGTCCGCCTCGACGAGCACAGCCTCCTTGACGCGCTCGGCGCCCGCTCGGTCGACGCCGTTCTCGAGACGACCGGCGAGCGCACCTTCGCCGACAGCGTCGCAGTGCTGCGCCGCGGCGGGCGGCTGTGCCTCGTCGGCGCCCTCACGGGCCCGGACCTCTCCCTCTCCGCCTGGGACCTCCTCCAGGATCTCGTCCTCTCCGGCTGGAGCTCGGAGAACCTCGACGGCTCGGCCCTTCGCACCGCGATCGCGGAGATCGTCGACCACGTCCGCGACGGCCGCCTGCGCGCGCCCGCGATCGAGCGCTTCGCGATGGCCGACGCCGCCGCCGCGCACCGCGCGATGGAGTCGGGCGAGCTGCGCGGCCGCGCCCTGCTCGTGCCCTGAGCGGCGGGCGCGCGTCGGTCTTGTCGCTCCTAGACCGACAACACCGACACTAGGGGATGGAGTGGCTCGCTCCCCGCTGCGGGGAGCGATCATGGATCCACCCCCTACGTGACGAGCTCTTGCGGCGTGATCGTGACGTGCCGGTCGTCGCCCCGGCGCACGACCAGCAGCTCGATCGACCGGCCGATCATCTCCTCGGTCATCAGCCGCTGGAGATCCTCGACCGAGCGCAGTGCGACGCCGGCCGCCTCGACGAGGAGGTCCTCGGGCTGCAGGCCGGCGTCAGCCGCCGGGGAGTCCGCGACGACCTCGACGACCTCGATGCCGCGTTCGCGCCCCAAGCGCGCGGCGACGCGCGGGGGCAGGGGCCGCGGACCTCCGGCGACGCCGAGGTAGGCGCGCCGCACGCGGCCACTCGCGATGAGCGCCGAGACGATCGAGCGCGTGTGCGTGTTGATCGGCACCGCGAGGCCGAGCCCGACGCCCGCGATCGCCGTGTTGACGCCGACGACGCGACCGCGGCCGTCGACCAGCGCGCCGCCCGAGTTGCCCGGGTTCAGCGCCGCGTCGGTCTGGATGACGTTGTCGACGACGCGCTGCGCCGCACCGGAGCGGACGGGCAGCGAGCGGCCGAGCGCGGACACGACACCGGCGGTGACCGAGCCCGCGAAGCCGTGCGGGTTGCCGATCGCGACGACGAGCTGGCCGACGCGCAGCCCGGCCGCGTCGCCGAGCACGGCCGGGTGCAGGTCGCGCGCGCCGGCGCGCAGGACGGCGAGATCGGACAGCGGGTCCGTCCCGACGACGTCGAACGGCAGCTCGCGACCGTCGACGAACGACGCGACGCCCCCGGCGCTTGACCCCTCGACGACGTGCGCCGAGGTGATGAGGAAGCCGTCGGGCGAGAGGACGAACGCCGAGCCGCCGCCGACGGCGCGCCGCCCGCCGCGCACGCGGCGAAACACCCGCAGGTTGGCGACCGACGGCGCGAGGTCGCGCGCGACGCTGGTGACGACGGACGAGTAGGCGTCCAGTGCCTCGCCGTCGGTGGGGCGGTCGTCGGCGACCGCGAAGTCGCCGGAAGGCCCGTCGACGAGAAGGTAGTTGCTCATGCAACGGAATGTAGCGGGCGCTACTCGAAGGCCTGCTTCCCCGCGGCCGACCCTTCGCGAGCGCGGGGCCAGTAGCCGTAGGTCCCCTCCTCGCGCAGCTCGCGCGCCGCCTCGACGACCGCGCCCAGCGCCGCGAACGCGAACGCGCCGCCGGTCGAGATCCGCGCGACACCGGCACCCGCAAGCTCGGCGACCGATGGCGCGTCCGGCAGTGCGAGGACGTTCACCGGCCGGGTCACCGCGGCGACGACCGCGCGGATGTCCGCCAGCGACCGCAGGCCGGGCGCATAGAGCACGTCCGCACCGGCCTCCTCGTAGGCGCGCAGCCGCGCGATCGTGTCGTCGAGGTCGTCGCGGCCGTACAGGTGGTTCTCCGCGCGCGCGGTGAGGACGAACGGCCGAGCGCGCGCGGCCCGCGCCGCCTCGGCGACCCGCGCCGCCGCCACGTCGGCGTCAAGCACCGCCGTCCCGTCGTAGTCCTCGATCGAGCAGCCGGCGAGGCCGGCCTCCAGCGCAAGCCGCACGGTCTCCGAGACGCCGCCCGGCTCGGATGCGAAGCAGTCCTCGAGGTCCGCCGACACCGGCAGGTCGGTCGCCGCCACGATCGACGCCGCGTGCTCGATCGCCTCGGCCCGCGTGACCGACCCGTCGTGCCGGCCGAGAGTCATCGCGAAGCCGCTGCTCGTCGTCGCGAGCGCCTCGAACCCCAGCGACGCGAGCAGGCGCGCCGAGCCCGCGTCCCACGGGTTGGGCATGAGCAGGGGCGTCCCCGGCACGTGCAGCGCCGCGAACGCCCGCGCGCGATCCACGGCGCTCACGAGACCGCGGCCTCCCGGCGCAACGCCGCGGCCTCCCGGCACAACGCCACGGCGCTCACGAAGACCGCGGCCTCCCAGTGCGGCACCACGGCACTCACGAGACCGCGGCCTCCCGGCGCAGCGCCTCGGCCCGCGCGGCGACGCGCGGCATGTCGAGGTCGTGTGCGGCGGCGAGCACCTGGTCCAGGAGCGCCCCGGCCGCCCCGGCGACGCCGGGCGGGCCGGGAAGCGAGGCGTGTCCGCGGGTCTCGTCGCTCCAGAGCAGCGCCTGCGCCCAGTCCAGCCGGCAGCGCGCGAGCCACGCCCCCGCGCCGATCTGCGAGTACGCCCGCTCGGCGGCGGCGAAGCGCTCCACGGCCCGCTCCATGTCGCCGAGCATCGCGTCGAGCATCGCGAGGTGGTGCCCGACCGCGCCGAACCACGAGCCGCCGGTGTTGACGAACTGCCCGTCGTAGACCTCGAGCAGCGCGCGCAGCTGGACGGCGAGGGCAGCGTCGCCGAGGTGGACGCAGGTCCGGCTCGTCCACGACAGGATCGGCAGCGTCGAGAAGTCCTGCGGCAGCGCGGCGAGGTCCTCCTTGAGCAGATCGAGGTGCCGGCGCGCGTCCGCCAGACGCCCGAGCTCGCTGAACATCAGGCTGGAGGCGGCGCTGACGAGGAGCGGCACCGACCGGCCCGGCGCGAACTCCGGCCCGACGACGGGCGAGGAACCGGGCTTCTCGAAGATCGCGGGCATGTCGGGGTCCGCGCTGTCGAGCGTCCCGAGCAAGAAGCGCGTGACGAAGATCTGGCCGAGAAACCAGATCAGGGCGTCCGGCTGACCGCCGCGCTGGCCCACCTCGTACGCGACGATCGCCAGCCGCTCGGCCTCCACCGGCGAGCCGCAGACGACGCAGCGCTTCGCCCGCGCGAGCGCCGCGTACCACTCGATGATCGGCTGGCCGAGCTGGACGGCGAGCGTGCCGAGGCTCTCGAGCAGCTCCGCGGCGCGGTCGAGGTCGCCCGCCTCGACGGCCGCGTCGGCGCCGAAGAACGCCGCGTAGCCGGCGAGCAGCCGCTCGCCGATCCCGCCCGCCAGGAGCCACGCCTCCAGCAGGTCGTCGTTGCGGTCGCCGACGGTTCGCGGGTTCCACTTCGCGAGCGAGCGCAGCGTCAGCACGCGCGCGAGCGTGTGCGGGTCGCCGACCCGCCGCGCCATCGCGAGCGCCTCGTCGCCGAGCCGCGCCCGCCGCCGCCAGTCGGGGTCGGCGATGAGCTCGACCGCGAGCTGCACGAGCAGCACGGCCCGCGTCGCGGAGTCGTCGTCGCCGAGCCCTTCGAGCGCCGCCTCGAGTACGGCCACGCGCTCGCGGTCGACGCCCTGCGACGAGCTCGACGACCCGCGGTTGTTCGCCATCGCCGCGCGGGCGAGCCGGCCGACGTCGCCGAGCTCGCGCGCGAGCCGCGCCCCCTCGAGCAGCGTCTCGCGGTAGGCCGCGTCGCCCGCCATGCGCTCGGCCTCGCCGCGGGCGATCGTGAGGTCGCAGCGCAGCTCGGGTGACCCCTCGGAGCCGAGCAGGTCGAGCGTGTGGCCGTAGTGCGCGGCCGCCTGCTCGTAGGCGAGCACCGCGATCGCACGATCGCCGGCGCGCGCGCCGTACGCGATCGCCCGCTCGATGTCCGCCGGCGACCCTGCCTGCTCGAAGTGGCTGGCGAGCTCGGCGAGGACCGGCTCGAGGTCGGCGGCGTTGTCCTCCTCGATCGCGGTCGCCGCCCGGCGGTGCAGGAGCGCACGCCGGGTCGGGGTCAGGGTCCCGTGGAGCACCCCGCGCGTCAGCGCGTGCGCGAACGCGTAGCGCCCGACCCGCGTCGCCGACTCCTCGATGATCTGCGCCCGCACGCCGCGCTCGAGCGCGTCGACGAGCTCGTCCTGGCCGAGGTCGCACAGCCGCTCGAGCCGCTCGAACTCGAACGAGCGCCCGAGGACCGACGCGGTGCCCAGCGCGCGGGTCACGTCCGGGCCCAGACGCGCGAGCCTGCGCCCGATGAGGTCGCGGACGCCCTCGGGCACGGGCAGCCGCCGTGCGAACGTCGCCGTGCCGCGCTCGCCGGCCCCACCCGTCTCGGCGAGGTGGCGCAGGACCTCGACGACGAAGAACGCGTTGCCCTCGGTCTCCTCGAAGACCATCCGGCCCAGGTCGGGCGCGGCGCCGTCGCCGGTGTGCAGGTCCACGAGCTCGGCCACCGCGTCCTCGTCCAGGCCGCCGAGCGCGAAGCGCTTGAAGACGTGCTCGCGCGCGAGGTCGGCGAGCACGCCGTGCAGCGGATGGCCCGGCTCGACGTCCATCCCGCGGAACGTGCCGACGATCATCAGCCGCGCCTCGCGCGGGTAGCGAGCGAGGTACTTCAGCAGCAGCAGCGTGGCGTCGTCGGCCCAGTGAAGGTCATCGAGCACGAGCACGAGCGGCCGGTGCTGCGCGGCCTCGCACAGCAGCGCGGCGACGGCCTCGAACAGCCGGTAGCGGGCGCCCTCCGGATCGCCCGAGAGCGGATGCGCGAGCCCGGGAACGCGCTCGGCGAGCTCGGGCACGACCCGCCGCAGCTCGCCGCTGATGAGATGGACCTGCTCGGCGATGACCTCTGCGTCGGCGTTGCAGACGTAGTGTCGCAGCGCCTCGACGAAGGGCTGGTGGGGCAGCAGCGTCTCCTCGTCGCAGCGGCCGTAGAGGACGATCGCCCCGCGGCCGTGCGCGTGCAGGCCGAGCTCGATCGCAAGCCGCGTCTTGCCGATGCCGGGCTCGCCGCTGAGCATGACGATCCGACGGCTCCCCGCCGCGGACTGCTCGAAGACGGAGGCCAGCGCGCCGACCGCGTCGCGGCGCCCGACGAACGCGGCGCGTTCCCCGGCGCGTACCGACGGCGGCAAGGCGAAGGCCGGCTCGTCGGACGCGGTGGCCGATCCGGCCGCGCCGAGACGCAGCGACGGCGACTGCTCGGCGATCGCGCGCTGGAGCGCCTGCAGCGCCGGCCCGGGCGCGAGGCCGAGCTCGCCCGTCAGGTGTGCGCTCACGCGGTGGTAGGCGTCGAGCGCCTCGCCCGCCCGGCCGGCCCGGTAGAGCGCGAGCATGAGCTGGGCGCACGTCCGCTCGCGCTCGGGATGGTCGGCGCTGAGCTGCTCGAGCTCGCCGACGAGGCTCGCGTGGCGCCCGAGCGCGAGGTCCGCCTCGATGCGGCTCTCGAGCGCACCCAAGCGAAGCTCCTCGAGCCGGCGGATCTCCGGACGGGCGAAGTCCGCGAACGCGACCTCCGCCAGCGCCGGCCCGCGCCACAGCGCAAGCGCCGCCTCGAACGCCTGCGACGCGCCGTGCGGATCGTCCGCGCCGAGCCGCGCGCGGCCGTGCGCGACGCAGTCCTCGAAGACGTCGGCGTCGAGCTCGCCCGGCGCGACGGTCAGCAGGTAGCCGCCGCTGACGGTCCGCAGCGCCGGCTTCGACGCGCTGCCTCGCAGCGGCTCGAGGCTCTTGCGCAGCCGGGCGACCGCCATCTGGACGGCCTTGAGCGCCCCCGTGCCGTCGTCGCTCCAGAGCGCGTCTTGCAGCTGGTCGTGGGAGACGGCGCGGTTGGCGTGCAGCAACAGGAACGCCAGCAGCGCCAGCTGCCGAGGTCCGCCGGCGGGCACGCGCCGGTCGCCGGCGCGCAGCTCGATTGGACCGAGGATCCCGAACGTCGCCATTGTCACACCACGCCTGTCGTCACCGCGACCCTACACCGCCACGCGGTCCGTACCCGCAGCTCCGATCGCCCATCCACCGACAGGTGGTTCGAACCCCCACCGATCGGTCGTTGCCGAGCCGTTGCCGGATGTTGGCGCGCCGTTACCGCCATCGAGGACGGTCTCCTGGCAACTTGACCAGAGGACCGTCATGAGCCCGCAGACACTCATCCCCACAGACCACCGACCCGCTTCGCGGTGCGACGTCGCACAGCTCGTCCGCGCCGCCGCCGCCGGCGACGACGCTGCCTGGAACGAGCTCGTCGCGCGTTTCGGCGGGCTCGTGTGGTCGGTCGCCCGCAGCTACCGGCTGAGCCACGCCGACGCCGGCGACGTCGTCCAGTGCACGTGGCTGAAGCTCGTCCAGCACCTCGCCGCGATCAAGAACCCCGAGGCCGTCGGGGCCTGGCTCGCGACGACCGCGCGCCGCGAGTGCCTGCGCGTCCTCGACGGCTCGAAGTCGCAGGTCCCGTTCGGCGACGACCTCCCCGAACCCCCCGGGGAGGACGTCGAGCTCGACGACGAGCTGCTGCGCAGCGAGCGCGACTCGCTGCTGTGGCAGGCGGTGACGCTGCTGCGCCCCGAAGACCAGGCGCTCGTGCGGATGCTCGCGTCCGATCCGCCCGCGAGCTACGCCGAGATCAGCGCCGCGCTGGACATGCCGATCGGCTCGATCGGGCCGACCCGCGCGCGCTGCCTCGAGCGCCTGCGGGCGCGCTGCGAGCAGCTCTGCCTGGTCGCCGTCTGAGCGACAAGACGTATCTCGGGGCGCGCGGGCGCTCTCCAGACATCATGAGCCCCGCGCCCCCCACCTCTCCCCGCCGCCTGCCCCTGCGAGCCCTCGCCGCCGTGCTCTGCGTGCTCGTCGTGGCGGGCGGCGGCGCCGCGATCGCCCTCGCCGCGGGCGGCGGTGAGCGCCCCCACCGGCCGCGCGACGTCGTGAGGCTCGTCACCGGCAAGGCGGACCCCGACGGCGCGAACAGGTGGTCCTGCCGCCCGAGCGCCGCTCACCCGCGACCCGTCGTCCTCGTGCACGGGACGTTCAACAACATGCGCCAGACCTGGAACACGCTGTCGCCGCAGCTCGCGGCCGGCGGGTACTGCGTCTTCGCGCTGAACTACGGCGACACGAGCCACGGCGTCAATCCGCTGAAGGCCGTGGGGCCGATCGCGACGTCCGCGAAGGAGATCGCGCGGTTCGTCGAGCGCGTCCGCGCGGCGACCGGCGCGAGCAAGGTCGACATCGTCGGCTACTCGCAGGGCGGCCTCGTGTCGCGCCAGTACCTGCGCTTCGAGGACGGCGCGCGGCACGTGCACAGGCTCGTCGCGCTCGCACCCTCCAACCGCGGGACGAAGACCGTCATCGCGCAGACCGCCAAGCGCTTCGCCGTGTCGATGTGGGTCGTGAGCCGCGCCTGCCCCGCATGCGAGGAGCAGATGTGGGGCTCGAAGCTCGTCCGTACGCTCAACCGCGGCGCGATGACCCTGCCGGGCATCGAGTACACGGTGATCTCGACGGTGCGCGACGGCGTCGTCCAGCCCTACCGCTCCCAGCGGCTGCCGGCGGGGCCGGGCGTCACGAACGTCACGCTGCAGGCGGCCTGCCCGGCCAACCGCGCGACGCACCTCTCGATCCCCTATGACGCCCTCGCGCTGCGCTGGGTGCACCACGCGCTGGACCCGGCGCACGTGCCGGCGCCGAGCTGCTGACCCCATCAGCTCCAGCGGTCCCAGACGTGAAGCTCGGGCGCGGGGTCGATCGGGACCCCGCGCCGGCGGATCTCGAAGTGCAGGTGGCAGCCGACCGTGCGGGCGTTGCCGGTCGCGCCGACGCGGCCGATCCGCCCGCCCGTGCGCACCCGGTCGCCGACGCGCAGCGCCGACGGGCGCTCGAGGTGCGAGTACCAGTAGTCGCGCTGCGTGCGCTCACCGCGCACGATGACGACGTTGCCGTAGAGCACCGGGTCGTAGTCCGATCGGATGACCCGCCCGCCACGCGCGGCGACGAGCTTCGTCCCGCAGGCGGCGTTGACGTCGAAGCCCTGGTGCGTGCGACCGCCGTTGCGCCCGACGCCGAACGCGCCGATCGGGCCGCGGTCGGCGTGCGGGCCGCGGATCGGATAGATGTGACTGTGGAACCTGATCACCCCGGTGTCGAGCGTGATGCCGTCGGGTCCGCGGAGGCGGATGCCGTAGGACCCGTTCGGCGCGACCTCGCCGCCGCCCGTCAGGCCGTCCCAGCGCTCGACCCAGGCGCCGCCCGGTTGCGCGGGCGGAGGCAGGGTGAGCCGCCGCACCGGCTTGCGCGTGGCCCGGCGGACGATGTCGACCTGCACCGAGGCGGGCTGGGGCTCCTCGAACGCGAAGATCATCCGCACTGGCGTCCCCGCGAAGTACGCGAACCGCGGGCTGACGCTGATGTCGCGCACGGCGAAGCCGGTCTCGGCGGACCCCGGCGCAGGGGCGGGCGCCGCGAGCGCGGCGACGAGCACGGCGGCGAGGGCGGCCCTTCTCACCGGTCGCAGTATGGCTGCCGCTGCGCGGCCCGCGCCGGCAGGCGCGCAATAGGTCGATATGCGCTCGGGATTACGAGGTATGTAGCCTACGGCCATGACCTACGTCATCGTCGGCAGCTGCATCAAGGACGACTCGTGCATCGAGGTGTGTCCCGTGGACTGCATCCACCCCAAGCCGGGCGCCCCCGACTTCGAGACGGCGGAGCAGCTCTACATCGATCCCGCGGTCTGCATCGACTGCGATGCCTGCGTCGAGGCGTGCCCCGTCGACGCGATCTACGCCGAGGCGGAGATCCCCGACAAGCACGACTACGCGCTCGAGCTCAACGAGCTCTTCTTCGCCGAGCTCAGCACGGTCGGGCGGACTTCCTGATGGCACCGCGGATCGCGATCGTCGGCGCCGGACCGGCGGGCGCGTTCGCGGCCGCCTGCCTGCTGCGCGCGCGCGGCGACGCGGAGATCGACCTCATCGAGCGCCTGCCCACGCCGTGGGGCCTGCTGCGCGGCGGCGTCGCGCCGGACCACCAGGAGATCAAGCGCCTGCAGGACACCTTCCACCGCCAGACGATCGCGCGCGGCTGCCGCTTCCTCGGCAACGTCGAGGTCGGCACCGACGTCACCCACGACGAGCTCGTGCGCCACTACACGGCCGTCGTCTACGCGACCGGCGCGCAGACCGACAAGTCGCTCGGCATCCCCGGCGAGGAGCTGCCCGGCTCGCGAGCCGCCACCGAGCTCGTCGCCTGGTACAACGGCCACCCCGACTACCGCGACCTCGACTTCGACCTGTCCTGCAAGCGCGCCGTCGTCATCGGCAACGGCAACGTCGCGGCCGATGTCGTACGCCTGCTCACGCGCAGCGTGGCCGAGCTCGAGCGCACGGACATCGCCGACCACGCGCTCGACGCGCTGCGCTCCAACCGCATCGAGGAGGTCGTCGTGCTCGGCCGCCGCGGTCCCGCCCAGGCGGCGTTCACGAGCGCCGAGCTGCGCGAGCTCGGGCATCTCGACGGCGTCGACCTCGACGTCGGCGCCTTCGAGCTCGACCCGGTCTCCGAGGAGTGGCTCGCCGAGCAGGGCACGTTCACCGCGCGGACAAACGTGCGGCTGCTGCGCGAGTTCGCCGCGCGGCCCGCCGGCGAGCCCGCACCGCGCCGCATCGCGCTGCGCTTCCTGCGCTCGCCGGTCGCGATCCGCGGGGAGGGCCGCGTCGAGGCGATCGACGTCCGTCGCAACGAGATCGTGCGAGCAGACGACGGCTCGCTGCGCGCGCGGCCGGTCGACGGCGAGGTCGAGACGATCGAGTGCGGGCTCGTCCTGCGCTCCGTCGGCTACCGGGCTGTGCCGCTGCCCGGCGTGCCGTTCGACGAGCGCAGCTTCGTCCTGCCCAACGAGGACGGCCGCGTGCACGCGGTCGACGGCTCGCCCGTCCCCGGCGTCTACGCGGTGGGCTGGATCAAGCGCGGCCCGACCGGGATCCTCGGCACGAACAAGCGCGACGCCGAGGAGACCGTGACCTGCCTCGTCGAGGATCTCGCCGGCCTGCCCGAGCCGCCGTCGCCGGGCCGCGAGGCGATCGACGCCCTGCTCGCCGAGCGCGCGCCCGGCCTCGTCACCGCCGACGGCTGGCGCGCGATCGACCGCCACGAGCTGGCCAGCGGCGCCCGCGCCCGCCGCCCGCGCGTCAAGCTCGCCTCGCGCGACGAGCTGCTCGCGGTCGCCGCCGCCGCGAGCTGAGCGCCCACACTCACTCGCTCGCCGCGCGGGCGAAGCCGAAGCCCCCGCGCTGCGGCGCCTCGGGCTCGCGCCCCTCGGCGACCGCGTAGAGCTCGGCCAGCGTCATCGGTGCGGTCACGTCGCGATCGACGCCACGCGCGGCGAGCCACGCGGTCGCCTCCGCGGCGCCGAACGCGTCGAACTCGACCGTCGCCCAGCAGCGCCCCGGCCGGCGGATGGCCGGGTGCAGCCGCCCGAGCGGCTCGTTCGTCGTGACGAGCAGCAGGCACTTGACGCCCTGGCCGAGCATCCCGTCCGTGAGGTTGAGCACGCGCGACAGCCCCTGGCCGGTCTCCGAGCGCGCGGATGCCGACATGAGCTCGCCCGCGTCCTCGAGCACGATGAGCCGCCACGGCGGCTCGCCCTCGGCGCGGCGCGACGTCGCGACGTCCATGAGGTAGCTCGTCCCCGCGAGGAAGCGCTCGGGATCGGTGACGTAGTGCGCCGAGCACCAGCGCCGCCATGACCGGACGAGCGCCCGCAGCGCGTGCGTCTTGCCGGTGCCGGGCGGTCCGTGCCAGAGCAGCAGCGCGCCGGCGCCGGGCTCGCGAGCGGCGGTGAGCGGATCCATCGCCCTCCGAACGGCATCGGGGTAGTTGCCGGTGACGTGCTTCCACGACGGCGCCGCGATCGCGCGCCGCTGCACGTCGGACCCGTACCCGGCGCTCGTCCAGAAGTGCACGGGCACGCGCTTGTCGCGGCGCGGCTTGGAGCGCAGGCTGCGCGCGAGGCCGTCCGCGGCCGCGCGCGCTGCGCCGCTGGCGCGCGCAGCGATCACGATCTCGCACACGCCGCCGTGGCTGACGAGCAACGCGAGCTCGCCGCCGGGCAGCGTGAGGACGGCGTCGTGCGCCTCGTCGACGGCCCGCGAGAGCTCGACGTTGCCGAGCTCGTCGAGCCGCTCGATGCGTGCCTTGCGCCGCGGAACCTCGGTGCGCTCGACGAACGTCAGGCCGCGCCGCTGCATCCCGCCGGCGAACAGCGCGGAGCAGCCGTCGTGGGCCCAGTGGCTGGACACGTCGGCGGCCCCGATCGTCACGGGCATGCCAAGCTCGCGCAGGAGCGAGCGCTCCTCGCGGGAGGGGATCAGGGACGTCTGGGAGTTGTGCACGCGCGCGGGCATGGCAGGTCGCCTGGAGAATCGGACCTCCGGCTGCCGGCCGTGCGCGCGCTAGATGCTGCCCCCGCGCGCAACGCGACCGGCGCCCCTCCGCGGGGCGACGAGTGTGTGTGTCGGTTGGACGCGATTCATGACGTCCTTCGACGGTAGCTCACGGCGGGTGGATCCGCCAGCGATCCGCACCGCGAGCGCGCGGTTCGGATCAGGGGGTGGATCCATCTGATCGCGCATAGCGCGACTACATGGATCCACCCCCGCCCGTCCGGCGGGCTATGCGGATGACCAGGTGATCGCTGATCGGGCGGATCTCTCGCAGTTCGCCCGACCGGCGGTGCGCCGGCGGGTCGGACGACCGGGTCCTGCGCCGGGCCAACTCCTCGTCAGTGGCTTCGAGCACGAAGACCAGCGGCCGCTCCGGGGCTCGCTCGCCTGTCGCGGTGCACGTGGATGCGCGGCCGGAGGGCGTCGTAGAGCCAGAACTCGTCGCTCCGCGGGGTCGATCTGCCCGCGGAACCCCAACCCGACGGGGCTCGCGTTCGTCGTGCTCCATGCGGCGCGGCGATCGAGGCGCAGCGGGTTGCGGCGTGCTTCGGCCACGTCGGTCAGCCACAGCAGCTCGAAGTACTGCTCGGCCCACGCGAGCCGCCGGTTGCGCGTCCCCTGCCCGCGATGCGCCTGCTCGGCGTCCAGCACCCACCTGTCGTCCTCGAGCCGCGCCACAGCGGGACCGGGGTCGGCCACGATGCAGAAGGCGTGGTCAAGCTCGAGCAGCGTCACTGCTGTCGAATATTGAGCGAATAGCGCTCACTATTCGACATCGACGACCCGCATCGGGCTTGTCGTTCGAGATCCCCTGGCGTCCGGACCTGAACGCGTAGCCGCTCCCGGCGATGACGACGACGGACGCGGTCGAGTCATGCGCGCGCTTGGCAAACTCGCCCACGTCCTCCGTTCGATCGTGGCTCCTTGCCGTCGGGGCCGACCAGCTTCTCTCCGTGGCGCAGGCAGAGGACCCAGTCGGGAGGCATCGCCCGACCCTAACCAATGGTCTGGCCGCTTGCTCTGGTCCCCCCACCCGTCACACTGCTGCAGCGTGACTGGCGGGGGTAAGGCTCGGTTGGGAACACTGCGCGGAGCGCAGCTCGACCAAGCGAGGAGGGTCTACGGAAGCAGACTCGAAACCGGGCGCGGCGGGATCGTTTTCATCGCCGGCTATCCCGCCAGCGGACGCAGCGCGCTGCTCCGTGAACTCGAGGAGGATCTGGCTGGGTTAAAGCCGCAGCCCCTAATGCTCTCGGGACGCATGGTCGAGGGATCGTACGTCGCGTCGCCGCGGGCACCATCCGAAACCCGCGAGCGCATCGCAAAGGTAGAGGAGGCGGCACGGCTGGCGGGAGCCGCGTGGCCACTGCTCGGCCTCGCGATGCAGCTCGTCTCGGCCACTCGATTCGCGTCGAACGTGACGGCGACGAGACGATCACCCGACCGACCACCGAGCCTCAACGATCTCTTTCGGAGCCTCCGCTCCGCCGCGCGTCGACAGCCCGTCATATGCCTAGTCGACGATTGCGACGAGGCGGACGGCCGCTGGTGGTCCGAGCTGCTGCTCACGCTCGCCACAGAGATCGACAGCGGCTTATCGGTGTTCCTCTTCTTGGCGCTCGAAGGAGACACACTGCCGGGCGGACATCGCGACGACGAGCCGGACGCTCTGTTCGCCGCGAGGCATCTGGTCGAGCGGGGGCTCGCCGAGTGGTGGTCGCTCGAGCTGCGTGGAGCCAAATGACCTGCTGACGTTGACTGGTCCGGCGGATCGCAACCTCGTCGACCGTCTCTGCGCGCTAGCCGAGGGACGCGCCGGCTGGGCAGCCGACCTTTGGGATGAATGGCTCACCAGCGAAGTCGTCGAGCGGGACACGGACCTCGGCGCGTGGCGGTTCAGCCACGGCCAGCCCGACGCTTCCATAACGGTCGCGAATGTGGCGCGAAAGCGCCTCGCCCACGTGATGCGCGACGACCTCGCCGAGATTTCGCGCGCCGCGCGGATCCTGTGTTGCGCCGCGCTCGAAGGACGCTATTTCACCGCCGAGGCGGTAGCCGCGGCGCTAGGCATCCCGCGCGACGAGATCCTCGACCTTCTCGATGATCGCCTCGCCGCATCGGACGATCGGCCAGATGGGCTCATCGAAGAGGTTGGCGCCATCGCGCTCACCGACATGCAGGGACGGCAGGTCCACGTGTGGCGCTACCGCTTCGTCTCGCAGTTGTTCAGAACCGCGTTCGTGCGCTTCGGCCTCTCCGCGGCCGAGCGCGCCGCCCAGAGCGCGGCACTCGCAAGCGCATTGGAGCAGATCTTCGGCGTCGACCGAGCCCGCGTGGCGACCTCCCTGGCGGCTCTTCATGGAAGCGCGGGGAATCTGGAGAAGGCCAATGAGTACCGTCGCCTAGCCGCGTCTCAAATGCCCACTGAGGTCATTCTGGAGCAGGCCCGGGCTTACCTCGCGGCACCTGATATCGAGAACTGGGGCCGTGCGGAGTGCCTCCGCGCGTCGACGATCCTGGGTGATGCCGCGAATGCCTTCTCGGCGCTGGGTGAGCTGGATCACACTGTGGAAGCCGTTCAACTTCGAGCATCGGTCGCCCGTCGCGCTGGCCTCGTCGCGGACGAAGCGGACGCACTGATGATGCTAGGCGCGACCGAGATCTACATGGGAGCCCCGGATACGGCCTGCGCGCACCTCGAAGAGGGAGCCGCGCTGTGGCGATCCATCGAACGCCGCGACGGCGAGGCCGAGAGCCTGAAGCACCTCTCGTGGATTCACGGGTTGGCAGGCGATCGCAATCGGGCGATGCAGGAGATACAAGCGGCGCTTGACCTCCGGCGGCGGATGGGCAACGAGCGGGGGGTGCTCGACCTACACATGCACACCGCCAACCTGGCAATCCATTGGGCCGATCTGTCGCTCGCGAGGAAGGAGATGAACGCGACAGAGCCGCTGCTGGAATGTGCAACTCCGCGTGAACATGCGCATATTGCAGACATGCGCGGGGTGGTCGCGCTTCAGAGCGGCGAAACGCAGGAGGCGCTCGAGCATTACCAGCGAGCCGCGAAGCTGTTTCACGATCTTGGAGAGGTCAGGCACGAGGCAGCTGTAACGCGCGGCATCGGGATCGTGCTGCATGAGCTGGGTCGTCTGCCTGAGGCTCGGCGAGTCTTGTCCGAATCGATCGTGACCGCGCAATCGATGGCGAACGTCGCCGGCGAGGCGGAAGCGCGTTTCGGGCTCGCGCAAGTCGAGCTGGAGAGCAAGAACCTCCAAGCGGGGATCCGAGAGATGGCGGCCGCCGTTCGCCTCTTCCGCGAGGCCGGAAGCGAGCACTTTGCCAAAGGTGCACAGGATGAGCTCGACGCCGCGCGAAGGGGCACATGGCCGAATGCGTAAACGCTGCCGACCAAGTTGTGGCCGACTGGGCGGCCGTAGTTACGGCAAGCGCTCGAAGAGCGCGAAGCCGTGCGGCTCCGCGAGCGAGAGCGCCGGGGTCGGGCCGGCGAGGTCGAGCTCCTCGTCGGTCAAGGCGTTGCGCCAGCGGCCGGCCGGGACGTCGATCGTCGCGCCGAGCTCGGGCTCGCGGAGCGTGACGACGACGAGGATCTCGGCGTCGTCGCCGCGGGTGAAGGCGCACACGTCCGGACCTGCGTCGAGCGGCGTGTACACGCCGGCGAACGGCTCGGGGCGGCGGGCGCGGAGCGCGAGCGCGCGCGCGATGACGTGGAGCTTCATCGTCACGCGCGTCGGCTCGGCACCGGCGCGCAGCGCGGCGAGCGTGTCGCGGCGCAGGTCCCAGTCGACGGGGCGGCGGTTGTCGGGGTCGACGAGCGAGAGGTCGAGGAGCTCGTCGCCGTTGTAGACGTCCGGGACGCCGGGGACCGTGAGCTTCAGCAAGAGCTGGCCGAGGGCCGAGCGCTCACCGGCGACCGCGACCTCCTCGACGAACGGCAGGAAGTCGTCGAGGAACGGCTCGAACGTCAGCAGGCCCACGGCGAACGCCTTCACGCGCGCCTCCCACGACTGGTTCTGGTCGACCCAGTTCGTGTTGCGCTTCGCCTCGCGCAGCGCCTTCTCGACGTAGCCCTCCAGCCGCTCGGGCGTGATCGGCCAGACGGCGACCAGGGTCTGGAAGACGAGGTAGCGCTCGTGCATGTCCGGCGCGCCCTCGGACACGAGCTCCTCGGTGACCGCGTACCAGCGGCGCACGTGCGACTCCCACTCCGGTGCCATCGCGCTCAGCGCGCCGACCCGCGCGCGCGCGTCGCCGGAGCGCTTCGTGTCGTGCGTCTGGGTGCTGAGCAGGTTGCGCGGGAAGCGCCGCGCGCGCTCGGCGTTCGCGGCGTGGAACGCGTCGACCGGCACGCCCCAGCGACCGGGGTCGTTGCCGACGTCGTTCAGCGCGAGCAAGCGCAGGTAGCGGTAGAAGCCCGTGTCCTCGATGCCCTTCGCGGTCACCGGCGGCGAGGTCTGCTGAAAGCGCGAGACGAACTCCTCGGGGGCGCCGTCGAAGAGGTCCGGCCGGCCGGCCGCCTCGAGTGCCGCCCGATCGTCCGGATGAAACGACCCGCCGCGCACGTACGTGCGGTAGACCGGCAGCCGCGCGAGCGCCTCCTCCAACTCGCCGGGGTCGTGGATGCGCCGCAGCCGCGAGACCTCGCGCGTGAAGGTCGTCGTCGCCTGCTCGAGCTGCGCCTCCAGCGCGATCTCCGCGAACGAGCGCGCGTCGCCGACCAGCTCCGAGTACAGCGCCGTCAGCGGCGCCTCGCCGGCCGGGTCGATGAAGAGCCCCTGCACCTCGTTGAGGAACTCGTAGCCGACGGTCCCCTCGACGGGCCAGTCGCGCAGCTGCTCGCCCGGATGCAGGATCTTCTCGATCCACACCCGCGCGGCTCCGCCATCGCGCAGCCGCTCGAAGTAGCCGGCCGGGTCGGCAAGCCCGTCGGGGTGGTCGATGCGCAGCCCGTCCACGACGCCGTCCGCGACGAGCGAGAGCACCTTGTCGTGGGTGAGCGAGAACACGGACGGATCCTCGACGCGCACGCCCGCGAGGTCGTCGATGTCGAAGAAGCGCCGGTAGTGCCCGGTCTCGGGATCGACGTCGAAGACGCGCACGCGCTCGTCCGGGTCCGACCACCAGCGGTTCTCGTCGCCGGTCCCCATGTGGTTGGGGACGATGTCGAGGACGATCCCGAGGCCCTCCTGAGCCAGCGCCCGCAGCGCGTCCTCCCCGCCCAGCGACTCCGAGACACGCGTCGGATCGACGACGTCGTAGCCGTGGGTCGAGCCCGACCGCGCCGTCAGCGACGGCGAGAGGTAGAGGTGCGAGATGCCCAGGTCGCGCAGGTAGGGCACGAGCGCGCGGACGTCGTCGAAGCGCATGCCCGGCCCGAGCTGGAGGCGGTACGTCGCGCGCAAGCTAGTGGTCCCTCCGGTACGCCGCCGGATCGATGCGCTTGAGGACCGTGACCGACCGCGCGACCGTCTCGACACGAGAGCGCGCGGCGTAGGTCTCCGACCCCGCCGCCGCGCCCGGAGCTGCGGTCGAGAGCTCGAGCGTCCACTGCTGGCCCCAGCGCCGCGCGGGCAGCGTGAACGTCACGTCCTCGTGGTGGGCGTTGATGAGCAGCAGGAACGAGTCGTCGATGATCTGCTCCCCCTTGCGCCCGCGGTAGGGGAACTCGTTGCCGTTGAGAAACAGGCCGACGACGTGGCCGTCGCCCTTGCCCCAGTCGCGCTGGGCCATCTTGCGCCCGTCGGGGCGAAACCACCACGCGTCGGGCAGCGACCCGTTGCCGGTCGCCTCGCCGCGCAGGAAGTGGCGGCGGCGGAACACCGGGTGCTCCTGGCGCAGCGCGATGAGCTGCTTCGTGAAGGCGAGCATCTGAAGCTGCGCGTCGTCGCGCTCCCACGAGTACCACGAGATCTCGTTGTCCTGGCACCAGGCGTTGTTGTTGCCGCCTTGGGACCGCGAGAACTCGTCGCCGCCGAGCAGCATCGGCACGCCCTGGGACAGCACGAGCGTCGTGAGGATGTTGCGCTGCTGGCGGGCGCGCAGCTCGATCACGTCGGGGTCGTCCGTCGGCCCCTCGACGCCGCAGTTCCAGGAGCGGTTGTCGTCGGTGCCGTCCTTGCCGTCCTCGAGGTTGTCCTCGTTGTGCTTCTCGTTGTAGGAGACGAGGTCGGCGAGCGTGAAGCCGTCGTGCGCCGTGACGAAGTTGATCGACGCCGCGGGCTGGCGCCCGTCGCGCGAGTAGAGATCGCTCGACCCCGTGAGGCGCTGGGCGAAGGATCCGACGTTCTCGTGACCGCGCCAGAAGTCGCGCATCGAGTCGCGGTAGATGCCGTTCCACTCCGTCCACAGGACCGGGAAGTTGCCGACCTGATAGCCGCCCGGCCCGACATCCCACGGCTCGGCGATGAGCTTGACCTGCGAGAGCACCGGGTCCTGGTGGATCGTGTCGAAGAACGCGCTCAGCCGGTCGACGTCGTAGAGCTCGCGCGCCAGCGCCGAAGCGAGATCGAAGCGAAAGCCGTCGACGTGGCAGTCGATGACCCAGTAGCGCAGCGAGTCCATGATGAGCCGCAGCACGCTCGGATGGACGGGGTTCAGCGAGTTGCCCGTGCCGGTGAAGTCCATGTAGAAGCGCGGGTCGTCGGGCATCAAGCGGTAGTACGTCGCGTTGTCGATGCCCTTGAACGCGAGCATGGGCCCGAGGTGGTTGCCCTCGGCCGTGTGGTTGTAGACGACGTCGAGGATCACCTCGATGCCCGCCTTGTGCAGCGCCTTGACCATCCCCTTGAACTCGCGCACCTGCTCGCCGGTCGACCCGGTGGCGGCATAGTCGGAGTGCGGCGAGAGGAAGCCGATCGAGCTGTAGCCCCAGTAGTTCGACAGTCCCTTGTCGATGAGGAAGTGCTCGTCGGCGATGTGGTGGACCGGCAGCAGCTCGACCGCCGTGACGCCGAGCTCCTTGAGGTACTTCAGCGCCGGCGGCGACGCCAGCCCGCCGTAGGTGCCCCGCAGGTCCTCGCGGACGTCGGGGTGGCGCTTCGTGAAGCCCTTGACGTGCGTCTCGTAGATGACCGTCTCGTTCCAGGGCGTGCGCGGCATCTCGTCGCCCTCCCAGTCAAACCACGGGTCGATGACGAGTCCCTTGGGCATCGCGTCGGCGTCGTCGTCGTCGTCGGGCTCGAGGTCGGCGGTCTCCGAGTCGTCGGGGATGTACGGCAGCGTGCTGCCGAGCTCCCACTGCACCTCCCCGTCGATCGCCTTCGCGTACGGATCGATGAGGAGCTTGTGCGGGTTGAAGCGGTGGCCGCACTCGGGGTCGTAGGGGCCGAAGACGCGGTAGCCGTAGCGCTGGCCGGGTCCGACGCCCGGCAGGTAGCAGTGCCAGTTGAACGCCGTCCGCTCGACGACCTCGACGCACTCCTCCTCGTCGTCGCCGTTGAAGAGGCAGAGGTGGACGCGCTCGGCGTTCTCGCTGAAGATGCTGAAGTTCGTGCCGTTGCCATCCCATGTCGGGCCGAGCGGGAACGGGTTTCCGGGCCAGACCTCGCGGTCGCTCATCTCAGCAGGGCTCCTGACTTGGGTCCGAGCCGCACGTGTCCCGTATGCGGTTCGGCGTCGGAGGTCGCGACCACGACCTCCGCATGACCGTCCAGCGGGACCTCGCGCGGCACGTCGGCGAAGTTCGCGCACAACCTGAACGGGCCGCGGTCGACGACCAGCCAGCGCGCGTCTTCGTCGTGCTGGGTGATGGCCTCCGTCCGTGGCAGCTCGGCTCGTGCGCGCAGCAGTGAAGCGTAGAGGTCGGCGACCCGCGGGTTGCGCTCGCGGGTGAGCTTCGAGCGCAAGAACGTCGCGCGATCCTGCGGATCGGGGACCTCCTCACCCGAGAACTGCGCGAACGACGCGAACTCGCGGCGCCGGCCCTCACGCGTCGCGGTGGCGATCTCCTCGTCGATGTGGTCGGAGAAGAACTGAAACGGCGCCGGCTCGCCGTACTCCTCGCCCATGAAGAGCATCGGGGTGAACGGCGACAGCAGCGTGCAGAACGCCGCGAGCGCGAGCTGGTCTGACGGGAGGCGGTCGCCGAGCGCGCGGTTGCCGACCTGGTCGTGGTTCTGGTCGAAGACGACGAACTGCTCGGGCGGGCGGTCGTCGGCGGGCGCGCCGAAGCGCTTGTGCCGAAACGACGAGTACTGGCCGTCGTGGACAAAAGGGCGCGCGAACGCCTTTGCCAGGTCGGCGACCGAGCCGAACTCCGCATACCAGCCGTCGGCGTCGCCGGTGACGAGCACGCGCAGCGCGTGGTGGAAGTCGTCGGCCCAGGCCGCGTCGTGGCCGTAGCCCCCCGCAGCGCGCGGGCGGATGACCTTCGGGTCGTTGAGCCCGGACTCGGCGATGACGAGCGAGCCCGGCCGCGCGGCGTGGACGCGGTCGGCGATCAGCGCGAGCAGCGGCTGTGCGCTCGTGTCGTAGATCGCGTGGATCGCATCCAGGCGCAGCCCGTCGACGTGGAAGTCGCGCGCCCAGCCCTCGGCCGACTGCAGGACCCACTCGCGGACGGGGTCGCAGTACGCGTCGTCGTAGTTGATCGCCGAGCCCCAGAACGTCGAGTACTTGTCGGTGAAGTACGGGCCGAAGGCGGCGAGCGCGGTGTTGCCCGACGCGCCGACGTGGTTGTAGACGACGTCGAGGATCACGCCCAGGCCGCTGCGGTGCGCGGCGTCGATCAGCCGCTGGAAGCCGTCCGGCCCGCCGTAGGTCGACTGGGCGGCGCTCAGGTAGACGCCGTCGTAGCCCCAGCCGTGGTCGCCGGGGAACTCCGCGACCGGCATGACCTCGATGGCCGTGATCCCCAGCTCCCCGAGCGCCGGCAGGTGCTCGATCGCGGCATCGAACGTGCCGGCGGGGGTGAACGTGCCGATGTGCAGCTCGTAGATGACCTGCTCGTGCAGCGGGCGCATCTCGAAGTCCTCGTCGGTCCAGGCGAACGCGCGCGGGTCGACGACGCGCGACGGGCCGCGCAGTCCCGCGGGCTGGTGTCGCGACGCTGGGTCGGGCAGCGCGTCGTCGCCGACGACGTAGACGTAGTCCTCGCCTGCCCGGGCCGGCACTTGCGCCTCGAACACGCCGCCGCCGGCGGCCGTCAGCGCGTGCTCGCGGTCGCCGACGCGCACCCGGACGTCCTCGGCGTGCTGCGCCCAGACGCGGAACTCGACCGTGCCGTCTCCGATCAGCGTCGCGCCGAGCTGTCGCTCCCAGGGCAGAGGCTCGGCGGTCGTCGGCACCCGCCCCAAGGTACCCGCCGTCCGGCCGATCATGCGCGTCGGCCCTCAACCCGGCTTGCGGCAGTCCAGGAACAACGACCGGTCGCCCGCGATGACGTGGCGCCAGACCCAGCGCCCGATCCGCCGGCTCGCGACGAGCGGCCGCAACGCGGGATGCCACTGGCCGGGGGCGACGCCGCGCAGCCACGGCGCCTTGACGTGAAACCCTGCCGCCCGCGCGGCCAGCAGGTAGCTGTGGGCGAAGTAGACGTGCTCGTTGCCCTCGAACTCCGCGACCTCGCGGGCGTGATCGAGCTTCGGGTTCAGCACGAAGCGCAGCGGCTCGTTGACGACGATCAGCCGGCCGCCGGGTTTCAGGATCCGATGGCACTCGCGCAGCGTGCGGCGCAGGTTCGCGGCGTCGTTGTGGTGCAGGACCTCACAGCAGAAGACGTAGTCGAGGCTCTCGCTCGCGATCGCGGGGTCGTACATGACCGACTGCACGCGCTCGAAGTAGACCTCGCCGGTCTCGAGGAACCAGTCCGCCGTGGCGAGTCCCTGCAGCTGCGCCGTCGCGATGTCGAGCGCGATGACCTCGAGGCCTCGGCGCGCGAGGATGTTGCTCGCCCAGCACGTGTTCGACCCGACGTCCAGCAGGCGCTCGCCGGGAGCGAACGGGACCGCCGCGAGCACCTCGCGGATCGCCGTGCGCTGGGCGCGCCAGTAGCCCAGCTCGACGTCGGGCAGTGCGAGCACGCGCTCGCGATCCCAGCCGTCGTTGCGCATGGCCTCGGCGAACCGCTCCAGGCCGGCGACCTCGCGCGCGACGAAGTCGGGCGGGTCGTGCAGGAGCTGCGCGATCCCGCCGGCGACCGCGAACGTCGCGCCGCAGCCCGAGCACGCAAGCACCCCCTCGCGCACCTCGCGCTCGTCGGCCGCGCTCGCGGTGAGGGTGAGGCTGCGCTCGGCGCGGCAGCGTGGGCAGCGCAGGTAGGGAAGCAGGGAGGGACGCACGAGCGGTCCGCCAGTATCCCTTTCTCCCCGGCGGCGACGATCGCGCGATCCTCGGGCTCGTGCAGGAGCTCGCGGGCGGCGACGGTCTGGAGTGGGCGCGCGTCGCCGCGCGCCACGTCGCCTCCCTGGCGCCGGACCTCGCCGCCACCCGCACGCCGGAGTGGTTTCTCACGGTCGGCCGCGAGGAGGGCCGCCTCGCGGGCGCGTCCGCATGCGAGGTCTCGACGACGCTCGCCCGCCGGCTCGGCCTGCCGGTCGCGGTGCAGTCGGGGGCTCGATCAGGTCTACGAACGCTGGGACGGCAAGGGCCCGGGGAGCGTCGGCGGCGAGCAGCTGTGCCTCCCGGCGCGCGTGTCGCACGTCGTGGACGTCGTCGAGATCGCATTCCGCGCGGGCGGCGTGCCGGCCGCGCGCGAGCTCATCCGGCGGCGCACGGGCAGCCACTTCGATCCGGCGATCGCGGAGCTCTTCGACCGCCGCGCGGACGACCTGCTCGACGGCCTCGACGAGCTCGACACGCTCGAAGCCGCGCTCGACGCCGAGCCGACCCCGCAGCCGCGCTGCCCGCGCTCCGAGCGCGAGGGGCTCGCAGCGCTGCCCGCGCTCCGAGCTCGAGGGGCTCGCCCGCGCGATCGCCGACTTCGCCGACCTCAAGTCGGTGTGGACGCTCGGCCACTCGCCCGCGGTCGCCGAGCTCGCCGCGAGCGCCGCGCGCGACGACGAGGCTCGCGACGACCGCGGCCGCCCACCACGAGCGGATCGACGGCTCGGGCTATCACCGCGGGGTCGGCGACGACGCGCTGACCGACGAGATGCGGCTGCTCGCCGTTGCCGACGCGTACGTCGCGATGACCAACGACCGGCCCCACCGGGCCGCGCTGACGGGCGAGGCGGCGGCGGTCCAGCTCCACGCCGCGGTCGACGCGGGCCGCCTCTGCGGGCACGCCGTCGCCGCCGTCCTCGAGGCCGCCGGCCAGGAGCGCGCGCCCGCTCCGGCGGCGCCCTGCGGCCTCACCGAGCGCGAGGTCGAGGTGCTCGGCCTGCTGGCCCACGGCATGACGAACAAGGAGATCGCCGGCAGCCTGTTCCTGTCGGCGAAGACCGTCCAGCACCACGTCGCGCACATCTACGACAAGATCGATCGCCGCACGCGAGCGGGGGCGGCGATGTTCGCGATGGAGCACCGGCTGGTCACCGCCGCGTAAGCCCGTCCTGCGCGAACACCGTGACAAGCCCCGGTCTTCTCGCGGAAAGCTACGGATGCCGAGGCGCCCCGCCGTCGCCTAGCGTGGCACGCATGCCCGAGACGCGCGAGAGAAGCCATCGCCCTCACACCGCTTCGCCGCCCCAGCCGCCGGATCACGCGGGTCGCAGCGTGGTCCGGCGGCGGCGCGAGGTCCTCCCACGCCATCGCCTGGCGGAGGCGTTCGACGCGCTCGACCACTTCCCGGCGCTGGCGCAGTCGCGTGATCGCCTGCTGGCATTGCTGGACGGCGAGGAGCCGTCGACGGCCGCCATCGTCGCGGCGATCGAGTCCGACATCGCGCTGACGATCCGCGTCATGCGCGAGGCCAACCTCGGCAGCGCCCGCACCGACTCGATCGTCAAGGCCGTCGCCCTCGTGCCGCGCGCGACGATCCGGTGGCTCGCCGAGGACGCGCCCACGTTCGACTTCTTCGAGGGTCCCGCGGACCGCGAACGCGGGCCGGAGCAGCTGCGCGTGCACGCCATCGCCACGCAGCGCGCGGCGGACCGGCTGGCGCGCGAGACCCACTCCAAGCATCGCGACCGGCTGATGGTCACGGCGCTGCTGCACGACATCGGCAAGCTCGTCCTCGCGGACGCGTATCCGGGCTACGCCGACGAGCTCTTCTACGACGAGCACACGCCGGAGGAGCGCATGCGCCGCGAGCGCCGCGAGCTCGTCGTCGACCACGCCCTCGTCGGCGGAGCCCTCGCGCGCCGCTGGGGCCTACCCGACGCGATCGCCTCCGCGATCGAGCGCCACCACTCCGAGGACGCCCGCGGCGACGCGGCCTTCGTGCGCCTCGCCGACATGCTCGCCCACTTCGCGCAGGGCGACCGGGTCGCTCCGGGGTCCCTGCAGCGCATGGCCGCCGCGGCCGGGCTCGGCCCGGCGGAGCTGCGCGCGGTCATGTGCGACCTGCCCTACCCGGATGCCGACGGCCCGCGGGCCATCGACCGCTGCCCGCTCTCTCGCCGCGAGCTGGAGGTGCTGGAGCATCTCGCCGCCGCGAAGTCCTACAACGCGATCGCCGACGAGCTCGACCTGCTGACCTCCACCGTGCGAACGCACCTGGCGAGCATCTACCGCAAGCTCGGCGCGGTGGACCGCGCGCAGGCCGTCCTCATCGCGACGCGGCGCGGCTGGCTGTAGCTCGAACGGCCGCCTCGAGCCACCCGCTCGACGCCACCGCGGCTGCGTCGTGGCCGGCGCGACGTGACGCGCCTGCCCGTGTAACGCGGCCTAAGCCGCCGCTAGCATCTGGCAGACCATCTGCCATGCGTACGACGCTCGACATCGACGACGGCCTGCTGGACGCGCTCATGGCGCGCAGCCCCGGCATGTCGAAGACGAAGGCGATCGAGCGAGCGGTCGACCAGTACGTGAAGACGGACGCCTACGAGCGGGTGCGAGGGCTGCGCGGCGCGTACCCGGCGATCGTCGACCGCACCTCCGAGCTCGACGATCTCGACCGCGCGCGTGAGCAGCGGCTCGATCGCCGGCGGCGCGGAGATCGATGATCCTCGCGGACACCTCCGTCTAGACCAGCGCGGCGGTCCACGCGGCCTGTAGTTGGGCCTTGCGAGTGCCCAAGTAGCGACTCTTGCGCGCGTTGTAACGGTGTGCGAGCAGGCCAAGCAGCCGTTCGATGCGCGGCCTGGTGCGGCGTAGGTGCTCGGCGGTGGCGGGATCTTGGAGGGCTTGTCGGGCGGCGATCATGAGGTCCTCGTGCGGCTCGACCTGGATCTGTCGTCGGCCGCGAGCGTCGACGCAGAGCTCGCGCAACGCGCAGCGATCGCAGCGCGCCTTGGCGAACGTCGCGCGGCGCGCGCCCTTGGGCTCGGTGCTGATCGCCGCGATCTGACCGTCCGGGCAGGTCACGGTGTCGGCGTGCAGGTCGATCTGAAAATCGCGCTTGGCGAGACGGTCTTCGCGCCGCGATCCGGGCGGCACAGGCGCGAGCACCTCGATCTCGCGCTCGGCGAGTTCGGCGCGGACCGGCCCGGTCCCGTACGCGGTGTCGCCGAGTACCCGCTGTGGTCGCCGTTCGGGCGGCTGGGCGTCGATGAGGTGCTTGGCCTGCGGCCCGTCTTGCTCGCACGCCGGCGCAACCATGACAGCCATGATCAGCGGCTCGCTGGTGTTCGTCACCGCTGCCGAGAGCTTGAAGCCGTCAAAGCGCTGGTGCTGGCTCTTACGGCCGTGACGCATCTCAGGATCGACCGTCGAGATGATGCGGTCAGCGCGCGTGCCGCGATGCAGCCGCGGGACGCCATCGTCGTCGATATCGAAGTCCTGACCGATCAACTCACGCAACAACCGCTGCGCGTCGGCGACACCCTCACTGCCCAGCAGGCCATCGGCGTGCTCGACAGCCTGCAGCGCGCGCTCGGCGTCCTGCGCGACCCGCGTCAGCATCCGCTCGCGCTCGGCGCGCTCACGCCACCGGCAGTCAGGCTTTTCGCTCAGCCGTGCGTAGTCGAACTCCAACGCCCGATCGAGCTGGCCGCCAGCATCCTCATCGACGGCGCTGACCGCGTCCAGCAGCTTGCGCACGCCATGACGCACCAAGCGAACGGTGTCCTACGTCGCCGCCGCGCCGAGCATCAGCGTGGAATCAAGGATCTGATCGACTACCTCCGCGGCACGCCGTCGTCCGCGGCGGACGACCTGGACGAGCGGCTCGCCGCGCACGACGTGCTCATGTGCGGCCCAGTCGCCGCCGACTTGCTCACCGGCCTGGAGGCGGCCGAGCGCATGCGGCTGTGGGAGACGCTCTCCGCGATGGCATGGGCCGACATCACCCGGTCGGACTGGTTCGTCGCCGGCGACCTGCGCGCCGAGCTTCGCGAACGTGGGTGCAGGTCTCGCTCGCGGACGTGCTCATCGCCGGGGCAGCCGCACGGCGCGCCACGCTATGGACCCGCGACAAGCACTTCGAAGCGATCGCGCCGCTGCTCGACACGCTCGACCTCCGGGTCATCACCGACTGACAAGCGACACGCGCAGCGGCCACGGCCCGCGCTGTGACGCTTCGCACTGAATCTGGCGGGGCCGGCGCGCGTCTGGTGGATGACTGCGCACACGGCGCAGAAAAACCGAGTCACGGGAGAACCTCCATGAGCCGCATCCGCCGCAGGCCCGCCGTCATCGCCGCCGTCGCGACCGCCGCGCTCGGCGCATTCGCCGCCACCGCGATCGCGTTCGGGACATCCGACGGCAAGGCGCAGGTCAGCATGAGCAACGTCACCGAGACGGCCGCGACGAGCACCATGTCGGTCGCTTGGGTGGACCTCAACTCGACGATCGCGCTGAGCGTTCCCTCAGACGGGCTGCTCGTCAACGCCCGCTTCACCGCCGAGTCGCTCTGCACGCAGAAGGCCGGCATCTGCCGCGCGCGGATCGTCGCCGACGACGGCATCACGCTCACCGAGCTCGACCCGGTCAGCGGACTGGACTTCGCGTTTGACACGAGCACCGGCAACGCCTCGATCGACGACCTCGCCGAGGGCCACGCGATGGAGCGCTCGCGCCGCCTGCCCAAGGGCGACTACCGCCTGCGCGTCCAGTACTCCGTCTCCTCCCCCAGCACGAAGTTCACCGTCGACGACTGGCACTTCACCGTCGAGACGAGCGAGTAGCTCGCACGCGCGCGATCGCGGGGCGGCGGCACGAGGCCGCCCCGCGGACCGCTACGGCAGCGCCTCGATCTTGTTGACCTTCGAGACCTCGTCGACCGATGCGCGTTCCGGCACGAGCCAGACGACGCCCAGCGGCGGCAGCGTGACCTCGGCCGAGTACGGCTGGCCGTGCCAGCCCTGCTCCGTGGCGTCGACGCCGCCCAGGTTGCCCGTGTCCGTCCCGCCGTAGAACGTCGAGTCGGAGTTGAAGCGCTCGACCCAGCGACCGGCCTGCGGCAGGCCGAGGCGATAGGCCGGACGCGGAAGCGGCGAGAGGTTGCAGATGCAGACGAGCACGTCGGCCGCCGGGTCGGCGCCGACCCGCGCGAACGCGAGGACGTTCGCGTCCGCGTCGTTGGGCTCGATCCAGTAGAAGCCCGCGCCGTCGAAGTCGACCTCCCACAGCGCCGGCGTGTCGCGATACACGTGATTGATGTCGCGCACGAGCGACTGCATGCCCGAGTGCTCGGGGTACTCGAGGACGTGCCACTCCAGCGAGCCGTCGTACTTCCACTCCGGACCCTGCGCGAACTCCTGGCCCATGAACAACAGCTTCTTGCCGGGGTGCGCCCACATGTACGCGTACAGCGACCGGAGGTTCGCGAGCTTCTGCCAGCGGTCGCCCGCCATCTTGTCGATGAGCGAGCCCTTGCCGTGCACGACCTCGTCGTGCGACAGCGGCAGGATGAAGTTCTCCGTGAACGCGTAGACGAGCGAGAACGTCAGCTCGTGGTGGTGGTAGCGACGGTTGATCGGGTCCTCCTCGAAGTACCCGAGCGTGTCGTGCATCCAGCCCATGTTCCACTTGAAGCCGAAGCCGAGACCGCCGAGGTACGTCGGCCGCGAGACTCCCGGCCACGCCGTCGACTCCTCGGCTGCGGAGATGACGCCCGGCTCGTCGCGGTGCAGGACCTCGTTGAGCTCCTTCAGGAACGCGACCGCCTCGAGGTCCTCGCGCCCGCCGAACTGGTTGGGCGTCCACTCCCCGTGCTTGCGCGAGTAGTCGAGGTAGAGCATCGAGGCGACCGCGTCGACGCGGATGCCGTCCGCATGGAACTCGCGCGCCCAGAACAGCGCGTTGGCGACGAGGAAGTTGCGCACCTCGTTGCGCCCGTAGTTGAAGATCAGCGTCCCCCACTCGGGGTGCGATCCGCGCTGCGGGTCGTCGTGCTCGTACAGCGCGGTGCCGTCGAAGCGCGCCAGCGCCCACTCGTCGCGCGGGAAGTGCGCGGGCACCCAGTCGAGGATCACGCCGATCCCGTGCGCGTGCATCCGGTCGACGAAGCGGCGGAAGTCGTCGGGCGAGCCGTAGCGCGGCGTGGGCGCGTAGTACGACGTCACCTGATAGCCCCACGACCCGCGAGAACGGGTGGCCCATGATCGGCATGAGCTCGACGTGCGTGAAGCCGAGGTCCGACACGTACGCGGCGAGCTCGTCGGCGAGCTCGTCGTAGTTCAGCGAGCGGTTGCCCTCCAGCGGGTTCAGCCGCCACGAGCCGAGGTGCACCTCGTAGACCGACATCGGGCGACCGAGCGGCGGGCCGTCCTTGCGCGCGGCCAGGTAGTCGCCGTCGGTCCACTCGAAGGTCGAGCGGTGCACGATCGACGCCGTCTGCGGCGGGACCTCGGTCTCGAAGGCGAACGGGTCGGCCTTCTGCGCGAACTCGCCGTTCTGCGTACGGATCTCGAACTTGTAATGCGCGCCCTCGATCACGCCGGGGATGAAGATCTCCCAGATCCCCGAGCCGCCGAGCGCGCGCATCGGGTGCAGCAACCCCTCCCAGTAG
Organism: uncultured Actinomycetes bacterium; assembly: GCA_963806515.1. Lineage (GTDB taxonomy): Bacteria > Actinomycetota > Thermoleophilia > Solirubrobacterales > Solirubrobacteraceae > CADCVQ01. The sequence goes on along the minus strand of CAWDYO010000006.1, from coordinate 23,670 downwards.
TTGAAGTCGCCGACGACGGAGACCGAGCGCGCGGCGGGCGCCCAGACGGCGAACGACGTCCCGACGACGCCGTCGAGCTCGCGCACGTGCGCGCCCATCTTCGTCCACAGCTGCTCGTGGCGGCCCTCGCGGAAGAGGTGCTCGTCCATGTCCGAGCAGCGTCGGCGCGAAGCGGTACGGATCGTGGAGGGTGAACGAGTTGCCCCCCGGATAGGCGACCTCGAGCTCGTAGGACAGCGGCAGGGTGGCGTCCTCGATGACGCCCTCGAACAGCCCGGCCGGATGGACGAGCGCGAGCTCGACCCCGAACGGCTGGACGACGACCGACTCGGCCATCGGGCGCAGCGCGCGGACGACGACGCCGCCGCCGCCCTCGGCGCTCTCGTGGGCGCCCAGCAGCGAGTGCGGGTCGTGGTGCTCGCGCGAGACGAGCCGGTCGATGTCGGTGGCGACGCTCATGTCGTGACCTCGCTCTCCAAGAGGCGGGCGATCCCGGCTACGGGGATCGGCACCCAGTCGGGCCGGTTGTTGAGCTCGTAGCGCAATTCGTAGACCGCTTTCTCGAGCTCGAAGATCTGCAGCAGCTTGTCGGTCGCGCGGGCGCCCGGCCGGCAGCAGCGTCGGGTCGACCGTCTCGAGGTAGGCCTCGAGGAAGTCCGCACGCGCCTGCTCCTCCCAGCCGATCGGCGCCGGGACGCCGCGCAACAGCTGCGACGCCGACGCCGCGTAGGCGAACGAGCGCAGCATGCCGGCGACGTCGCGCAGCGGCGAGCGCTTGCGGCGGCGCTCGAGCAGCGAGCGCGCGGGCTCGCCCTCGAAGTCGAGGATGATCCAGCGGTCGTCGGACAACAGGGTCTGGCCGAGGTGGTAGTCGCCGTGGTGGCGGATGAGCCGCCCGCCGACACCGACGTGCGACATGAGCTGCAAGCGCTCGCGGATCTCCTCGCGCGCGGCCCATGATCGGCTCGAGCGCCGGGTTGTCGGACGGCAGGTCGAGGAACGTCAGCTCGATCTGCTCGTCGATCGTGGCGGTCAGCAGCGACAGCGCCTCGTGGCTCGGCTTCTCGGGCGCGAACGCCGGGTCCTCGCCGTCGGAGGCCAGGACGCTGTGCATCTCGCCGGTCGCCCTGCCGAGATCGGCGATGCGCTCCGCGAGGCCGTCCGGGTCGTCCATCGCGAGCTCCCAGCCGTCGCGCGCCGAGCCGACGAACTCCTGCAGGATCCCGAGCGTCGCGTGCATGAGCTCGCCGGAGTACTCATACCAGCCTGCGAGCGCCGCGATGTTCGGGAAGTCGCGCGCCGACAGGAAGCGCAGCATCTCGAGCTCGGGGTTGACGCCGGGCTCCAGGCGGCGGAAGACCTTCAGCACGAGCTCCTCGCCGAAGACGACCGACGAGTTGGACTGCTCGGCGCCCATCGCGCGCATCTCGCCGCTCGGCGTGACGCCGCCGTGAAACGAGACGCCGTCGATCGCGACCTCGCCGCCCATCAGCGCGCCGAGCACCTCGACCGATCCCGGCGCGCCGGGCAGCAGCTGGTAGAGCTCGTGCGTGCCGGCCTGAAAGCGTGCCTCGACGAGCTCGAGCGCGAGCGCCGGGTCGTCCGACAGCTCGACGCGCCGCAGGAGGTTGAGCCCCGCGATCTCCCGAGCCTTGGACGCGAACCAGCGCTGCCTGACGACCCACTCCTCGCGCGGTCCGTCGATGGCGTCAGGAAGGGTCATTCGTCCTCCTCGAGGAGAAACCAGAAGAAGCCGCGCGGCGCGAGCGTCAGCAGGTAGGGCAGCTCGCCGATCTTCGGAAAGCGCGAGCGGCCGAACATCTCGACGGGCCGGCGGCCGTTGTACCAGGACAGGTCGAGCTCCACGGCCTGCGCCGAGCGCGCGAGGTTGTGCACGCAGAGGACGACGTCGTCCTCGTAGGTGCGGATGCAGGCGAAGATCTTGTTGTTGGCGGGCGTCAGCGCTTCGAACGTGCCGAGGCCGAACACCGGGTGCTCCTTGCGCAGCGCGATGAAGCGCCGCATCCAGCGCAAGAGCGACGACGGCGCACGCAGCTGGGCCTCGACGTTGACGGCCTGAAAGCCGTAGACCGGGTCCATGAGCGGCGGCGCGTAGAGCTGGGCGAAGTCGGCGCGGCTGAAGCCACCGTTGCGGTCGCCCGTCCACTGCATCGGCGTGCGCACGCCGTCGCGATCGCCGAGGTAGACGTTGTCGCCCATCGCGATCTCGTCGCCGTAGTAGAGGACCGGCGAGCCGGGCAGGCTGAAGAGCATCGCGTGCAACAGCTCGATCTCGTCGCGGCCGCCGTCCATGAGCGGGGCGAGCCTGCGGCGGATGCCGACGTTGAGCTTCATCCGCGGGTCCTTGGCGTACTCGGCGTACATGTAGTCGCGCTCTTCGTCGGTGACCATCTCGAGCGTCAGCTCGTCGTGGTTTCGCAGGAACAGCCCCCACTGGCAGTTCTGCGGGATGTGCGGCGTCTGCGCGAGGATCTCGAGGATCGGCGCCGCCTCCTCGCGGCGCAGGCCCATGAACATCCGCGGCATGACGGGGAAGTGGAAGGCCATGTGGCACTCGTCGCCGTCGCCGAAGTAGTCGACGACGTCGGCGGGCCACTGGTTCGCCTCCGCGAGCAGCACCTTGTCGGGGAACTCGACGTCGACGACTCGGCGCACCTCCTTGAGGAACGCGTGCGTCTCGTCGAGGTTCTCGCAGTTCGTACCCTCGCGCTCGTAGAGATAGGGCACGGCGTCGAGGCGAAAGCCGTCGAGGCCGAGGTCCAGCCAGAAGCGCAGGACGTCGATCATCGCCTCGCGGACCTCGGGGTTGTCGTAGTTGAGGTCGGGCTGGTGATGGAAGAAGCGATGCCAGTAGTACGCGCCGGCCTTCTCGTCCCACGTCCAGTTCGAGGTCTCCGTGTCGACGAAGATGATCCGCGCGCCGGAGTAGAGCGTCGGGTCGTCCGACCAGACGTACCAGTCGCGCTTGGGGCTCTCCGGACTCGAGCGTGCCTCCTGGAACCACTCGCAGTCCGACGACGTGTGGTTCATGACGAGGTCGGCGATGACGCGGATGCCGCGCTCGTGCGCCGCGTCGATGAACGCCCGGACGTCGTCGATCGTGCCGTAGTCGGCATGGACCTTGTAGAAGTCGGCGATGTCGTAGCCGCCGTCGCGGCCGGGCGACTCGTACATCGGCAACAGCCAGATGCACGTCACGCCGAGCCACTGCAGGTAGTCGAGCTTCTCGGTCAGGCCGCGGAAGTCGCCGTGGCCGTCGCCGGTGCCGTCGAAGAACCCGCGCAGGTGGATCTCGTAGAAGATCGCGGTCTTGAACCACGTCGGGTCGGACTCAAACCAGTGACCGGTCGAGTCGGAGGGTGTGCTCACCGAAACGCTCACGTGACCCGCAGCAGGTGCGCGACGCGGTAGGGGTCCAGGCGGACGAAGTTGCGGCCCATGCGCCAGTCGAAGCTCTCCTGGGACAGCAGGTCGGTCACCGTGAAGACGGGTGGTAGGCCAAGGCCGTAGGGCACGACGACGACACCTTCCTGGGCGTTGACGGGATCGAGCGTGACGACCGAGATGACCGTGTTGTCGCCGGTGCGCTTGGCGTAGGCGATGAGCGCGTCGTTCTCGGTCGTGAGGAACTGGATGTTGTCGAGGTGCTGGAGCGCCGGGTTCTCGCGGCGGATGTCGTTGAGCCGCGAGATGAGCGTCAGCAGCGGCCCGTCGAGCGTGCGCTCCTTGACCTCGTACTTCTCGGAGTGGTCGTACTCCTCGCTGCCCGGCCGCACCGGCGTGCGCTCGAAGCTCTCATAGCCCGAGTAGACGCCGTAGGTCGGGCTCAGCGTCGATGCCAGGACGAGCCGGCTCGCGAACTTCGGCGGGCCGCCGACCACGAGCTCCTCGGTGAGGATGTCGGGGGTGTTGACGAAGAAGTTCGGCCGGTAGTACTCCTGCATGCCGCTGGAGGCGAGCTCCGTGACGTACTCCTCGAGGTCCCACTTCGAGCTCTTCCACGTGAAGTACGTGTAGGACTGGTTGAAGCCGACCTTCGCGAGCATCTTCATGACCGCCGCGCGCGTGAACGCCTCGGCGAGGAAGATCACGTCCGGGTGCTTCGCGCGCACCTCGGCGATGAGCCACTCCCAGAACGCGAACGGCTTCGTGTGCGGGTTGTCGACGCGGAAGACCTTGACGCCGTGGTCGACCCAGAACGTCACGACCTCGAGCAGCGCGTCCCACAGCCCGCGCCAGTCCTCGGAGTCGAAGTTGACGTTGTAGATGTCCTGGTACTTCTTCGGCGGGTTCTCGGCGTACTTCAGCGTCCCGTCGGGACGGCGGTTGAACCACTCCGGGTGCTCGGTCAGCCAGGGGTGGTCCGCCGAGCACTGGATCGCGAAGTCCAGCGCGATGTCGATCGAGTGCTCCTGCGCGGTCGCGACGAGCCCGTCGAAGTCGTCCATCGTCCCGAGATCCGGATGCAGCGCGGTGTGGCCGCCGAGCTCGTGGTGGCCGATCGCCCAGGGCGAGCCGGGGTCGCCGGGTGCGGGGGTCAGCGTGTTGTTGGCGCCCTTGCGGTTCGTGACGCCGATCGGGTGGATCGGCGGCAGGTAGAGCACGTCGAAGCCGAGCTCGGCGAGCTCGGGGACGACCTTGGCGACGCCCTTCAGACCGCCCCACGAGCGCGGGAAGAGCTCATACCAGGCGCCGAAGCGCGCGCGCTCGCGGTCGACGTCGACGCGCAGCGCGCGGTCCATCCGCGTCGCGCGGCTGCGGTCGGGGTGGCGCTGGACCGCGTCGAGCAACTTGGGGTCCAGCGCGGCCTGATGGGCTTCGGCGGGCGTCGCGCTCTGCAGCCGGTCGCGCGCCGCGGCGATGAGCGTCGCGTCGGCGCCCTTGGCCCGCTGCGCCGCGGCGTCGAGCAGCAGGACGCCTTCGGACAGCTCACCGGAGAGGTCGGACTGGCGGGCGTCGAGCTTGCGGCGCAGCTCGTCGCGCCAGCCGGCGAACGCGTCGATCCAGGCCTCGACGGTCCACGAGTAGGTTCCGAGTCGCGTGACCTCGAACTCACCCTCCCAGCGGTCGCCCTTGACGTGGGCGTCGACGTGTCGCAGCGGGCGCTCCTGCCAGCGCTTGGAGCCCGGCTCGCAGAAGCGCACGACCGCGCGCACGACGTCGTGGCCGTCGCTGAAGATGTCGGCGCCGACCTGCATGGCCTCGCCGACGGTCCGCTTGGCCGCGAACCGGCCGCACTCGATCATCGGCGACGCGGCCACGATCTGGATGCGGGGCGGAGCCGGCTTGGTGCGTGAAGGTGGTTTCGGGGTCTTGGGCACGGGCATCCCCATTCACTCTCTCCGTTCGAGGCGCTTGGAAACGTGATTCGTCTACACAGCAGGTCATCAGGGGTCCAGCTGCATCCGACGTCGCTGGCCTCGGGGACGCTCGGCGACGACGCCTTCCGCTTCGTGGACTGGCTCGAGCGTGCCGGCCAGTCGTGGTGGCAGATGCTTCCCCTCGGGCCGCCGGACAAAGCGCGGTCACCGTACAAGTCGTCATCTGCGTTCGCTGCCTGGCGGGGCTTGCTCGCGGAGCCCTCGGCCAAGGTTAGCGACGACGAGATCGCGGACTTTCGCGCGCGCGAGTCCTTCTGGATCGGCGGCTGGGAGGACGTCGCCGGCGGGCGCCGCGCGGTGGCCGACCAGGTTCGCTTCGCGCGCGAGTGGAGCGCGCTGCGCGAGTACGCCAACGAGCGCGGGATCGGCTTGATCGGCGACGTCCCGATCTACGTCGCGCCGGGCGGCGCCGACCACCGGGCGTGGCCTTCGCTGTTTCGCTCCGGCGTCGTCGCCGGGGTTCCGCCCGACGCGTTCACGGACAAGGGCCAGCTGTGGGGCAACCCGCTGTACGACTGGCCCGCGCTGCAGCGCACGCGCTACCGCTGGTGGACCGAGCGGCTGCGGCGGACGTTCGCGCTGTTCGACGTCACGCGGATCGACCACTTCCGCGGCTTCGTCGCGTACTGGGCGGTGCCGTCGTCCGCGAAGGACGCGCGCGGCGGGCGCTGGATGCGCGGGCCGGGCCAGGCGGTCTTCGACGCCGCCGCGCGGGAGCTCGGCGCGCTGCCGGTCATCGCCGAGGACCTCGGCGTCGTCACCCCCGCGGTGACGCGGCTGCGCCGCTCGCTCGGCTTCCCGGGCATGGTCGTCATGCAGTGGGGCTTCGATCCCGACGACCCGCACGGGCCGCACCGCCTCGAGCACCACGTGGCGGACAGCGTCGTCTACACGGGCACGCACGACAACGACACGCTGCCCGGCTGGTGGTCGACGCTGCCCGCCGCGACGCGCCGCGCGGCGCAGGCGCAGATCGCCGACCTCGGCTACGGCGAGGACGAGCCGTGGTGGTCGATCATCCGCCTGACGTTCAGGTCGCCCGCGCGCCTGGCGATGCTCCAGGCGCAGGACGTCCTCGGCCTCGGCTCCGAGGCGCGGATGAACATCCCCGGCCGCGCGACGGGCTCGTGGCGCTGGCGGATGGCACCGGGGGCGCTGACGTCCGAGCACGCGAAGCGGCTGCGCGCGGCGACGGAGGAGTCCGGCCGGCTGGCGTAAGGATGATCAGCCCGCGATGGTCACGGGCACACCAGGCCGGATGCGCGCTGCGAGCCACCGGATGGCGCGATCGCCCAGTCGGACGCAGCCATGGGAGACCGCGGACCCCGGTCTGCCACCAAGGTTCCCCACCCCGTGGATGCCGATCTGGCCTGGTCCCCCGGCGAACTCCTGCAGCACGTTGGAGCGCGCGCTGGTGGCCAGGACAAACGGTGCGCCGGCGCTGCCGGCCGATAGGCGGATGCTCTCTTCGACGAAGAAGCGGCCGCGCGGAGTGGGTGTCGAGGGCTTCCCCACGATCCCCGTGAACCGCCGCACGAGACGCCCGTCGTAGTACACCCCAACCCGACGATCGGACGTCGTGATGACGATGTGCCAGCTTGTGTCCTTCAGCACGGTCCCCTGCTTCTTGATCCAGCCCTGCGAGCCGTTGGGGCGACCGGGGACGAGGACGCGCAGCCACAGCTGCCCATCCGCGCTCGTGGCGCGCGCGGTAACCGGGAGGACCGTCTGCCCGCCGGTGATCGGCCGCGATGCCTGCACGCTGGTCACCTTCGATCGGCCCGCCTTGAGTGTCGAGAACACCTTGTGGGGTGTAAGCAGCATGGCGAGCTCTTGCGTGGGTGCCACGATCCTTCGCGCCTCGGCGCGTGCCGGAGCGAGCGCTCCGGTCGCGAAGGCGGCCGCCGCGCCGGCGCACGCCAGAAGCGTCAGTCGCACGCCGCTATGGAGCTTCGTAGTGGACGTGGCCCGCGTCGTCGCGCTGAGTCACGACGAACCGCGTGGTGGCGCGCGCACCCGCCGCCATGCAGGAGAACACGAGCCCCTTCTTCTGGTGCACACCGGACGGACAGCTGACATGGACGCGTTGCTTGCGCTGCACCATGGTGCTTGCCTCGATCGCGCGCTCGACCTTCTCGGTATTGAGGATCGTGGGCGGCTCCGACGAGCCGCAGGCGGTTGCACCGATGCTCGCGGCGAGGACAGTCGCTGTGACCAGCGAGCGCATGTGGCGAGCATTGCTGCGTGGCGTTGGCATGGAGCCGCTAGCCGATCTTCTCGAGCGAGACGAATGCGTTCACGTTCTGCTGCGTTCCCCCCGCAAGCGTCTGCAGGGTCACTGCCGAGGCCGAGGTGTGATTTGTCACCGACAGGACGTCGGCCGCCGCGATGGTCACGATCGCGTGACCGCTCGTGTTCTGCTGGGTGCCGGCGCCTGAGCCGAAGATCGTGCCGGGAACGAGTGATTGGTTGACGAACAACGCCATCTGATTCGGTTCGACACCCGAGACGGAGAACGTGATTCTGTAGATGCCCGCATTGACGAGCTGGATCCCCGAGCTGCCGGGTGCATGGATGACGCCCGCGCTCAGAAGGCCGTTGCTGTCGAAGGTGATGTCTGCTTCCCTGGGCACGTTCTGGGCGCCGACGTTGTAGACGTAGGCGTACTCGGCCAGGCCGTTCGTGCCGGTCGCACCGACTGGGCCTTGCGCGCCGGTGGCACCCGTGGCGCCGGTCGGGCCCGCGGCTCCAGCGGTTCCCGTCGGTCCGGCGGTGCCCGCGGGTCCGGTGGCTCCGGTGTCTCCCCGGGGTCCGGTCTCGCCGATGGGGCCTGCTGAGCCCGTGGGCCCGGCCGGGCCCGCAGCGCCCGCGTCGCCCTGTCCGCCGGTCGCGCCGGTGGGGCCGGCGGAGCCCGTAGGGCCTGCCGAGCCCGCGGGCCCTGTGGAACCGGCAGCGCCCACGTCGCCCTGGACGCCGGTCGCGCCTGCGCGCCGGTCGCGCCGGTGGACCCCTGCGGGCCGGCTACGCCGCGTCGCCCTGCACGCCGGTCGCGCCGGTGGACCCCTGCGGGCCGGCTACGCCCGCGTCGCCCTGCACGCCGGTCGCGCCGGTGGACCCCTGCGGGCCGGCTACGCCCGCGTCGCCCTGCACGCCGGTCGCGCCGGTCGCGCCGGTGGACCCCTGCGGGCCGGCTGCGCCCGCGTCGCCCTGCACGCCGGTCGCGCCGGTCGCGCCGGTGAACCCCTGCGGGCCGGCTACGCCCGCGTCGCCCTGCACGCCGGCCGGGCCGGTGGGGCCGGCCGAGCCCGCGGGACCTGCCGAGCCCGCGGGACCTGTAGCGCCCGTCGGGCCTGCCGAGCCCGCAGCGCCCACGTCGCCCGTGACCCCGGTCGCGCCGGTAGACCCCTGCGGGCCGGCTGCGCCGGTGGCGCCGGTGGCGCCCGCCGCGCCGGTGGCGCCGGTCGTGCCTGCTGGGCCGTTCGCCCCTGCCGGACCCGAGGGGCCCGTGTCGCCCGCCGTGCCGGTGGCCCCGGTCGGGCCCGCCGAGCCGGTGGCCCCGGTTGAGCCCGCGGCGCCTGTCTCGCCCTGGACGCCGGTCGCACCGGTCGCACCGGTCGCGCCGCCGGCTCCGGTCAGGCCCTGCGGGCCGGCTGCGCCCGTGTCGCCGGTGGCACCCGTGATGCCTGTGGCTCCAGCGTCGCCTTGCACGCCGGCGGGTCCGCCGGGACCTGCAGCGCCGGTAGCTCCTTGCGAGCCCGTGAGCCCCGTTGACCCCTGCGAGCCCGTGAGCCCCGTTGACCCCTGCGAGCCCGTGAGCCCCGTTGAGCCCTGCGAGCCCGTGAGCCCCGTCGAGCCTGCAGCGCCGGTACTGCCCGTGACACCTTGGACGCCTTGCGCGCCGGAGGCACCGGTTGAACCATCGACTCCGGACGATCCGCCGGTACCGGAGGCACCGGTCTTGCCGGTCTTGCCGGTCTTGCCGGTCTTGCCGTCGGCACCCGTCTTGCCGCGCAGTCCTCGTGGACCCCGAGCGCCGCGGTTGTCCTGGCAGGTCGTCGGCTGCGGGGGAGAGCACGCGGAGGCACTCGAGGCCTGGGCTCCGCGGACGCTACCCGCCTGCGCCGATGGATTGCACGGCGGAAGCGGGCGCGGCGGGCAAGCCGCCACAGCGAGGCCGACCGGCCCCAAGACTGCGACCACAAGAACAGTGACGAGCAGGAACCTGCGGTGGCGCGCGCCGAACATCACTGGACCTGCTTTCTGAGATTCCAGGTCCCGCGGGCGACGGTCCTCTGTGTGATCCCATTGGTATTAGACGGAAAATCGCGCGTCGGCCTTAATCAAGGCCGCTTACAAGCGACAACCGTCACACGATGTGACGACAGTATAGAGACGAGAAGCTGACCATGAATATTCTCGTCTAAGGCACCTGAACATAGCATGCTCGTCAAACATTGCAGTGATTAACCGAGATGACGGCCGTGTGGCGCTCATCCGCCTGATCCTCGTCCTGAGGTTGGCGCCATGAATACCCCGGCGGATCGAGCAAACTCCGAAAGGCGCGCCGTTCGGTGGCGCGGGCTGCTCGCGGTGGCCCCTCTCGCGGTTGCTCGATCCGCTTCCGTGCTCCCCGGCCTGCACACTCACCTGTCGGCGCGTCTCTGCCCCGGCGCAGCGAGCCTAGACGCGACCGTCCATCGAGGCGGGCACGCCGTAGACTGCCGTCGCCATGGCAGCCCCCGCCAGCGCCGAGGCCATCCGCGACGTCAACACGCGCTACCACGACGCTGCCGCCGAGCACTACGACTCGAAGTGGGGCGTCGACTACGGCGACGTCGGCCGCAACCAGGTCCGCGGCAAGCTGCACAAGCTGCTCGGCAAGCCGCTGCCGACGTTCGAGCGCTCGCTGGAGATCGGCGCCGGGACGGGCTACTTCACGCTGAACATGCTCCAGGACGGGGTCGTCCGTGAGGCCACGGCCACGGACATCTCGCCCGGGATGCTCGACGCCCTGCAGGCGAACGCGACGCGGATCGGCGTGACCGTGCAGACCGTCGCGTGCGACGCCGAACGGCTGCCGTTCGCCGACGAGTCCTTCGACCTCGTGCTCGGCCACGCCGTCCTGCACCACCTCCCCCACCTCGACGAGCGCGTTCGCCGAGTTCGAGCGCGTGCTGAAGCCGGGCGGGCGCTTCCTCTTCGCGGGCGAGCCGTCGCGGACCGGCGATCGCATCGCGGCCTATCCGAAGGGCGCGGGCCTGAAGCTCGCGCCGCTGTGGCGCCGGGTCGTGCGCGCGCGACCGTCGGAAGGCCACGTCACGGGCCAGAACCATGCGGTGTGGGAACAGGCCGAGGACGACCTCGACGGCGAGTCGCTCGAGCCGTTCGTCGACGTCCACGCGTTCGTGCCCGACGAGCTGGGCGCCTGGGCGCGCGGTGCCGGCTTCGAGGACGTCGAGGTCCGCGGCGAGGAGCTGCTCGCGAACTGGTTCGGCTGGATGAACCGCACGCTCGAGGCGACCGCGCGGCCCGAGGACGTGCCGTGGCTCTGGCGTCAGTACGCCTTTCGCGGGTACCTGCTGCTGCAGCGCCTCGACGTCGCGCTGCTCGAGGGCCGGCTGCCGGCGGCCGTCTTCTACAACCTCATGATCGCGGGCCGCAAGCGAGGCTGACGCGATGAGCTCCGCGACCCCCCGCAGCCGCTCCGCCCTGGCGCGGGAGGTCCCACCGCGTCCGCGGCTGGGGCTCGTCGCGCTCGGCGACAGCATCACCCTCGGCGAGGGGTCGATGACGCTCGGCGTCACGCCGCTGTCCTGGGCGCAGTGGCTGGCCCGCGCGCTCGACCTGCCGTTCACCTGCTACGCCTTCAACGGCGCCACGACCGCCGACGTCCTGCGCGAGCAGCTGCCTCGCGTGCGCGCCGACTACGACGTCGCCGCGCTCTATGCCGGCGTCAACGACGTCCGCGACCCGGCCTTCGACCTCGACGGCATACGAGCGCGACCTCGAGGCCGTCGCGGCGGGCCTCGCGGCGCGCGCCTCGCGGCTGCTCGTGCTGACGCTCCCGCACGACCTCGGCCGCCCGACGTCGGCGCCCAAGCCGCTGCACGCGAGCTCGGTCGTGCGCCGCGTGGCCGAGCGCCATCGGCGCCGTCGTCGTCGACCTGTCGGACTTCGGCGGCTGGACGCTCGTCCTGCCCGACGTCGTCCATCCGACGGCGGTCGGCCAGCTCGAGATCGCCGACCGAGCGGCGCGCGAGCTCGGCGCGCCGCTGCTGCCGTCGGCGCTCGCCGGCGAGCGGCGCGGCTCGGACGCGCGCTACGCGCCGGCACACGCCCGCGCGCTCGCCCGCGACCTCGCGCGCCGCGCGCGCGAGCGCGTGCGCCCGCCCGGCTGATGGGACTCGTGCGGCGCGGCCTCCCCGCCGGCCTGAGGCGCATGCGGCGCGGCCTCCCCGCCGGCCTGAGGCGCATGCGGCGCGGCCTCCCCGCCGGCCTGAGGCGCATGCGGCGCGGCCTCCCCGCCGGCCTGAGGCGCATGCGGCGCGGCCTCCCGGCCGGCGTGACGCGCGGCCGCGACGTGCACCTGTCGCGCGGCGTGCGCTTCGAGGTCGCGCCGGGCGCGACCGTCGTGCTCGGCGACGGATGTCTCGTCGGCGAGAGCACGCGGATCGTCGTGGCGCCCGGCCGTCGGGTCGAGCTCGGAGCGGGCGCCGTCCTCGGGGAGCGCTGCACGATCGTCGCGCACGCGGGCGTGTCGGTCGGCGCGGGCGCGCAGCTCGGCCACGGCGCGGTGATCGTCGACTTCGACCACGTCTTCGACGACGTCGAACGCCCGATCCGCGAGCAGCCGATCGAGTCGACACCGGTGACGATCGGCGAAGGCGCGGTTGTCGGGCTGGGCGCGAGCATCCTGCGCGGCGTCGAGGTCGGCGCGCGCGCGACCGTCGACCCCCGCGCGGTCGTCACCCGCGACGTGCCGGCGGGCGGGCACGTGGGCGGCGTGCCGGCGAAACCCGTCGCGGTGGTGCCGAAGATGTGAGACCGGCGCACGTGCGGAGGCGGCCAACCACGGGGACGGTGGTTCAATACCGACGCATGGCGACCGTTTCGAACCACTGTCGGTGGCGGTGGTCGATCGCCCCCCGGTGAGCCGGGCTGTGCGAGGCTGCGGCGATGGACGCGGGCACCGTGGCACTGCTGGCCGCGGCGGGGTTCGGGGCCGGCGCCGTCAACGCCGTCGGCGGCGGCGGCTCGCTGATCTCGTTCCCGGCGCTGCTCGCGGCCGGCTACCCGAGCGTCGCCGCGAACGTCACGAACGCGGTCGCGCTGCTGCCCGGCTACCTCGGCGGATCGCTCGCCTACCGCCCCGAGCTCGCATTGCAGCGCGCGCGGATCCGCGCGCTGGCGCCGACGAGCGTGCTCGGCGCGGCGGCCGGCACGGCGCTGCTGCTCGTCAGCCCGGCCTCGCTGTTCGAGGCGATCGTGCCGTGGCTCATCCTCGCCGCGTGCCTGCTGCTCGCGCTGCAGCCGCGCGCGGCGGCGATCGCCGCGCGCCACCGCGACCGCGGCGGCTCGACCGTCGCGCTGCACGCCGGCCTCTTCGCCGCGACGCTCTACGGCGGCTACTTCGGCGCCGGCCTCGGGATCGTCCTGCTCGCGCTGCTCGGCGCGCTGCTGCCCGACGACCTGCAGCGCCTCAACGCGCTCAAGGGCCTGCTGTCGCTGCTCGTCGCGGTCGTCTGCGCCGCCGGCTTCGCGCTGCTCGGCCCGATCGCCTGGGACGCCGCGCTCGTCGTCGGCGTGGCCTGCCTGCCCGGCGGCGTCGCCGGGGTGCGGGTCGCGCGGCGGCTGTCGGCGGCGGTGCTGCGCGGGGTCGTCATCGCGTTCGGCGTCGCGGTCGCGATCGTGCTGCTGCTGTAGCCGTCGCGATCAGGTAGAAAGCGCAGATCGACTCGCTGCGCGGACAGCTCCTGATCGCCGGCGCGACGCTGCCGGACCCGAACTTCGCCCGGACCGTCGTGCTCGTCTGCGAGCACAGCGAGGAGGGCGCGCTCGGGCTCGTCCTCAACCGCGCCGGCGACCTGCTCGTCGGCGAGTCGGCGCCCGAGCTCTGCGAGCTCATCGGCGACGACGGCACGATCGACGAGGGCGGCCCGGTGCAGCCCGAGGCGCTGCTGGTGCTGGCCGAGTTCGACGACGTCGTCGCAGGCGGCGATCCCCGTGCTCGGCCCGGTCGGGCTGATGGGCGACGGCACGGACATCGAGGACCTCGTCGGGTCGACCAAGCGCGCGCGCGTGTTCCACGGCTACGCCGGCTGGGGTCCCGGCCAGCTCGACGCCGAGCTCGCGCGCGACGACTGGTTCGTCGCGCCCGCCGGGATCGACGACATCTTCGACCCCGACGCCGACGAGCTGTGGCAGCGCGTGCTGGCGCGCAAGGGCGGCCACTACGCGGTCGTCGCGCGGATGCCGATCGACCCGTCGGTGAACTGAACGACCGCGACCAGCTAGGGTCGCGACCATGGCCGAGACGACGAAGTTCCTCCTCTCCGAGGACGCGATCCCGACCCACTGGGTGAACCTCCTCCCCGACCTCCCCGGCGAGCCGCTGCCGCCGCTGAACCCGCGCACGATCGATCCCGCGGGCCCGACCGACCTGACGCCGATCTTCCCGGTCGAGCTGATCATGCAGGAGGTCTCGGGCGAGCCGGAGATCGAGATCCCCGAGGCCGGTGCGCGACGTCTACAAGCTCTGGCGCCCGTCGCCGCTGTTTCGCGCGCGGCGCCTGGAGCAGGCGCTCGGCACGCCGGCGCACATCTACTACAAGTACGAGGGCGTCTCGCCGGCCGGCTCGCACAAGCCGAACACCGCGGTCCCGCAGGCCTACGCCAACGCGCAGGCCGGCGTCAAGCGGCTGACGACCGAGACCGGCGCCGGCCAGTGGGGCTCGTCGCTCGCGTTCGCGTGCTCGCTGTTCGGCCTGGAGTGCGAGGTCTTCATGGTCGGCTCGTCGTACGACCAGAAGCCCTACCGCCGCTCGATGATGCAGACGTGGGGCGCGACCGTGCACCGCTCGCCGTCCGAGCGCACGGAGTCCGGCCGCGCGAACGCGTCGCACCCGACCGGCTCGCTGGGGATCGCGATCTCCGAGGCCGTCGAGGTCGCCGCGCAGGACCCCGACGCCAACTACGCGCTCGGCTCGGTGCTCAACCACGTCCTGCTGCACCAGACGGTCATCGGCCAGGAGACGATCGCCCAGATGGAGATGGCGGGCGAGGAGCCCGACGTCATCATCGGCTGCGTCGGCGGCGGCTCGAACTTCGCCGGCCTGACGTTCCCGTGGATCCGGCGGAAGCTCCGCGCCGGCGGTCGGGCCCGCGCTTCCTCGCCGTCGAGCCCGCCGCGTGCCCGACGCTGACGAAGGGCGTCTACGCCTACGACTTCGGCGACACGGTCGGCCTGACGCCGCTCATGCCGATGTACACGCTCGGCCACGACTTCGTCCCGCCGCCCGTGCATGCCGGCGGCCTGCGCTACCACGGCGACGCGCCGATGGTCTGCGCGCTGCTGAAGGCCGGCATGCTCGAGGCCACGCGCCTACCGCCAGAACGAGACGTTCGCGGCGGCGCTCCAGTTCGCCCGCCACGAGGGGATCATCCCGGCGCCCGAGCCGGCGCACGCGATCCGCGCGGCGATCGACGAGGCGCTGGAGGCGAAGGAGGCCGGCGAGGAGCGCGTCATCCTGTTCGGGCTCTGCGGCCACGGCCACTTCGACCTCGCGGCCTACGACGCCTACCTCGCCGGCACGCTCGAGGACCCGGAGTTCTCCCAGGACGACATGGACGCCGCGGTCGCGGCGCTGCCGCAGGGCGCGCCGAGCGTCGCTTAGCGTCGCCCGCACGTCGCTGCGCCTGAGGAGCGGCCGTCCTGGATCGTGACGACGACTACGCGGTCCTCGGCCTCCATGTACTCGCTAAGAGCTGGTCGAGCGAAACGGTGTGTCCGGATCGCGCCTGACTCAACCCGAGTTGGGCGCTCGTACGCGCCGTCGATGCCGTCGAGCAGATCCACGACGTTGCGCGGATCTGGGTCGGCCTCGTCCAGCGCGTGCGCCAGCAGGGAGCGAGCAACCGTTCCCGGCCGCACGTGCATCCGCTCAGCGAGCCGCGCGAGCTTCTCCGCTCGCTCATCGTCAAGCGTGATGTTCACCCGCTCCACACCCTCGAGGGCACACGCAAGCGCACGGGAGGTGTAGAGGACATCGAGCAACGGCGGCGATGGCGGATCGACCCGGATATTCGGGGTCAGTTCGCCAGCGATGCTTACGCGGCGCGCTCGATCGCCGCGCGGCCGACCGCCCAGCGTGGCGAGGGGTCCTTGCCCCAGCGCGCCTCGCGGGCGTAGTGCATGAGCGCCGGGAAGTACTCCTCGATCAGCGGTGGCTTGGCGCCGAGCGTGCGCCGGCCGCGCAGCGCGTCGAACACGCAGCGAACCTTGAAGTAGGACATGAAGACGCCCGCGCGCACCTCCGCGGCCGGGTCCACCCCCGGCCCGACGAACGTCGGCGGCGCCGTGTCGAAGTAGTCGGCGGCCAGCGTCGCGAGGCGGCTGTTCGAGATGGCGTCGTCGCTCGCGACCACGTGAAACGGGCCGCAGCGGACCGGCCCGCGAACGAGCTCGAGCAGGGCCTCGGCGACGACGTCGACCGGAACGATGTCGATCGGCGCGTCCGGGTCGCCGGGGATCGGATCGAACAGGCCGCGGGCGAACGCCTGCAGCGGCCAGTAGATGACGTTGAAGCACGGCGTCCAGCCCGTCTTCGAATCGCCGACGATGACGCTCGGCCGGACGATCGCGGCCGGCAGCCCGCTGTCGTGCACGACCTGCTCGGCCTCGAGCTTCGTGCGCTCGTACGTGTTGCGAAAACCCTGGCCGACGTCGCCCTGGCGCTCGCGCGCACGGCCGCCCCGTTCCCCCGCGACGTACGCCGTCGAGACGTGCACGACGCGATCGAGCACGCCGTAGTCCTGCGCCTCGCGCGCCAGCTGCATGATCTCGCGCGTGCCCCCGACGTTGATGCGCCGCGCCTCCTCGAGCTCGAGCGTGAAGCTCACCGATGCCGCGCAGTGCACGACGGCGCCGATGCTCGCGGTCAGCCGGTCGCGCGTCGCGTCGCTCAAGCCGAGCCCCGGGCACTCGAGGTCGGCGGCGACGGCATGCACGCGCCCGCGTGCCGTGTGGCGATCCTCGCGCGGCAGCAGCAGCTCGAGCAGCGTGTCGATGCGCGCTCCGGCGGCCGCGTCGTCGTCGGCTCGCACGAGCGCGACGATGTCGCGATCGGTCCGGTCGAGCAGGCGGACGAGCAACTCCATGCCGACGAATCCGGTGGCGCCGGTCAGCAGCACCGACCCGTCTTCGTGCGACCTTCGAGTCATGGTGAGCGTCATGGCTGGACGTTCCTTGCCGGCCGCACGGGCCTTCCGGGAATAGGCGGGGCTGTCAGGGGTTCGAGCACACCCTCACCGTCCCGGTCTCATCGAGAAACCACAAACCTTTCCCCCCGACCGGGGGGTGGACCCTATGTCCAGCGCGGTTGGACCGTCAGGACAACAGGCCGAGGCGCTGCGCCCGCTGGACGGCCTCGGTGCGGTTGCGCACGTCGAGCTTGCGATAGACGGCGCTCGTGTGCTCCTTCACCGTGTGCGGCGAGAGGTGCAGCTCGGCGGCGATCTCGCGATTGGTCGCGCCGCCCGCGACGCGCTCGAGCACGTCGCGCTCGCGGCCGGTGAGCTGGATGTCCGTCCCCGACGGCGCCGCGTCCTCGAACAGCGGGATCCCGAGCGCGACCATCCGCACGGCGCGCGCCACGTCGGCGGCCGGCCAGTCCTTCGGGATGAAGCCGCTCGCACCGCACGCGGCCGCGGTCGCCGCCGAGATCCGGCCGGCCCCCGAGATGAGCAGCACCCGCAGCTCCGGGCGCTCGGTCAGCAGACGCTCGCAGACGTCGGGGCCCGACTCGCCGCCGAGGAAGAGGTCGACGAGCGCGACGTCGGGCGCATGGCGGCGCGTGAGGTCGAGCGCCTCGTCGCCGGTGCGCGCCGACAGGCAGCGCTCGACCCACGCGAGCTCGCCGAGCATGAGCCGGAAGCCCCACTGCACGACGTCGTGGTCGTCGACGACGAGCACGCACAAGCGGTCGGCGGTGCCAGCGGGCAGCGCACGCACGCCGTCGCCGCGGTCCGCCGGCCGAGCAGCCGCGCGGTCGCCCGCGGCGTCGGGCCGAGCACGCGCGGCGTCGCCGCGGTCGGGCTGCGCGCTCACGCCGTCGCGCCCGGCGGGATCGGGACGACGAGCCGCACCTGCCACGTGCCCGGCTCGCGCTCGCCGAACTCGACGAGCCCGCCGGCCTGCAGCGCCTCGAGCGCGGCGAGCCGCAGGCCGACCCCCGTGCTCGCGCTGCGCAACGCCGGCACGCCGTCGTTCTCGATCTCGAGGACGAACGTGCTCTCGTCGGAGTGCGCGCGGACGCGCAGGCTTGTCGGATCGGCGTGCTTGCGCGCGTTGCGCACCGCCTCGGTGAGGACGGACTGCGCGAGCGGCTCGAGCGCCGCAGGGACCCCGGTCACCTCACCGGCGACCGAGAGGCCGAGATCGGGATGCTCGGCGCTGAGGCGGTCGAGCTCGGCGGCGAGGGTCGTGCCGGTCGGGGGCGACGAGCGCCCGAGCGGGCGCTGCAGCGCCGAGCGCAGCTCGCCGAGCGCCGCGCCGACCTCGGCCGCACAGCGCGCCCGCGCCTCCGCGGTCAGCGGCTGCTCCGAGGACAGCGCCAGCGAGACGCCGAACAGCCGCTGCACAACGCCGTCGTGGATGTCGCGCGCGAAGTCGATGCGCTCCTCGAGCTCGCGTGCGCGCTCGGTCTCGGTCGTCGCGATCCGCGACGACGACGCGAGCGCGACGGTCTTGCCGAGCATCCACAGCAGGTCGCGCTGCTGCTCGTCGAGCGGGGACGTGCCGGGCGCGGGCTCGGCGATGATCACGCCGATCCACCGGCCGGCCGCGACGATCGGGACGTAGACGAGCGCGTGGTCGCCGGCGAGCTGGGCGAAGTCGTCCGAGATGTCGTGGCCGTCGGCCGGGAGCACCTCGATGACGCGATCCTCGGTGAGCGCCCGGCGCGCGACCGGTGCCGACTCGACGGTCACGTGCGCGTCGGTGACGTCCGCGAGCGCGACCCCGTGGGCACCGGCGGCATGGACGCGGCGCCGCGCGTCGTCGTAGCTGAAGATCACCGCGCGGTCCATGCCGGCAAGCCGGCAGACGGCCTCGGCGAGCCGCGAGAAGAACTGGTCGGAGCCGTGCTCCTCGTCGACGCCCGCGAGGACGTCGCTCAGCAGCTCGAGCGCCGCGATCGAGTGCGGGCCCGCCGATGCGCCGTTGGCATGCACCCGTTCATCGTGACGCACGCGCGCGGCGGTGACGTGAACGACCGGCGTCACCCGCGCGCGGCGGTGACGTGGCCACCGGCGTCACCCGCCCGCGGCGAGCGTGCCGGGGATCGTGCGCGTGCCGGCGAGGTACGGCTCGGGATCGCGCGCCGTCCCCTCGACGCGCGTCTCGAAGTGCAGGTGCGCGCCGCTCGTGCGACCCGTCATGCCGACCGCGCCGATCGCCTGGCCCCGCCTGACGACCATGCCCTTGGACACGGCCATCGAGGAGAGGTGCGCGTAGCACGTGACGAACGCCGTGCTGTGGCGGATGCAGATCATCGTGCCGTAGCCGTTGCCCTGGGGCGCGGCGACGTTGACCGTCCCGCAGGCCACGGCCTTCACGGCGGTGCCGACGGGCGCGGCGAGGTCGATGCCGGCGTGGTTGCGCCCGTCGCCGAAGCCGCTCGTCTTCGTCCCGCGCAGCGGCGCGGTGAGCGTCGCCGCACAGCTACCGGAGGGCGCGGGTGCCGCGGGATCCGTGGCGGGCGCCTCGGGTGCGGCCTCGGTCGGCAGGGCGCCGCCCGACGGGTCGGGCTCGCCGCTACCGGCGGACCCGACAGGCCTGCGGAAGAGCGCGCGCCACGTGCTGCGATCGACCCGGCCGCTGCGATGCAACCCCGCGAGCGCCTGGAAGGCATCGACGGCGCGCGCGGTCTGCATCCCGTAGACCCCGTCCGCCTTGAGGCCGAGC
Source organism: uncultured Actinomycetes bacterium (assembly GCA_963806515.1). Lineage (GTDB taxonomy): Bacteria > Actinomycetota > Thermoleophilia > Solirubrobacterales > Solirubrobacteraceae > CADCVQ01. The sequence goes on along the minus strand of CAWDYO010000006.1, from coordinate 4,086 downwards.
TGGCGCTGGACCTTCTTCACGAGGCGGCCCGTGTCGCCGCGCCTGACGATCGCGCCGTCGGCGTGCCGCGCCCGCGGCACGCCGTTGAACGCCGCGGAGGCGTCGGCCTTCGAGCGCTTCTTGGCGGTGGCGATCGACGGCTGCGCGGGCAGGAGCAGGGCAGCGGCGATCGCGGCCACGAGGGCGATTCGTGCGGCGTACGGATGAAACACGGCGACGTCCTCCCCGGACTGGCTCTCTTTGCGTCGCCTACGGGGTTAGCTGCCGGGCTCGCGCGCAAAGACCGCGCTATGCCGCATCGTCGCGGCAATTCGCCCCAGTGACCTGGGTCCCCCGCTCCGTCGACGCATGGCGCCGCCGGATTCGGCTTGGGGTTATGAAAACACATCCACCGGTCAAGTTGCGACGCCGCCCCGGGGGTGTGGTGCAAAACGTCCTTGGGTTCAGTCGGTCGTCCCACCGTGAGCGTCTGATGGTGGCGGGTTGACCGGATCGCTGTCGAGGCGAGGCCGGAGGCCGAGGCTCGTCAGCGATCCGCGCGCCGTGTCGCGGGCCCCTCGTCAAGCAGTTCGCGCAGCTTGTCGGCGGGGGTCATGAACCCGAGTGTCTTCGCGGTCTGCCGTTGAGTTGCGCGGCGACGTCGTCGAGCTGTGCCTGGGTGATGCCCTTGAGCGTGTGGCCCTTGGGGAAGTACTGGCGCAGCAGTCCGTTGGTGTTCTCGTTTGACCCGCGTTGCCATGGGCTGCGGGGATCGCAGAAATACACCAGCAGCCCGCTGTCGATCGAGAACTGCTTGTGCTCGGCCATCTCCTTGCCTTGATCCCACGTCAGCGAGCGTCGCAGCTGCTCGGGCAACGTAGCGATGCTCGCGGCCAGGGCCTGGCGCACGGGCTCGGCGCGAAAGCCGTCAGGCAGCGCAACCAGCTGGGTGTAGCGCGTCTGGCGCTCGACGAGCGTCGCGATCGCGGTGGTCTTGGTGCCCATCAGCAGATCGCCCTCCCAATGGCCCGGGACGGCGCGATCCTCAATCTCGGCCGGGCGCTCAGAGATCATCACCTTGTCGTTGATCTGACCGCGCCCTTGCCCCGACCGGCTGCTGCCCTGCGGCCGGCGCCCGACGCGCCCGCTGCGCAGATGACGGGCGAGTTCGCGCCGAAGCGTCCCGCGCGACTGCACATACAACGCGCGATAGATCGTCTCGGGCGACAGACGCATGCGCTCATTGTCGGGGTATGAGCGCGCCAGCCACCCGCAGATCTGCTCCGGCGAATGATCTTGCTCCAGCGCGCGCTCGACGATCCATCGCAGCTGCGGGCAGCGATCGATCTTGCATTGCTTGGGGCGCCGCGCGCGCTGCCACGCCTCCTCATCGGCAAACACCGCGCGGTAATACCGCTGGCCGCCGCTGCGCTTGATCTCCCGCGACACCGTCGTGTGAGCGCGACCCAGCCGCAACGCGATCCGTCGCGCCGAATCGCCGCGCGCGATCCCGCGCGAGATCTCCTCACGCTCACCAACCGTCAAACACTGCGCCGAACGCGTCCGCCGCGCCGGACAGATCCCGCCACACGCCACCAAGTACCGCGACACCCGCGGCGCCTCGAGCCCCAACCTCCGCGCGACCTCGCGATCGCTCAACCCCTCCCGACGCACCACCCAGATGCGCTCCTTATCGGCCTGGCTTAAGCCCTTACGCCCCACCCGCATCGCAACCCCGCCCTCTCTCAGATCGAGGCCCATCAGACCCGATCGATGGAGGTGGTGCACCAATGCCGCGAATCCGCCTCCGCTATTTCGTCGTTTTGCGCCACACCCCCGCCGACCACGCTTCGCGCCGTGGCCGGAGGAGCCGTCGGCGGCGCGAGGCGGCCGACCGACCGCGCTCGAGCCGCGACCGCAGCGCCGGCCGGCGGCGCGAGGCGGCCGGCTCAGGAGACGCCGGCACGGCCGGCGAGGCGGCGGCGCAGGCGTGCGCCGCGCGGGACGGCGCGCGTGTCGGCCGCGCGCAACTGCTCGACGCGCAGCCCGAGCAGGCCGGCCGCCGCGGCGCTCGGGCGAAACGGGTCGGCGATCGCGCGGTCGTCGTCGAGGCCGCGGGCCGCCCAGATGTCGCCGTCGACGACCGCGACGAGCGCGGCGCCGTGCAGCGGCGCGGCTGAGTCGAGCTCGGCGAGATCGTGCAGCAGCGGCAGGTCGGCGTCGCGCGCCGGCCGGATGACGACGGCGTGGCTTGACGGCGGGCGCGCGCCGGTCGTGCGGGCGACATCCCGCTGCGCGAACCGATCGATCAATCTTTCCAATGCGTACGACATACAGACCTCCTTTGACGAACGTGTATGACGACTGTACGATCCATCACCACGATGTCAATGTCATACAACTTCGACGTGTTGGACCTCGACCGCGAGGGTGAGACCTCGATGACGCAGCAGCTCGTCGACCACGTCGCCAAGCTCATCGACAGCGGCGAGCTCGCGCCCGGCGAGAAGCTGCCCGCGACGAGGGCCCTCGCCGCGCAAGCCGGCATCAACCACCTCACCGCCGTGCGCGTCTACCGGCGGCTCGCCGAGCTGGGCTACGTCGCCGCAGCCGTCGGGCGCGGCACGTTCGTCCGGCGGACCGTCCCCGCCGCGGCGGCGGGCGCGCGCGGCGGCCCCAGCGCGCTCGACGACGACTGGCAGCTCGGCATGCTCGCGCCGCGCACGCTGTCCTACGCCGACGAGATGATCCGCGACTCGCTGCACGCGCCCCACGCGCGCGACACGCTCGCGCTCGGATCCGGCTTCCCCGACCCCGAGCTCTGCCCCTCCGAGGAGCTCGCGCAGATCGCCGCCGACATCGCTCGCGAGCAGCCGCGCGCGGTGACCGGCTACCTCGAGGTCGAGGGGCTCCCGGCGCTCCGCGAGCGGCTCGCCGCGCTCGGCCGCGAGGAGGGCTACGCGCTCGACTCCGACGAGATCCTCGTCACGACCGGCGCGCGCCAGGGAATCGACCTCGTCGCCCGAGCCATCCTCACGCCGGGCGACGTCGCCGTCGTCGAGTCGCCGACGTTCGCGGGCATCCTCGGCTCTCTGAAGGCGACCGGCGCCCGCGTGCTGCCGCTGCCCGTCGACGACGAGGGCCCGGACGTCGATGCGCTCGAGCGGATCCTCGCGCGCCACGAGATCAAGCTCGTTGCGCTGCAGTCCTCGTGCGCGAACCCGACCGGCGCGGACCTCTCGCCGCGACGCCGCGACCAGCTCGTCGAGCTCGCCCGCACGCGCGGGTTCTTCATCCTCGAGGACGGCGTCTACGCGACGATGCGCTACGAGGGCGCAGCGCAACCGCGCCTGCGCGAGCGCGCGCCATCGCACGTCATCTACGTCGACTCCCTGTCCAAGACGATCGGCGGCGGGTTGCGCGTCGGCTGGATCGCCGCGAGCGGCCCGGTCTTCAGCCGGCTCGTGCAGCTCAAGCTCGACTCGGACATCCACACCGCGGCGCTGCCCCAGCATCTCGCCGCGCGCTACCTCGACGGCGACCGCCATCAGCGCCTGCTCGCGCGGGCGACCCCGGTCTACCGCCGGCGGCGCGACTCGCTGATGCAGGCGCTCGAGCGTCACCTCGGCCACGACGCGACGTGGACCGTGCCAACCGGCGGCCACAACACCTGGGTGACCCTGCGCGACCCCGTCGACGAGCGCGCGCTGTACGCCGAGGCGCTCCGGGAAGGCGTGTCGTTTTTGCCCGGCGGCGCGATCCAGGCCGAGCGATCGTCGCGCACGAGCATGCGGCTGTCGTTCGGCCTCGTCGAGCCGGACCTGCTCGACGAGGCCGTGCGCCGCCTCGCGGTCGCGCTGCGCGCGGTGCGCCGCCGCGGGCGCGCCAGCGCCACGGCGCGCTGTCCTAACGGCCGTCTTCGTCGTCGACGAGCCGACGACGGCGTGATGGTCGCGGTGGAGGTCGCCGTGGGAGAAGGCCTCGGACCGGGCATAGTGCTCGCGTGCGCCGCCCCCAGCTTCGCAAGCTCGCCGCGCGCACCCTCGACACGACGAAGCGAGCGTGCCTGAGTTCGTCGACGACCGCGGCCATCGCTCCGCCGCCTTC
>CAWDYO010000005.1:0-72997 GCA_963806515.1 uncultured Actinomycetes bacterium | reverse complement strand
AGCGAGTTCAGCGGCGTGCGCAGCTCGTGGCTCATGTTCGCGAGGAACTCGGACTTGTACTTCGAGCTCACCGCGAGCTGCGCGGCCTTCTCCTCGAGGTCCGCCCGCGCGCTCTCGATCTCCTCGTTCTGGACCTCGATGTCGCGGTTCTGCTGGCTCAGCAGCTCCGCCTTCTCCTGGAGCTCCTCGTTGGTCTGCTGAAGCTCTTCCTGCTGGGTCTGCAGGAGCTCCTCGGACGCGCGCAGCGACGAGGTCTGCTGCTCGAGGTCGGAGTTCGAGCGCTTGAGCTCCTCCTGCTGGGACTGCAGCTCCTCGGACTGGCTCTGCAGCTCCTCGGCAAGCGACTGGGACTGCTCGAGCAGCTCCTCCGTGCGGCGGTTGGCGATGATCGCGTTCAGCACGACGCCGAGCGTCTCGGCGAGCTGCTCGAGGAACGCCTGGTTGACCTCGGAGAACTCGCGCAGCGACGCGAGTTCGACGACCGCCAGCACCTGATCCTCGAAGAGGATCGGCATGACGATGATGTTCACCGGCAGTGCCTCGCCCAGGCCGGACGTGACCTTGACGTAGTCCGGCGGCGCGTTCGTGATGAGGATGCTCTTGCCCTCGAGCGCGGCCTGGCCGACGAGCGCCTCGCCGATCTTGAAGTGGTTGGAGACGGACTTTCGCTGCTTGTAGCCGTAGCTTGCGATGAGCCGCAGCTCGGGCTCGTCGCCGTTGCGGGTCTCCGTGAGGAAGAACGCGCCGTGCTGCGCGGTGACCAGCGGCGAGATCTCGGACATGATCAGCCGCGAGACCGTCGCGAGGTCGCGCTGGCCCTGCATGAGGCCGGAGATCCGCGCGAGGTTCGTGTTCAGCCAGTCCTGCTCGGCGTTCTTCTGCGTCGTCTCGCGCAGGTTGGCGATCATCTGGTTGATCGTGTCCGAGAGCTCGGCGACCTCGCCCTCGGCCTCGACGGAGATCTGGCGCGTGAGGTCGCCCTGGGTCACGGCGGTCGAGACCTCGGCGATCGCGCGCACCTGGGTCGTGAGGTTGCCGGCGAGCTGGTTGACGTTCTCGGTGAGGTCGCGCCAGGTGCCGGACACCCCCTCGACCTCCGCCTGGCCGCCGAGCTGGCCCTGCGTGCCGACCTCGCGCGCGACGCGGGTGACCTCCGCCGCGAAGGACTGGAGCTGGTCGACCATCGTGTTGAGCGTCTTCTTGAGCTCGAGGATCTCGCCCTTGGCGTCGACCGTGATCTTCTGGCTGAGGTCGCCGTTGGCGACGGCCGTCGCGACCTGGGCGATGTTGCGCACCTGGTCGGTGAGGTTGCCGGCCATGAAGTTCACGTTCTCGGTGAGGTCGCGCCACGTGCCCGACACGCCCTTGACCTCCGCCTGGCCGCCGAGCTGGCCCTCCGGTGCCGACCTCGCGCGCCACGCGCGTCACCTCGTCGGCGAACGACTGCAGCTGGTCGACCATCGTGTTGATCGTCTCCGACAGCTCGAGGATCTCGCCCTTGGCCTCGATGTCGATCTTCTTCGACAGGTCGCCGTTGGCGACCGCGGTCGTGACCCGCGCGATCGCCCGCACCTGCGACGTGAGGTTGCCGGCCATGAGGTTGACGTTGTCGGTCAAGCCGCGCCACGTGCCCGACACGCCCTCGACCGTCGCCTGCCCGCCGAGCTTGCCCTCGGTGCCCACCTCGCGCGCGACGCGCGTGACCTCCGCGGCGAACGAGTTGAGCTGGTCGACCATCGTGTTGATCGTGTCCTTCAGCTCGGCGATCTCGCCCTGCGCGTCGACGGTGATCTTCTTGCGCAGGTCGCCGGTCGCGACCGCGGTCGTCACCTGCGCGATGTTGCGCACCTGGTCGGTGAGGTTGTCGGCGAGCTGGTTGACGGACTCGGTGAGGTCGCGCCAGGTGCCGCTCACCCCCGCCACCTCGGCCTGACCGCCGAGCATCCCCTCCGTGCCGACCTCGCGCGCGACCCGCGTGACCTCCGCCGCGAATGACGAGAGCTGGTCGACCATCGTGTTGATCGTGTCCTTGAGCTCGGCGATCTCGCCCTGCGCCTCGACGTCGATCTTCTGGGTGAGGTCGCCGGTCGCGACGGCGGTGGTCACCTGGGCGATGTTGCGCACCTGGTCGGTGAGGTTCGAGGCGAGGAAGTTCACGGACTCGGTGAGATCGCGCCACGTGCCGGACACGCCCTTGACCTCCGCCTGACCGCCCAACCGTCCTTCCGTTCCGACCTCGCGCGCGACGCGCGTGACCTCCGCCGCGAACGACGAGAGCTGGTCGACCATCGTGTTGATCGTGCCCTTCAGCTCGTCGATCTCGCCGCGCGCCTGCACGGTGATCTTCTGGCTGAGGTCGCCGTTGGCGACCGCGGTCGTCACCTGCGCGATGTTGCGCACCTGGCCGGTGAGGTTGTTCGCCATGAGGTTGACGTTGTCGGTGAGGTCGCGCCACGTGCCCGTCACGCCCTCGACCTCGGCCTGGCCGCCGAGCACGCCCTCGGTGCCGACCTCGCGCGCGACGCCGGTGACCTGCTCGGCGAAGACCCGCAGGCGGTCGGTCATCGAGTTGATCGTCTCGGCGAGCGTCGCGACCTCGCCCTTGGCCTCGACCGTCACCTTCTGGCTGAGGTCCCCGTTGGCGACGGCGGTCGTGACGACGGCGATCTGGCGCACCTGGTCGGTGAGGTTCGACGCCATCGTGTTGACGGAGTCCGTCAGGTCCTTCCACGTCCCGGCGACGCCGGAGACCTCGGCCTGGCCGCCGAGCACGCCGTCCGTGCCGACCTCCCGCGCGACGCCGGTCACCTGCTCGGCGAAGACGCGCAGCGTGTCGGTCATCGAGTTGATCGTCTCGGCGAGCGTCGCGACCTCGCCCTTCGCCTCGACCGTGACCTTCTGCGTGAGGTCGCCCTGGGCGACAGCGGTCGTCACGACGGCGATCTGGCGCACCTGGTCGGTGAGGTTGGACGCCATGAAGTTCACGTTCTCGGTGAGGTCGCGCCACGTGCCGGACACGCCCTTGACCTCCGCCTGGCCGCCGAGCTGGCCCTCCGTGCCGACCTCGCGCGCGACGCGCGTGACCTCGTCGGCGAACGACGAGAGCTGGTCGACCATCGTGTTGATCGTGTCCTTGAGCTCGAGGATCTCGCCGCGCGCGTCGACGGTGATCTTCTGGCTGAGGTCGCCGGTCGCGACCGCGGTCGTGACCGCGGCGATCTGGCGGACCTGGTTGGTGAGGTTCGACGCCATCGAGTTGACGTTCTCGGTGAGGTCGCGCCACGTCCCGCTCACGCCCTTGACCTGCGCCTGGCCGCCGAGCTTGCCGTCGGTCCCGACCTCGCGCGCGACGCGCGTGACCTCGTCGGCGAACGAGCCGAGCTGGTCGACCATCTCGTTGACCGTCGTGCCGATCGCCGAGAACTCGCCCTTGACGGGCTGGCCCTCGATCGTCAGCGCCATCTTCTGGGAGAGGTCGCCGCGCGCGACGGACTGGATGACGCGCGAGATCTCGATCGTCGGGCGGACGAGGTCGTCGATCATCGCGTTGACCGACTCGACCGTCTCGCTCCAGGTGCCGTCGACGGTGCCGAGCGACACGCGCTCGGTCATCCGGCCCTCGCGGCCGATGACGCGCGAGACGCGGGCGAGCTCCTTCGCCTGGCGGGCGTTGAGCGCGATGAGCTCGTTGCAGCGCTGCTGCACGTCGCCGATGACGTCGCGCCGGCGCGCGCGCAGGCGCACCGAGAAGTCGCCGTCGCGCGCAGCGGTCAGGACCCGCAGGATCTCCTCGAGCGCCTGCTCGTCGCGCGCGCCGAAGCCGTCGCCGCCGCTGGGCGGCGCCTCGTCCGTCGCGCCCGCTGCGCGCCTGCGCTGCCCGGAGGCTTCGCACCGCTAGCTCGCCATCTTTCCTCCCTCACACTCGCGCGGAACGACTCGGAAACCTACAAGGGGGTCTGCGCCGGTCCTGCAACGCAGGCGTCAGGATGCGACGAAGCGCAGCTCGTCCTCGACGCCGCAGATCTGGAACACCCGCTGCACGGAGGGTGGACCGGGCACGATCTCGAGCACCGCGCCGTCGCGCCGTGCCGCGACGTGCGCCGCGAGGATGAGGCGCAGGCCCGACGAGTCCATGAACGTCACCCGGCTGAGGTCGAGCACCCGCTGGCGCACGCCCGCCCGCAAGACCGGCTCGACCTCGGGCGCCGTCGAGAGGTCGAGCTCACCGGCCAGCGTGATGCGCACGACGTCGCCGTCGTGCGCGACGTCGCAGCGAAAGACCTCCGGCTCAGACTCCATGCGGTATCCGGCCATCGCCGGTTCTCAGCCTCCTGAGATCAGGTGCGAACGAGCGAGTGGCGCGCTTCCGGCGCTTCACGTCAAAGCGCGGCCGCCCACCAGGGTGTGCTGACGAGCACCGAGCCGGCCGTTCAGACCGTCCCAGCGTGCCGCTGAAGATACACCCGTGCAGGTGCTTCACCAAACGTCGTGGGGGCCGCTTCAGTCCAGGCGGGCGGGCAGTCCGAAGCGCTCGAAGTCGGCGATCCGGGCGGCCGCGATCGCGTGGTCGGGATAGTCGTCGAAGCCGCGGCCGTCGGGCGCCTGCGCGGCGCGGAAGATGAACGACGTGATCTGCTCGATGCGACCGTCGCGGACGCTGAGCACGTCGAGCGCGAAGGGGAGATGGCAGCGCGCGTGCTCGTGCCAGGTGTAGGCGCCGATCGCGGGCTGGCCGTTGGCGACGGCGCGCACGTGCCGCCAGCGCGAAGCGGCCCGACAGCGGACCCATCTCCAGGAACGCCCGCAGCGCCTCGTGGCCGCGGTACCAGGTCCCGAGCGGCGGCATCGACCACGCCGCGTCCTCGGCGAGCATCGACACGACCTCGTCGACGTCGCCGCGCGCCATGGCGTCCATGTAGCGCTCGACGAGCTCGCGGACGCCGTCGTCGCCGAGCTCGCGCAGCGTCTGCTGCTGGCTCGGGTCGGGCATCAGGTCGTCGATCGTCTTGCGTGCGCGCTGCAGCGCGCTGTTGACGGACGCGACGCTCGTCTCGAGCAGGTCGGCGACCTCCTTCGCCGAGAAGCCGAGCACCTCGCGCAGGATGAGCGCCGCGCGCTGGGTGCCCGGCAGGTGCTGGAGCGCGGCGATGAACGCGAGCTCGACGCTCTCGCGCCGCTCGTAGTGCGCGTCGGGGGCGACGTCCGGCTCGAGCATGACGTCGGGAAACGGCTCGAGCCAGACGGACTCGACGAGCGGGCGCCCCGGCGCCTCGCCGAGGTCGGCAGCCGCCAGGAGGTCCATGGGGAGGCCGCGCTTCTTGCGGTGAGCGATGCCGTCGAGGCAGGTGTTCGTCGCGATCCTGTACAGCCACGCCCGCAGGGTGCTGCGCTCGTCGAAGCGCGGCAGGCCGCGCCAGGCGCGCAGCATCGCGTCCTGCAGGGCGTCCTCGGCGTCGTGGACCGAGCCGAGCATCCGGTAGGCATGGGCCTGCAGCTCGCGGCGGTGGGGCTCGACGAGACGCGCGAACGCGTTCTCGTCGCCGCCCCGAGCCGCCGCGAGCAGTCCCGCGGGCGCGGTGGACCCCACGGGCTACCGCGCTTCCCCGTACGCGGGCTTGGTCGCGAGCGCCCGGTCCCGGGCCTTCGGCCGGTCGGGCGCGAGCACGACCGCGGCGACGACGATCGCGACCGCTACGAGCACCGCGGCGATCGCGAACGCGAGGTGGTAGCCGCCGAGCAGCGCGGCATCGAGCGACTCGCCGGCGGCCGTGAGGTCGCCCGTGCGCGTCGAGGCGAGCGTCGCGAGGACGGCGAGACCGAGCGCGCCGCCGACCTGCGCGGTCGTGTTGACGAGGCCGGAGGCCAGGCCTGCGTCGCTCGGCGTCACGTCGGACATCGCGAGCGTCATGAGCGCCGGGAACGCGAGGCCCGCGCCGATCCCGAGCAGGACCATGACGGGCAGGACGTGCACGGCGTAGACGCCGTCGACCGGCGCCTGCGTGAAGAGCGCCAGCGCGACCAAGATGAGCCCGAGGGCGGGCAGCAGCGTGGCGCGGGCGCCGAAGCGCATGACGAGCTTGTGCGAGTAGCCCAGCGACAGGACGCCCATGACGACCGTCGCCGGCAGGAACGCGACGCCGGTCTGCAGCGCGTCGTAGCCGAGCACGTGCTGCAGGTACAGCGCGCCCATGAAGAACATGCCGAACATCCCCGCGACCGAGACGACCTGGATGACGTTCGCGCCGCTGACGTTGCGCGAGCGGAAGATCCGCAGCGGGACGAGCGGGGTGCGCGCCGTGGCCTCGCGGACGACGAACGCCGCGAGCAGGGCGAGCGAGACGGCGCCGTAGGCGAGCGTCGAGCCCGCGCCCCAGCCGTCGTTCGCGGCGGGGTCGACGATCGTGTAGACGAGCAGCATCAGCGAGGACGTCACGAGCAGCGCGCCGAGGACGTCCGCGCCGCCGGCGAACCCGGTGCCCTTGTCCCTGTCGAGCAGCCGGAGCGCCAGCACGGCGGTCACGACCGCGATCGGGACGTTCACGAAGAAGATCCAGTGCCAGTTGATCGACTGCGTCAGGACGCCACCGAGCAGCAGGCCGACCGACCCGCCGGCGGAGGCGACGAAGCCGTAGACGCCGATCGCCTTGGCCTGCTCGCCCGGCTCGGGGAACATCGTGACGATCATCCCGAGGATGACCGCGGAGGTCATCGCACCGCCGATGCCCTGGACGAAGCGCGCCGCGACGAGCATCTCCTGTGATTGCGCAAGGCCGCACGCCAGCGACGCGAGCGTGAAGACGGCGAGGCCGGCGAGGAAGACGCCGCGCCGCGAGACGAGGTCGCCGAGCCGTCCGGCGAGCAGCAGCAGGCCGCCGAAGGCGATGAGGTACGCGTTGACGACCCACGCGAGGTTCGATTGATCGAAGCCGAGGTCGCTCTGGATCGATGGAAGCGCGACGTTCACGACGGTGACGTCGAGGACGATCATGAGCATCCCGACGCACAGGACGACGAGCGCGGCCCAGCGGTTGGTGGACTCGGAGCGCGTAGCGGTGGCGGTCTCGGTCGTCATGGTCCTCGGCTCCTCGTTCATTCGGGGTTGCAGTTAGGACCGCGGCGACCTCCGAAACTCATCGCGACTCGGGCACATGCGGGCGAGGGCGCATTCGTCGCACGCCGGTCGCTGCGCCTTGCACGTCCGGCGGCCGTGGCGCAGGAGGTTGATGTGCAGCTCGAGCTCGGCGCCCGGCGGGGTGAGCTTCACCATCGCGTCGTGCAGCTCGTCGAAGGGCGCCTTCGGGCGCAGGAGCCCGAGCCGCGTGCCGACGCGCGAGACGTGCGTGTCGACGGGTACGTCGCGCAAGCCGAACGCGAACAGCAGGACGCACGCGGCGGTCTTGCGCCCCACGCCGGGCAGCGCGCAGAGGTACGCCTGCGATTCGGCGACCGGCGCATGCTCGATCCAGTCGAGGTCCAGCGGGTCGCCGATCGCGCGCAGGATCGCCTGGATGCGCGCGGACTTCACCTTCGAGATGCCGCCTGGGCGGATCGCCTCCTCGACCTCCTGAAGCGGCGCGTCGCGGACGGCGTGCCAGTCCTCGAAGCGCTCGCGCAGGCGCAGGTAGGCGACGTCGCGGTTGCGGTCGTTCGTGGACTGCGAGAGGACCGTCAGGACGAGCTCGGCGATGGGATGGCCGTGCGGTGGCGCGACGGGCACGCCGTAGACCTCGGCGAGGCGCGCGCGGATGCGCTGCACACGCGCCCGCGACGGCGCCTTCCAGTCCGCGCGGGCCGCCCGGCTCGACGCGAGGCTCACCGCGGACGCCTCCGAGGCCCCGCCTCCGCGCGTCCGCACGGGCCGGCCGGTCGCCCCGCCTCCGCGCGTCCGCACGGGCCGGCCGGTCGCCTCGCCGCCGCGAGCTGCGGCCGCGCGGCCAGGCTCACTCCAGCGCGCCCCAGCGCTCACAGGCGCGGGCGGCCTCCTCGACGGCGTCGGGCAGTGCGGCCGCGATCGCGGGCGGATAGAAGTCCGTCTTGCAGAGCGCGGCGAGCACGACGCCCATGAAGACGTCGCCCGCGCCAAGCGCGCTGCGCACATGCGCCGGGCGCCCCGCGACGTCGCGGCGCAGGCCCGGCGCGCGGAGGATCGCCCCGCGGGCGCCGAGCGTGACGATCACGTGCTGCGCTCCCGCCGCGAGCAGCGATGCGGCGGCCTGCTCGGGGCGCGTCTCGCCGGTCATCATGCGCGCCTCCGCCAGGTTGCACTTGACGAGAAACGCACCGGGCACGCAGGCGCCGCAGGCCGCCCCTGCGCGGCCGCTCGAGTCCTCCCAGCGCCCGAGGCGGATGTTCGCGTCGAAGACGACCGGCCGGCCGAGCTCGAGCGCGCGCTCGCGGGCGGCCCCGGCGAGCGCCGCCTCCGCCTTCCCCGCGAGGACGTTCGAGCCGAAGAACAGCGCGTCGGTGTTGTCGACGGCGTCGAGGAGCCGCCGCTTCAGTCCGGCGATCGTCGCGGCGATCCCGTCTCCATGCAGCTCGTAGGTGGGCTCGCCGTCCTCGTCGACGGTGACGAAGGCCAGCCCCGTGCGCTGTCCGCCGGCGAGGCGGAACCACTCGAGGCCGACGTGCTCGGCTTCGAGGCGATCGTGCAGCCATCCGCCCCATGCGTCGTCGCCCGCTCCCCCGGCGAGCGCGACGGCGGCTCCCGCGCGAGCGGCGGTGACGGCGACGTTGGCGCTGACGCCTCCCTGATGCGCGACGAACGCGTCCGCTTGGGCGAGCGAGGCGACCGGGCGCTGGCAGATGAGATCGACGATGGCCTCGCCGAAGCAGAGGGTTCGCACGCGCTGAGACTATCTTCCGCGGCCGTGCCGCCGGTTACCGAGGAGACGATCGAGCTCGACGACCAACCCGTCTTCCTGCGCCGGGCCGGCGATGATGAGGTCCCGATCCTCTACCTGCACGGCCTACCGACCTCGTCGTTCGACTGGATCGGGCCGCTCGAGCTCGGCGGCGGGATCGCCGTCGACCTGCCCGGCTTCGGACGCAGCGGCAAGCGCGGCGATCTCGACTACTCGCTGGCCGGCCATGTCGCGTTCGTCGATCGGCTGCTCGACGAGCTCGGGATCGACCGCGTGCGGCTGTGCATGCACGACTGGGGCGCGGCCGTCGGGCTCGCCTGGGCGGCGTCGCGGCCCGAGCGCGTCGAGCGGCTCGTCGTCATCGACGGCGTCCCGCTGCTGGAGGGCTTTCGCTGGCGCGGGTGGGCGCGGGCGGTGAGCCTGCCGGTGGTCGGCCCGATCGCGGTCGGCTTCGCGACGGAGCGGATGGTGCGCCGGCTCTCGCGCCGCGCGTCGGCCGGGAAGGCTCCGATGGCCAAGCCGTTCACCGCGAGCATCACCGAGCACCTCGACCTCGGCACCGAGCGCGCGCTGCTGAAGCTCCTGCGCAGCGCGACGCCGAAGTCGCTGGCCGCTGCGGGCGCGGACCTCGGGCAGGTCACCGCGCCGGGGCTCGTGCTGTGGGGCGCGGAGGACCCCTGGATCGCGCCGCGCTTCGGCGCCGGCTACGCGGCGACCCTCGGCGACGCGACGCTCGAGACGATCGAGGGCGCGGGTCACTGGCCGTGGCTCGACCGGCCGGAGCTCTGCGAGCGCATCATCGGCCACCTCGAAGGCAAGCCCCCGCCGCCGTGACCGCCCTCGCGCGCACCCTCCGCCGCCCCGGCGTCCGGCGCGCAGCCGCCCGCACCCTCCACCGCCCCGGCGTCCGGCGCGCAGCCGCCCGCACCCTCCACCGCCCCGGCGTCCGGCGCGCAGCCGCCCGCACCCTCCACCGCCCCGGCGTCCGGCGCGCAGCCGCCCGCACCCTCCACCGCCCCGGCGTCCGGCGCGCAGCCGCCCGCACCCTCCGCCGCCCGGCCGGCCGGCGCGCAGCCGCCCCGATCCTCCGCCGTCCGGCCGCCGAGCCCCCGCCGCCGTGACCGCCGCGCGGTGGGGCTGCGTCGTCGCGGCGCTGGGCGCCGCCGCGTACCTGCTGCTCGATCCCGCCACCGCCGACCACGCCGCGCAGGAGTACCGCGCCGGGCTCGTCCGCGACGGAGGGCTCGGGCTGTGGGACAACGGGTGGTTCGCCGGCCACCACACACCCGCCTACAGCCTCCTCTCGCCGCCGCTCGGCGCCCTGCTCGGCGTGCGGCTCGCGGGCGCGCTGGCCGCGGTCGTCGCGGCGGGATTGTTCGGGCTGATCGCCGAGCGCCGCTGGGGCCCGCGCGCCGGGAGCGTCGCGGCGGCATGGTTCGCGGTCGGCCTCCTCGCGACGCTCGTCAGCGGCCGCGTGACGTTCGCGCTCGGCGTCGCCGTCGGTCTCGCCGCGATGCTCGCGCTGCAGCGTGGGCGCTGGCTGCTCGCCTGCGTCCTCGCCGCCCTCACGACGCTCGCCAGCCCCGTCGCGGGCCTGTTCGCCGCGATCGCCGCGGTCGCGTGGGCGCTGGCGCAGCCTGACCCCAATGCCTCGCCGCGCGGCGACCTCCCGCGCGCGGAGCGCGCACCCGGACCCGAGCGCCTCGCCGCGCGGCGACTCGGCGAGCGCGCGCGGCGGACCGCCGGCATCCTCGGCGCCGGCCGCCGGCGCGCGCCGACTTCGCGGCGCGGCGATCGCGGGCGCCGCGCTGGCACCCGTGGCCGTCCTCGCCGCGCTCTTCCCCGAGGGCGGGACCGAGCCGTTCGCGGCGTCGGCCTTCTGGCCCGCGCTCCTGGCGATCGTCCTCGTCGCGGTCGCGCTCCCTGGCCGCGAGCACGCGGTCCGGATCGGCGCCGCGATCTACGCGCTCGCCTGCATCGCGGCGTTCGTGATCCCGACGGCGCTTGGCGGCAACGCAACCCGCCTGGGGGCGCTGCTCGCGGGACCGATCCTCGCCGGAGCGATCCTCGCCACGCCCGGCCGGCGCGCGATCCTCGCCGCGCTCGTCCTGCCGCTGGCCTACTGGCAGCTGTACCCGGCGGCTCGCGACGTGGTCCGCGCTCACGGCGACCCGTCGATCGCGGCCGCCTACCACGCACCGCTCGTCGAGTTCCTCGAAGGCCGCCCCGGCACCTTTCGCGTCGAGATCCCGTTCACCGAGAACCACTGGGAGGCGGCGCACGTCGCTCCACACGTGCCGCTCGCGCGCGGCTGGGAGCGCCAGCTCGACCGCCGCTACGGCGCGCTCTTCTACGGCGGCACGCTCGATGCGACCACCTACCGCGCCTGGCTCGACGAGCACGCCGTCGCCTACGTCGCCGTGCCCGACGTCCCGCTGGACTACTCCGCGCGCCATGAGGCAGAGCTCATCGCCAGGCGACCGAAGTACCTGCGCCCGGTCTGGCGCAACGCCCACTGGCGCGTCTACGCGGTCCACCGGCCCGCGCCGCTCGTCAGTGGCGCCGGCCGGTCGATCACGCTCGAGCCCGGCGGCTTCACGATCGGCGCCGGACGCCGCGGCACCGCGCTCGTGCGCGTGCGCCACACGCGCTGGTGGTCGGTCACCCGCGGGCGTGCGTGCGTCGAGCGCGGCCCGAACGGCATGACGCGCGTGCGCGTGCTGCGCCCGGGCACCGTTCGCGTGCAGGCCCGGCTCGAAGGGTCCGCCTGCCGGCGCTGACCGGCCGCCGGCGAGCGGGCGCCCGAACGGGACCCCCTTCAGCCGCTCGGGATCGGCCATGTCAACTCGATGCCGTGACGGCGAGCCCCGCCCTCACGGTCAGGCCGCATGCCGCGAGGCGGCCCCGGGCGAGCCGGGGCCGCCCCATGCGCGCGACGGAGAGGGTCAGCAGGGGACGAAGGGGCCGCAGACGCGGATCTTTCACCGCGTGGCCGGGACGTCCGACGGGGCCTGCAACCGCAGGCCCGCGAACGACGGGCTCGACGAGGGCAGCACCGCGAGGACATGGCCCGACCTCCCGTTGACGAGCTGGCGTGTCTCGTTGAGCCTCCAGCTGACGTCCGCGGAGAACGCGGCGCAGCTGCTGACCCGCGGAAGGGGGGTGGGCGACGTGCTGGGCTTCTCCTTGAGGCACATCGGCTCCGAGAGGAGGCCGAGCTACGAGACCACGCGCGCCGGCGAGCTCACGCTCGCCGGCGCGCCCGATCGGCGGTTACAGCAGGAGCGATGTCCGTCAGCAGGCCGGTGTCGAGCAAGGGCGGATCGTCCAGCGCTGCCCAAGGAGCGTCATGGGCGCAGTCGACCCGGGCAGGCGCATCTGCACCGCGGCGAACGTCGGGCTTGCCGGCAGCACGACCGTGGCCAGCCGGGCGGTGGAGACGTTCCTCAGCTGACGCGTTGCGGAGAGCTTCCAGCTGATCTCCCGCGGTGGAGCGCTGCACGACGTCAGCCGGATGCTCGCCGTAGCGGCCCCGGTGGTGCGGTCCCCGAGGCACAGGGTCGGATCGAGGCCGCTGCGCAGCCTGAAGCTGGTGGCGTCCGCGACGCCGTCGAACTCCTGCGTCCACGCCTGCGACGGGATGTGCTGAAGGCGCTGCATCTGCGCGGTGCCGCTGCCGGGAGCGGTGGCGACGTTGGTCAGCGCCATGGTGATGACGCCGTCGTTGTGCACACGGACGAGGCCCGCCTGTGCCGGGGTCGCGAAGCCGGCCGCCGCGACGAACGCGAAGAGAGCGACGAGGCGCTTGCGAAGCATGTGAGGTGAGTTCCTTGGGGTCGTTGGGAGGCGACCGGATGTCGCCGATACCTCGAAGGACCCCGAGAACCCGCCCGGCCCGCCGGGACGTCCGGCCGGCCGGCCGGGACCCGCACGCCGCAAAGGCGGCCCCACACGAGGTGGGACCGCCGGATGCGCGAGACGGAGCAGGGTCAGCAGGCGAACGGGCCGCAGAGGGGCAGCGTCCACCGCTTGGCGGCGACGTTCGACGTCGATTGCATCTGCAGGCTCGCGAAGAACCCGTTGCTCGGAAGCACCGTGAGCGCACGGCCGGTCCCGACGTTGATGAGCTGACGCGTCGCGGTGAGCCTCCAGCTGATCTCGGAGGCGGCCGTGTTGCACGTGTTGAGCCGGACACCCGCGGTGGCGAGGCCGTTGGGCTTGTCCCTGAGGCACACCGAGGGCTGTGAGAGGCTGGCGAGGTTGCGCAGCAAGAGGCCGCCGCCGGTCGCGCCGGAGAACTCGCGCGTCCAGATCTGCGAGGAGAAGCGGTTGTTCGTCTGCATCTGCGGGCCGCCGATGGTGGTCGGCGTGCTGGTGTTGGTCAGTGCCATCGTCGGCACCGAGTCGTTGAGCACTTGCACGACGTCTGCTTGAGCCGGCGCGGCGATCACAGCGGCGGCGACGAGCGAGGTGAGAGCGATGAGGCCTTTGCGAATCATTTGAGATGAGGTCCTTTGGTCTTGGGGAGTGCAACCGGCGACCGGATGTCGCCGACATCTCCTCAGACCGCAGGCGCCCGCCCACCCCGCCGGGACGTTCGGCCAGGCGCTCGGGACGGGGGGCCATGTGAGCCTGAGGACGGGAGCTCTTTCGCGATCGCCACCGGGAGGTCTTCGAGTGCTCGACACGCCGGGCCAGACGGTCGGCGGCTGGACCCTCGAGAGCTCGAACGAAGCCGGACCGATCGTCGTCGAGGCGACGCTCGACCCGCGGCGGATCCACGAGCGCGGGTCTCGCTGCGCAGCGCTGTGAACTTTCGTCGCGTCGATGCCCTGAGTAGGATGGCTTGCGTTCCATGCCTGCTCGCCTCCGCACGCTCCAGGCGCGGCTCCTGCCACACGGCCCGCTCGACGTGGTGCGCCAGGTGCTGCTGTTCATGGCGGCCTACCAGCTCTACCGGCTCACGCGCGGGCTCGTCAACCACCCGGAAGCCGCGACGGCCGCCTTCCAGAACGCGCGCGACCTCATCGGGATCGAGCGCTCGCTCAACCTCTTCGTCGAGCCTTCCGTGCAGGCGTTCACGTCCGGCCAGCAGTGGCTCTTGGACTCCGCGTCGTGGATGTACATCAACGCGCAGACGTCGGTCACCGTCGGCGCGCTCGCCTGGCTGTACCTCTTCCGCAACGAGAGCTTCTACTTCGTGCGCAACATGTTCCTCATCGCGTTCGGGATCGCGCTCATCGGCTACGCCACGTTCCCGACCGCGCCGCCGCGGTTCTTCCCGGAGTACGGCTTCTTCGACGCCGTCTCGGACTTCACCGGCGTCCCGCAGGACAGCGTCACGATCAACAACCTCTTCAACCCCTACGCGGCGGTCCCCTCGATGCACGTCGCGTTCGCGCTGATGATCGGCATCCCGCTGTCGAAGCTCGTCAAGTGGCGCCCGCTGAAGGTCTTCTGGGCCGTGTACCCGCTGCTCGTCTGCTTCGTGATCGTCGCGACCGCCAACCACTTCGTCGCCGACGCGGTCCTCGGCGCCGGCGCCGCGGGCATCGGCGCGCTCGCCGCCCGCGCGCTCGCCCGCACGCGGCCGCGGGTGTGGACGTTCCGGCCTTCGAGCGTCGTGCCTTCCAACGCCACGGCAGCGCCCTGATGGCTGCCGCTCCGCAGCAGCCTGCCACCGACCCACCCGGACCGCGCCGCGTCTCCGCGTCGGGAGGCGAGCGCCGCGCGGTCTACCGCAACCGGCTCATCGAGTCGCGCCTGACGCCGAACGCGATCTCGCTGACCGGCTTCGCGCTCAACATCGTCGCCGCGCTGCTCATCTGGCAGACGGAGTTCTTCTGGGGCGGCGTCGCGTTCATCGTCGGCTCGATCATGGACACCCTCGACGGCGCGTACTCGCGGATGTCCGACAAGGGCACGGCGTTCGGCGCGTTCCTCGACTCGACGCTTGACCGGATCGAGGAGGGCATCGTCCTGACGGGCGTCGCCGTCTGGTTCGCCAAGGAGCAGAACGAGGCAGCCGTCGCGGCCGTCGTCATCGCCGTGCTCGCCTCGCTCGTCGTCTCCTACACCCGTGCGCGGGCGGAGGCGCTCGGCGTGCAGTGCAAGGTCGGGATCGCGACCCGGGCGATCCGCGTCGTCATCCTGTCTGCGGGTCTCGTGTTCGCGTCGCTCGGCGCGCTCGAACCCGCCGTCTACCTGCTCGCCGCCCTGTCGAGCTTCACCGTCCTGCAACGCATCTTCCACGTCCGCCGGCAGCTGCTCGAGCCTGCGGACGTGTAACGAGCCGCACTTCACGGGGTGTTAGCCCCGGAACGTTCACCGAAGGGAAACCACACGCACATGAGCCCCACCAACGGCAACGGCAACGGCGCCGCCCACACCAACGGCGCAGCGCGCTACCAGTCCGACAAGGTGCGCGTCGCGATCGTCGGCGTCGGCAACTGCGCGAACGCCTTCGTCCAGGGCTGCCACTACTACCGCGACGCCGACCCCACGGTCGACGTTCCCGGGCTCATGCACGTGGACCTCGGCGGCTACCACATCTCCGACATCGAGTTCACGGCGGCGTTCGACATCGACGTCGAGAAGGTCGGCAAGGACCTCGGCACCGCGATCTGGTCGGGCCAGAACGACACGATCAAGTTCGCGAAGGTCCCGAAGAAGCTCGGCGTCGAGGTTCATCGCGGGATGACGCACGACGGCCTCGGCAAGTACCTCAAGCAGAAGATCACGAAGGCGCCGGGCGAGACGGCCGACATCGTGCAGATCCTCAAGGACACGCACACCGACGTCGTCGTCTCCTACCTGCCGGTCGGCTCGGAGGACGCGACGAAGTGGTACGTCGAGCAGGTGCTCGAGGCCGGCTGCGGCTTCGTCAACTGCATCCCGGTGTTCATCGCCTCGGAGGACTACTGGCACAAGCGCTTCAAGAAGGCCGGGCTGCCGATCGTCGGCGACGACATCAAGTCGCAGGTCGGCGCGACGATCGTGCACCGTTCGATGGCGCGCCTGTTCCATGACCGCGGCGTGAAGCTCATGCGCACGTCGCAGCTGAACGTCGGCGGCAACATGGACTTCTTCAACATGCTCGAGCGCGAGCGGCTGGAGTCCAAGAAGATCTCCAAGACGCAGGCCGTGACGTCGATCATGGGCCACGAGCTGCCCGCCGACGACGTCCACGTCGGCCCGTCGGACTACGTGCCGTGGCTGACGGACCGCAAGTGGGCGCACATCCGCCTCGAGGGCCAGGCGTTCGGCGACGTCCCCCTGACCGCCGAGCTCAAGCTCGAGGTGTGGGACTCGCCGAACAGCGCGGGGATCGTCATCGACGCGGTGCGCTGCTGCAAGCTCGCGCTGAACCACGGCCTCTCCGGCCAGCTCGACGGCCCGTCGTCGTACCTCATGAAGTCGCCGATGAACCAGCGTCCGGACGACCTGGCGCACAACGCGACCGAGGACTTCATCGCGAAGTACGCGCGCAAGCCGGGCACCGAGCCGGTGGCGAAGCCCGCCTCCAAGAAGCGCGCCGGCAAGTCCTAGACGCCCTTCGACGTGCGCCGCCTGGTCCTCGCGGTGGTCCTCATCGCCGTCGTCGCGGGCGGCGTGTACCTCGCGCGGGACGGATCGCCGCCGAGCCCCGCCGACGCGGCCGCGCCGGCGATCGACCTTCGCATCGCGATCGCCGCGAGCGCTCGCAAGGGCGCGCCGGTGCGCACGTGGCGGCTGCGCTGCAAACCGGCGGGCGGCGACTGGCCGAGCGTCGGTCCCGCGTGCCGGCGGCTGAAGCCGGCGCTGCTGGCCGCGATCGAGTTCGAGACGAAGGACTACACGCGGATCACGCGCCAGCCGGTGCGGTTCACGGGCCGCGCGTTCGGCAAGGCGGTGGCGTTGTACTTCCCGGCGATGGGCTCGGGGTCCCGGCGCGCCCGCCTGAAGCTCCTGCGCACGGCGCTCGGCCCGCACGCCTTCGGCGAGGCGGAGCGCCGCTCGCGCTGAGGAGGCGCCCTATCCTGGCCTGACCCCGTCGTCTTCCACGAGGACCCTCACCGTGACCCCGAGCAAGACCACGCCCGCCGAAGAGCAGCCGGCGACTCCGAGCCCCGCGACCGCCAGGACGATGTCCGCGCTGGTTCTCGACGCCGCCGCGACCTATCGCGGCACGGCGCTGAAGTACCCGCTCGGCAAGGGTTGGGGCACGATCTCCTATCCCAAGCTCGGCGACGGCGTGCGCGAGATCGCGAAGGGCCTCATCGCCCTCGGCATCAAGCCCGGCGACCGGGTCGCGATCCTCTCGAACACCCGCGCGGAGTGGACGCTCGCGGACTTCGGCGCGATCTGCGCAGGCGCCGTGGTCGTGCCCGTCTATCAGACGAACTCGCCGGACGAGTGCCTGTACGTCCTCGAGCACTCCGGTGCGACGGCGATCCTCTGCGAGGACGACGAGCAGGTCGCCAAGCTCGACAAGGTTCGCGGCGAGTTGCCCAAGCTGCGCCACGTCATTCGCTTCGAGGGCGAGAGCGAGGGCGCGATGACGCTGTCCGAGCTCAAGGAGCGTGGGGTCGACGTCACCGACGAGCAGTTCGGCGAGCGGGCGCGCGGCGCCACCGAGGATGACGTCGCGACGATCGTCTACACGTCGGGCACGACCGGCCCGCCGAAGGGCTGCATGCTCACGCACCGCAACCTGCTCGCCGACGTCGACGGGTGCGCCGCGCGGGTCGAGTTCGCCCCGGACGACGAGGTCGTCTACATCTTCCTGCCGCTCGCGCACGTCCTGACGCGGCTCGTGCAGCTCATCGGCATCGACCAAGGGGCGGCGCTGGCGTTCTGGCACCGCGATCCGAAGAAGATCGTCGCCGACGTCGGCGAGATCGCGCCGACGCACCTGCCGTCGGTGCCGCGGGTGTTCGAGAAGATCTACACGGCGGCGACGAGCAAGGTCGAGGCGGCGGGCGGCGCGAAGGCGAAGCTCTTCTGGTGGGCGGTCGGCGTCGGGCGCAAGGTGCGCGAGCGCGAACGCAAGGGCGGCCACAACGGCTTGGTGCTCGGCGCGCAGTACGCCCTCGCCGACAAGCTCGTCTTGCACAAGGTCCGCGAGCTCTTCGGCGGGCGCATCAAGCTCGCGCTGACGGGCGCGGCGCCGATCGACGTCGACATCCTGTCGTTCTTCCACGCGTGCGGGGTGTGGGTGCTCGAGGGCTACGGGATGACCGAGACCTCGTCGGTCGCGACGCTCAACACGATCTCCGAGCACCGGCTGGGCACGGTCGGCAAGGCGATCCCCGGCTGCGAGCTGCGCATCGCCGAGGACGGCGAGGTGCTCATGCGCGGGTCGAACATCTTCAAGGGCTACTACCGCGACGAGGCGGCGACTGCGGCGACGATGGACAGCGACGGCTGGCTGCACTCCGGCGATCTCGGCGAGCTCGACGGGGACGGCTACCTGACGATCACCGGCCGCAAGAAGGACCTCATCATCACGTCGAGCGGTAAGAACATCTCGCCCTCGAACATCGAGAACTCGCTGAAGCTGTGTCGGTGGGTGTCGCAGGCGGTCGTCTACGGAGATCGCAAGCCGTATCTGACGGCGCTCGTGACGCTCGACCCGGACGAGTGCGCCGCGCTCGCCGAGAAGGTCGGGGCCGGCGACGCCGACCCGGCCGCGCTGGCGTCGAACGCCGACGTGCGCAAGGAGATCCAGGGCGCCGTCGACGAGACGAACGCAAAGCTCGCGCGGATCGCGCAGGTCAAGAAGTTCGCGATCCTCGAGCGCGACCTCTCGCAGGCCGAGTCAGAGCTGACGCCGTCGCTGAAGGTCAAGCGAAACGTCGTCTACGAGCGCTACTCCGACCGCTTCAAGGCGTTGTACGACAGCAAGTCCTGACGCGTAGGGTCGCGGCCAATCCGGCCAGAGCCCTCCCCAATAGACCAGTTCTCGATGGGTGTGGACCCTCACACACGTCCGGGCTTGGCAACGTTAGCGTCCAGTTGGCATTTCCACCGCGCCGCGCTCAGCTGAGGAAGCGCGAACCGGGCGGGCTGGCGCCCCGCCGTCTAGCTACGTCACCGGAGCGGCCAACCGGGCGCACCGGACCTAAAGGGGAAAGCAAATGATGGAGAGCATTCGGGGCAAGCTGTCGTTCGCGAACGTGATGTCGATGATCGCCGTCATGATCGCGCTCGGCGGCACGAGCTATGCGGCCGGGCTGGCGCGCAACAGCGTCGGGAGCACGCAGATCAAGACAGGCGCCGTCAAGAACTCCGACCTGGGTAACAGCGCGGTGACGTCGGGGAAGGTGCGCAACGGCTCGCTGCGTTCACAGGACTTCGCGGTCGGCCAGCTTCCGGCGGGTCCGCGCGGCCTCACCGGCGCAACGGGCCCCGCGGGTCCTCCCGGGACGCCGGGCGCGACGGGCGCGACGGGCGCGACGGGTCTGCAGGCTCCACCGGCCTACTCGGGAGCGTCATCGTGCGTCGCACGGATGTCCCGCTGCCACAGGCCGGCACCCCGGTGCCCGGCAACGCGACGAGCGGCTTTGCCACGTGCGCTGCTGGGGAGAAGATCATCGGCGGGAGCGTCAACGTCTCCAATGTCCCCGTCACGGGGAACCAGGAGATGGAGGTGCTCTCCTCCAGGCCATCTGTGAATGACGTCGGCAACAGCACCGTACCGGACCGACGGTGGCTCCTTCGCGTTCTGGGAGGGCCCGCGCGGACACTGACCAACGGACTGTCGGGCCCTGCGATGCGGATCTTCGCGTTCTGCGCAACGCCGAGACCGATTAGCTCTGCGCGTTCGTGCGGGCGGCCTCCCGGTCGCCCGCACGGCAGGCGCTGAGCGCGACCAACGTTGTCGACGGGACCGCGGCGGCGTGGACGACACAGCACCGACGGTGGCTGGGCGCTATCGACCTCGGCGACCGTGGCGCGCAGGTCACGCTCATGGACTACCTGGGCGCGATCGACGCGTTGCTCGTGCGTCGCGCCACGCTGGAGGCCGCGATCGACGAGCTGATCCCCGACTCGCCGTGGGCCGACACGATCGCCCGGCTGCGCTGCCTGCGCGGCATCGACACCTTGTCGGCTGTCGGGCTGTGCGCCGAGATCGGTGACTGGGCTCGCTTCCCCAAGGCCGGACACGTCATGAGCTACCTCGGGCTCGTCCCCTCTGAGGACAGCACCGGCCAGACGCGCCGGCAAGGCGCGATCACCAAGACCGGCAGCGGGCACGGCCGCCGGCTCCTCGTCGAAGCCGCGTGGCACTACCGACGAGCACCGGCCAAGGGCCAGGCGCTCAAGCGCCGCCAAGCCGGCCAGCCCGCACACGTCATCGCGATCAGCTGGCAGGCGCAACAGCGCCTGCACCGCACCTGGCGGCGCCTGGACGCCGAGCGCGGCAAGCGCCGCACGATCGTCGCGGTCGCCGTCGCCCGCGAGCTCGCCGGGTTCTGCTGGGCCACCGCCAACGCCGACTGACCGGCCCGCCACCACGTCGGTCAAGGAGGCGGCGGGAACCATCCGGCACCCACGCGCGAGAGCATCCGCGGTTCTACTATGAGCAACCGCCACGGCGGTCACGCTCGATCCTAGACAGCGGGCTCTCACGACGAAAACCGGTCCTGCGGCCGAGAAGGATCCGCGCATATCAGTCTGACCGCGCGTCGCGCACACGCCGGACCCGCCGCCCCCTTGACCGACACGATGCCCGCCCACGTCGCGGGCATCCGGTGCTGCCCCTTGACAAACCACCCCTCCTTATCAGTAGATGACCGGCGCTGGAGCCGAGGTGTGCGCGGCGGCGAGCGTTCGCGCCGCCGCTCGCCCCTATCCTCCGGGTGGTGCCTGCCGAGCGCCTTGCGATCGCCCATGTGACGCCGTATCCGTGGGGCGGTGAAACACAAGACATACTACCTACGCCGAGCGAGCGACCGCCGAACTCGCACAGCGTGGACATCAGCGTCGTGATTGTTGCGTCCTCTCGATCACATGACGCGGTACGCGAAACTCGGCTGCGCTTGCGCGCAGCCGTTGAAGTCCCGAGCCAGCTGCTGCCAGAGCCTGGGGCGCCGCCGCGGGTACTCGCTGTCGGCGATGCGTTGCCGGATCTGCCGGGGTCAAGCCGCCGGTTGCCGGCGTTGCCCGTCGACGTGTCGCGGACGATCGAGGATCTGTTGACGATCCTGCCGCTGGACATCTGCCACGTCCACGAGCCGTTCGCGCCGTCGACCTCGAGCGCGGCGCTGCGACATTCCAGGGCGTTGAACGTCGGGACGTTCCATACCCCGACGGAGCGGCTGCTGTCGACGCAGGTCGCGCGCAAGGTCGTGCAACTTGTGCTCGGCAGGCTCGACGCGCGCATTGCGAGCTACGAGGCCACGCGCGAGCTCATGCAGCGTTTCTTCCCCGCTGAGTATCGCGTGGTGCTACCGGGCGCTGACGCGCCCGTAGCCGCGACTACGGCCGCCCGGACGCTCCGACGCGGATCCTGTTCGTCGATGACGAGGAGCGTGCGGCGCTGCGGCTGTTCCTGCGCGCGCTCAGGCGGCTAGATCCCGCAGACCGCTTGGGAGGCGACGATCGTCTCCGCGCGCGGGCCGTCCGAGCAGCACCCCGCTGCGCGCCGACCTCGCCAAGCGCGTGACCTACCGGCGCCCGACGAGCTCGGCGAGGCCGCAGGCCCTCGCCCAGGCCGACGTCCTAGTCGCCGCGTCCGATGGCGCGGCCCCTGCACCCGGGCTCGTGCTGCGCGCGCTCAATGCGCGGACGTCGTTGTGCTCGCGTCGCGCCTGGCGGTCTACGAGGAGAGCACTCGACGCTCGGCAGCTACGGCCTTCATTTCGAACCGCGCGACATCGAGACGCTTGCCGCCCAGCTGCAGAAGCTTGTCGATGACCCCGCGCTGCGCCGCGATTTGACCGACCGCGCCGACCCGCTCCGCAAGCAGCTCTCGTGGTCAGCGTGTCACCGACGAGCTCGAGGAGGTCTACGCCGGCCTGACGGCACGCCGGCACTCGCGCACCGGCAATCCCCGAGATTGCCACTCGGCTGCGGACGCGCCGCGCATCGATGTCGACCTGCACATGCACACCGACCACTCGCACGACTGCGCCACACCCGTCGAGGTGCTGCTCGCGACCGCGCGCGACCAGGGGCTCGGCGCGATCGCGGTCACCGACCACAACGTCATCACAGGCGCGCTCGAGGCCCGCGAGAAGTCCAAGGAGTTCGGCGTCAAGGTCATCGTCGCCGAGGAGGTCAAGACCGCCGACCAGGGCGAGGTCATCGGGCTGTTCATCGAGGAGCACATCCCGCGCGGGATGACGCTCGCCGAGACCGTCGCCGAGATCAAGCGCCAGGGCGGCCTCGTCTACGTCCCGCACCCATTCGATCGCATGCACGCCGTTCCGGACTACGAGCACCTCCTGGGCATCGTCGACGACATCGACGCGATCGAGGTCTACAACCCCCGCGTCGCGATCGGGTCGTTCAACGAGGAAGCCGAGCGTTTCGCGGCCAAGTACCGCATCCTCGCCGGTGCCGGATCGGATTCGCACGTCGCCCCCGGCCTCGGATCCGTGCGCGTCCGAATGGCCGACTTCGACGGCCCCGAGGAGTTCCTCGAGGCGCTGCGCGAGGCGGAGATCACGACGAAGCCGTCGTCGCTGCTCTACGTGCAGGCGCTGAAGTTCCTCGAGACGAAGGCGACACCACCGGGCGCGCGCGCGGCGCGGCGCGAGCGGCGGGTGAGGCGGGCGACGCGCAAGTCGTGATGCACGCGCAGGGTGCCGAGTCCGAGCCGTCGAAACCACCGGCGAGCATGCCCGCGACCGACGACGAGATCCGCGAGAAGTACCTCGAGCGGGCGATCCGCGAGCTCAACACCCTGACGCGCGAACTGCAGGCCTGCCCGCACTGCCCGCGCGGGAACCTGCAGCCAGTCCTCGGCTCGGGGCACCCGCAGGCCGACGTCATGCTGCTGAAGCTCGCGCCGATGCCGCCCGAGATCGAGGAGGGCGTGGCCTTCTACGGCCGCGCCGGCACCGCCCTCATGAAGGCGTTCAAGCGTTTGGCGATCGATCCACTCGCCGTGTACGGGACGCTGTGCGTCAAGTGTCCCGTCGCCGACACCTCGCTCGCCGACCCTGCCTGCGTGGCGCGGATCGGCGAGGAGATCGCGATCGTCCAGCCGAAGATCGTGGTCGTCATGGGCGAGGACGCCCTGGCGATCCTCAACGACCTCGACCTGCCGCTGTCGGACACCGTTGAGGCGCATCCCGGCGAGATCCAGCGCCTGACCCCGTCGATCGAGGCGCTCTACGTGCCGAACATCGACGAGGCGCTTGACGAAGAGTCCGCCAAGCGCGCGTTCTGGTCGGCATTCAGGGTGCTCGGCGAGTGGTACGCCGACCTGCCCCCGTACTGACGCCGCCGCGCCGCCGACCCGGCCGGGGGCTCGTCGCGATCGGCGTCCCGCTCGTCGCCCTCGCGTACTTCCTCGCCGCGCCCGCGTTCCCCTCGCTGCCGGCCGGCGACACCACGGCGCTCGTTGCCGGCGGGATCGGCCTGCTCATGGTCGCCGCGACGACGCTCGCGCTGCTGCCCGCCCGCGGAACGGTCATCGGGCCCCTGCTCATTCTCCTCGGCACGGGTCTGCTCGACGGCGCCCTGAACGCCGCAGGCGTCGGTGCCGGGGCGAACGTCGCCGAGGCGATGCTCGCAGCGGCCGTGGGCCTGCTGTTCGCGCACTGGCTGAGCACACCCGCGGTCGCGATCCTGGTTCCGGTGTTCGTCGGCGCGATCGACGTCTGGTCGGTGGCGAGCGGCCCGACGTCGCGCCTGCTCGAAAGCGGGACCGAGAGCGCCGACGCCCTGAGCTTCGATCTGCCGGCATGGGGCGGCGTGGGCAGCGCTGGCCACCTCGGCGTCAGCGACGCGATCTTCCTCTCGATGTTCGCGGCATGGGCGATGCACTACGACTTTCGCCGCGGCGCTACGCTCGCAGGGCTGGTCCTCGGACTCATCGCGTCGCTCGGCCTCAGCCTGACGCTCGACCGTGCGATCCCGGCGCTACCGCTGATCGCCGTGGGATATCTGCTGCCGAACGTCGACCGCATCGGGCGGTTGTTGCTCTCACGACATGACGAATCGGCGCGCGCGTGACGATCACGGCTCGTAAGAGCATGCAGGTGACGGTTCTCCGAGAGCTCACCCGACACGCACGGTGACCGAACGGCCCGTGTAATTCAGGTAGGGATAGCTCCGCGCCGTCGGCACCTTTACGCGAAACCGCAATCTAACTCCGGGCCGATACGCACGGAGACGATACCTTCCAGAAAACCGGCCGCGCCTATCCGTGCGAACACTGATGTCGGGAAGCGGCGCCCAACGATGGCCCGTTGAGCTGCCTTCGATGATCACCCGCTTGCCCGCCGCGGGGATCGGCCTTGACAGCACCCGGCCGCTGAACCGCACCAGCGTTCCGCGCAGCGACACCTTGAGAGTCGACGCCGCGCGCACGCGGACCCGTAGCAAACGCGCTCTCGCCGATCGGTACACGAAGCGTACGCTGCGCGACGGCCGCCGCGCGGCTAGCGTGTAGGCGAATCTGCCGTCGTCGCGCGGTCCAACGCCGCCGACCTTGGTTTCGCGAGCACCAGCAGTCGCCACGCGCTCGAACACTTCAATTGGCCCGCTGGCGACTCCTGGCTGCGTCAACCCGGTCAAGCGGCCGCGGACTACCACACGCCGACCAAAGGGCACGATCAGCGAAGCGCGCGCAGTCCCCGCGAAGCTCGCCGTCAGCTTGCGTGGGGCTTCGGGAGTGAGCCCGAAGGGTCCGCCTCCAGACGGGGCCTTGCTGTTGCGCACGTCGATGGTCTTGATCAATTCGTCGTGTCGGTTGCCGGCAGCGTCGGTGACGCGCAGGGCCAGCGAGTGCGGACCATCGGCGACCTCCCGGGTGTCGATCGCGAGACTATCCCGGTCCGTCGGAGGGCATGCCACGAAGCCTGTGAAATGGCATCGGTCCGTCAGGTCTCTGACGGCGGCGACTGTCCCGCCGTCAAGGACGGCCTGCGTCCGGGCGACGCCGGAGCCCACATCCGATGCCAAGTAGTCGAGGGTCCGGGTACCTGACACGGACCCATCCGTGAGAAGCGTTCCGCCGAAGGCAGACGCTTTCGGCGCGACATCCTCGCGGAGTGTCACCTCCAACCCGCGAACCTCCAGCGGTGTGTCGTGGTCGAAGTCGCACGTCGACACGACGTCAACGCGCGTCGGGCGGTCAGACCCTTTGCAAACCAATGCGATCTGTACTCCAGAGCTCGGATTGGGAAGCGATGCCTGAGTCACCGGGTCGGAATCGTTCAACCCGTCACCGAACTCTGCGGCTGTCGCGACGGCAGGCCCCTGTACAAGGCCGACTACGCCGCGCACCACGGGATACAACCCCGCAAATCGGGTGATGACCCACGCTCGCACCCCCTCGATGGTCGTCGAGCTTTGCGACTGGTCGCTTGGGAGCGCGAGGTCGAGCGAGGCCCGAGACGGGTCGATCATGCTCCGTGCCCCAGGCAATACGAATCGAATGCCGCTCCCGGTGGCGCAGCCGTCCAGGATCGACACATTCGCCGTCGTTGTGGCGCCCCAGGGAGCAAGCGGCGCAACGGGCTGCCCCGGTACGGCGCAACTGCGCATCGGATAGGTGCCCGCGAACGACGGCTGCGCACTGACCGCCACGGAGGCAAGCGTGATGACGAGGAAGCACGACAATCGGGATTTCGTTCTCATCTGATGCCAAACGGCGCGTGCCGCAGACCTTCGGCTCGTCCATGTCCCCAGCAAGCTCATGATCGCCACCACCCGGATCCGGGGCTCCCGATAGCCCCTTTTCAAGTGGTAGGCACCGTATGCCGAAACTCGCCCCCCTCGCCACCCCGGGACCCCGCAAACTGCGAGGAATTTCCTTCGTGCTAGGGCACGAGGAGGATCTTGCCGAGCTTGCCGCCGTCCGAGAAGCTCTTGTAGGCGGCTGCAACGTTGTCGAGCGCGAACGTCTCGGCGACCGGCACGCGCACAGCGGCGCGCTCGAACAAGGGGAGCACCTCGCGCTCCAACGCGCGCGCCGTCTGCGCCTTCTCCTCCAGCGAGCGGGCGCGCAGCGTCGAGGCCATGATCCTCGCGCGCTTGCTCATGAGGGCTAGCAGGTTGAGCTCCGCCTTCGCGCCCGCGCCCACGCCGATGACGGCGACCCGGCCGTTTGTGGCGAGCGCCTTGAGGTTGGCAGCGAGGTTCGGGGCGCCGACGAGTTCGAGGATGACGTCGAACGGGCCGTGCTCCTCGAAGCCCTCGGGGTCGAGGACCTCGTCGGCGCCGAGGTCGGCGACCGCGGAGCGAGCGTCGACGTTGCGGACCGTAGCGGTGACGTGGGCGCCCGCCGCGCGCGCGAGCTGGACCGCCGCCGTGCCGACGCCGCCCGCGGCCCCGTGGACGAGCAGGCGCTCGCCCATCCGCAGGCCGGCTTGCGTGAAGATCGCGTCGTGGGCCGTCGTGAAGACCTCCGGCAGGCCGCCGGCGTCGGGGAACTCCACGGACGCGGGCACCGGCATGAGCTGGCGCTCGTGCACGACCGCGAGCTCGGCCTGGCCACCGCCGCCGACGATCCCCATGACCCGGTCGCCGACGACAAACCGCAATGCACCGGGACCCACAGCCTCGACCACGCCCGCCAGCTCCAGCCCCGGGATGTCCGGCGGCGAACCGGGCGGCGCCGGGTAATGGCCGCGCAACTGCATCTGGTCGGCGCCGTTGAGGCCCGCGCCGCGCACGCGGACGAGCACCTGGCCGGTACCGGCGACCGGGTCGGGATGCTCTTCGACGAAGACCTTGCCGTCGCGGATGGTGGCTGCTCGCATAGGTGGCGCAGTCTACGACCGCTACCGCGCAACAGCGCGAGGGCGTAGGCTGCTCAGGTGGCCCTACCCGCCGAGGCGTACCGGCTGACGAACATCTCGTCGAAGGCGTACGAGCATCCCGCCGACCGCGCGGCGACCGCCGCGCTCGCCTCGATCCCGATGCTCGACTACGTCGTGCGCAAGCTCATCGAGCTCGGCTACGAGCGGGCGCTCCGGCAGACGTACCTCGGCGCCTCGGTCCGCCTCGGCCCCGACCAGCTGCCGCGCATCTGGGAGGCCTACCAGCGCGCGCTGACCGCGCTCGACATGCCCGACGAGTACGCCCTCTACCTCACCCAGCAGCCGCTCGCCAACGCCGCGACCATCGGCGCCGGCAAGCCGATCATCGTCCTGAACTCGGCGACCGTCGAGCTGCTCGACGAGCGCGGGATCGAGGCCGTCCTCGGCCACGAGCTCGGCCACATCCTCTCCGACCACGTCGTCTATCGCACGGCGCTGATGATCATCATCCGCCTGGGCACGTCGGCGGTGCGGCTGCCGATCCCCGGCGCCAACCTGCCGCTGCTCGCGGTCCGCTACGCGCTGCTCGAATGGGCGCGCGCGGCCGAGCTGTCGTGCGATCGCGCCGCGGCTCTCACGACCCGCGACCCGCGCGTCGTCTGCTCGATGCTCATGGCGATGACCGGCGGCGCCGCCGCCGCCGAGCTCAACCTCGACGCGTTCGAGCGCCAGGCGATGGAGTACACCGAGGGCGGCGGCGGCCTGGATCGCCTGCAGCGGATGCTGTCGGACCTGCAGCTCGATCACGGGATGCCAGTCAAGCGCGTCCACGAGCTCATGGCGTGGGTGCGCAGCGGCGAGTACGACCGCATCGTCAGCGGCGAGTACCCGCGCCGCGACGAGCCAGCGAAGCCGCCGACCAAGGAGGCGGCCGACGCCGCCGCGCACTACGCCGACGTCTTCAAGGGCGCGTTCAAGGAGGCCGGCGAGCACGTCTCGACGGCCGGCCACCAACTCAGCGACTGGCTGCGCAACCTGCAGGACAAGGAGGGCTCCAAGTCGGGCGAGCAGGCCAGCGGAGACCCACCTCCCGCGGAGAAGTAGCCTTCCGGCCGTGGACCTCACGGCCGCCGAGATCCGCGTGCTGGGCTGCCTGATCGAGAAGCAGCGCACGACGCCGGACACCTATCCGCTGACGCTCAACGCGCTGCGCATGGCGTGCAACCAGGCCACGGCGCGCGACCCGGTCGTCCGCTACGACGACGCCGTCGTCCGCGACGCGATGACGCGCCTGAGCCGCCGGCGCTTCGCCCGTCTGGCCGGCGGCGGCCGCGCGCCGAAGTTCCGCCACCTGCTCGACGAGGCGCTCACGCGCGCGCCGGACGAGCTCGCCGTCCTGTGCGTGCTCATGCTCCGCGGGCCGCAGACCCCCGGCGAGCTCAAGCAGCGCACCGACCGGTTGCATCCGTTCGCCGACCTCCCCGCCGTCCACGCGACGCTGCGGCGCCTCATCGGGCGCGAGCTCGTGCTCCAGCTCGAACGGCGACCCGGCCAGAAGGAGGAGCGCTACGCGCAGCGCCTCGGCGAGGACGACGAGACGCCCGCCACGGCGCCGGCGTACGTCGCGGCTGCGGCCCCGGTGGCGGCGGCGCCGGTGCCGCAGCCGGCCGCCGCAGCGCTGCCGGCGAACGAGCGCACGCTCGAGCAGCGCGTCACGACGCTCGAGACGGAGATGGCCCATCTGCGCGCCGCGCTACGGCGGCTGACGAACCCGTCCTGAGCGGCGCTGCAACGGGCGCGCCCAACAGTTGGTCAGAAATGCGGAGTACCGGTACTCTGCCCGGTGGCCGCTGTTCCCCGCGCAAAAGGATTTCGATGCCACGGCTCACGCTTCTCTCGCTCGGCACGGTTGCCGCGCTCGTCCTCGCGACGCCCGCCGCTGCCGCCGTCTCCCCGAAGACCCTGCCGGCGATCGCGAAGACCATGACCGCAAAGCAGCGGACGGCCTGCAACTCGACGGCGTACACGCGCGCCACGAACGGGCTTCCTCGACGTGCGCCTGCGCGGCAGCGGCGACTGGGACCTCGAGCTGCGCGACGCCGCGGGCCGCTCGCTCGGCGCATCGCGCGCGTTCGGCGGCCGCGAGGTCGTGCAGACGCGCGTGGCCAGGGGGCAGCGCCTCACCGCGGTCGGCTGCCGCGCAAGCGCACGGGCGGGACGCACCGCCCGCACGACGTTCCGCCTCACGACCTTCACGCTGCCCAAGCTCACCGGCGCGCTGCAGCTGCTGCGCGTGCGCGGCAACGACAAGCAGCTCAACGTCCTGGAGGCCGCCGGCCTCGACGTCACCCACGCGCGCGGGACCGGCTGGGCCGACGTGATCGTCAGCGGCGCGACCGACCTCGCCAAGGTCGTCGCGTCCGGCCTGCGCTACGGCGTCCGCATCGGCGACCTCGCGAAGTCCTATGCGACCGCGCGCGCCGCGGACCGGCGCTACACGACGCGCGTCGGTGCGGCCGGCTCGGCGCTGCCGACGGGCCGCACGACCTACCGCACCTACGAAGAGGTGCAGTCCGAGCTGAAGGCGCTCGTCGACGGCAACCCGGGCCTCGTGCGCAAGGTCGTCTTCGGGACCTCGCACCAGGGCCGCGAGATCTCCGGCGTCGAGATCTCCAAGAACGTCGACGAGCTCGACGGCCGGCCGATCTACTTCCTCATGGCGGTTCACCACGCGCGCGAGTGGCCCGCGATGGAGTCCGCGATGGAGTTCGCCCACATGCTCGTGCAGGACCAGGGCAACGCGCGCATCGCGAACCTGCTCGCGAAGGAGCGGGTCGTCATCCTGCCCCTCGTCAACCCGGACGGCTTCGTCTCCTCGCGCAACGCGTTCGATCCCGGCGACGCGCTGCTCGGCCAGCAGCCCGAGGTCACGCTCGTCGAGTCGATCATCCCCTTCGGCGGGCAGTTCGCATACCGGCGCAAGAACTGCAACGGTGAGATCTTCCCGCCGTCGCTGCCGTGCGAGCTCGCGTGGGGCGTCGATCCGAACCGCAACTACGGCTACAACTGGGGCGGTCCGGGCAGCTCGCCGGACGTCACGTCGCAGGGCTACCACGGGCCGGGGCCGCGCTCGGAGTCTGAGGTCCAGGCTGTCTGGAACTTCGTCCGCAAGCATCACGTCACGACGCTCCTCACGCTGCACAACGTCGCCGCGCTCGTCCTGCGCCCGCCGGGCACGAGCGGCGCGGGCCTCGCGCCCGACGAGGCGAAGCTCAAGGCGATCGGCGATCAGATGGGCGCGGCGGCCGGCTACACGTCGCAGTTCGGCTATCAGCTCTACGACACCAGCGGCACGACGGAGGACGACACCTACGCAGCGACCGGCGGCTTCGGCTACACGGTCGAGATCGGTCCGCCGGACGGCAACTTCCACATGCCCTACGAGACGGGCGTCGTGGCCGAGTGGACCGGCGCGAACCCGCACTCCAACAACCAGGGCGGCCTGAAGGAGGCCCTGCTCATCGCGGCGGCCGCGGCCGCCGACCCAGCCGATCACGCGATCCTCAAGGGCACCGCGCCCGCCGGCAGGGTCCTGCGCCTGCACAAGTCGTTTCAGACGAAGACGAGCCCGTGGTGCTCGAAGGGCATCGAGCCCGTCGTGAACATCGTGGCGCTCCAGGACGCCGGCCTCGGGGCGATCTGTCTCACCGGCCAGCAGCCGCCGCTGACGCTCAACGACACGCTCGACGCGACGACGACCGTGCCGGCGAGCGGGTCCTACGAATGGCACGTCGGCCCGTCCACGCGGCCGTTCGTCTTGACGACCGGCAACAAGGAGGCCTACACGCTGACCTGCGAGCAGCCCGACGGCACCGTGCTCAACACGTTCTCGGTGGTCATCGACCGCGGTCAGACGATCGTGCTCAACCCGGGCTGCGGCTCGGGCGGCTCGACGTTCGCCGACGGCTCGCCCGTCGGCGGGGGCACCTCCGCGGCGCCGGGCTCGGTGGCGACGCCGTCGGTCAACGGCTTCACGGCTCCGCCCCCCGCGGCGGCCGCGGCTGCCAAGGCACCGGCGAAGAAGCCCGTGAGGCAGACGCGCGCGCAGAAGCTCGTGAGCTGCAAGAAGACGGCCAACAAGATCAAGAGCTCGAAGAAGCGCGCAGCGGCCAAGCGCTCGTGCACCCGCCGCTTCGGCCCCAAGCCCCGGTAGATCTACACCCGGTCGAGCACCGCGACGCACTCGATGTGCGGCGTCTGCGGAAACATGTCGACCGGGACGACGCGGCGCAGCGCGTAGCCCGCTTCGACGAGCTGCGCCGCATTCGGGGCGAGCGTCGTCGGGTTGCAGGAGATGTAGACGATCCGCTTCGGCGCGGCCTCGATGATGCGCCGCACGACCTTCTGCGACAGGCCGGCGCGCGGCGGGTCGATCATGCAGACGTCGGGCCGGCTCGCCTCGTCGACCAGCTCGCGCAGCGCGAGCCTGACGTCGCCGGCGAAGAACTTCGCGTTGTGGATCTCGTTGCGCTTGGCGTTCGCGATCGCGTCGGCGACCGCGGGCTCGACGATCTCCAGGCCCCAGACCTCGCCGGCGCGCGCCGCGACGCTCAAGCCGACCGTGCCGATCCCGCAGTACAGGTCGAACACGCGCTCCCAGCCCTTGAGGTCGGCGAGGTCCGCCGCGATGCCGTACAGCCGCTCGGCCATCTCGGTGTTCGTCTGAAAGAACGCGAGCGGGGAGATCGCGAGCTGCAGCCCGCCGATCTCCTCCTCCAGCGCGGCCGCGCCGGCGATCAGCGACGTGTCGCCCCCGACCGTGCTCTCCGCGAGCGCGTCGGTGCGGGTCCACATGAGCCCCTCGCAGTCGACGGCGGCTGCGAGCGACGACGTGTCGAGATCTCCGGGACCGGTGACGATCCGCACCTGCAGCGCGCCCGTCCGCCGGCCCTCGCGCACGACGAGGTTGCGCAAGAGGCCCGTGTGCGTCCGGCGGTCCATCGCCTGCAGGCCCTGCTCGCGACACCACGCGAGCACCTGCTCGCGCGCCGCGTTGGACTTCTCGGACGCGAGCATGCAGTCGGCCACGGGGACGATCTCGTGCCACGAGCCGGGAGCGTGGAAGCCACAGACGAGCGTCCCGTCCTCGGCCGTGCCGAACGAGTACTCGAGCTTGTTGCGATAGCGCCACTGCGCGACGGCCGGGACGATCTCGTCGAGCACGAAGCCGTCGAGCTTGCCGATCCGCGTCAGCGCGTCGTGCACCTGCCCGTGCTTGACGGCGAGCTGGCGCTCGTAGGGCAGCACCTGCCACGGCGCGCCGGGGTGGTCGGCGACGGGCGCGATGCGCTCCGGGCTCGGCTCGAGGACCTCGAGCGTCCGCGCCTCGGCGTAGCCGCGCTTGCGCTTCGTGACGACGGCGCGAACCGTGTCGCCGGGGATCGCGCCCGACACGAAGACGACGTAGCCGCCGCGGCCGTCGGCCGGCGCCTCGAGCCGGGCGATGCCGTTGCCGCCGTAGGCGAGCGACTCGACGTGCAGGTCGAGCTGCGCGCCGCGCTCGGGGCGCGTGAAGGTGGTGGATTCCATGAGGGGTCCCAGGATAGGGTCAGCACCGAAGCCGTCATCTCGTGGAGGAGCCAGCATGCGCAAGCCGGTTGCCCTGCTCACCGCCGCCGCCTCGATCGCCGGCCTCGGCGCGGTCGCCGCCACGACTCAAGGTGCCTCGACCGTCAACGTCGGCGACAACTACTTCGTCAGGCCGTCCAGCGTGCCGACCGTCAGCGCGAAGGTCGGCGCGAGGATCACGTTCCGGTTCGTCGGGCGCAAGCCGCACACGGCCAGCGTGAAGTCCGGGCCGTCGAGGTTCACCTCGCCGCGGCGCTCAAGCGGCAGCTACCGGACGCCCGCCCTGCGGCGCGGGACCTACGTCCTGTACTGCAAGGTCCACGGGCAGCGCGACCAGAGCATGAAGCTCTCCGTCAAGTAGGCGCACGCCGCCGCCGGCGCGCCTCTCGCCCGGCACGGCGCGCCGTCGTGAGCGCGTCGCGCGCCTGACGCCGCGCGACCTGCGCGAAGACCGCGGCGAGGTCGGCTGCGTCCTCGCACGTCATGCGACCGATCCGCGCCGCGGCGCGCAGCAGACCGCCACGCCTCACCGCAGCAGCAGCTCCAGCAGTGCCTTCTGCGCGTGGCGGCGGTTCTCGGCCTGGTCCCAGATGCGCTGGCGCTCGCCGTAGAGGACCTCGCTCGTGATCTCCTCGCCGGGGTGCGCCGGCAGGCAGTGCAAGGCGATCGCGCCGGGCGCGGCGAGGTCGAGCAGCTCGTCGTCGATGCGATACGGGCCGAGCGCGAGGCGGCGCTCGTCGGCGGTCTCCTCGTCGCCCATGCTCACCCAGACGTCGGCGTAGAGCGCGTGCGCGCCGGCGACGGCCTCGGCCGGGTCGGACGTCAGGAGCGCGTCCGGCGCCCCGGTCAGCGCGTAGCCCTCGGGCGAGGCGACCGCGACCTCGACGCCCGCGATCGCCCCGAGCAGCGCGAGCGACCGGGCGACGTTGTTGCCGTCCCCGACGTAGGCGACCTTCAGCCCTTCCAGGCGGCCGAACGTCTCGCGCAGCGTCATCAGGTCGGCGAGCGCCTGGCAGGGGTGATGCCCCGCGGTCAGCATGTTGAAGACCGGCAC
The DNA here is from genome assembly GCA_963806515.1 of uncultured Actinomycetes bacterium. GTDB lineage: Bacteria > Actinomycetota > Thermoleophilia > Solirubrobacterales > Solirubrobacteraceae > CADCVQ01. Next base: position 39,533 of record CAWDYO010000005.1, on the reverse strand, counting down.
CGTCGCGACCGAGGCGAGCTCCTCGAGCAGTGCGTCGGGGCCGGTCCGCACGCCGATCGCCGCGACGTGGCGCGACAGGATGCGCGCGGTGTCTGCGACCGACTCGCCGCGCGCCAGGTGCAGCTCGTCGCGGCGCAGGACGATCGGCTGACCGCCGAGCTCGAACACGCCCGCCTCGAACGACAGGCGCGTGCGCGTCGAGTGCTTCTCGAAGATCAGCGCGACGGAGCAGCCCTCGAGCGCCCGCGACGACAGCGGCGCGGCCTTCAGTTCGTCGGCGCGATCGAGCAGCGCGTGCAGCTCGTCGCGATCGAGCTCGGTCCCGGTGAGCAGGTGGCGAGTCAAGCCGGGCAGTCTATGGCGCGATGCGCGTTCTCACATGGAACCTCTTTCACGGCCGTGCCGTGCCCGGCGCCGCGCACGATCTGCTGCCCGAGTTCGAGTCCTTGCTGAGCGCGTGGAACTGGGATGTAGCCCTCCTCCAGGAGGTGCCGCCGTGGTGGCCGCCCGCGCTCGCCCGCGCGTGCGGCGCCACGCAGAGCACGGCGCTGACCTCGCGCAACGCGCTGCTGGCGCTGCGCCGCGCCGTCGCCGAGCGCTGGCCCGACGTCATCAAGTCAAACGGCGGCGGCGCCAACGCGATCCTCGTGCGGGGAGAGATCCGCGACGAGCAGCGCGTGCGCCTGCGCCGCTGGCCCGAGCGGCGCGTCTGCCATGCGGTGCGGCTCGCCGACGGGACGTGGTGCGCCAACCTCCACGCGCAGGTCCACTCACCCGAGCGCGCCCGCACGGACATCCAGCGCGCCGCCACCGCCACGCTGAACTGGGCCGGCGGCGGACCCGCGCTGCTCGGTGGCGACTTCAACGTTCGCGAGCCGGCGGCGCCGGGATTCGCAACGCTCGGCGGGCACGGCGTCGATCACGTCCTCGGCCACGGCTTCACGGCGACCCGGCCGCCCGAGCTGCCCGCTCGCGGCCACCTCTCGGACCATGCGCCGGTCATCGTGACGGTAGTGCGGCGCGAGAACGCCCCGGCGGGGTAGTGTCGGACCGACGTCGACCCCTTTCGTTGGAGGAGCCCCACATGCCTCGCCTGCCCGCCACCGTCCTCGCGTGTCTCGCGCTCGCCGCCGGAGGCTTCGTCGCCGGCTGCGGCGACGACGAGACCGACACGACCAGCACGCCCGCCGCGGCCCCCACGCCCGAGCCTTCTGCGTCGGCAGCCGGCGACGTCGTCAAGGTCGGGATGAAGGACATCAAGTTCGTCCCCGCCGACGTCACCGCGAAGGTCGGCCAGAAGGTCGAGTGGACGAACACCGACGGCCAGACCCCCCACAACGTCACCTCGACGACGGACGGCGTCGACTTCAAGTCAGACAACATGGAGAACGGGGACACCTTCGACTACACGCCGACGAAGGCCGGCAAGATCGACTACGTCTGCACGATCCACTCCGGCCAGAACGGCACGATCACCGTCACGGAGTGAACCCGAACCCGCGGAGCATCATCATCGCGCGGGCTCCCGCGGATCCCGGCTTGGGCAGCACGCCGAGCTGGATCGCCGCGTCGTAGAGATCGAAGAACGCCCGGACGCGCCACAGCCGCGTCCGGGTAGCGTCGAGCTCGCAGTAGAGGATCGTCTGCACGACGATCGCGCGGCCGGACGGCGGGAACTCGCCGAGCCGGCCGGTGTGGGTCGCGAGCACGCGCGCGGGCGCGGCGACGAAGCGCCCGTCGGTGAGCAGCTCGCCGGTCGGCTCCAAGCGGGCGTCGGGCGCGCCCGTGCGCAGCCGTGCGACGTGCCGCGAGAGCGCGCCCGGACCGACGAGCGGCTCGAACGTCAGCGGATCCTCGTAGTGCAGGTCGGGCTCGCAGGTCGCGGCGATCTCCTGTGCGAAGTCGCGCGCCGACCAGGCCGCCTGGAAGCGGCCGACGAGCTCGTCGACCGTGCTCACTCGGCGAGCTCCGCGAGGCCTTCGAGCGGCGAGCTCGCCCGTGCGTGCGTACGGCGCGCGATCCGCCCCGCGCCGCGCGCGAGCACGCCCGCCTCCACCGCGAGGCGAATCGCGTGCGCCATCGCGACGGGGTCCATGGCACGCGAGATCGCGCTCGCGCAGAGGACCGCGTCGCAGCCGAGCTCCATGGCGAGCGCCGCGTCAGAGGCCGTGCCGACGCCGGCGTCGAGGATGACCGGCACGCCGGCCTGCTCGACGATGAGCGTGAGGTTCGCGGGGTTCGCGATGCCCATGCCGCTGCCGATCGGCGATCCCAGCGGCATGACCGCGGCGCACCCGGCGTCCTCGAGCCGGCGTGCGAGCACGGGGTCGTCGTTCGTGTACGGCAGGACGACGAAGCCGTCGTCGACGAGCTGCTCGGCGGCGAGCAGCAGCTCCGGCGCGTCGGGGAGCAGGGTGCGCTCGTCGCCGATGACCTCGAGCTTCACCCAGTCGGTCTCGAGCGCCTCGCGGGCGAGCTGTGCCGTCAGCACCGCGTCGCGGGCGGTGAAGCAGCCGGCGGTGTTCGGCAGCACGTCGATGCCGCGCTGCGCGATGACGTCCAGCAGCGAGCCTTGCTGGCCGGGATCGACGCGCCGCATCGCGACCGTGACGAGCTCGCACTCGCACGCGTCGATCGCCTCGCCGAGCGTCTGCATGCGCGTGAAGCCGCCCGTGCCGAGCAGCAGGCGCGAGCGCAGCGTGCGACCGGCGATGACGAGCGGCTCGGTCATCCGCCCTGCGTGGCCGTGACGATCTCGACGCGCGCGCCGTCGGGCACGGTGCGGGTGGGCCACACGCCGCGCCGCGCCACCTCCGCGTCGACCGCGACCGCGATGCCGGTCCGGTCCGGATCGATCTCGGCGGCGACGAGGACGTCGCGGATCGTCGGGCGCGCGGGCGTGTCGGTCGGCTTGCCGTTGACGTAGATCACGCGGGCACCTGCTCGAAGCGCTGGGCGGCGAACGCCGGCGGGCCCGGCGCCCCGTCGATCGCCGCCACGACGATGTCGGCGGTGGCCGGGGCGAGCAGGATCCCGTTGCGGTGATGGCCCGTCGCCCAGACGAGGCCCTCGATCGCGGCGTCGCGGCCGAGCAGCGGGGCGTTGTCGGGCGTCGCGGGGCGCAGCCCGGCCGAGCACTCCTCGACGACGAGCTCGTGGATGCCCGGCACGAGCTCGCCGGCGTCGCGCAGCAGCTCGTAGAGGCCGCCGGCGGTGACGGTCTCGTCGAAGCCGCGCTCCTCCATCGTCGCGCCCAGGACGTAGCGGCCGTCCCCGCGCGGGACGAGGTAGCCGCCCTCGAAGCGGACGATCCGGTCGAGCAGGCCGGGGCCGTGCGGGTCGCGCAGGCGCAGGATCTGGCCCTTGACCGGCCGCAGCGGGACCCGCGGCAGGCCGCCGATGGCGCCACTCCACGCACCCGCTGCGACGACGACGCAGTCCGTCGCGACGAGCTCCCCCCGCCACCTCGACGCCGGTGATCCTGGCGCCTTCGCAGTGGATCCGCTCGACCGCCTTCCCCGTACACAATTCAACCCCAACGCGGCGAGCCGCCTCAGCGAGGGCGGTGACCGTCGCGCGGGGGTCTGTTGCGTGGTCGCCCGGAACGGCCAGCGCAAGCCGGATCGTAGGCGCGAGCGCGGGCTCGAGCTTGCGCGCAACGCTCGCCACGAGTCGCTCCACTCCGAGGTTGAGCTCGCGCCGCAGCTCGAGCTCGCGTTCGAGCGCCTGCGCCTCGTCGCGGTCGCGGGCGACGACGAGCGCACCGCACTCCCGTAGCCCGGGATCGATCCCACCGGACGCCTGCGCCAGCTCGGCGGCGAACGCCGGCCAGGCCTCCGCGCTGCGCAGCCCGAGCTCGAGCAGCGCGAGCTCGCCGGGGTCGGCCTCGGTGACCGGCGCGAGCATGCCTGCCGCGACGTGCGACGCGCCGCACCCGAGCTCGCTGCGCTCGAACACCCGCACCGCGTGCCCGCGCTGCGCCGCGCGCCAGGCGACGGCGAGCCCGATCACGCCGCCGCCGATGACGACGACGCCTGGAGTTGCGGATGGGTCCTGCGGCATTGCACCTCGCTTCGCCGGCATGATCCGGATCAGCTGTTGACGGTCGGCGTGACGCCCTCTCAGCCCGCGCCGTGCGGGCTCCCGTTGACGACCAATCCTAGAGGGTCCGCGAAGCCATCCTCCCCACCGTTGCGACAATGCAGCGATGACCGTTTCCAGCGACCGTCGCGAGCGCCTCGAGCGTGCCGTGCTCTACCTCGTCTGCCCCCTGCTGCCCGGCGGGCGGGCGCTCGAGGACGTGCTCGCTCCGGCACTGGCCGGCGGGGTCGACATCGTGCAGCTGCGCGACAAGCAGGCCTCCGCGGCCGAGCTGCTGGCCGGCGCGGCCATCGCTCGCCGGCTGTGCGACGAGACGGGCACCCTGCTGATCCTCAACGACCGGCCGGACCTCGTGGCCGACGCGGGCGCGGACGGATGCCATGTCGGCCAGGACGACATGGACGTCCCGGACGCGCGCGCGCTGGCAGGCGACGGGGCGATCGTGGGGCAGTCGACGCACTTCCCGGGCGAGGTCCTTGGCGCGACGGACGCCGACTACATCGGCGTCGGGCCGGTCCACGCGACGCCGACGAAGCCCGGGCGTCCCGCGGTGGGGCTCGAGCTCGTGCGGTTCGCGGGCGCGCACGCGACGCGTGCCGTTCTTCGCCATCGGCGGGATCGACGCGGCGAACGTCGACGCGGTCGTCGATGCCGGCGCGCGGCGGGTCGCCGTCGTCCGCGCGATCACCGAGGCCAGCGACCCGCGCGCCGCCGCCGCGCGGCTGCGCGCCGCGATCGTCGGGGAGCCCATCGATGGGATCGCGTAGCCGCAAGCGCGGGCGGACGGGCGCCGCGGAGGCGCCCCGGCCGCGGCCGACCCGCTGCCCGCGAGGCCGCGCCTGAGCCGCTGCGCGACCCGCAGCCGAGGCGACCGCGCCCGGGAGGCCGCAGCCGGACCCGCTCGCCGAGGAGGCCGCGCCGACCCGCTGCGCGACCGCTACGCCCGCGGCCGCGCGCGCGACGAGGCGATCCGCATGAGCCTCGAGCCGCTCGCGCCCGGCGAGCGCCCGCGCGTGGTCACGATCGCGGCGATCGTCGCGTTCGCGTTCGCCATCGCCAACGTCGTCGCCACGCTCACCGTCGACGACCTCGCCCCCACCAACGGCAACCCGACGGTCGTCGCCGTCGTGACCACGGGCATCCTCGTCCTCGCCGGCATCGGCATGCTCGCCCGCCAGTACTGGGCCGTGCTCGGCTTCCAGTGCATCCTCGGCATCCAGATCGTCGTCTTCTCGCTCGCGTTCACGCGCGTGCAGAAGTGGTGGGTCGGGCGTGGCGCTGATCCTCGCCATCGGCCTGCTCGGATGGCTGTTCTGGAAGCTCATCCGCGCGATGGCGCGGCTGCAGATGCCGACGCGCCCCGGCGCGGCAGCCCAACCCCCGGACGCCTAGCGACGCCGCTGTCGCCGGCGGGTCTGTGCTGGGAGCGCCGGTCCGGACGATCTGCGGACGATTTCCGGACGCCAAGGTCGTGTCATGCCTCCATCGACATCGACCGGCCGACGCCCCGACGGTGTGCGGCCCTCTACTGGAGACACGCACACATGACCCGCACGAACCGCCTCACGAAGATCCTGTCCGTCACGCTCGCCAGCGCCGCGCTCGGCGCCGCCATGGCCGTCCCCGCCGAGGCGAAGTGGCACGACTTGTACGCTCCCGCCGCGTCGTCGGACGGCCTCATCAGCGAGATCGGGTTTCCCGCGTCGTAGCGAACGGCCCGATAGCCTCCAGCGCCCATGGCAGAGACCTCCTACGACTGCATCGTCATCGGTTCCGGGCCCGGCGGCTACGTCGCCGCGATCCGGGCGGCGCAGCTCGGGATGAAGACCGCCGTCGTCGAGTCCGACCAGGTCGGCGGGCGCTGCCTGAACTACGCGTGCATCCCAGCGAAGGCCGTCCTGCGGGTCGCCGACGTGCTCGGCGAGATCCGCGAGGCGAGCGACTACGGGATCACCGTGTCCGAGCCGACGGTCGACTTCGACGGCGTCGGCGCGCGCCGCAAGAAGGTCATCAAGACGCTCACCGGCGGCGTGTCGGGCTGTTCAAGAAGAACGGCATCGACGTCATCGAAGGGCACGGGGTCGTGACCGACGACGCCAACGTCAAGGTCGGCGGCAACTTCGACGGCACCGAGTACGGGGCGAGGTTCGTCATCCTCGCGACCGGCTCGGTGAAGAAGCCGCTGCCCGGAACGCACTTCGGCGGGCGGGTCATCGGGACCGAGGAGGCATGGGCGCTGCCCGAGCTCCCGGCCACGCTCGCGGTCGTCGGCGCCGGCGCTTCGGGCACGGAGATCGCGTCGGCCTACGCGCGCCTCGGCTCGGACGTCACGCTGTACGAGGGCCTGGAACGCGTGCTGCCGACCGAGGACGCCGACGTCTCGAAGATCGCCGAGCGCGGCTTCAAGAAGCAGGGGATCAAGGTCCGCACCGGTGTCTTCGTCGAGGACGTCGAGTCCGGCGAGGACGTCGGTCTCGTTCACCGTCGCCGGCGAGCCGTCGAGCGCCGACTGGCTCGTCATCGCCACCGGCCGCGCGCCCGACATCGAGGGCCTCGGCCTCGAGGAGGCGGGCATCGCGCTGTCCGACGACGGCCACATCGAGGTCGACGGGGCGATGCGCACGTCGCTCGCGGGCGTCTACGCGATCGGCGACCTCGTGCACGGCCCGGCGCTGGCCCACAAGGCGTCCGACGAGGGCATCATCGCCGCCGAGGACGCCGCCGGACTGCAGACCCACGCGATCGCGTACGTCGACGTCCCGCGCGCGACCTTCTGCCATCCGAACGTCGCGAGCTTCGGCCTCACCGAGCAGGAGGCGATCGACGCCGGCCACGACGTCGTCGTCGGCAAGCTGCAGCTACGGCGCCGTCGGCGCGGGCACGGTCTACGGCGACCGCACCGGCCTCGTGAAGATCGTCGGCGACAGGACGTACGGCGAGCTGCTGGGCGGCCACATCGTCGGCGCGAAGGCGACCGAGCTCATCCAGGAGCTCGTCAACGTCCGCGCGCTCGAGGGCGGCTTCGGCGAGATCGCCCGGATGGTCCACGGCCACCCGACGCTGTCGGAGGCCGTCATGGAGGCGGCCCGCGACGCCGACGGCTGGATCATCCACGGCTGACGTGGCCGCGGCGACGCCCGCGTTCTACTTCGACCTGCGCAGCCCGGAGGCGTACCTCGCCGCCGAGCGGGTCATCCAGGTGCTGCCGGTCGCGGCGGAGTGGATCCCGGTCCTGTCGGAGCGGCTCCCAGCCGCCGACTCGCTCGAAGGCTTTCGCTGCGAGACCGACCGCGAGGCGTTCTTCGACCGCATCGCCCGCACCGCCGAGCGCCGAGGCCTGCAGCCGCTGCGCTGGCCGCAGCCGTTTCCGTTCGACAGCACGTTCGCGATGCGCGCTGCCACGTACGCCAAGCAGATCGGGCGCACGGTGCCCTTCGCGTTGGCCGCCTTCCGCCAGGCGTTCGCCGGCGGGCGCGACCTCGGCGTCTCCGACAACGTCCTGATCGCGGCGGCGGCGTGCGAGATGCACCCCGCGGCGGTCCTCAAGGGCGCGGCGCTCACGTCGATCGCGACCCGCCTGGACGGCGCCACCGCGCTCGCGGCGCAGCGCGGCGTACGCGACGTGCCGGCCGTCTGGTTGCCGGGCGGCGACGTGTTCCACGGCGACGACGAGCTCGAGGACGCGGCCCGCGGCGTGAGATAACGCGCCCGGGTGAAGCCGCCCGGGCTCCGGCGAGCTACCTTGCGGGCATGAAGGCCAACCGCGGCTACCGCCTGCTTCACACGCGCGCCAGTCGCCGCCCCGCGGCGCTCGATCCGACCCGCATCGACCACATCGAGGTCGTCGAGGTCGCGTCGGGCGAGGTCGTGCTGTTCTGGGACCTCCCGGCCCCCGACGCGGCCCGCCGCGCACGCCGCCTGCGCGAGGATCTCAACGTGCTGGAGGTCGACGAGTTCATCGACCGCTGGTGCGCGATCGACCTCGACGTGGTCGACGCAATCCACACGACCGACGACTGACGCGTCAGTCCTTGCGGCCGCTCACGGCGAGGCCGGCCCCGAGCCCGACCATGACGATCCCGCCGGTGCCGCCGATCGCCTCGAGGCGCCTCGGCGACCGCACGAGCCAGCTGCGCGCCGCGCCCGCGGCGAGCGCCCAGATGCCGTCGCAGACGAGCGCGATCGTGCAGAAGATCGCGCCGAGCGTCAGCAGCTGGAGCGCGACCGAGCCGGCGGAGGGATCGACGAACTGCGGCAGAACCGCGACGAAGAAGACGATGACCTTCGGGTTGGCGACGCCGACGACGAACGCGTCGACGAGGATCCGCCGCAGCTCGCGCGGTTCGACCGCCCTGCCGAGCGCGGCGGCCAGCTCGCGCCGGTGGCGGAAGCTCTGCACGCCGAGGTAGACGAGGTACAGCGCGCCGGCGAGCTTGATGACCGTGAACACCGCGATCGACTCCTGCACGATCGCGCCGACGCCGAGCGCGACGAACACGACCTGCACGTAGACCCCGGCCGCGTTGCCCGCGACCGTCGCAAGACCGGCGCGGCGGCCCAGCGTGAGCGACCGCGTGACGACGAACAGCACGCTCGGTCCGGGCACGGCGATGAGCACCGTCGCGATGACCATGAACGCCACGAGGTGCTCGGTGGGGAGCATCCAGCGAGCGTAGTCGCTCCCCTGCCCGGATTCCACCGGCGCTCTCGTCATCCAATCGTGTTGGCAAACGTGTTGCATCGTGCAATGCTGGTCGCGTGGATCGGCCTCACCGCACCGGCTTCATCTGCTATGCGCAGGACGACACCGTCCTCGTCGAGCGGTTCCTGGACGACGTTCGCCCCCGCCTCGCGAACCTCGTCGAGTTCGACGTCGACGGCTGGTGGGACCGGCGGATCGTCGTCGGCCGGCGCTGGGAGCAGGAGATCCGCCGCGCCCTCGACACGTCCGACTTTGGGTTGCTGTGCGTGACGCCGCGCTTCCTGACGCGGCCCTTCATCACGGGCGTCGAGCTGCCGGCGCTCCTCGCACGCCGGATCGTCGTTCCGACCGTGCTCGAGCAGGTGAGCGAAGGCCGCGACGAGATGCATGGCCTCGGCGCGCTCCAGCTCTTCCGCTACCGCCCGCCCCGCAGTCGTGAGCGCAAGGCGTTCCTCGACTGCGGCGGCGCCGATCGCGGGCGCTTCTGCGATGCGCTCGTCGGCGAGATCGTCGAGCGTCTGCGCGAGGACGAGCGCTGATGGCGGCGTCGATCTCGCTTGCGGCTGCCGCGCGATCGCTGCGCGGCTTGGCGGCGCAGGCCCCGGGTGGCGTGACTCGCGAGCGCATCGAACGCCTCGCCGGGCTGGCCGAGGACGCGAAGCCCACGAGCCGCGAGCTCAATCTGGGAGCAGTTGCCGGCGTCCTCTTTCCGGCCGCGCGCGATCCGGTCGAGGCGTTTCGCGGGTTCCGGCGCGACCTGCGCGAGCTGGCTCTCGCGCAGGACGTGGACCTCGCGTGCGAGGTCGACGGCCACAAGCACGCCCGGCCGGACGCGCGGACGTGCTGGTTCGTGGGCCGCGACGACGGCGTCCGGCAGCTCGAGCACCTGACGGACGTCGCGACGAGCAGCGCCTCCGGCGATGTCGAGGTGCCGGCTCGCGGGCGCCGGGCAGTTCGCATCTGCATCGACGCGACCGACGAGCCGCGCGCCGCCGACCTGGCGACGAGGCTGCGCGACGTGCTCGCCGTGGACAGCGAGCTCGAGGTCGAGGTCATCGACACCCGGGCGCCGGCCGGCGTGGCCCCGGACGAGGTGCGCGTGGCGCGGCTGCGGCGCGCCGACGTCGTCGTCTGCCTGCTCAGCCACGCGTACCTCAAGGCGCGGACCGACCGCGACTTCGGGCGCGCGATGGTCATGCCGGTCCTCGTCGAGCACCTTGGCGCCGGCACCGACCAGCGCGGCTTCAGCAACCCGTTCGCACTCGACGGCGCCGACTACGAGTCCTGCCGGCGCAAGACGCTGTTCGCGACCGCATTGCGCGATCAGATCGCGGCGCGGCTCGCCGAGGCGCTCGATCCGGTCGAGCACGACTGGGACCTCCTGGTCGGCGAGCCCGAGCGCGGGCCGCTCGTCGATGCGCGAGCGCTCCGCACGCAGCTCGATCGCCGCCCACCGAGCCGCGCCGCGCTCGACGACACGGTCGACGTCCAGGACTACCTGCGCTCGTGGGCCGACGGCGACGACGATCGCCCCTACCTCGTGATCTTCGGCGAGTACGGGATGGGCAAGACGACGGCGTCGCAGGTCCTCGCGCGCGGCCTGCTCAAACGCCGCCGCGCCGGCGATGGCGATGCCCGGCTGCCGATCTACCTCGACCTGCGCCGGCTCGGCGACGTCAAGCACCGCGAGCCGTCGTTGGAGGCCATCCTCGAGGATCTCCTGCGCCGTGTCTGGCAGGCCGGCGGCAGCGACCCGCCGACGGCCGCGGAGGTCATCGATCACGTCCAGCGCCGGCGCGCCGTCGTCATCTTCGACGGTCTCGACGAGGTGCTCGTGCACCTGCGCGAGACGCAGGGCCAGGCGCTGCTGCGCGAGCTGTGGAAGATCCTGCCGCCGACGGTGCTCGACGATCCGGACGCCCGTCGCCGCACAGGCCGCGTCGTGATGACCTGCCGCACGCACTTCTTCCGCACGCTGCGCGACCAGCACGCCTACTTCCGTGGCGACGAGCGCGAGATCGTCGGTGCCGGCCACTACGCCGCGCTGCACCTGCTGCCGTTCACCCCCGAGCAGGTGCGGACGTATCTCGAACGGCGCGACGGCGCGGGCGATGCGGAGGACGTCGAGCGGGCGCTCGAGCTCATCCGCACGGTGCACAACCTCCGCGAGCTCGTGGGGCGCCCGTTCAACCTGCGCCTGATCGCCGACCAGCTCGGCACGCTCGAGCGGCGGATCGCGTCGGGCGAGCGCGTCGATACCGCAGCGCTCTACGCGGAGCTCGTGGAGACATGGCTGGACCGCGACCGCGGCAAGCACCAGCTCGAGCGCGAGCACAAGAAGCGGCTCATGGGCGAGCTGGCCGCGGAGCTGTGGCGCGATGGCCGCCGGTCGCTTCCCGTCGACAGGCTGGAGGCATGGCTGCACCGGCGGCTGGATCGCGACGACGAGCTGGGCCGCTGGTTTCGGCTCAAGCGCATCGATGTCGGCGTGCTCGCGGAGGATCTCCGCACCGCGACGTTCGTCGTCCGACCCGGCGCCGACGAGTTCGAGTTCGCGCACACGTCGCTGCTGGAGTACTTCCTTGCGCTGCACCTTGCTCGCGCGCTGACGGAGGCCGACCCCGACGCGTGGGCGCTCCCGATGATCAGCCCCGAGACGTTCGACTTCCTCTCGGAGATCGTCGCCGGCGGCGACGTGGACGCGTGCCTGCGCGGGCTGCGAGCGCTGCGAGCGCCGTACCGTCCGCAGGCCTCCGAGCTCGCGCTCGCATACTACGTGCGGGCGCTCGAGCGGGGCGGCCGTGGCATCGCACTGACGGGCTTCGACCTCGAAGGGGCGAGCCTGCGAGGTCTGGCGATCACCGGTCCGACCGGCGGTCCGATGGTGCGCCTGGCGGACTGCAAGCTGGCCGGTGCCGACCTGCGCGACGCACGCCTGACGCGCGTACGCGTCGAGAGCTGCGACCTCACCGCCGCCCGGCTGACCTGCGCCGAGCTGCACGACGGCGCGCTGCATGGTGTCGCCCTCGGGGGCGCCGACATGGCGGGCATGATCGTGCGCGGCTGCCGTGTCTCGAGCGTGGATCTTCGCGGCGCCCGCGCGCACCGCACGCAGTGGCTCGGCTGCTCGCTCGACGGCGTGCGCTGGCCGCCGGGCGAGGCGCACCTGATCGCGGGCCCGCCGGTCCCCGACGAGCCGTCGGCGCGACCGGCCGCCGAACCCGCATCGCTGCGGACGTTCATCGGCCACACTGGCGGGGTGAACAGCGTCGCGTGGTCGGCGGACGGCACCCGCCTCGCCAGCGCCGGCGACGACGGAAGGGTGCGGATCTGGGACCCCACTACCGGCGAGCAGCTGCACCACCTCACCGGACACACCCTCGGGGTGCGCAGCGTCGCCTGGTCGGCCGACAACACCCGCCTCGCCAGCGCCGGCACCGATCGCGCCGTGCGGATCTGGGACCCCGCGACCGGCGAGCTACTGCACCACCTCACCGGCCACACAAACGGCGTGCGCAGCGTCGCATGGTCGACCGACAACACCCGCCTCGCCAGCGCCGGCACTGACCGCAGCGTGCGGATCTGGGACCCCGCCACCGGCGAGCAGCCGCACCACCTCACCGGCCATCCCGACGGGGTGAACAGCGTCGCGTGGTCGACCGACAACACCCGCCTCGCCAGCGCCGGTAACGACCGCGCCGTGCGGATCTGGGACCCCGCAACCGGCGAACAACTGCACCACCTCACCGGCCACACCATCGCGGTGCGCAGCGTCGCGTGGTCGACCGACGACACCCGCCTCGCCAGCGCCGGCACCGACCGCGCCGTGCGGATCTGGGACCCCGCCACCGGCGAACAACTGCACCACCTCACCGGCCACACCGACTGGGTGAACAGCGTCGCGTGGTCGACCGACAACACCCGCCTCGCCAGCGCCGGCGACGACGGCAGCGTGCGGATCTGGGACCCCGCCAACGGCGAACAACTGCACCACCTCACCGGCCACAGCGGCTGGGTGAGCAGCGTCGCGTGGTCGACCGACAACGCCCGCCTCGCCAGCGCCGGCGACGACGGCAGCGTGCGGATCTGGGACCCCGCAACCGGCGAGCAGCTGCACCACCTCACCGGCCACACCAACTGGATGAGCAGCGTCGCGTGGTCGACCGACAACACCCGCCTCGCCAGCGCCGGCACCGACGCCAGCGTGCGGATCTGGGACCCCGCAACCGGCGAGCAGCTGCACCACCTCACCGGCCACACCGACGGGGTGAACGGCGTCGCGTGGTCGACCGACAACACCCGCCTCGCCAGCGCCGGCACTGACCGCAGCGTGCGGATCTGGGACCCCGCCAGCGGCGAGCAGCTGCACCACCTCACCGGCCACACCGACGGGGTGAACGGCGTCGCGTGGTCGGCCGACAACACCCGCCTCGCCAGCGCCGGCACCGACGGCAGCGTGCGGATCTGGGACCCCGTCACCGGCGAGCTACTGCACCACCTCACCGGCCACACAAGCGGGGTGCGCAGCGTCGCATGGTCGACCGACGAGACCCGCCTCGCCAGCGCCGGCACCGACGGCAGCGTGCGGATCTGGGACCCCGTCACCGGCGTGCAGCTGCGCGACCTCACCGGGCACAGCGGCTGGGTGAGCAGCGTCGCGTGGTCGACCGACAACACCCGCCTCGCCAGCGCCGGCGACGACGGCAGCGTGCGGATCTGGGACCCCGCCAGCGGCGTGCAGCTGCACCACCTCACCGGCCACAGCGGCTGGGTGAGCAGCGTCGCGTGGTCGACCGACAACACCCGCCTCGCCAGCGCCGGCGACGACGGCAGCCTGCGGATCTGGGACCCCGCAACCGGCGAACAACTGCTCCACCTCACCGGCCACGTAAACGGGGTGAACGGCGTCGCGTGGTCGACCGACAACACCCGCCTCGCCAGCGCCGGCGACGACGGCAGCCTGCGGATCTGGGAGCCCGCCACCGGCGACCCCCGGCTCGCCGTCCACCTCTTCGCCGGCGATGAGCGCGCTGTCCTCATCGACGGCAGGGTCGCGGCCTGCTCGTCCGGAGCCTGGCGCTGGCTGAGCTGGGTCGCGCCCTCGCCGCTGACGGGCATCCCGACGCGCTATCCCGCCGAGGTCTTCGGGCTGCTGCCGGTGCACTCGCCGGCCGGTGCAGCGCCGACGACCTGAACCCCGCATCGCCAGCGACGCCGCCTACAACCGCTCGACCACCTCGCGCGCCGCTCGCAACCCCGCGCTCACCGCGCCGTCCATGTAGCCGTTCCAGTACGTCGCGGTCTCGGTGCCCGCCCAGTGGATCCGGCCGACGGGCTGGCGCAGCGCGACGCCGTAGGACGTCAGCACCCCCGGCGGCGCGACGGCCACCGGGCAGCCGCGCGACCACGTTTCCTGCGACCAGTTCATCTCGACGTAGTCGATCGGCGATCGCGCCGCCGGGCCGAACGCGCGGGCGAAGCTGCCGAGCGCGGCCGCGCGCCGCTCGGCCGCGGGTAACGCTTCGAAGCGCCGGCCCTCGTCGCCGCCCGCGAAGCCGAGCAGCACGCCGGGCGACCCCGACTCGGGTGACGAGTCGAACGTGATGTTCAGCGGCCCGACGTCGGCGACGGACGCTCCCGTCAGCCCGTCGGCCCGCCAGAACGGCCGCTCGTACACCGCCTGCACCTTGACCATGTGGCCCTGCGGCAGCCGCTGCGTCAGCCCGTCGCGCAGCGCCGGAAGCGAAGGCTCGTACTGGATGCGCCCCGCAAGCGTCGGCGGCAGCGCCACGATGACCCGCCGCGCGCGGTTGACGTAGCGGTCGGAGATGACGTCGACGTAGCCGCGTCCGACGACGATCCGCCGCACGGGCGAGCGCCGCACGACGCGCCGCCCGAGCTGCCTCGCGAGCGCGAGCGCGATCGCCTGCGTGCCGCCCGCGATGCGGTCCTGCTGGGCGCCGTTGCGCGTCGAGAAGTTGCGCTCGAACGTGCCGGGGTTGCGCTCGTCACCCGACGCCGCGATGAAGAACAGCGCGAAGAGCAGCGAGATCTCGCGCGGCTCGGCGGCGAAGATCGCCCGGATGGCGGCGGTCGACTGGTTGCGGAAGCGGCTGCTGTTCGTCGTATTGGCCCGAATCCACGACTCGAGCGACTGGCTGTCCCACTCGCCGGCCCGCGCCGCCTTCCACGGCGCGTCGACCGGGACCTGCAGCGCCATCGAGTCGAGCGCCGACACCGTCAGCAGCAGATCTGGCAGGGCCGCGAGGTCGGGCGGCGCCTGGCCGGTGAGGCCTCCGTCGGCGTACGTCGTGCGCCTCCCGCCAGCCACGTAGACGTTGGCGCCCTGCGCGTACGACGGAAACGTGCCCATGCCGAGCTCCCGAACGAGCGCCGCGATGTGGTTCTGCGTCGGCCCGATGAACTCCGCGCCGAGGTCGACGACCTCCGGCCCGCCGGCGACCGTCCGGCTGAGCATCCGCCCGCCGACCCGGTTGCGCGCCTCGAGCACCGCGACCGACCGGCCCGCACGAGCGACCTCGCGCGCGGCGACGAGCCCCGACAGCCCGGCACCGACCACCACGACGTCCTCGCGCCGCCTCGTCCGGCGGCGACCCCGCCGGGCGGCGCCCGATGCCGGCGATCCACCCGCGAGGGCGGAACCGGCCGCACCGGCAGCCGCGGCGGCGAGCAACTTCCGCCGGGTGACGCCGTCAGCGGGCATCGCGCATCATCGCCGGCGGCGGCAGCAGCAGCCGGCTGCGGCGCCGGTCGAGGCCTCGCATCGTCGCCGTCCCGAGACGGTGCGCCCGCTTGCCGTCTGCGCGGTCATCTCGCCGCGATCTTACGCGCCGCCGGACGGTGCGCGACGCAGGAAACCAGCCGCCCGTCGAAAGGGCGCGGCCGCACCCGCCCGCTAGGCTGACAGCCCAGATGGCAGAGCCGCTTGCGCAACACACCACGGCCGACCTCCCCGAGCCGGACGTCGCGCGCGACTGGCTGGCCGCGATGGTCCTCATCCGTCGCTTCGAGGAGCGCGCCGGCGAGATGTACGCCAAGGCGAAGGTCGGTGGCTTCCTGCACCTGGCGATCGGCGAGGAGGCGACGATCGTCGGCTCGACGCGCGCCCTGCGCGACCAGGACTACCTCATCTCGACGTACCGCTCGCACGGCCACACGCTCGCGCGCGGCAGCGATCCCAATCGCGTGATGGCCGAGCTCTTCGGCCGCGTGGACGGCCTCTGCCGGGGCCGCGGCGGCTCGATGCACATGTTCGACCTCGAGAAGCGCTTCATGGGCGGCTACGGGATCGTCGGCGGCAACCTCCCGCTCGCGGCCGGCTTCGCGCTCGCGTCGGACTACAACGGCCTCGACGAGGTGACGCTCTGCCAGTTCGGCGACGGCGCCTCCAACCAGGGCACGTTCGGCGAGACGATGAACCTCGCCGCGCTGTGGCACCTGCCCGTCGTGTTCATGATCACGAACAACCAGTTCGGGATGGGCACGTCGCTCGAGCGGCACTCCGCGATGACCGACCTGCTGCGCAAGGGCGAGGGCTTCGGCGTGCCCGGCATGCGCTGCGACGGGATGGACGTCCTGGACACCTACGCCGTGACCACCGAGGCGCTGCGGATCGCGCGCGACGAGCGCCGGCCGGTGCTCGTCGAGGCCGTGACCTACCGCTTCCGCGGGCATTCGATGGCCGATCCCGAGGAGTACCGCACGAAGGAGCAGGTCGACGAGTGGCGCAAGCGCGACCCGCTCGCGGTCTTCGGCGCGCAGCTCGTCGAGGCGGGCGTCATGAGCTCCGAGGAGCGCGAGCAGCTCGACGCGGACACGATCGCGCGCGTCGACGAGGCCGTCGCGTTCGCCGACGCATCCCCGCACCCGTCGCCCAACGAGCTCTACGACGACATCTACGTCCTCGGCGACCAGGTCCGCGGCTGGTACTCCGATCGACGAGCGCACCTCGACGCCGCACCGCGGCGAGGACGAGCGCGCGATGACCGAGAACCTCCCCGGCCACACCGAGTACGAGCGCGCGATGGCCTCCGACGAGGCGGCCACTCCGGCCGACGACGCGCAGCGGGACGAGGACTGAGACGTGGCCGTCATGCGCTACCGCGAGGCGCTCAACGCGGCGCTGCGCGAGGAGATGCAGCGCGACGAGTCCGTCATGCTCATGGGCGAGGACATCGGCGTCTTCAACGGCGCGTTCAAGGTCACCGCAGGCCTGCTCGAGGAGTTCGGCGAGCGGCGCGTGCGCGACACGCCGATCTCCGAGAACACGATCGTCGGAATGGGCGTCGGCGCGGCGATGACCGGCCTGCGCCCCGTCGTCGAGCTCATGACGATCAACTTCTCGCTGCTGGCGATGGATCAGATCGTCAACCACGCCGCGTCGATCCGCTACATGTTCGGCGGCCAGGTGAAGGTGCCCCTCGTCGTCCGCATGCCCCAAGGCGCGGGCCACCAGCTCGGCCCGACGCACTCGCACTCCTGGGAGGCGCTGTACCTCCACGTGCCCGGCCTGCTCGTCGCCGTCCCGACGACCGCGGCGGACGCCAAGGGCCTCTTGAAGTCCGCGATCCGCGACGACAACCCCGTCGTCTTCATCGAGCACGAGTACCTCTACGGCCAGCGCGGCGAGGTGCCCGACGACGAGGACTTCACCGTCGACTTCGGCCGCGCCGCGATCCGCCGCGAAGGCTCGGACGTGACGATCGTCGGCATCTCGCGCATGGCGCTGACGGCGGCGCGCGCAGCGAAGACGCTGAGCGAGAAGCACGGCATCGAAGCGGAGGTCATCGACCCGCGCACGCTGCGCCCGCTGGACCTCGACACGATCCTCGCGTCGGTCCGCAAGACGAACCGCTGCGTCATCGTCGAGGAGGGCTGGCCGCACGGCGGCGTCGGCGCGAACCTCGGCGCGCTGATCGCCGAGCAGGCCTTCGACGACCTCGACGCGCCGATCCAGCGCGTCACGGGCGCCGACGTGCCGATGCCCTACTCCAAGCCGCTCGAGCAGCTCGCGTTCCCGCACGAGCCGCAGGTCATCGACGCGGTCCTCGCGACGCACCTCCAGGCGCTGATGTCCGAGATCGTCATGCCACGGCTGTCGGACTCGATGGAGGAAGGGACGATCCTCAAGTGGCTGAAGGCCGACGGCGAGTCGGTCAGCCGCGGCGAGCCGATCGCCGAGATCGAGACCGACAAGGCGACGCTGACGTTCGAGTCCGATGCGGCCGGCGTGCTGACGATCGTCGTCGCGGCCGGGGAGACGCTCCCGATCGGCGAGGTCATCGCGCGGCTGGACGATGGCGCCGCCACCGCGCCGACCGCCGACGAGCCAGCGCCCACCGCAACCGAAGCCGCGCCTGCTGCGGAGGAGGCGCAGTTCGCGCCGCAGCCCGCACCAGCCCGACCCGCGCCCACCGCAGCCGCGGAACCGGCGGCGGCGCACACCCCCGAGCCTGCGGCCCCCGCCCCCACCGCGGCGCCGGCGCGCAAGACCGGCCGCGTCAAGGCCTCGCCGCTCGCCCGGCGCATGGCTCGCGAGCAGGGCATCGACCTCCACCTCATCGAAGGAACCGGACCCGGCGGCCGGGTCGTCAAGGCCGACGTGGAGGAGGCCGCCCAGGCCGGAACCGCAAGGCTCTCGGACGCCCCGCCCGCCGAGCCTTCCGCAACGCCGCCGCCGAGCCTTCCGCAACCCGCCGGCCGAAGCTCCGGCACCGCCCGCGCCCGTCGCGGCAGCCCCCGAGCCCCCGCCGATCTCGGTCCCGGAGCCCAAGCCGTACACGCCGCCCTCCCCGCCCCCGACCCCTCCCCCGACGGAGACCGGCACCGCGAAGGGCGACATCACGATCGTCGAGCTCACGCGCATCCAGCAGGTCATCGCCCGCCGGATGGCGGAGTCGAAGGCCACGGTGCCGGAGTTCACACTGCGCTCGGAGGTCGACATGGAGGCCTGTGTCGCGCTGCGGACCCAGCTCAAGGCCCTCGGCGGCGAGGTCCCGTCGTACAACGACATGATCGTCAAGGCCTGCGCGCTCGCGCTGCGCGAGTACCCACGCGCGAACGCCAGCTACAAGGACGGCAAGTTCGAGCTGCACAGCCGCGTCAACGTCGGCGTCGCGGTCGCCGCGACCGACGCGCTCGTCGTGCCGACGATCTTCGACGCCGACCGCAAGTCGCTGCGCGAGATCGCCCGCGAAACCCGCGCGCTCGCCGAGAAGGTCCGCGCCGGCACCGTCACACCACCCGAGCTCAGCGGCGGCACGTTCACGGTCTCCAACCTCGGCATGTTCGGCGTCACCGACTTCACCGCGGTCATCAACCCCCCACAGGCCGCGATCCTCGCCGTCGGCGCGCTCGCGCCACGCGCCGTCGTCCGCGACGGCGAGCTCGTCGCCCGCAACACGATGGGCGTCACGCTGGCCTGCGACCACCGCATCCTCTACGGCGCCGACGCCGCGCGGTTCCTCGCTCGCATCCGCGCGCTGCTCGAACAGCCGCTCGCGCTCGCGTTCTAGGGCGTCGTCAGCGCGGGAGGGTCTTGTCGACAGCGCCGCCGAGCGCGCCCGTCGCGCCCTGCAGCACGGACGTCAACAGGTCGAGCACGTCCTGGATCGCCTGGCTGACGGCCGGGCCGAGCAGCGGTGCCGTCGCCGCGCCGGCGCCCTGAACCGTGGCGCTGACGACCTCGCCGACGTCGCGGACGCTGTCGCCGATCGCCGGTGCAGCCGCAGGCGGGTCCGCGGCCGCAGGTGCGGGGGCCGGGGGTGGGTCGAGCTCGCGCAGGCCGGGGTTGAAGGACGGCTTGGCCGCGGTGGGCTCGCGACGGGCGACCTCCCGGGGAGCCTTGCGCACGGCGGCGCGCGCCGGCTTGGCGGCGCTGACGACCACGGTGGCGGCCGCCTCGCGCGCCCGTGCAGCGCGTGCGGAGATCGCCCGCGACGCCGGCGACTCGACGAGTTCGGCCGAGCCTGCGGCGCGCCCTTCGCCGCCGCCGGTGAAGCCGGAGAACGCGAAGACGAAGCTGAAGAGCAGCAGCGACACGGCAGCTCCCGCAACGACGGAGATGCTCGCGCCCAACGACGCGATGAGAGCACGCGCGCCACCCATGCACCGTATATCGGCATCTCGGCGAGCTACCTAAAGCCGCGGTCGAAGCTCGCGTTCGGCTCGCGGTTGACGTCGCGCTTGACCGCGGGCGGCGACGTCGACGTGTCGACGATGAGGCACAGCGACCGCTTCGGATCGCGGCTCGGCACGCACGTGCGAAAGAGGTCCTCGTCGACGGCGACCGTGTCGGCCTGCGAGAGGTGCGCGTTCGCGAACTTGTCGCCGTTCTGCGTGACCCAGCGGTTCACGGCCAGCAGCTGCTCGTGAAACGCTGCGCGGCGATCGATGACCCCCGGGCGGTGCGCGAGCCCGGCGGCGACGAGCCCGACGGCGACGACCACGAGCGCGGCCCTGCCCGCGTAGTCGCTCGCGACGACCTTCGGCATGTCCGGCCGGCGGCGGCGCAGCAGCAGCGCGCCGGGACCGCCGAGGACGACGACCGCGATGAGGTTCAGGCACCCCGCGACGAGCATCGCCGAGATCCAGCGCGTCGACTCCCCTTGCACGGGCAGCCAGTGCAGCAGGGCCATCTCGGCGAGCGTCGCCGCGACGAACGCCGGCCACAGCCACGCTCCGCGCAGCCGCCAGCGCAGCCGGCGCAGGCCGCCGGAGCCCTCGTTGCGATCGGCGTCATCCACGTCCTCCAGCCTACGTTCCCGGTACCCTCGGCTAGGACGTAGCGCATCTCGCGCGGTGATCCCGACGGGATGCCGAAGAGGTAACCCGGAGACCCCGGCGCACCGAGCACACGGAAAGGCGAACATGGCGACCAGCAGCACGGAACTTCCCAGCGTTCCCGAGACCGCGGCCGCGAGCGAACCCGAGCACCTGACCGCCGAGGATCGCGTCGGGCTGCTGCGGGCGATGCTCATGATGCGCGCCGTCGAGGCGCGAGCGATGAACCTCTACCGCCAGGGCAAGGTTCCAGGGTCCTTCTACGACGGGTTCGGCCAGGAGGCCGTGTCCGTCGGCGCCGCCTGGGCGATGGCGTCGACCGATCGCCTCTGCGTCCTGCATCGCGACCTCGGCGCCCACCTCGTCCGCGGCGTGGCGCCCGCGACGGTCCTCAGCCAGTACATGGGTCGCGCCGCCGGCATCACGCGCGGGCGCGACGGCAACATCCACTTCGGCGACCACAAGACGGGCTGCGTCGGGATGGTCTCGATGCTGCCCGACATGATGATCGTCGCGACGGGCATGGCGATGGCCTTCAAGCTGCGCCGCGAGGCGCGCTGTGCGCTGACGTGGTTCGGCGACGGCTCGACGTCGCGCGGCGACTTCCACGAGGCCATGAACTGGGCGGGCGTCCAGCACCTGCCGGTCATCTTCGTGCTCGAGAACAACCAGTACGCCTACTCGACGCCGATCGACCTGCAGTTCGCCATCAACCCGGTGCAGCGCGCCGAGGGCTACGGCTTCCCGGGCATCAGCGTCGACGGCAACGACGTCGAGGCGATGTTCGAGGCCACGCGCGCCGCGCGCCAGCGCGCGATCGCCGGCGGCGGCCCGACGCTCATCGAGGCCGTCACGATGCGCATGCACGGCCACGGCGCCCACGACGACATGAAGTACGTCCCCAAGGCGCTCGTCGAGGAGTGGCGCAAGAAGGACCCGATCGACCGCCAGAGCGCCCGCGTCGCCGCGCTCGGCGTCGACGTCGACGCGCTCCGCGAGGACGTCAAGGCCGAGGTCGACCATGCCGCCGAGGTGGCGCTCGCCGGACCGATGCCGGATCCCGCGACGGCGACCGACGACGTCTTTCACCCGCGCGACGCACCAGAGATCCTGCTCGAGGACGGCGCCGCCCCGTGGAGCGGGCACCGCCGATGAGCGAGATGACGTACCTGAAGGCGATCTCCGACGGCCTGCGGACGGAGATGCGCAGCGACGAGCGGGTGCTCCTCATGGGCGAGGACATCGGCGTCTTCGGCGGCGCGTTCAAGGTCACCGACGGCCTGTTCGAGGAGTTCGGCGCCGACCGCGTCATGGACACGCCGCTCGCGGAGTCGGGCATCATCGGCACGGCGATCGGCGCCGCGGTCGTCGGGATGCGGCCGGTCTGCGAGATGCAGTTCTCCGACTTCATCGCCTGCGGCTTCGACCAGCTCGTCAACGTCGCGGCGAAGATGTACTACCGCCAGGGGCTCCCCGTGAACATCACGGTGCGGCTGCCGAGCGGCGGCGGGTTCTCGGGCGGGCCGTTTCACTCGCAGAACCCGGAGGCGTGGTTCATGCACGCGCCCGGCATCAAGGTCGTCGCGCCGAGCACCGCCGAGGACGCGAAGGGCCTCATCATCGCGAGCATGCGCGACCCCAATCCGGTCGTCTTCATGGAGCACAAGAACCTCTATCGCCACGTCAAGGGCGAGGTCCCGGAGGGCTCCTACGAGACGCCCTTCAAGGCGCGTGTCGCGCGCGAGGGCAACGACCTCGTCGTCATCGCCTACGGCCAGATGGTCCACAGGGCGCTCGAGGCCACCGAGGACATCGCGGGCGCGTCGATCATGGTGCTCGACCTGCGCTCGCTCGTCCCGCTCGACGTCGACGCCATCCTCGCCGCCGTCCGCCACACGTCGAAGGTCGTCATCGTCGACGAGGCCAACCAGACGTGCGCGGCAGGCGCGCAGGTCGCCGCGCTCATCGCCGAGCACGCCTTCGATGACCTCGACGGGCCCGTCGTCCGCGTCGCGACGCCCGACTGCCCGATCCCGTTCTCGCCGCCGCTCGAGGCCGCGGTCCTACCGTCCGTCGATCGCGTAAGGGAGGCCTGCCGTCAGCTCCTTGAGTACTGAGACGCTCGTCGACGTGACGATGCCCCAGATGGGAGTGTCCGTCGCCGAGGGCACCGTCGTCGAGTGGCACAAGCAGCCCGGCGACCACGTCGACGCCGACGAGACGATCGCCGAGGTCTCGACGGACAAGATCGACACCGAGATCCCGGCGCCCGTCGCCGGGCGGCTCGTCGAGATCCTCGTGCGGGTCGGCACGACGGTCGACGTCGGCGTGACGCTCGCGCGGATCGCAACCGGCGGGGCGGCGGCGAGCGGCGCACCGGTAGGCAACGGCCCGCCGGCGACCGCGGCGCACGCTTCGCCACCGCCCGCCGCGCCACCCTCGCCATCGCCACCCGCGGCGCACCTCAACGCGCCCGCACCCGCTGCGGCGCACCCGGCCGCGCCGGCGCCCGCAGCGCATGCCCCTTCCGGCTCGGCGGCGCCGCGACCCGCCTCCCCGCCCCGCCGCGGCGGCGCGGCGCGCCGCTACTCGCCGGTGGTCCAGCGCGTTGCCGAGGAGCACGACGTCGACCTCGACCAGATCGAGGGCACCGGCCGCGAGGGGCGCGTCACCAAGCAGGACGTCATGGCCGTCGTCGAAGCGCGCAGCGCCGCGTTCCCGTCCGCGGGCGGGTCGGAGCCGATCCTGCATTCCGAGAGCCCGTACCGGCCCGGCGCCGGCGGATCGCTGTCGCACGGGCCGTACGTCGCCCCGCCCGGCCGGCCGCTGTCGCGCATGCGAGCGACGATCGGCGAGCACATGCACCGCTCGCTGCAGACCGCGGCGACCTGCACGACCTGGATCGAGGTCGACATGTCGCGCATCGAGCTCTCGCGCAAGGAGATCGGCCTGACGGCGCTGCCGCTGATCTCGCGTTGCGTCATCCACGCGCTCGTCGAGTTCCCGCTCGTCAACGCGTGGCTCGAGGACGGCCTGCACACCGTGCACGAGCAGGTCAACCTCGGAATCGCCGTCGACCTCGGCGACGACGGCCTGATCGTCCCGGTCGTGCGCGGCGCCCAGGACCTCAGCGTCGAGGGCATCGCGCGCCGCATCCGCGACCTCGCTCGCCGCGCTCGCGCCCGCCAGCTCACCCCCGACGACGTCCGCGGCGGCACGTTCACGATCACGAACCCCGGCCAGTTCGGCTCGATGATGGCCACGCCGGTCATCAGCCTGCCGCAGGTCGCGATCCTCGACGTCGAGGCGATCGTCAAGCGGCCGGTCATCGTCACCGACCAGTTCGGCGAGGACGCGATCGCGATCCGCCCGATGGTCATCCTCGGCCTGTCGTGGGATCACCGCGCGATCGACGGCGCCCTCGCCGCGCGCTTCCTCGCGAACGTCAAGAAGCGCATCGAGAGCTACGAGGCGTAGGTCAGAGGCCTTGGACCTCGACCTGCTCCTTGTCGGGCGCGCAGAACAGCGCGGTGCGCTTGGCCTCGGTGCGGATCTCGGCACGCGCCGAGCGGCGGATGTCGCGGTGCGGCTCGATGACGACCTTCACGACCTTCGCCGAGCGCTCGAGCTTCCAGCTCGCCGCGACGCGGCCGTCGACGGTCACGGTCTGGTCGCCTGAGAGCGTGAGCTTCAAAGGCTGGAGCTCGGGCGGGATGATGCGCTCGCGGTCGGCGTAGGCGAGCAGCGCCTGGTCCCAGCGCGAGAGGAAGCGCACGGGCAGCGACGTCGCGGCGGGCGGCAGTGGCTGGCCGGGGAGGTCGAGCAGCTCGACGTCGCGCTCGTCGCGGTAGGCGACGAGGTCCAGGCGCTCGATCGCCGCCGCGAAGTCGCGCTGCGCGACCCCCGCCCACGACGCGATGTCGCGCTTGCTGGCCGGGCCGAACGCCGCGAGGTAGCGCACGAGGGCCAGCGTTGCGGCATCGGCCGGGTCGGGGCGCGCCGTCGAGTCGACGACGAACCTCGCCCGCGTCCGGTCAGCCCAGTACCCCGCGGGCGGGACCTGCACGAGCGGCAGGAGGACCCGCGCGAAGACGATCGGCGTGACCGCGTCGTGCGTCACGCCTTCGTAGCGCCCAACGCGCTCGCGGATCTCGTCGTTGGAGCGCGGCTCCGAGAGCCAGGCGCCGAGGTCGGCGGTCACGGCCTCCTCGTCGAGATGGGCGTAGGTCTTGCGCCACGCGCGCATCCGCGGCTGGCGGGTGAGCTGCGCGTACGCCGGGTACTCGTCGGCCGCCGCGAGGTGCAGCGTGAGCCGGTTGATCGTCGTCTTGACCACCTCGCGACGGTCGATCGCCGCCTCGAGCGCCGGGCGTGAGAAGCCCTCCACGCGCGCCGCCAGCGCGACGTACGGCGCGGGCGGATCCTGGCCCTGCAGCGGCGTGAGCCGGCGGATGGCCTCGGCGGGGTCGAGCGTGTGACGCTCGAGCAGCATCTGCCGCGCGGCATGCGCCGCCGTCAGCTCCTCGCGAGTCAGCGTCCGCATGCGACGTGAACCCTACGCCGGAGGATCGAAGACCGCGACGCAGCGCCCACCCGGCGCGAGCCACGGCTCCACGAGCGCTCGCGCGCGCTCCGGCTCGCGGTGAAAACAGTCCGACCCGAACGGCGAACGCGACGTCGAACCGCCGCTCGCCGAGGTCGAGGTCCTCCAGGGCCGCGACGAGGAACTCGCCGTACCGACCTCGACCCAGCCGGCGTTGCGCCGCGGCGAGATCATGCCCGGCCGCCGTCGACCTACACTCGCCACATGCCGTCGGACCTCTGGATCTGCGAGCTCGGCCTCGTCGAGTACCGCGAGGCGCTCGCGCTCCAGGAGCGCGTGCGGGCCGCGCGCCAGGCCGAGGCGATCCCCGACACGCTGCTGCTGCTCGAGCACCCGCCCGTCTACACGCGCGGCCGGCGCTCGCTGGCCGGCGAGCTGCCGCTCGGCGAGGACTTCTATCGCGCGCAGGGCATCGACATCGTCGACGTCGATCGCGGGGGCAAGCTCACCTACCACGGGCCCGGCCAGCTCGTCGGCTACCCGATCATGCGGATCGTCGACGTCATCGGATACCTGCGCACGATGGAGCGCGCCCTCATCGCCGCGCTGGCCACCGCGGGGATCGAGGCGCGGGCGCGACCCGACGACGGCCCCGACTACACCGGCGTCTGGACGCAGGAGCGCAAGATCGCCTCGATCGGCGTGCACGTCGCGCGCGGCGTCACGACGCACGGCTTCGCGGTGAACATCGAAAACGACCTCCAGCCGTTCGCATGGGTCGTCGCATGCGGGCTGGACGGCGTCGCCATGACCTCGGTGGCGGAGGAAGCGGCGCGGCGCGCAGGCGCGACGGGTGAGGCGGGCTCGGTGGCGGAGGAAGCGGCGCGGCGCGCAGGCGCGACAGGTGAGGCGGGCTCGGTGGCGGAGGAAGCGGCGCGGCGCGCAGGCGCTACAGGTGAGGCGGGCCCGGGAGCGGAGGAAGCGGCGCGGCGCGACGGCACGGCCCCGGCCGCCCTGCGCGCCGCCGTCGCCGAGCAGTTCGCCGCCGCCTTCGAGCGCAGCCCGCGCCGCGTCGCGCTCGACCGGCTGGACGCGGCGCTGGTCGCCTCGTGAGCCGGATCGTCGCCGCGGCGCGGCTGCGCGCCGTGACCGCGCGCCATCGCGGCGACGCCGTCACCTGCCCGGTCTGCGAGCACAGCTTCGACGCCTTCAAGGACGACTGGAACCGCGCCAACGCCCTGTGCTGGCGCTGCGGATCGCACGAGCGCCACCGCGCGCAATGGCTGCTGCTGGAGCGCCGCCCCGAGCTGCTCGGCGACGCCCGCTCGCTGCTGCACTTCTCGCCCGAGTGGTGCATCTCGCGGCGGCTGCGGTCGCAGCCCGCCCTGCGCTACGTCACCGCGGACCTCGACCCCAAGGGCGTCGACCTCGAGCTCGACGTCACGAACCTCGACCTCGCCGACGCGAGCTTCGACGCCGTCCTCTGCTCGCACGTCCTCGAGCACGTCCCCGACGACGCACGCGCGATGCGCGAGCTGCGCCGGATCACGGCGCCCGGCGGCTTCTGCCTCGTCATGGTCCCGCTCGCGCTCGACCTCGAGCGCACGTACGAGGACCCGGCGATCACCGAGCCCGAGGATCGCGAGCGCGCGTTCCTGCAGTTCGACCACGTGCGCCTCTACGCGCCGGACGTCGCCGACCGCCTGCGCGCCGCCGGCTTCGAGGTCGAGACGATCGACATGGTCGCCGAGCTCGGCGCGCAGCAGGCCGAGCGCTACCGCCTGCTCGCGTCCGACCTCGTCTTCCTCTGCCGCCCGGGCGCTGGCTAGGCGCGCGCGTGCGGCTTGAGCAGGTTCTCGACCGCCTTGACCTTCTGCTCGTACTCCGCCGGACAGCGCCGCTGGCGCTCCTCGCTGAGGATCCGCAGCTTCGCGACGTCGGCGTAGGCCTGCTCGCTCGAGCCCGCGATCCAGCACACGATGCTGTACGCGCGCTGCTTGTCGAGTGAGTGCTCGTCGAAGAAGTCCGCCGGCGCGAGGTTGCGCTGGCGCGCCGACAGCGCGTTGAAGAAGCGCGCCGCGTCGAACGCGTACTCGCGCCCGTTCGTGACGGCGCGCGTCAGGAAGACCGTCGCCACGGCGTCGGCCGCGTCCTCCTCGCGGCCGAGCACGGGCAGGTCGAACGCGTCGATGAACGCGTGCCCGAACTCGTGCACGAGGATGAACCCGCCGACCGCGGCGAGCTGCTTGCCGAACTCCCTGTCGTTGGTCCGCAGGTCCGGGAAGTTCGACTTCAGGACGCCGGCCGTGAAGTTCACGAAGCCGTAGGAGAGCGTCATCGTCTTCGTCGCCGGGTCGTAGCTCGGCCCGACGAGCCCGTTGACGACGTGGATCGTGATGTCGAACGGGAGCTTGAAGGACTTCGTGAAGCCCGCCGCCACGCCGTCGGTGCCCCCGAGCTGGAGGATCTCCTTGGCCTGCGCCCCGACGTCGTCGGTCGGCGCGTCGTAGTCGACCGTGATCGTGCCGCTGGGCTCGGCGACGGTCGCCGTCGTCACGGCCTTCGAGTCCGAGGCCTGGTCGTCCGAGCCGCAGCCCGCGGCGGCCAGCGCCGCCGCGACGACGATGGCGGCCGCGGCTACGCGGTACCGGCGCATTCCTTCGAGCCGACCTTCACGGCGGCCGCGCCGAACGCCCGTGCCTTGGCCGTGTACTGCGCGAGGTCCTGCTGGCCGCTGGGGTCCTTCGCCCTCGCCTTCGCGAGGACCGTGTCCAGCAGCCGCTGGTTGTCGTTCTGCGCCGCCATGAACGCGTCCCAGTCCGCCTTCGCCTCGGCGTCCGGCTTCAGCTTCGCGAGCGCGTCGGTCTGCTTCTGATGCAGCGGGACGAGCTTGCCGAAGTACTCGGCGGCGACGTTCGCGTCGTCGATGCTCGCCGGTGCCGTGACGGTCTCGGCGTCGGCCTCGCCCGTCTTGCAGAT
This sequence comes from uncultured Actinomycetes bacterium, assembly GCA_963806515.1. Classification (GTDB taxonomy): domain Bacteria; phylum Actinomycetota; class Thermoleophilia; order Solirubrobacterales; family Solirubrobacteraceae; genus CADCVQ01. Next base: position 11,406 of record CAWDYO010000005.1, on the reverse strand, counting down.
CGCGTCCGCCTTGGCTGCCAGCTCGGTTCTCGACAGCGTGCCGTCGTCGGACGACGAGTCGTCAGCACCGCCGCATGCCGCGAGCCCGAGGCTTGCGGCCAGCGCGATGAGCACGATCGTGGCGATGCGATGCATGTCTGTCCAGCTCCTGCTCGAGGGTTCGCAGGGTCCTCGGATGTGTCGGCCCCCGCCTGCCGCCCGACCCTACGCCGTCGCATGACCGGGCGCTAGCCTAGAAACGGCTATGTCGAGCGACGAACGCAAGCTCTCCACCCGCTCGCGGTCAAATCCCGGCGGGATGGACGTCCTCAGCGTTCTCGGACCCGACGTGCGCCCGATGCGCGAGCGCAAGCCGCCGTGGTTCAAGGTCCCGGCGCCCGGCGGCGCGAAGTACCGCGAGCTCACGCAGCTCATCAAGGACGAGAACCTCCACACCGTCTGCCAGGAGGCCGCGTGCCCGAACGTCGGCGAGTGCTGGGAGCGCGGCACCGCGACGTTCATGATCCTCGGCGACACGTGCACGCGGCGCTGCGGCTTCTGCAACGTGCGCACCGGCAAGCCGACGTGGAACGACCCACTCGAGCCGGCCCGCGTCGCGCGCTCGATCGCGAAGATGGGCCTGCGCCACGCGGTCATCACGTCCGTCGACCGCGACGACCTGCCCGACCTCGGGGCGAGCGCCTTCGTCGGCGTGATCCGCCAGTGCCGCATCCAGGCGCCGCGCTGCAAGGTCGAGGTCCTGACGCCGGACTTCCGCGGCCAGGAGATGCCGCTCGCCAAGGTCATCGCCGAGCGCCCCGACGTCTTCAACCACAACGTCGAGGTCGTCCCGCGCCTGTACCCCGTCGCGCGCCGCGGCTCGACGTTCGAGCGCTCCTGCCGCGTGCTGCGCAACGCCAAGGAGATGGGTGGCGACGAGGTCGTGACGAAGTCCGGCCTCATGGTCGGACTCGGCGAGACCCACGCCGAGATGGTGCAGACGTTCGAGGCGCTGCGCGAGCACGGCGTCCAGGTGCTCACCGTCGGCCAGTACCTGCGCCCGACCGAGCGCCACCTGCCGGTCGTGCGCTACTGGCACCCCGACGAGTTCAAGGCGCTCGAAGCCGCCGCGTACGAGCTCGGCTTCGACCACATCGCCGCCGGCCCGCTCGTGCGCTCGAGCTACCACGCCGACCAGCACATCCCGCAGGACGAGCCCGGAACCGGCCCGCTGGCGATCGCGGCGCAGTAGCTGGCGCGCTTGGCACTTGACTTCGGATACCGGCGGTATCAAAGTACCGTCGGTATCTGTCACGCAGCGAGGAAGGAGCCAGCTGTGCCGGGGAGGGTGAAGTTCTACGGGTTCCAAGGGTCGAACTCCGTCTACACCGGACGGCTCATGCTCGAGCACAAGGGCATCGACTACAAGCCCGTCATGCTGCCTCCCGCGGCGCACGCCTTCATCATGCTCGGCCTCGGCTTCGAGACGATGGGCGTGCCGGCGATCAAGGCCGACGGCCGTCGCGTGCAGGGGACGCGCGCCATCTCGCGCGCGCTCGACGAGCTCGAGCCCGAGCGGCCGCTCTTCCCCGCCGATCCCGCTCGGCGCAAGGCCGTGCAGGACGCCGAGCGCTGGGGCGAGGACTTCCAGAACGCCGTGCGGCGCGTCTTCTACTGCGCCGCACGCCGCGACCGCAAGGCGTTCAAGAGCGTGATGCTGGCCGAGCGCGCGCTGCCGATGCGGATGGTCCTGCACGTGGCCACGCCGCTCATCGTCCGCCTCGCCGCCGGCGTGCACCGCGCGTCGGACGCGGCCGGGCGCGAGGATCTCGAGCTGCTCCCCGAGCGCCTCGACCAGATCGACGCGTGGATCGCCGATGGCCTGCTCAACGGCCCCGAGCTCAACGCAGCCGACTTCCAGATCGCGGTCAACCTCTCCGCACTGATGCTGTCCGACGACTTGCGGCCGTTCGTGGAGAACCGGCCCGCAGCGGCACTCGCGCGTCGCGTCGCGCCCGACTACGTCGGGCACCTCGGCGCCGAGATCTTGCCGCACGAATGGCTGGCGTCGCTCCGCGACGACGCCGCCGAGAAGGCTGCCGGAGGGGCCACGGCGGCGGACCAAACGGCCGCCGCCGTGCCGGTAGCCTGAGCGCCGTGGCGACCGCGGCGAGGTTGACTCGCAGCGAGCGCGCGGCTCTCACGCGACGGGAGCTGCTGGTCGCCGCCGAGCGGCTGTTCTTCCGCGACGGATACCACGGCACCACGCTCGACGACATCGCCGACGAGGCCGGCTACACGAAGGGCGCGGTCTACTCGACGTTCAAGAGCAAGGGCGGGCTGTTCCTCACGCTCTTCGACGAGATCGTCGATCGCCGGGTCGAGGAGCTGCGGGCGCTGCTGTCCCCGCACCCCGACGACGTCTCGAAGCTCAAGGCGCTCGCCGCGCAGCCCGTCGACGAGCGCAACTCGCAGTGGCTGCTGCTGTCGATCGAGTTCTGGGTGCACGCCGCACGCGAGCCCGCGCTCCTCGAGGAGTTCTCCCAGCGCTACCGCCGGTTGCGCGGCAAGCTGACGGAGCTTGCCCCCGAAGGCCGCTCGTTCGAGGAGAACGAGTGGGCGATCATCACCCTCGCGCTCTCCAACGGCCTCGCGCTCGAGCGCGTCATCGACCCGGCCGGCGTACCCGACGACATCATGGCCTCGGTCCAGCGGCGCCTGCTCGGTCCGCAAGCACGCACCGACGGGTAGCCTCCCGCGCGAGAGTTCGCGCCGTGTTCCCGCTCAAGGACAACATCCCGACGGACCGGCTTGCGGTCGTCACGATCGCGCTCATCGCGATCAACGTCGTCGTCTACTTCCTGTTGCAGAAGGGCGGCATCTTCTCCGGCCCCGACGACGGGATCGTCGTCGACTGGGGCGCGATCCCCTACGAGTTCTCCAACTACGGCAAGGAGTGCGCCATCGCCGGCCAGCAGATCCTCTGCGAGGGCCTGCCCGGAGTCGAAGGCGACGCGCCGAGCCAGCCCGCCACGTGGATGACCGCGTTCTCGTCGATGTTCATGCACGGCAGCATCCTGCACCTCGGCGGCAACATGCTCTTCCTCTGGATCTTCGGCAACAACGTCGAGGACTCCATGGGGCCGGTGAAGTTCGTCGCCTTCTACCTGCTCGGCGGCCTCGCCGCGATCGCCGCCCAGATCGCGATCGAGCCCAACGCCGCGATCCCGACGATCGGCGCGTCCGGGGCGGTCGCGGCGGTCCTCGGCGGCTACATCCTGCTGTATCCGAAGGCCCGCGTCGTGACGCTCATCTTCATCATCTTCTTCTTCACGATCATCGAGCTGCCGGCGCTCCTGATCCTCGGGTTCTGGTTTCTGCAGCAGGTCGCCTTCGGCGCCTACGGCGTCGCGAACCCGACGGGGGGCGGAGGCGGCGTGGCGTACTTCGCGCACATCGGCGGGTTCGCCTTCGGCCTGCTGGCCATCAAGCTCTTCGCCAGCCGCGCCAAGGACTACAGCCCGCCGCCGAAGTACCCCGTGTACTAGATGGTTGATTCCATCTAGTGCGCGCCACGGCGCTCGGCTCGGCGCTGCTCTTCATCGCGATCCTCGCCACGCTCACCGTCGTCGCGGCGATCTCGGGCGGCATCAATGTGCTGACGCTCGTCACGCTGCTCGTGCTCGCGCTGCTGGGCGTCGGCGTCCTCGGTGCGCTGCGCGGCCCACCGCCCGAGGGCTGACACAAGACTTCCCGCGCCTGCCTCGCTGGAAGCCTTGGCTCGCTTTTGCGATGGACTCGCGATAGGTGTAGGCTCGCGGCTGCATGGCACTCGGCACACGCCACGCCACCTTCCTCGCCGCGACGGCGCTGGCGCTCGTCGCCGCCGGATGCGGCGCCGGCGCGCCCGTGGCCAGCGAGGGGAAGCTCTCGATCGGCACGACGGTGGCGCCGATCACGAGCATCGTCTCCAACATCGGCGGCGACCGCGTGCAGATCACCGGAATCGTCCCGGAGGGCACGAACTCGCACACGTTCGAGCCCAAGCCGAGCGTCGCGGAGCTGCTGTCGACGATCGACGTCCTGTACGTCAACGGCCTGAAGCTCGAGGAGCCGACGAAGGAGCTCGCCGAGCAGAACCTCAAGGACGGCGCGCAGATCGTCGAGCTCGGCACGAGGTCGATCCCCGAGAGCGAGTACGCCTACGACTTCTCGTTTCCGAAGTCCGGCGGCAAGCCCAACCCGCACCTCTGGACCGACCCGGCCTATGCCGTCCGCTACGCGCTGATCGTCCGCAACGACCTCGTCAAGCGCGACCCGGACAACGGTCGTACTACAAGGCCAACTTCGCGAGGTTCCAGGCGAAGGTCGACGCGTTCGACCGCGCGATGCGGACGTCCTTCGCGACGATCCCCCGCGCCAAGCGCAAGCTGCTCACCTACCACGACGCCTATGCCTACTTCGGGCGCGACTACGGCTGGGACATCATCGGCGCGATCCAGGTCTCGGACTTCGAGGACCCCACGCCGAAGGAGGTCGCCGCGCTCATCGATCAGGTCAAGGCCACGAAGGTGCCGGCGATCTTCGGCTCCGAGGTCTTCCCCAGCCCGGTGCTCGAGCAGATCGGCAAGGAGGCGGGCGTGAAGTACGTCGACGTCCTGCGCGACGACGACCTGCCCGGCGAGCCTGGCGACCCCGAGCACTCCTGGATGGGGCTCATGCACTTCGACTTCATCACGATGACCGAGGCGATGGGCGGCGACGCGTCCACGTTGAAGGCGTTCGAGCCCGCCGACGTTGCGCCGGACAAGGCGACCTACCCCCAATGAGCGCCGCCGAGCCGCTCGTCGTGGTCGCCGGCGTGACCTGCCGGTACGCCGCCGAGGACGTCCTCGTCGACGTCGACCTCGTGATCGCCGCGGGCGAGTTCGTCGGCGTCGTCGGCCCGTCGGGCTGCGGCAAGACGACGCTGCTGCGCGCGATCGCCGGGAGCATCCGCCCGAGCGCGGGGAGCGTGACCCGCCGCAAGGGCCTGCGAATGGCCTACGTCCCGCAGGTCGAGACGATCAACTGGAGCTTTCCGGTGACCGTCGAGCAATGCGTGCTCATGGCGCGCATCAGCGGGCGCCTGCTGCCGTGGCCGAGCGCGAGCGAGCGCGCGGCCGTCGGCGAGATCCTCGCGCGGCTGGACATCGAGCACCTCCGCGACCGCCACATCCGGGAGCTGTCGGGGGCCAGCAGCAGCGCGTCTTCATCGCGCGCGCGATGCTCGGCGAGCCCGAGCTGCTGCTCATGGACGAGCCGACCGCGGGCGTCGACGCGCGCCTGCGCCACGAGATCCTGCACCTGCTCGACGACCTCCACGCCCGTGGCCTGGCGATCCTGCTCACGACGCACGACCTCAACGGGATCGCCGCCCACCTCCCCCGGATGGTCTGCCTGAACCGCTCGGTGATCGGCGCCGGGCGCCCCGCCGACGTCCTGACGCCCGAGATCCTCGAGCGCACGTACGGCGCGAGCATGCAGGTCCTCGAGCACGGCGGCATGCCCGTCGTCGTCGACCACTTCGAGCATCGCCACGCCACGCCGCACGCGCCCCCGCACACGCACACGCACGGCCATGCCCACGGGCACACGCACGACCACGACCACGTCCACCACGGCGACGACCACACGCACGGGAGCGCGCCGTGATCGCCGAGCTGCTGCGCCCGTTCGAGTTCGAGTTCTTCCGCAACGGCCTCATCGTCGCGACGATGGCCGGGGCGCTGTGCGGCCTGGTCGGCGTCTACGTCGTCCTGAAGGGCATGAGCTACATCGGGCACGGGCTGTCGCACGCGATCTTCGGCGGGTTCGCCGCGAGCACGCTGCTCGGCATCAACTTCCTGCTCGGCGCGGGCGCGTGGGGCGTGGCGTCGGCGCTGATGATCAACGGCGTGACGCGCCGCCGGCTGCTCGGCTCCGACGCCGCGATCGGCGTCATCACGACCGCGTCGTTCGCGCTCGGCCTCGCGCTGTTCGCGTTCTTCGACGGTGAGGGCGGGAGCTTCGACGCGGCGCTGTTCGGCTCGATCCTCGGCGTCGGGACGCAGGACGTCGTCGCGATCGCGGTCGTGTCCGTGCTCGCGTCGGCGCTGATCTTCCTGCGCTACCGGGCGCTGCTCTTCACGACGTTCGACCCCGAGGTCGCCGAGGTCTCGGGCGTCAACACCGCGCGCATGGACGCGCTGCTGATGCTCGTCCTCGCCGGGTGCATCCTCGCGACGATGAAGATCCTCGGCGTCACGCTCATCGCGGCAGCGCTCGTCATCCCGCCGGCCGTCGCGCGCATGCTGACGAACTCGTTCAGCCGCATGCTCTGGATGTCCTCCGCGCTCGGCGCGCTCTGCGGCTTCGTGGGCATGAACCTCAGCTATCACCTGGACGTCCAGTCGGGTCCGACGATCGTCCTCGTCGCGGCCACGCTGTTCGGCATAGTCTTCATGGCGACGGGCCCGCTGGGTCGCCGGGGCCTTCGACTCAGGAGCACGCTGTGACCGTCTCCCCAGACCGCAAGCCGGTGGTCGTCTCCGATCTCAACGAGGCGATCGACGCCGTGCGACGAAGCGGGTTGCGGCTGACGCTCGCGCGCCGGCTGGTCCTCGAGGCGCTGCTCGCCTCGCCGGAGCCGATCTCGGCGGAGGAGATCGCCGACGGGCTCGGCGGCCGCATCACGCAGTCGGACATCGCGTCGGTCTACCGCAACCTCGAGACGCTCGGCGGCATCGGCCTCGTGCGCCACTTCCACGCCGGCCACGGGCCGGGCCGCTACGTGCTCGAGAGCGGCGCCGACCGCGAGTACCTCGCGTGCGAAGCGTGCGGCACCGTCGAGTCCGTCGATCCCGCGTCGCTGGACGCCGTGCGCGAATCCGTCCGCGACCTGTCGGGGTTCGAAGCGCGCTTCTCGCACTTCCCGATCGTCGGGCTGTGTCCGTCGTGCGCGCGCAAGCGCCCGGAGGCGGCATAACGCGTTTGCGCTCGGCGACGCGTGCCCTGCCGGATCGCGAACGCGATCCGGCTGGCGCCGCCGGGCGATCGGGCCTAGGCTAGAGCGATGCCGGTTCGCTACTGGTTTCGCTGCGACATCTGCGGGACGCTCCCCGACGACGAGACGCGCAAGAGCATCGGCGCCTCGACGCGGGAGGATCTCTTCGGCGAGCTCATCGACGCGATGCCCGGCAAATGGCTCGTCTGGCACGCCGGCGGGCTGCTCGGCCCGCGCCGCTACGCCTGCCCGGACCATCGCAAGGCGCTGCTGAAGTCGATCCGCTTCCACTACGCGTACGCCGGGGAGCAGTGGGTCTGGAAACGCCCGCCGTACCCGCAGCGCTGGCCGCCGGACGGCATCGGCGACGATGACCCGACGGGACGTTGAAGATCCCCGAGTGGTTCGCGCCCGGACCGTCGGAGCTGCCGGCGGACGACTCCGGCCTCGGGCTCGTGAGCCGCGCTCACACGCCGGGCGCGGGCGGCTGCTCGTCGCCGCCCAGGCGGCCCGGATCGCGGTCCTTGGCGCCCACCCGCTTGCGCACGTCGGCGACGGTGTCGACCGGCAGCTGGGGGAGCCTGAACGTCGTGATCCCGTACTCGAGCGCAAGCTCCACCTGGGCGGCGTCGTACGCCTGGCGAGCCCGCGTCCAGTCCGTCCCGGCGCCGTTGATCTGCAACCAGCGGGTGTTGAAGAAGATCGTGAGGTTCGCCTCGTCCTCGACGACGTGGGCGACGTAGATCTCGATCGACATCGGGTCCTCGCCGGCGCTGAGCAGCACCTCCAGCTCGTCGAGGCTCGAGAGCGTCACGTCGTCCTCGTCGCCCTCGAGGGCGATCGTGCAGACCAGCGGATCGAGCGGACCGGCCGCGATCGCAGCGCGCGCGGCCTTCAACATGACGTCGAGGTTCTCCCACCCGTTCCAGCGTTCGCTGAGCGCGAAGCTGCCCATGCGGCAGAGCATAGACCGCACGCGCGCGCTCAGGAAAGCGGGCGGGCCGCCGCCACCGCAACCTGTCCGAACGCGATCTGGCCGTCGTTGCACGGCAGCCGCTCCGGCACCAGCACGCGCAGCCCGGCGTCCTCGAGCCCGGCAGCCGTGAGCTCGAGCAACAGGCGATTCTGAAAGACGCCGCCGGAGAGCACCGCGAGGTCGATCTCGGCACGCTGCGCCGCGAGCACGCACGCCTCGACGGTGACCCTGGCCAGCCCGGCGTGAAAGCGCGCCGAGATCGTCGACACCGGAACGCCGGCCCGCAGGTCCGCGAGGATCGCGAGGATCGCCGCCTGCGGGTTCATGACGACGGGCGGGATCGGCTGCAGCAGGAAGGGATAGGGCTCGGCCGCGCCGGGGTCGGCGAGCGCCTCGAACTCGACGGCGGCCTGACCCTCGTAGCTGACCTCCAGGCGCACGCCGCACATCGCGGCGACCGCGTCGAACAGCCGCCCGGCGCTCGACGTCGACGGCGACCCGACGCCGGTCATGACCATCCGCGCGACCATGTTCCAGCGCTGCTGTGCGATCGGCTCGAAGGCCGCCGGCAGCGGCTCGCGCATCTGCGTCAGCCACGAGCACGCCATCCGCCACGGCTCGCGGATCGCGCCCTCGCCACCCGGCATCTTCACGCCTGCGATCCGGCCCGCCCGCTCGAAGCCCTCGAGGCCGCCGAGGAGGATCTCGCCCCCCCAGATCGTCCCGTCCGTGCCGAGGCCGGTCCCGTCGTAGATCGCGCCGACGGCCGGCCCGGTCTCGCCGTGCTCGGCGAGCGTCGCCGCGAGGTGCGCGTGGTGGTGCTGCACCGCGACGAGCTCGACGCCCTCCCGTTCCTGCGCGTAGCGCGTCGAGAGGTAGTCCGGGTGCAGGTCGTGCGCGACGACCTCGGGCGCAATCTCGAACAGCGCCTCGAAGTGCGCGACGCCGTCCTTCAGCGAGGTGAGCGTCTCGTAGTTCTTGATGTCGCCGATGTGGTGGCTGCACCACGCGCGATCGCCCTTGGCCACGCAGAACGCGTTCTTCTGCTCCGCGCCGGCGCCGAGGACGTGCGTCGCGGCGGCCACCGGAAGGTCGAGCGCGGCCGGCACGTAGCCGCGCGAGCGGCGCATGAGCAGCGGGCGCTCGCGCACGACCCGCACGACGGAGTCGTCGGTCCGCGTCGCGATCGGCCGGTCGTGGACGAGGAAGCGGTCGGCGATGTGCGCGAGCCGGTCGAGCGCGTCCGCGTCGTCGTAGGCGATCGGCTCGTCGGAGACGTTGCCGCTCGTCATGACGAGCGGGACGCCGGCGTCGACGGCGAGCAGCTGGTGCAGCGGCGTGTACGGCAGCATCACGCCGAGGTCGGGAGCGCGGGGGGCGACGGACGGTGCGATCGGAGCGTCGTCCAACCGGCGCGCGAGGACGATCGGCCGCGCGCGCGAGCGCAGGAGCGATGCCGCGGCTTCGCCCACGTCCATGAGCGTGCTCGCCGTCTCCACGTCGGCGACGAGCAGCGCGAACGGCCGGTCCTCGCGGTGCTTCCGGGCGCGCAGGGCGGCGACCGCGGTCTCGTCGTCCGCACGGCAGGCGAGGTGGTAGCCCCCGAGGCCCTTGATCGCGAGGATCTTGCCGTCGAGGAGGTCGCCCACGGCGTCGCGCACGGCGTCGTCGCTCTCGACGGGCGACCCGTCGCGCTCCAGCAGCCGCACCTGTGGCCCGCAGACCGGGCAGGCGTTGGGCTGGGCGTGAAAGCGGCGGTCGAGCGGGTCGTCGTACTCGGCCTGGCAGGCCTCGCACATGGTGAAGCCGGCCATCGTCGTCGTCGGGCGGTCGTAGGGGATCCCGCGGACGATCGTGAAGCGTGGCCCGCAGTTCGTGCAGTTCAAGAACGGGTAGCGGTAGCGGCGGTCGGCGGGATCGGCGAGCTCGGCGAGGCAGTCGTCGCACGTCGCCGAGTCCGGCGTGACGGGCGCGCTCGCGGCGCCCCCGCGCTCGCTGGCGACGATCTCGAAGCCGGACGCTCCGAGCGCCTCCATGTCCTGCGCCTCCACGCCGCGCACGTCGGCGAGCGGCGGCGCGTCGTCGCGCAGCCGGGCCACGAACGCCTCGACGACGTCGGGGGCGCCCTCGGCCTCCACGAGGACGCCGCGCTCATCGTTGAGCACCCACCCCGAGATGCCGAGCTCCGCCGCGACGCGATAGACGAACGGGCGGTAGCCGACGCCTTGCACGGTGCCGTCGACGCGAACGCTCACGCGCCGCAGCGAGCCCGCCGGCGCGGCCTTCGCCGGCCCTCCGCTCACGATGCGGGGTCGTGTCCGACGAGCTCCACGAGCTCGCGCAGCACGTGGTAGCCGCTGGCGTGCGCTTCCTGGATGCGCGGGATGTTCTCCGAGCGGCTGATGAAGACGTGGTCGGCGAGCTTGTTCAGCGCGACGTTGCCGCCGTCGTAGCCGACGAACGCCATCGTGACCATCTTGCGCTTGCGACCCTCGCGGAGCGCTTCGAGGATGCTCAGCGAGTTGCCGCTCGTCGAGAGCGCGAGCAGCACGTCGTCCTTGCGGCCGTACGCGATGACCTGGCGCAGGAAGATCGCGTCGGTACCGATGTCGTTGGCGACCGCCGTGATGATGCCGGTGTCCTCGGTGAGGTCGAGCGCGCGCCGCGCCGGTCCGCCGAACATCGGCGTGCGGAAGTCGGCGACGACGTCCATCGCGTCGGTCGCCGAGCCGCCGTTGCCGAGTGCGATGAGCCGCCCGCCGGACTCGAAGCTCGCCCGCAGCACGCCCGCCGCCGTGACGAGGTCGTCCGCGAACTCCGTCAACGTCTGCGTGCGCAGCGCGCTGATCTCGTCGGCCTTGAGGAGGATCGACTGCGTGACGTCGGCGAGGATCGCGTCGAGGTCGGTCTCCTGCTGGCCGAGGAACGGATAGAGGAAGCTCGACGCGCCCGAGTCGTGGACGGGCCGCGCGGCGCGGCCCTCGAGCAGCCCGCGGTTGTCGAGGAAGATGTGGACGTGCTCCCACAGCGTGTGGTAGAGCGTCTCGGCGACCTCCTGGCGGATGAGCGGGTCGGCCACGACCGCGAGGTCGAACTCCCACTCGGCTCCGGAGCCGGTGCTGAAGGCGATCGTCAGGCAGCCGCGCTCGCGCGCCGCGGCCAGCGCGGCGAGGATGTCGGGCTCGTCGCCGAAGGCCATCGCGATGTCCTCGGCCTCGGCCTCGAGCGCGACCTGCGGCGCGATCTGCCCGCCCTCGCCCGCAAGCCCGAGCGCCGGCAGCGCGCGCTTGCCGACGATCACGGGATGGACGAACTCGACCGCGACGTGGCGCGCGTCGGAGCGATCGGCCGGTGAGGCGCCGAACGCCACGAGTCGTCCCTCGCGGGCGAAGCGCTCGGCCATCTTGTGGCAGAGCTTCGCGAGGCG
>CAWDYO010000004.1:0-114341 GCA_963806515.1 uncultured Actinomycetes bacterium | reverse complement strand
TACATCGGCCGCTGCTCGCGCGCGCAGCGTGCGTAGACCTCGAAGAGTGCGCGCAGGCTGCCGATCCGCGACGGCTTGACGTTCACCACGCGCGCGGCCAGTGGCGTCGTGCCGATGTCCTCGGCGCTGTGGATCGGCGCGTCGTAGGACACGCGCTCGAGGTGGTCGGCGAGCCGCTGCGCGATCTCGGGCAGGTCGTGCGGGTCCTCCAGGTAGGCGTCCGGGAACGCGGCGAGCACGAGGTCGTACAACGAACCCAGCGCCTGCGGATCCTCGACCTCGAAGCCGTAGTGGCCCTTGAAGTCGATCGTGTCGACCGCGCCGGTCGCCGCGACCTCGTCGACGAGCGCCGGCGCCCACGTCGCCGCCGCGTCGAGCTTGAAGCGCACTCCGGGCGAGCGCGCGAGCCGCCGGCGCAGCGGTTCGAACGAAGGCTCCTTGCCGAGGCCGAGCGAGTTGACGAAGCGGACCGGCCGCGCCTCGAGCCCGAGCACGTCGTGCAGCGAGCGGCCGGCCTGGCGCAGCGCGAGGTCCAGCGCCGCCGACTCGAAGGCCCAGTTGCGATAGCGCGGCGCCCCGTCCCACTCCGGCGGCTGTGGCCACAGCGTCAGCGTGGCCAGGTGGTCGCAGAAGCCGGCCAAGGTCCACTCGCCCTCGAGCGCCAGCGACGGCCGGGTCTCGTGCAACGTCGTGCCGTCCTCGCTGAACACGGAGATGTCCTCACCGAGCCCGTCGGCGCCGGCGCCGAGCAGCCGCACGTGCGTCGTGACGCGCTCGGTCTCTTCGGTGAAGACGGCGTGCAGGCGTTCGTACTCGCATGCCTCGATGACGAGCGGCAGCCGCGCAAGACGCGGCCACAGCGACTCGTCGTTGGTCGCCGAGATCGCGGGGTTCACGGCGTCATCGTTTCATCCAGATCGGGGTCTACGAGAGTTCGTCCGGAAACCGCGTCATGTGCCGGCCGGCTGGAAGAGCTCGATCGGGTTGCCGGACGGGTCCTCGAGCAGGATCTGCCGGCCGCCAGGCCCGCTGACGATGTCGTTGCGGAACGTCAGGCCCGCGGCTCGCAGGCGCTCGACGTCGGCCGCGATGTCTTCGACGACGAAGTGGATGCGGTTCCAGCCGCCCGGGAGCGGCGTGCGGCCGTCGGGCATCGGCCGCCCGGCTGAGCTCGCCGGCCCGCTGAGCAGCAGCCGCAGGTTGCCGCGAACGACGTCGGCGAACGCCGGCGCGTGGCTGGAGCGCAGCTCGAAGCCGAAGTGATCGATGTAGAACGCGACGGCGTCCTCGACGTCGTCGACCATGTAGCGGACGTTCACGAGCTCGTCGGGCACGTGCGGTCACCTTCCCTGTCGGTCGTGGGTCTGTTCGATGGCTTCGATGAGAAAGCCGATGCGCGTGGCAAGCTCGGTGGCGGTGTGCTCGAACGCGGGCAGCGTCTCCTCGTCGCCGCCGGGCTCGCGCGCGGGGTCGGGGATGCTCCAGTGGATGAGCTCCGGTCCGCCGGGAAGCTCGGGGCAGACCTCGCGCACGCGGTCGCAGAGGCTGATCACGTAGTCGAAGTGCTCGGCGGCGAACTCGCTGAGGTGCTTCGAACGACGGCCGGTGAGATCGACGCCGCGTTCGCGCATCACCCGCACCGCGTTGGGATGCAGCGGCTTGGGATGGCTGCCGGCGCTCGCCGCGCTCAGCGCGCCGCCGGACAGCTGCTCGGCGAGCGCCTCGGCGAGTTGCGAGCGCGCGCTGTTGCCGGTGCACAGGAACAGCACCCGCGCCAGCGCGCCGGCTCGCTCGCGCGTCTTTCCCGTGGGCGACGTCGCGGCGAGGCCCGGGTGCAGCGAGGCGCCCGCGCTGGACAGCAGCTCTCCGCAGCGCGGCAAATCGAGGACGTAGTAGGTGTCGCGGCCGTCGGCCGTGCTGCGGCGCGCCGAGACGAGACCTCCGTGGCGCAGCTCGCGCAGGTGGTAGGAGACCAGGCTCTGGCGCAGGCCCGCAAGCGCGCAGAGCTCACCGACGCGCCGGTCGCTGCGCGCCAGCTCGGTGAGCAACTGCCACCGCAAGGGATGTCCCGCCAGACGGAGGAACCGTGGCGGCGAGCTCTGCACGGGCGCGACCACCCGGCAGACTATACATCAATCTAGTTTGATGCGATGTGGGCGTGCCGGCGCCCCCGCTCGTCAGCTGTTCGCCGACCGCAGCGCGAGGAAGCTGAGCCTGATCGGGTGCACGACCTTCACCTGCTGCGACAGGAACGCCTTGCCCGCGAGCGCGACCCAGGCGGGCGCGTCGGCCTTCGTCGTCGTGCTCTCCTTGTAGTAGTCGCTGTGCTCGAGGTTGTTGGCCGTCGTGTACCAGACCTTGTGTCGCGACCCGAAGTACTTGTTGCGCGGGTTGCGATCGCGATCGGTCCCGACAGCGCGGTCGGCGGCGACGGCGTCGTCGTCGTCGGATCCCACCGTCGTCCAGTCGGTGCCGCCGGCGCCCTGCGGGTTGAAGGCGCCCTTCTCCATGGTCTTGAGGAACGACGAGCCCGGGCGCATCTGGCCGACCTGCATCCCCGGTCCGGTGAACGCGCGCGAGCCGCCGTGCGGCGTGCCGAGCGTCACGACGTCCTCGACGAGCAGCGGCGGCGGGAAGTCCTTGACCCCCTGCGCACTCGCCGCGATCGCGTAGCGGACGATGAGGCCGCCCATCGAGTGGACGACGACGTCGACCGGCTTCCTGCGCACGGAGTACGCCGTGTAGATGTTCCACGCGAGGTGGTACGCCAGGTGCTCGATCGGCGTGTTGGCGGTGTGCGAGCCCAGCATGTGCGGCTGCACGCCCGGCGCGGTCTGCGGCGGTCCCGGGACCTTCGCGTGGTCGCCGCTGACGTCGATCACCGTGTTGCAGCCCTTGTCGCGGTAGTAGTAACCCACGGTGTGAAAGCGCACCTGACCCGTCTTGACGGCGGCCAGGTTCGCGCTGCCCTTCAGGCCCCACGCGTTGAAGGCCTTCGTCATCGTCGACCACATCGCGCAGTCGGCGTTGGCGCTCAGCGCCCAGCCGTGGACGAAGTAGACGGGGCGGTTGGCCCCGGACGCAGGCGCCGCCAGCGCCAGTGAGCACACGACCGACAACCCCGCGATCCACCGCAGACGCATGAGCCTCCCCCTCCCCCTGTTCGTTTCGGACGCGTGCACGGTAACCGCTCGCCGACGTGCGGCAACGTCCCGCTCATACCTCGTCTCCGTCGGTCGAGCGCGCGGCCCGCAGCAGGCTCAGCGATGGTGCGTCCGCCCCACCCGCAGGTGGGCGGTGACCTCGTGCGGCCACCGGCGCAGGGGTCGTGAGACCTTGCGCACGGGCTCGGCGGGGCGCATCGCAGCGTTGCTCCAGCGACGGCGATGCAGGAACGCGAGCAGGCCGAGGTCGCGCTTGAGGCCGTTGCACCGAGCGCACGCCCCGACGGTGTTGATCCAGCCGTGGACCGAGCCGACGCCGCGCGCGGGCCGCGAGCGCGGGTCGACGTGGTCGACGGTGCCCGAGCCGCCGGCCGCGCCGCAGTACGAGCAGGGGTCGCGGCGCAGGAGCGCCTGCCACGCCTCGTAGTGGCTCTGGCCGTCGGCGCGCAGCGGCGAGCCGCTCGGCATGCCGTGGCCGAGCGGGGTGCCCGCGTCGTCGCGCAGGAAGTCGTAGGTGAGGGCGTGGAGGTCGGTCATCGGTCTGCTCGGTCGGGAAGGGGTGGATCGATCTGATGGCGCATGGCGCTACGAGATGGATCCACCCCCCTTCAGGAGCCCCGCCCCCGGCAGGAGCGGACCGGTCCTATATCCGCTCCTGCCACGTGACGGCGGCCTGTGCGACGCGCCGCAGGGCGTCCTGCATGCGCATCGGGTTGTTGGTCTTGCGGGCCGTCGCGAGGGCCTTGAGCGCCTCCGCCATCACAGCGGGGCCGCTCGGGCCGCTCACGCGCAGCTCGGCGAGTTCGGCGGCGGTGAGCTTGCGGGCCTCGCCACGAAGCGCGGCCACGGTCTCCCGCAACTCGCGCTCCGCGCGCGCGGCGCGCTGCTCGGCGTCGACGGCGGCACGGCGGTCGCGTGCGGCGTCGGCACGTGCCGAGCGCAGCTCGGCCGCCTCCGGCGCCGCGACGACGACCGCGACCCGCTCGTGCGACGCCCGCGCGAGCTCGGCCGCGGCCCGCTCGCGTTCGCGCTCCGCGTCCTTGCGGGCACGATCGAGCATCCGCTCCGCCGCCACGAGCCGGTCGACCAGGCGGTCCTCGCCGGCCTTCAGCTCGCGCCGTTCGCCGCGCAGCGTCGTGATCGTCGCCTCCGCACGCTCGAGCTTCGCCGCCATGCGCTTGGCCGCCGTCCGGGCCTCGGCCGCGTCCATGCGCGCGTCGGCGAGCTGGGCGCGGGCAGCGCCCACGACCGACTCGGCCCTCGCCGCCGCCGCAACCGCCGCGCGCTGGGCACGGGCGACCGCCGCGTCGTCGACGACACGCTCACGAACGACCTTCGGCGCTACGGCACGCTGACCGGCACGGCGCGCGGCATCGCGCTCCGCCGTCAGGCGCAGTGCACGATCACCGGAACGCTCGAGCTTGCCCTCGAGGAGCGCGATCCGCTGCTCCGCCGCACGCGCCTGAGCGAGTGCGGCAGCGAGCATCGCACGCGCCTCCGGGCTCATGTCCGCCCGGTGGGCCTGCGCTGGATCGACATCCCTGCGACGGCGCGGTCCCGGCTTGGCCGGCTCGTAGCCGGCGGCCTGGATCGCCGCGGTCAGGGACCCGCCGAACGGGCGCTTGGCCGAGTTCAGCGCCGGCCAGCGCGACCCGTCGGCACGCCCGGCGCGGTAGCGCTCGACGCGCCACAGCTGCCCGGACCACTTCGCCGAGGACGGGTTCCAGTCGGCCGCGCGAGGCGGCTCGCCGTATGTGGCCACCCACTCGTGGATGGCGATGATGATGGATTCGCGGTCCCACCCCGCCCCTACGCTCGTCCGAGCTTGGGGCGCAGCTCCCGCGATCGTCGCGGGAGCCATGTGAGATGACCTCCGCTAGACGCCGCTGGTCGCGTCGAGGGTGCGATGCGTGAGCTCGACCCAGGTGAACCGCATGCGAACCTCGCCCATGAGGGCGCAGGTCGGACGCAGCGAGATGTTGGCCTTGGAGAGCATCACGGTGTTCACGGTAAGGCACGGGCCGCTGGCAAGGGCATTTCGCGAAAGTCGACGGACGACACGCATGGGTTCGAGTCCTCGGTCCGGTTGGTGGTTGTCGGCTCTGGCACCGGCGACTAGCATGGCGTTGTGAGGCTGCTCGTCGGACTCGGGTTGGTAGTCGCGGTCGCGTCGGTGCTACCAGCCGCGGCAACCGCGAACTACGACGTCTTCGACACCGAAACGATGAACGACGTCAGCGCGCTAGGGTTGGAGATCCCCTACACCGGGGGGGCCGCGCGCGTGTTCAACGTCGGATTCGACACGTCGCCGTTCGGCCTGGACCCCGGCGAGAACGGTCCGCATCCGGCCAACTACAACGGCTGCTCGGAGACCCCGGCCGTGTACGCGGGACGCACGGGCTGGGTGCGGTTCAACCCCGGTGTGGACGGGCGCATCCACGTGCTGGTGAACACACCGACGTTCGACTCGATTGTCTGGATCCGCGAGGCGCGCGAGGCCGCGTGGAAGACGACGATCTTTTCGGACACCCAAGGACACGAGAACAACTGCTCGGACCTCAACAACGGTCCCGGCCCGGATGAGACGATCTTCCCGACCGTGCCGGGGAGCACGCCCGCGAAGAAGGAGTTCGTGTACTTCGTCCAGGTCGGCGGCAAGTGCTCGGGTGGCCCCGAGACGTGCCTGCCGAACAGCGCCGTCGCCAGACGGTGACACGACCATTCGACTGACGTTCACACCCGACGACTCGGACGCCGACGGCGTCCCGAACAGCCTTGATGTGTGCACGCCCGGAGGCCGAGCCGGTTTCGTGACGACCGACGGCTGCGCTGACGAGGACCTCGACGCGATCAGGGATTCGACCGAAGGCCCGGGCTGCGTTGGCCAGAAGGGCGTGCCGGCGGCGGCGCCGTACAACGGCTGCTTCGACGGGCCTGACCCTCCGCTTCCTCCGGGCGCTGCGTCGGTCGTGATCGAGAGCCTGTCCGGGGACCCGGACAGCACGTCGAGCGCCAAGGTCAACCTGCGGCTGAACTGGCCGAAGGGCGCACGCGAGGCGTTTGCCAACAACAGCTCCGGCGACCCGGACCAGCGCATTCCGCTGCAGGAGAAGGTTGCGTGGACACTCCGCCCCGGCGGCGAAGAGCGCCGGCCGCGAGGTCGAGGTCCGCTTCAGAGGGCCGGGGATCGAAGCCAAGGACGAGGACACGATCACGCTCGATCCCGCGCCGCCCAGGGTGACGGACACGCTGCTGCTGAAGGGCAACAAGGGGCTGTGGTTCGTGGGCCTCACTGCCTCGGACGACCAGGACGGATCGGGCGTTCTGCGCTTCGAGGTCCTCGACGCCGATCGGCGCAAGATCGCCTCGGAGACCGTGTGCAAGAAGCAGCCGTGCGATCGCCGGGTGCAGACGACACCCGACGGCTGAGGCGCAAGCCCAAGTTCGTCCCGGTCACGGACGCGGCGGGCAACGTCTCACCGCGTACGAAGCTCGCGGTATCGACCCGGGACTGCAGGATCCTGGTCGCGACCGGCAACATCGGCGAGCGGTGCTTCAAGGTCGGCCAGAGGTGCGGCCGCTTCGCCGCGGCCGACTGGGCGGCGCCAAGCCGCCCCTCGTCTGCCAAGGACCCCCGACGTACGGCGCACAGCGCCCCCAAGGTCGTCTGCAACGCCAAGCCGCTGCGGTGCAGGCCCTGACGCAGCTCGTTTGCCCGTTGCGCTCCCCTATCTGCTGCTGATCGTCGCGGTCGTCGCGGCCGTTGCGGAACTGACCTGGGGCCTCGTCGCGGGCGCGCCCCAGCGCCCCGGCTCGCGATCTGGAAGTTCTCGCTCGTGATCGGCGTGCTGGCGATCGGCCTCCTGCTCCTCAACGTCCGCAGCGAACCACCGCCCGATCAGCGTGGGATCGGCATCGTGCCCTCCGTTCTTCCGAAGAAAGCGGGCCGCGGCTTGGTCGCGAGCATGGGCATCCGCTTTGCGCGCTGCAGCGAGCCGGTGCAAGTGCGACTCCTGGTCACGGGCTCCGCCGAGTACTGGAGCGACCGCGCGCACAAGATGAAACACGTCGGCGTCGTCAGGATCGCGATCCCGGACCCGGCGATCAGCGGTGTCATCGCCGGTATCGGCCGCGACGGAAAAACCGCGCCGTCACAGCCCTTCGGCGAGCGCATCCACGCGCGACTGAAGACGTTCGAGGTGCGCGTCGACGAAGCGCGCGAGGCCACAGTCCTGACGGCGGAGTTGGCGCGCTGGGGTCGCCATCTCAAGCCCCTGGTGGTGCGGTTTCAGGCCGACTCGCTGTCACCGCGCGACCACCTCGGGACGTGCTATCTGACGCTCCCGGCGCTGGCGGGCCCCACCACCGTGCTGGGCGCGCAGACGGCGCGGCGGCAGGCGTTCGCGAAGATCGAGTCCGTCGACTGCTACGCCGAGCAGTGCAGCATCCTGCCGGTGACGTCACGCGAGCCGCGCCTTCAGGCCTACTACGTACCCGAGTACGAGACGACCCGTGGCCTCACCTCCTTGGACGCCGGCTCGGCCACGATCCGCACCGACCTTTCGCAGCCGGCCCCCGACGGCGTGGTGCAGGGTCGCCCGTCGTGGACGTGCGCGACGCGGCCTCCCGAGAGCTTCAGCTACCTCAAGTTCGGCGAGCCGCCGTCGGGCGACCAGTACGTCCAGCGCCGTGAGCCGCGCGCGAGCGGGGCCGTGTCGGTCGACCGTCTCGGCACGGTCATCTCGCAGCGCAACTGCGCGTCGTTCGCGGTTATCGAGGAGTCCAGCGCGCAGGTCAAGCGCGACCTGCTGCTGCTCGTGCTGGGCGCGCTGCTGCCGGCCGGCTTTGCGCTCTTGACCGGGGTCGGCATACGCAAGCGCGGGTGAACAGACGCGGGACCGCCGGGCGTGCAGGGCCGCTTGCGGAGGCGGTGAAACAGCCGCACTCGGCGGATCGTAGGATGCAGCGCACCCGACGACAGGAGCCAACGTGACACTTGCGATCGAGGCGACCGGCCTCGTGAAGTCCTTCGGCGAGACGCGCGCCGTCGACGGCGTCGACCTCAGCGTGCGCAGCGGCACCGTCTACGGCGTGCTCGGACCCAACGGCGCGGGCAAGACGACGACGATCCGCATGCTCGCGACGCTCCTGCGCCCGGACGCGGGGAGCGCCCGCGTCCTCGGGCACGACATCGTCGCCGACGCCGACGCTGTGCGCGGGCTCGTCAGCCTGACGGGCCAGCTCGCGTCCGTCGACGAGGACCTCACCGGTCGCGAGAACCTCATCCTGCTCGGCCTCCTGCTGGGCTTGCGCCGCCCGGCGGCGAAGGGGCGTGCCCGCGAGCTGCTCGACGCCTTCGGGCTGAGCGAGGCCGCCGGCAAGCTCGTCAAGCACTACTCCGGCGGCATGCGCCGGCGGCTGGACATCGCGGCGAGCATCGTCGTGACGCCGGAGCTCATGTTCCTCGACGAGCCCACGACCGGCCTCGACCCGCGCTCGCGCAACCAGGTGTGGGACATCATCCGTGCGTTCGTCGCCGAGGGCACGACGATCCTGCTCTGCACGCAGTACCTCGAGGAGGCCGACCAGCTCGCCGACCGCATCGCCGTCATCGACCACGGCAAGGTCATCGCGGAGGGCACGCCGTCCGAGCTCAAGGCGTCGGTCGGGTCGGGCGCGCTGCACGTGCGCCTCCTGGATCCCGAGCAGCGCGCCGAGGCCGAGCAGGTGCTCGCGGCCGAGCTCGGCGCCGTCTCGCTGCACCCCGATCCGGCGGCCCTGACGGCGGCCTGCTCGGACGCCGACCGGGCCGCGGAGGCGGTCGCGGCGTTGAGCCGAGCAGGCGTGCGGATCGCCGGCTTCACGCTCGGCCAGCCGAGCCTCGACGAGGTCTTCCTCGCGCTGACCGGCCATCCCGCGGAGGAGCAGGTGGACACGACGACAGAGGAGCAGGCGGCATGAGCACGACGACGCAGCCCTCCCCCGGGCCGGCGACCGGCGGCGCCGACGAGGCCGCCGTCCGCAAGGCGATCTCGTCGATCGAGCGTCCGCCGCGGGCGAGCGCGCTGGACGCCACGCTCGCGTTCGGCTGGCGCGGGATGCTGAAGGTCAAGCACGTCCCCGAGCAGCTGCTCGACGTGACGATCACGCCGGTGATGTTCGTCGTGATGTTCACGTACATCTTCGGCGGGGCGATCTCGGGTTCGACGGGCGAGTACCTCGACTACATCCTCCCCGGGATCCTCGTCATGTCGGTCCTCTTCACGACGGTGTACTCCGGCGTCGCGGTGAACACCGACCTCACCAAGGGCGTCGTCGACCGCTTCCGCTCGCTGCCGATCTGGCGGCCTGCGCCGCTCGTCGGCTCGCTGCTCGGAGACAGCGTGCGCTACGTGCTCGCGGGCACGGTGATCATGGTCGTCGGCGTGATCCTCGGCTACCGGCCCGAGGCGGGCATCGGCGGCGTCGTGCTCGCGCTCGGGCTCGTCGTGCTGTTCGCGTTCGGCCTGTCGTGGGTCTTCACGACGCTCGGACTCGTGTTGCGCTCGCCGAACGCCGTCATGAACGCGGGCTTCATGGGGATCTTTCCGCTGACGTTCCTGTCGAACGTCTTCGTCGACCCCGAGACGCTCCCGGCCGGCCTCGAGGCGTTCGTGAACGTCAACCCGATCTCGATCCTCGCGACCGCCTCGCGCGGGCTGATGGAGGGCAACGCCGACAGCTCGGACATCGTGATCGTCGTCGTGGTCTCCGCGGTCCTGACCGCGGTCTTCGCGCCGCTGACCACGCGGCTGTACCGCAAGCGCTGATCCGCGTCAAGCTTGGCGCGTCCGATGCCAGGCGCATCGGACGCGCCGCTCCCACGTGGCGCCAGCGGGGAGAATCGCCAGGCCACGCATGTGACTGGGCGCGCGCCAGGATAGGGACGACGCGCCCGACGGTCATCCGAGCCAACTACGATCGCTGACGGGGGAAATCACGTAGGACGAACGTCCAGGTCGTCCGCGCGCACGCGACGCCGAAGCGCTCGCCGTGTCCGCCCCGCCGCGGTATAGCTTGTGAGGAGATGGTCTCGCAGCTGGATGAGCGACTCCATGTCGAGGAGCGCTGATCGGCTCCGCTCACCAGGTGAAGGGCCACGACAGGCGCGGCCTACGACACCAGGAGACCACGATGCCGAAGTACCTGCTGCTCAAGCACTACCGCGGCGGCCCGGAGCCGCACCATCCCTTCCCCCCGATGGACCAGTGGGCGCCCGAGGACGTGGAGGCGCACTTCGCCTTCCTGCGGAACGTCAGCGAGACGCTCGAGGCCAGCGGCGAGTACGTCGACATGCAGGGGCTCACGCCGGCGCAGACCTGGGTGCGCTACGGCGGCGAGGACGCGGCGCCCGTCACCACCGACGGCCCGCTGCCCGAGACCAGCGACCTGGTCGCGGGCTGGTACATGGTCGACGTCGAGTCCTACGCGCGTGCGGTCGAGCTCGCGGCGTACATCTCGTCCGAGCCCGGTCCCGGCGGCGAGCCGCTGTGCGAGTGGATCGACGTCCGGGAGATCATGTCCGGGGCGCCGTCGGAGGACTGACCCGCCGTGATCGACAAGCGCGTACTGGAGCTGGACGAGGGCGCGCTGCGCGCTCTCGTCCCGCGGGTGCTCGCTGGCCTGGTCCGCCGGGGCGAGGACTTCGACGCCGCCGAGGACGCGCTCCAGGAGGCGCTGCTGGAGGCGCTGCGGGTCTGGCCCGAGCACCCCCCGCGCGACCCGCAGGCGTGGCTGGCCACCGTCGCGACGCGACGGCTCATCGACGCCCGCCGCAGCGAGGCCTCACGTCTGCGTCGTGAGGAGGTGACGTACGCCGAGCCGCGGCCCGTCGTCACCGAGGAGGGCGACGACACCCTCTTCCTGCTCTTCTGCTGCTGCCACCCGGAGCTCGCGCCCGCCTCCCAGGTGGCGCTGACCCTGCGTGCCGTCGGCGGCCTCACCACCCTCCAGATCGCCGACGCCTTCTACGTCCCCGAGGCGACGATGGCGCAGCGGATCAGCCGGGCCAAGCGCACGCTGCGCGGGCGCCGCCTGGACCAGCCCGGCGACCTCGCCGTCGTGCTGCGCGTCCTCTACCTCATCTACACGGCCGGTCACGGAAACCATCCCACCCGCCCCGACCTGGCCGGCGAGGCGATCCGGCTCGCCCGCCAACTCACCCTCGCCACCGAGGAACCGGAGGCGCGCGGGCTGCTCGCGCTGATGCTCCTCAACCATGCGCGCCTGGCGGCGCGATTCGATCCCGAGGGCCGGATCGTCACGCTCGACCGCCAGGACCGCGGCCTGTGGGATACCCGTGAGATCGCCGAGGGCGTGCGCGTCCTGCAGTCGGCGCTGGCCCTTCAGCGCCCTGGCCGCTACCAGATCGAGGCTGCGATCGCCGCCCTGCACGACGACGCGGCAAGCGCCGACGAAACCGACTGGCCGCAGATCCTCGCCTGGTACGACGACCTCGTCGCCCTTGGCGACGACCCGGTGCGTCAGGACCCTGCCGCGGTGCTCGGGCGCGCGGTCGCGGTCGGCCACGTCCTCGGCCCGGCCGCTGGGCTGCGCGAGACCGACCGGCTGCACCAGGTGTTCGGCGACCGGCACCGCTGGCACGCCGTCCGCGGTCACCTGCACGAGCTGGGCGGCGACCTGCCCGCCGCCGCCACCGCCTACGCGGAGGCAGCCCGTCGGGCGACGAACGTCGCCGAACGCGATCACCTGGTCCGCCAGGCCGCCCGCGCGCGGGCCGGCGAGCCATCGAGCTGACCGGAACCACATCCGGCGCGAGAGGCGGGCCGCAGGCGAGCTGCTGGGCGAGCGTGAGACCCCCCGGTTGGCGGTGGCGACGGCGGCCGAGTCCGAGTATGGTCGCGCCGCATGGATGTGCTGCTCGTTCTGGTGTTCCTCGGACTCATCGCCGGTGCCGCCGTGGTGTACATGCGGGGGCGCAAGCAGACCGCCGCGGGCGCTGACGCGCCGGCCGGGCTGCCGCAGGCCCCGACCGCAGAGCCGGTCGGCGGGATCGAGGCGCGTGCGCTGAAGCTCGGCGACGTCGTCAACCACGAGAGCCGCGACTGGATCGTCGAGGGCACGCTGCGCTTCGAGCAGGGCGGCTTTCGCTGGGCCGAGCACCGGCTCGTCGACGGCGCCGACTCGCTGTGGCTGTCGGTCGAGGACGACGAGGGCCTCGAGCTCGTGATCTGGACGCGCGTGCGCGGCTCAGAGCTCGAGCCGGGGCCGGGTTCGCTCGAGCACGGCGGCGTCACGTACGAGCTCGACGAGAAGGGCAAGGCGAACTACACCTCCGAAGGCGTCACGGGCGCGAGCGGCGGCGGCAAGGCCGAGTTCGCGGATTACATGCGCGGCGACGAGCGGCTGTCGTTCGAGCGCTACGGCGACGATGGCGGCTGGGAGATCTCCGTCGGCACCGTCATCTCCGAGCACGCCCTGGACATCTACCCGAGCCGCGGGGCCGGCGGATGAGCGACGCGCTCGCCGACGCCGAGGCGACCGAGCGCGGCCTGCGCGAGCAGATCGCCGACCTCGTCCACGCCAAGGCCCGCGCCGACAGCGAGGCCGCACGGCTCACCGACCGCGCGACGCTCGACGGCGCGCACGCGGACATCGCGGAGCTCGCCGGCCGCTACGCGCACCAGAGCGGGACGCTCGCCGACGAGATCGCGACGCTGCGCGCGAGCCTGCGCGCGGCCGAGGCCGAGCTCGAACGCCTGCGGGCTCCAGCCGACTGAGGACCAGCGTGCTGTTCGAGGTCCGCCAGCCGTACGTGGACGTCAGCGCGCATGACCTGTCGCTGACGCTCGGCGCGACCGCCGCGCCCGCGCTCGAGACGCTGCACGTGACGATCGGCGGCATGGAGATCGAGCTGCGGCTGCTCGGCTGCTCGCACCAGGCGCTCGTCGACGGCGGCTCCGTGCTCTCGGAGACCGTCGCCTGCGTTCCCGGCGTCGCCGGATCGCTGCCCGGCCGCCGCACCGACGGCGGCTACGACTTCCGCGCGCGCGTCGAGCGCCTGGCTCCGGAGGCGTACGCGGCACGGGCGGCCGAGCTGCTCGCACGCGCCGCCGCCGACCCGCGGGCGCTCGCCGGCGTGTTCGCTGCCGCACCTGGCTGCGACGGGACGCAGCTCCCGGCCTTCACCGCGCTCGCCGCGCACACGCCCGCACCGGCGTCGCCGGCCGCCGGCGTCGCGTGGACGACCTGGCACGGCTACCCGCAGACGGGCGAGATCGTGATCACGGCGTCGCGCGTGGAGCGCCCGCGATGAGCCGCCACGCGATCATCGCCGTCCTGCTCGCCGGCGCCGGCGGGCTCGGGCTGTTCTGGACGATGTCGTCGCACGGCAACGTCCGCGACCACATCGCCAAGACGTACACCCGCGCGGGCAGCGAGCCCGCTCCCGGCGGCAAGGGCGCCGGGCGCAAGGACACGCTCGTCTACACCTCGCCGCAGTCGGTGACGAAGACGGCGGCCGAGATCTCCGACGCCAGCAAGCCCGCCGACCGGCGGACGACCGAGGGCGGCGCGTTCCTGCGCTACTCCGACGACGTCGTGTCGGTCGTCCCGCCGAAGACGGGCGCGCGCGGCTCGCGGATCCTCGTCGACGACGAGGAGGGCGGCTATCACCGCAACTACGGCTACGTCGGCGGCTTCTGGGGGACGTACTCGGGGCCGGCCGGCTCGTTCCGCGGCGGCGGGCCGGGGAGCGGCAAGTGACGCGGGCGGCGCTGCTCGCGCTGCTGCTCGCGGTCGCGTTTGCGTCGCCCGCGCAGGCGGGGATCGTCTCGCCGGAGGACGCCGCCGAGCTCGCCCAGACGCTCGCCGAGGCACAGGAGGAGCAGGACGTCTGCTACGGCTGGAACGTCACGAACAACTTCTCGTCCTCGAGCGACGTGGGGTCCTCGACCGGCGGGCCGGGCGTCCCGCTCGACCCGACGCAGGCCGCGTGCCCGAAGGGCGCGGTCATCCTGCAAGGCGACATCGACTACGCGTGCGGCAGCTGCGAGTCGTCTGACAGCGCGTCGATCTCGATCGCGGCCGGGGGGCTTGCGAACCCGCCGACCGTCGACGACCTCGAGGGGCTCGGCCTGAAGCCCGGCGCCCTCACCGGCGACGACGACGACACGACGCTCGTGAACATGGTCAACGCCTTGCCGCTGCTCGTGGCGGATCGCGGCAACGCGGCGTACGTCGAGTACGAGCAGACGACGACCGTCCCGGCGACCGACCATCCGACCGGCAAGCCCGGCTCCGACCTGCTGCGCGACAGCTGGCTCGGCCTGCTGTTCTTCGGCGGCCTCGTCCTCGCCGGCCCAGGCTTCTTCTTCTACAAGCGTTCGCAGCGTCCGCGGCGACCGGACCCGGAGCCCGCGCTCACCTCGCAGCCCGTCCCGGCCGCCGACGCGGCCGCGCCCGACGACGACCCGGCCGCCGCCGACGGCGATTCGGCCGCCCCCGAAGACGACGCCGCGCCGGATTCGACGCCCCCGCCCCCTCCCCCAGCGACCTAAGGACAGCGGCATGGACTACTGGCAAGACCTCCTGACCGAACTGGGCTCCGGGATGCTCTACGGCCTCGTCGGCATCGTGCTGCTGGCGCTCGGCTTCAAGATGATGGACGCCCTGACGCCGGGCCACCTCGGCCGGCAGCTGTGCGAGGACCGCAACCGCAACGCCGGCGTCATCGTCTCGGCGGCCATGATCGCGGTCGGGATCATCGTGACGTCGGCGATCATCGCCTCCGACGGCGACCTCGAGAAGGGCCTCGGCCAGTCCGCGGGCTTCGGCTTGCTCGGGATCGGGCTGCTCGGGGTCGCGTTCGTGGTCATCGACCTCCTGACGCCCGGCAAGCTCGGCGAGATCCTCATGGGCGACGAGCACGAGCCGATGGTCTACGTGACGGGCGCGGCGCTCCTGTCGATCGGCGGCATCGTGGCCGCCGCGATCTCCTGAGCACCGCCACCCCCGAAGCAGCCGCGGCCGCCGGCGGCGCCGAGCTCGCCCCGCTGCCGCGCCGCGCGCGGCCGATCCTCCTCGGCACGGTCCTGCTCGTCGCGACCTGCGGCTTCGTCTACGAGCTCGTCATCATCGCGCTCGGGACCTACCTCTTCGGCAACAGCGTCTTTCAGGTCTCGATCGTGCTGGCGGCGTTCGTGTCGTCGATGGGCCTCGGCTCGCTCGCCGCCAAGCCGCTGCTGCGCCGGCCCGCGCAGGCGTTCGTCGCCGTCGAGGCCGCGGTCGCGCTCATCGGCGGGCTGTCGGCGATGGGCCTGTACGCGTCGTTCGCGTACCTCGACGTCTACGAGCCCGTCATGCTCGTGGCCGCCGCCGCGATCGGGCTGCTCGTCGGCTGCGAGATCCCGCTGCTGCTCGCGCTCCTGCAGCGCGCGCGCCCGCAAGCCGCCGGCGCCTCGGTGGCCGACCTGCTGGCGGCCGACTACCTCGGCGCGGTCGTCGCCGGCGTGAGCTTCCCGTTCCTCCTGTTGCCGTGGCTCGGTCAGATCGAGGCGGCGCTCGCGATCGGGGCGCTGAACGCCGTCGCGGGGCTCATCGTCTGCGTGCTTGCGCGCGTGCCGCGTCGCTGGCTGCTCGCGCCGCTCGGCGTGCTCACCGTGCTGGCGGTCGCCGCGACCGCGGCGGGCCGCTTCGAGGTGACCGCCCGTCAGCAGCTCTTCGACGACCGGATCGTGTTCGTCGAGCGCTCGCTGTACCAGGAGATCGTCCTCACGCAGGGGGCCGGCGACCTGCGGCTGTTTCTCAACGGCGACCTGCAGTTCTCCTCGCGCGACGAGTACCGCTACCACGAGGCGCTCGTGCATCCCGCGATGGCGGGCCGGCGCGCGCGCGTGCTGGTGCTCGGCGGCGGCGACGGGCTCGCGATCCGCGAGATCCTGCGCTACGCGGATGTGCAGCGCGTCGTCAACGTCGAGCTCGACCCGCGCATGACCGAGCTCGCGCGCGACGACGACCGCCTGAGCCGGCTCAACCGCGACGCGCTGCGCGACCCGCGCGTGCAGATCGTCAACGAGGACGCCTTCCGTTGGCTGCGCGGCTCGAGCGAGGGCTTCGACGTCATCGTCGCCGACTTCCCGGACCCCGACGACGCCGCGACGGCGAAGCTCTACTCGCAGGAGCTCTACGAAGGCCTGCGCCGGCGCGCGCTCGCTCCGGGCGGCCGCCTCGTCGTGCAGTCGGGCTCGCCGTACTTCGCGCGCGAGTCCTACTGGGGGATCGAGTCGACGCTGCGGGCGGCCGGCTGGGGCACGACGCCCTACCACGTCGACGTCCCGAGCTTCGGCGACTGGGGCTTCGTGCTCGCCGTGCCGGGCCGCCGCCCGCCGGCGCTCACGCTCGCCCCGCCGCCCGGCGAGCCGCTGCGCTTCCTGGACCGCCCGACGCTCGCTGCCTCGGCGACCTTCCCACCCGACCGCGCGCGCATCGCGCTCGAGCCCTCGACCCTCAACCGCCCGCGGATCCTCGACTACCAGCGCCGCGGCTACCAGGGGTACTGACCGTTCCCGGAACGGTCTTGGCGAATCGACCGCCGATATAGCGGGATAGGCGACAAGACCGCGGTTCGCGGGTCGTCTCGCATGCGCTGCGCCGCCGCGAAAGCTAGGCGGTGGCGAAGCGGCCGAGCGTGCGCTCGGGGCGAACGCCCGGCAGGTGCTCGGCGAAGATCCGGTGGTAGGCGAGCTCCTCGCGCGTGCGCAGCGGCGGGTCGATCGCGTCGCGTCCGCGGGCGAAGTCGCCGTCGCTGACGCCGTCCTCGATCGTCGCCCGCAGGACGTCCTTCGCGCCGCTGCCGTCGCCGAACTCGGCCTTCTCGCGCCAGAGGATCTCGTCGGGCAGCCAGCCGTCGAACGCGCGCCGCAAGAGCCGCTTCTCGGGATCGCCCGGCTGCGACTGCTTCCACGCCATCGGCAGGCCGAACGCGAACGCGATGACCTGGCGGTCGAGGAACGGCACACGCGCCTCGAGGCCGTGAGCCATCGTCACGCGGTCGCAGCGCTGGAGGTTGAGGTTGTGCAGGCCGTGGACCGTGCGCATGAGCTCGGCCTGCAGCTCGACGGGGTCGACAAAGCCGCGCAGGTACTCATAGCCCGCGAAGAGCTCGTCGGCCCCCTCCCCCGTGAGCACGACCTTCACGTGCTGCGCGGTCATCTCGGCGAGCAGGAAGTTCGGGACGGCGCTGCGCACGAGCGACGGGTCGAAGTGCTCGATCGCGCGGACGACCTGCGGCAGCGCCCGCACGGCCTCACGGGCGTCGTAGACGCGCTCGTGATGCTCGGAGCCGACGTGGCGCGCGACGACGCGCGCCGCGAGCAGGTCCGGGCTGCCTTGAGTCCCGACGGCGAACGTCTGCAGCCGCTCGCCGCGCTGTGCGGCGTGGCGCGCAGCGATCGCCGCGACGATCGCCGAGTCCAGCCCGCCGGAGAGGAAGACCCCGACCGGGACGTCGCCCATCATCTGGCGGCGCACCGACGCGGCGACGATGTCACGCGTCGCCCTGAGCGCCTGGAGCGGCGGCTCGGGCGCGGCGGTCCACACCGCACGCGCGGCGGGCGCGCCCTCGCCGGCCTGCGGCACCGCGCTCGCGAAGCGCTCCACACCGCCTTCGGGCGTCCAGTGGCAGCCGGGCGGGAAGGCCTCGACGTGCGCCATCCAGTCCGGCGCGAACGCCGCGATCTCCGAGGCGAAGCGGACCTCGCCGTCGCGTTGGGGCGGGCGGGCCCAGTACAGCGGCTTGATGCCGACGGGATCGCGAGCGGCGATGAAGCGCCCGTCCTCGCTCGCGACGAGGAACGCGAACATCCCCTCGAGCTCGTCGAGCGCCGCCGGGCCGCGCTCGTCGAGCAGGTGCAGCGCGACCTCGTTGTCCGAGCGCGTGGCGAACGGGGCGTCGGCGAGCGTCGCGCGGACCTCGTCGTGGTTGTAGACCTCGCCGTTGCCGACGAGCCAGACGTCGCCCGTCGCGTTGGCGAACGGCTGGTGCCCGCCGTCGACGTCGACGATCGACAGGCGGCGGTGCCCGAGCCAGGCGCCGTCGACCCGTACGTCGCCCTCGTCGTCCGGGCCGCGATGGGTCAGCGAGCGCAGCATCCGCCGTGCCTCTCCGGCGGCGTCGTGTCCGTAGATCGCGGCGATGCCGCACATCAGGCGGACATCCGCTCGTCGCCGTACGCGTTCGGCCGGCGGTCGTCGAGGTAGGAGAGCCGCTCGCGCGCCGCGGCGACGACGCCGGGAGCGTCGACGCGGGCCACCGCCGCGCCCGCTCGAGCCCCCGTCCTGGCGAGCACGCGCCCGCGCGGGTCGACGACCTTCGACTGGCCCGCGAACCGCAGCCGCCCGAACCGCCCGACCTGGTTCGACGAGACCCACACGACCTGGTTCTCGAGCGCGCGCGTCTGGTCGAGCAGGTTGAAGTGGCGGACCTGCAGGTCGCGGCGCATCCTCACCGCGGGGTCCACGCGGCACACCGGCCAGGCCGACAGGCAGGCGATGAGGCCCGCGCCGTCGAGCGCGAGCTGCCGCGCCGACTCGGGGAAGGTCTTGTCGTAGCAGACGAGCATCCCGATCCGGCCGATCGGCGTGTCGAAGGCGCTGAAGCCCGAGCCGGCGGAGAACGCCCCGCGCTCGCCCGCGGGCAGATGGACCTTGCGGTGATGGCCGAGGATCCCGTCGCCGCTGACGCAGACCGCGCTCGAGTACGGCCCGCCGGGCGCGTCCTCGGTGTAGCCGATGCAGACGACGACGTCGCCAGCCAGCCGCGCGATCCGCGCGATCACATCGCCGTCGCGCCGCAGGGCGGGCGGTGGCGGGCACGGCGCGGGCGCGCCGGCGACGTGTGGCTCGTAGAGGTAGCCCCCGAGCGCCGATTCGGGGAACACGACGAGCGACGCTCCGCGCCGGTGGGCCTCGCGGATGCTGCGCTGGACCTGCGCGATGCCGGCGTCCACGTCGCGGCCGAACCGCGCGCTGACCGCCATGACGGCCGGTGTTCTGGAGCGTTTGACGACCATGGCGTCCAGGGTGCCCGCGACGGCCGTGGCGGCGTATGGCCTTCCGTCCAGAGTTCGCAAGGCCGCGCACGCCATCGGGTCCGGCCTACCCCGCTACAGGCGCCCGAAGCATCGGAGCGTTTTCCGACGGCGCGATCGAGGGTAGGCGCCAACTGTTCTTGAACTTCCGTTGATCCACGAGAGGAGCCCGATGGCCACGCTCGACCCCGTGGACTTTGCGCTGCATTTGCCACCCCGTCACACCCGTAGCGAGCTCGACCAGGACGAGGAGTGGTGTGAGATCGAGACCGACGGCGAGCGCCGCCGGATCCGCTTTCACGACTACGCGGCGATCTACGACGTGCCTGGCCTATACGAGCGGCTCTTCGCGGAGGAGCTCGACTGCGACTCCCCGCGCGTCGTGTGCGACCTGCTCGGCGAGCAACTGCTGGCCGCGAAGGTCAAGCCGCCGGAGCTCACGGCGCTGGACTTCGGCGCCGGCAACGGAATGGTCGGCGAGCGCCTCGCGGACCTCTCGATCGGCGAGATCGTCGGCGTCGACCTCCTGCCGGAGGCGCGCGACGCCGCCCAGCGCGACCGGCCGGGCCTCTACCGCGACTACTACGCGCTCGACCTCACCGACCTCTCCCCCGCCGACCGGGCGTCGCTCATGCGCCACGACTTCAGCGTGATGGCGTGCGTCGCCGCGCTCGGGTTCGGCGACATCCCACCGCTCGCGTTCGCGGAGGCGTTCAACCTCGTCGGCTCGCCGGGGTGGCTGGCGTTCAACATCCGCGACCGCTTCATCGAGGACGAGGGCGGCTTCGGCGGCTTCATCGCGCGGATGCTGCGTGAAGGCGTGATCGAGGAGCGCGGACGCAAGCAGTACGTCCATCGCCGCTCCGTGGCGGGCGAGGAGCTCGAGTACGTCGCGATCGTCGCCGAGAAGTGCCGCGACGTGCCGCTTGAGTGGGCGCGCCAGGCCTGACCGCACGCGGCGCCCACACGAGGCGCCGCGGCTCGCTGGCTACGATCGCTGCCGGTGAGCGAGCAGAGCTTCTACGACGCGATCGGCGGCGAGACCACGATCCGTGGGATCGTCGCGCGGTTCTTTCAGCGCGTCGCCGCCGACGAGATCCTCATGGCGCAGTACCCCGAGGACGACCTCCCCGGCGCCGAGGAGCGTCTCGCGCTGTTTCTCATCCAGCGCTGGGGCGGCCCAGCGACGTACTCCGACCAGCGCGGACACCCACGCCTGCGGATGCGCCACGTGCCGTTCGCGATCGGACCCGCCGAGCGCGACGCCTGGCTCGCCGCGATGCGCCCCGCGCTCGACGAGGCGCAGCTAGACCAGCACTACCGCGACGAGCTGTGGAGCTACCTCGAGACGACGGCACACAGCATGCAGAACCGCCCGGGTTGAGCGCGGGCGAGCGAGGGGGCCCGCCGGCCCGCCACGTCCCCCAACGTGCGCATCGGGCGGCGGTGCGCCGACTCGCGTGAACCG
Organism: uncultured Actinomycetes bacterium; assembly: GCA_963806515.1. Taxonomy (GTDB): domain Bacteria; phylum Actinomycetota; class Thermoleophilia; order Solirubrobacterales; family Solirubrobacteraceae; genus CADCVQ01. The sequence continues at coordinate 93,621 of CAWDYO010000004.1, read as the reverse complement.
GTGACAGGCCGCGGTCGTACACTGCGGACATGGCGACCGTACGGCTGCGCGGACAGTTGGAGAAGCTCGCGGGAGGCGGCTCCGAGCACGAGATCGGCGGGGAGACCGTGAGCGAGCTGCTCGAGACCCTGGAGGGCACGTTCGGTGCGCTCGAGGGCTGGATCCTCGACGAGCGCGGCGTCCTGCGCCGCCACATCAACGTCTTCGTCAACGGCGAGCTGGCAAAGCCCGACTCGCCGGTGTCCGACGGCGACAAGGTCGAGATCCTGCCCGCCATCTCCGGCGGCTGAAGCCGGCATGACCGAGCTGCTGGTCGGGACCCGCAAGGGCCTCTTCGTCCTCGACGGCGACGGCGACGCCCCGTTTGCGATCACGACGCGGGCGTTCGTCGGCGACCCCGTCGACTACGCGATGCGCGAGCCCACCACGGGCCGCCTGTTCGCCGCCGTCACGTCGCCGTTCTGGGGTCCGCGGATCTGGTTCACCGACGACCTGGAGCGCGGTGACTGGCAGGCCGCGGCGGGCGTCAGCCTGCCGCGCGGCGGCGATGCGGCGCTCAAGCGCATCTGGGCGATCGTCGCCTCCGACGACGGGTCGCGCATCTGGGCCGGTGGCGACCCGGGCGTCCTGTTCGAGAGCCGCGACGGCGGCGAGACCTTCGAGCTCAACCGCGCGCTGTTCGAGCACCCGACCCGCCCGCGCTGGAAGCCCGACTCGGGCGGGCTGTCGGTGCACTCGATCGCGACGTGGCCGGGCGAGCCGGACCGGCTCGCGCTCGCGATCTCGGCGGCCGGCATCTGGCTGACCGACGACGGCGGCGCGAGCTGGCGCCACGGCAACGCGGGCATCGTCGCGGACTACCTGCCCGAGCAGGGGCGCGAGCGCGCGATCGACCTCTGCGTGCACCACATCGAGCGCGCGCCCGCTCGCCCCGAGCGCCTGTTCATGCAGTTTCACGGCGGCGTCTACCGCTCCGACGACGCGGGCGAGTCGTGGATCGACATCGAGGCCGGGTTGCCGTCGAACTTCGGCTTCCCCGTCGCGGTCGACCCGGCCGATCCGGACAGCGCCTATGTCGTCCCCGTGGCGACCGAGGATCGCGTCACGCCGGGCGGGAGGGTCCTCGTCTGGGAGACGCGCGACGCCGGGGAGAGCTGGACGCCGCACGGCGACGGGCTGCCCGAGCGCGACGCGTACCTGCAGATCCTGCGCCAGTCCTTCGATCGCGCCGGCGCGGGCGACGAGCTCGAGCTGTACTTCGGGACGACGTCCGGCGAGATCTTCGGTTCCCGGAACGCCGGCAAGCGCTGGTTCGGCGTGGCGAGCCGGCTGCCGGCGATCGCCTCCGTGCGGGTGGGGCGCTGAGCGCGGCGCGGTCGGCGGCCCGGTCAGCGGCGCCGGATGACCCGCAGCAGCCGCGGGCAGGTGTCGTCGGAGAGGACGTCCGGCCGCGTGCTCACGTATCGCGCCCACAGCTCGTAGCTGCCGGTCCGCGGCGGCGTCCAGCGCGCGCGAAACGTGCCGCCGGCCGCGACGCGCGGTCGCGCCGCCCGCCCGCGTGCCAGGACGTTCGATCGGCCGCCGACGCGCGCATAGCGCAGCTCGACGCGCTCGCCTGCGATGGCGGGGACGGCACGGCCCACGATCGTGATCGCCTTGCCGACGGGGATCGGCCGGCGCCCGTCGAAGCTCGCGAGGCCGGTCGCGGGCGTCGTCGTGAAGGTCAGGTGCATCGCGACGCGGCCGCTGATCGCCGGTTGCGGCGAGAGGACCCTGCGATCGGCGGGCAGCGTGCCCGTCCTGCCCGTCGTCAGCCGGCGGCCGATCGCAAAGCGCATGCGCAGGTCGAGGTCCGCCCAGAACGGCAGCCCGGCCTCGTAGGCGGCGTTCAGCGTCGAGGTCGAGCGCGGCGGCAGCCCGACGTCGAAGCTCACGCCGTCGATGCCGTAGCCGTGCCCGCCGGCGCCCGTGGCGGAGCACGCCGGCAGCAGGCCGGCGACGCGCGTGAAGCCGCCGAGGACGGATCCCGCGCCTACGACGGCGGGATCGCCGAGCGCTCGGATCGCGTTGCTCTCGCGGATCGCCTCGCCCGCGCGGGCGGGGTGGTAGGTCGGCGAGATGAGCGCGACCGAGAAGCGCTCCTCGGCGTCGCCGTCGTTGACCATCGTCAGGCTGTAGACGAGCGTCGCCGGGAAGCTCACCGTCGACGGCGAGACCGACGCGCGCAGCGCGACCCCGGCCCGGGCGGCAGGCGCGGCCGCCGCGCACGCCAGGCACGCGAGCGACGTCACGAGCAGGGGTCGGCGGGGCATCGAGGACATTGTCGTCACCCACGCAACCTGCCCGCTCTGCGGCTGGCTCAGCCCGCCTGCATCGCCACGCGATCGCAGGCACTCGGCGGCGGAGCGCGAAAGAGCAGCCGGTGAGCCAGCACGTCACGAGCGCGGCCCTGCGGCGCCGGAGGGTGATCGCCGTCGCGGCGATCCTTGTCGCTGGCGTGCTCGTCCTCGCGCTGGGCGTCCGCGCGACGCACGGCGAACGCGTGCTGCCCGGCGTCCGCGTCGAGGGCGTCGACCTCGGGGGCGCGACACGCGCGGAGGTCCGCGAGCGGCTGACGGCGGCGGTGCAAGCGGCTGCCGCGTCGCCGCTGACGCTCGTCGCCGAGGGCGGGCGCGAGACGATCGATCCGCGCGACGCAGGCTACTTCGCCGATCTCGACGCGACCGCCGGCCGCGCGCTCGAGTCCGGTCGCCGCGGTCCGCTCGGTGGCTTGTGGTCGACGGTCACCGGCCTCGTCGTGTCGCGCGACGTCGAGCTCGTCCAGAGCGTCGACCGCGCTCAGCTCGAACGTGCGGTCGCGACGGTCGCCGGCCGGCTCGGCCGCGAGGCCTTCCCCGGCGAGCTCGTCATCGAGCCTGGCACGCTCGCGATCAGCACGAAGGCCCCGCGATCGGGCCGCGAGGTCGACCGGCCCGCGCTCGTCGCACTCGTCGCGCGAGGCGCTCGTGCGCCGCCCTCGCGGGAGCGTCCAGGTGCCGCTGCGCACGCAGCGCGTGGCGACCCGCGCCGCCGTCGACGCCGTCGGCCGCGCGGCCCGTGCCTACCTCGACGAGCCGCTGCGCGTCCGCGGCGCCGGCGAGCCGCTGGAGATCTCCCCCGGCAGGCTCGCCGGGGTGCTCGCGCTCGAGTCGCGCGACGGCGGCGCGAGCGTGCGGCTCGGCGCCGGCGACCAGCGCCTGGCGACGCTCATCGAGGAGATCGCGGCCAAGCGCGACAAGCCCGCACGCAGCGCGCAGATCAGCGCGCCCGACTCGGGTGCAAAGCTCGACGAGAAGGGCGATGCGTCGTGGCGTCCGCGCCCGGTCGCGGTCACCGTCACCGCGCCCGCGAGCAGCGGCCGGACGATCAAGCGGCGCGAGCTCGCGGCCGCGATCGAGGCGGCGATCCGCGAGAAGCGCCACGAGGTGAACGCGTCCACAGAGGTCGCCGAGCCGGCGATGACGGCCGGTGACGCCCGCGACGTCCGGGCGCTCATCGGGACGTTCACGACGTACTACGTCGCCGGCCAGCCGCGCGTGAAGAACATCCAGAAGATCGCGGCCGACGTCGACGGGACCGTCGTCGCGCCGGGCGCGCGCTTCTCGCTCAACGAGATCGCGGGCGAGCGGACCGCGGCGAAGGGCTACGTCGAGGCGCCGTTCATCGCGGACGGCAAGATCGAGCCGTCGATCGGCGGCGGCGTGTCGCAGTTCTCGACGACGATCTACAACGCCGCCTACTTCGCGGGGTTGCAGCTCGACAGCCACCGACCGCACAGCTTCTTCATCGATCGCTATCCCGCCGGCCGCGAGGCGACGCTGAACTTCCCCGACATCGACCTGACGTGGACGAACGACACGGACGCGCCGGTCCTCGTCCGCACGAAGACCGACGGAGGCGCGGTCACGGTCCGGCTCTACGGCGACAACGGCGGGCGCCGCGTGCGCGCCGAGTCAGGCGAGCGCGAGCCGCTGCCCGACGGCGACTTCGCGGTCACGGTCACGCGGGTCGTGCGCTACAGCGACGGCAACGAGAAGCGCCAGCCGTTCACGACGCGCTACGACAAGCCGCCCGAGGAGTAGCAGCCGCGCCCGCCCTGCGTAGGCGTGGGTGTGCGAGCCGCCGGTCGGGTATGCCGCGGGTCGTCCCCCCTACGCGACGATCTGGGAGCCGAACGAGGGTTCCATGTCGAGAAGCGCTGACCGGCTCCGCTCATCAGACAGAGGCCCGCCCACCCGCGAGCGGCGCGGCCAACGACACGAGGAGGCCACGATGCCGACGTATCTGCTGCACGCCGAGTACACGCCGCAGGAGCTGGCCGGAGGCCGCTCGTGACCGTCCTGCGCCTGGAGCACATCGGCATCGTCGTCGACGACCTCGCGGCGGCGACCGCGTTCTTCACCGCACTCGGGCTCGACGTGGAGGGCGAGGCGTCCGTCGAGGGCGGCTTGGTGGACCGCATCAACGGGCTCGAGGGCGTGCGTGCGGACGTCGTGATCCTGCGGACCCCGGATGGCAACGCCAAGGTCGAGCTCGCCAAGTACCGCTCCCCGTCGTACGAGGGCGACGCCGCGGCGGCGCCGGCCAACGCCCCGGGCATCCGCCACATCCTCTTCGTCGTCGACGACGTCGAGACATCCCTCGCGGCCTTGCGAGCGCATGGCGGCGAGCTGGTCGGCGAGCTGGTGAACTACGAGAACAGCTACTGGCTGTGCTACGTGCGCGGCCCGGCGGGGATCATCGTCGAGCTAGCGGAGAAGATCGGCTGATGGGCGTCGCGTTGTTCGGTCAGGAGCACGTCGACAGATACCGCGAAACCGACGGCGGGGAAGGCCACGACTGGCAGGGCACCACGGTGTTGCTGCTCACCACCACCGGGCGCCACTCGGTGCGAAGCGGACCACGCCGCTGATCTACCAACGGCACGGAGACGACTACCTGGTGGTGGCCTCCAACGGCGGCGGCGATCCACCCGGCTGGTTTCTCAACCTGCAAGGCGATCCGATCGTGGCCGTGCAGGTCAAGGCCGACCACCACACCGCTCGGGCGCGCGTCGCCACGGCCGAGGAGAAGCCCGTCCTGTGGCGGATCATGACCGCGACTGGGACGCCCTACGACTTGTTCCAGGCCAAGGCCGACCGCGAGATCCCGGTGCCGGGCATTTGCTGACTAACGTCAGAGGATGTCCGAGGCGATGCTCGATCAGGTCCGCCCGGCGAGAGCGACCGCCGGCTTCGCGTCGCGCACCTCACGGCCGCGGGCCGCGTCGAGCGTGCCACGCTCGACGAGCGCGCCGACGCGCATGCGCGCTCGCTGCTGGCGCCCCTCGGCGCCGGTCAGCAGGAGCGGCTGGTCGCCGCGATGCGCGACGTCGAGCGTCTGCTGAGCGCGGCGAGCGTGAGGATCGTGCCCGTCGACCCCGAGCACGCCGACGCGCGCTACTGCCTCGCCGAGTACGTCGCCGAGCTCAACCGGCGCTCGGAGCGCGGCTTCGACCCGTCGGTCGGCGCCACGGCGCTCCCACACGAGGTGCGCCCGCCGGCCGGGCAGTTCCTCGTGGCCTACCTGCACGGCGATGCGATCGGATGCGGAGCCGTCAAGCACAACGCCGGCGCGCCGTCGGAGATCAAGCGGATGTGGATCGCTCCGGCGGCCCGCACACCGTGCGGCTTGAAACCAGCGCCGTCCTCACCGAGGCGCTCGCCCTCTATCGCTCGACCGGCTGGATCGAGGTCCCGGCCTTCAACGACGAACCGTTCGCCGACCACTGGTTCGAGAAGGAACTCGTCGAGCCACAGGGGATCCTCCCGTGGACGCGCCCGACGACGGGCGTTGCGGCCAGCGTGGCTAGAGCACCTGCACGGTGCACCGAACGCCGGGGGCGTTCGCCAGGCGCGCGTCGGTGGTGAGCAACGATGTCGCGGAGGTCATCTCGGTCAACGCGACGTACGTCGCGTCGTAGGCACTCAGGTTGCGGCGCAGCTCCCACATGCGCGGCCTCAGCCAGTCGGCCGGATAGCGCACGATCGCGAGCTCGGCGAACCCGCCCATCGCCAACGTCGCCTGTTCGTCTGTCAGGGCGCCACGGAGCGCGAGGCCCCGCAGGACGTGTGTGACCTCGCTGTCGAGCAGGTGCGGAGCCGCGAGGTCTTCGACCCCGAGCCGATCGGGATCGAGTGCGCCGGCGACGAGCTCGACGATCACGCCGGCATCGACGACCTTCAATCGCCTCGCCCGTCGTGCAGTTCGGACAGGATCAGGTCTCGATCGACGTCAGCGCGGACCTGTTTCTGGGTTCGTCGCACGACCGCCGCGTTCTCCCGCACCCGCTGTGATCGCCGAGCCAGGAGTTCGAGCTCGCGCCGGACATATCTCGTCAGCGACAAGCCCTCGGCGTCCGCCGCTTCCGCCAGCGCGTCGCGAACCTCGTCCGGGACGTCGCGGATCTGGATGACTTTCGGCATTCGCACACCGTACCGCGAGTGGGTGCATATTGCACCCATCATTCGGTCGGACGCCGGGCGGCCGAGGAAGCAGCCGCCATGCGACCAGGGCGTCGCACCCCGCGGGCGGCGGACGGGACTCAGGCGTCGCCCAAGAGGCGGCGCTTCTGCGCCTCGAACTGTTCGTCGGAGACGACGCCCTTGTCGTGCAGCTCGCTGAGCGTCGCGAGCAGTGCGACGGGGTCTTGCTGCTGCGCGGGCAGCGCTCCCCAGTCGACGGAGGACTGCTGATCGACGACGACCGAGGCCTGGCCGCCGAGGCGCTCCTGCAGGAGCTTGGCCATGGCCTCGTGGTCGCCACCCGCCTCGGCCTGCGCTTGCTGGACGGTGGCGAGCAGTCCCCCCAGGTCCAGCTCGCCGGTCGACGGGGCGCCGAAGAGGTCCATCAGGCCGAGCGACCGGGCCTCCGACGTGGTCGTGACGACGGTCGTCTCGCTGCCGGGGACCGCCGTCGTGGCCGTCGTCGTCTCCACGCCGAACGCGTCGCGCTTGGCCTTGCCGCGCCCGAAGAGCTTGCCGAACACGTCGCGAAGTCTACGCTCGCAGGCGCTCGTGGCCGGCCGGTCTCGTACGGGAAATGACCCATCCGCTCGTGCCCCGCCAGGCAGTCGTGGGTTGGCGACCCGGCGCGTCAGCGGTTAGGGTCGATCCATGAGCCGCGTCGCACGCACCGCGCTCTTCGCCGCGGCCCTCGCGTGCATCGGCACGACCTTCGCGACGGCCGCCGCGCGCGACCCGTTCCTCGTCCCGGTGAGCGAGAAGGCGACGGGCTTCGGGCCGTTTCGCGAGGGCGGCACGTCGACGAGCCGCGCGGCGCTCACGAAGGCGTTCGGCACGCCGAACCAGGTGGTGCGCAACAGCAAGGACCAGTGCACCTTGCGCTGGAAGGCCGTCGGCGTGGTCGCGCACCTGACGAGCTTCGGCCAGCAGATGGACAACGTCTGCCGGCGGGGTTACTTCGTGAACGCCCGGCTCTCGGACAAGCGCTGGCACACGAGCGCGGGCATCCGTCCCGGCAGCACAGAGCGCGCCGCGCAGCGGGTGTCCAAGCGCAGCTGCGGTGACGCGTGCCAGTTCCCCGGCTACGTCCTCGGCCTGCACCCGAACGACTGCGCCGCGATGAAGACGCCGAGCGTCATCGCGCAGGTGCAGGACGGCAAGGTCGTCGCGCTGCGCGTCCTCACGCACGGCTGCGAGTAGCGCGCGCGCTCCAGCCCAGGCGGGGGCGGCGCAGGGAGAACAGCGCCGCGCCCAACCCCACCGCGAAGGTCGCGGCCGCGATCGCGAACGCCGTGCCGTCGTCCGCGGCCCGGAACAGAAGCGTCCACGCGTAGGGCCCCCCGTCGGGCACGCCGGCCGCGGGGCCGACGTACGCCGTCGCCGGGACCCAGGCCGACGCCGCCGACAGCCAGGCGGCACCCGCGAGCGCCAGACCGACGATGAGCGCCGCGTCGCGCCGGGCGACCACACCGTCGCCCGCGACCGGCGCGCCGTCGGCCGGGGCCGCAAGCGACACGACGAGCGTGGCAAGCGCGATGAGGGAACCCGCGATGGCAAGCCGTCCCAGCGCGGGCGAGAACGGCCCGCGCACGCTGTAGCGCTCGAGCGCCGCGAGCGGACTGTGCCAGAGGTTCGCGAGAGCGAGTGGCGCCACGCACGACAGCAGCGGCCACGGCACGATGGGCCCGCCGAGTGGCCCTCCGATCGTCTCCGGGCGCACGAGCAGCGCGAGTGCCAGGACCCCGAGCACGATGCCCGCGAGCGCACGCAGGCTCGCGTCGGCGAGAGCGACACGCAGGCCGGCGGACATCAGCACCATCCCCCTCGCGTGCGCCGGACCTCGCGCAGCGCCTCCTCGCGCACCCGGCCGGGCCGCAGCAGCGGCGCGGGCTGCAGGAGGCCGAAGCGCGACGCCTCCGGCACGTCGGCGGGCTTGAACGCGCCGCGCGCGATGGTGAGCGCGACATGCCCGGAGATCGAACCGTCCGAGCAGCGGACGAGCAGCTCGGCGACGTCCCGGCTCAGGGCCGCCCGGTCGGCGGGATCGGCGACCTCCAGCAGGGCGACGGTGCGGCTGGACGACCGCGCCAACTCGCTGTAGCGCTCCGGCAGCGAGACGCCCGGCGTGAGCTTTGCGAGCTCGCGCTGCAGCGCCAGGATCTCGGTGCGCGTCGCCGGCAGCCACGCTCGGCGCTCGGAATACGCGCAGACCGCCGGCGCGCGCCCATCGCAGGCAGCCGCCCCACCATCCGGACGGGTGCGGCCGCCCGGCGCGAGGCCGACGAGCACGACGAGCCCCACGGCGGCCGCCGCCGCGCCCGTATGTCCGCGGGCGGACGTGGCCACGCCCACGCAGACCGCGAGCGTTCCCAGCAGCGCGAAGGCAGCCACCGACGCGACGACGAACGTGCGGTCGACCGCGAGCCCGACGGCTTCCGACAGCCCGGGCGCGTAGAGAACCTCCGCCGAGGCCTCGGCGACGATCGCAAGCAGCGCGAACACGACCAAGGCAGCGATGGGCGCGGCGATCGGGCGGCGCATCCGCCATCCCAATGCGGCACCGATGAGCGCCGCCGCGAGCAACGCGGCAAACCCCGGCAGCGCGGCCTCGACCGGGGGGCGCCCGCCGAGTCCGGCTCCGCGCGTGATCGCGAGCGCGGCCACCAGCCCGGCGGCGTGCACGGCGCCGAACAGCGCGGCGAAGCGGGCGCCCGCGCACGACGGCACCGGCGCGCCGGTGCTGGACCGTCGCCAGCGTTCCGAGCAGCGAACCTGACACGGCGGCCGCCTCGATCGCCGCCACACCGGCCACCAACGGGGCGAGCAGCGACGCGGCGAGCGCCTGCCATCCGATCGTCCCGAGCTGCGACTGCGTCCACGACTCGCTCTCGCGCTGCAGCACCAGCACCTCGACGGCGGCCGCGAGCGCGACGAGGGCGGCGGGAAGCGCGGCTGGCAGGAGGCCGCGGGCGGCGCGGGTGGCGCGCCCGATCAACTCACGCGATCCGCGGCGCCGTGGACGAGCCGCAGGTAGGCGAGCTCGATGCCGCGCACGCGGTCGCCCTCGATGGCATCGGCAGCGGTCGCCAGCAGCTCGTCGAGGGTCCCGCGAAAGCGGATCTCGCCGGCGACGAGGACGGCGACCGTGTCCGCGATCGCCTGGGCCTCGTCCAGCACGTGCGTGCACACGAGCAGCGTGCGCTGGAGCCCCTGCTCGCGCACGAGCGCGCGGAACGCGCCCTGCTCCTCGGGGTCCAAGCCGGCCGTCGGCTCGTCGCATACGAGCAGCTCAGGGACCGTGCACGATCGCGCACGCGAGCATCGCCCGGCGCCGCATCCCGCCGGACAGGCGACCGACCGGCGTGCGCGCCTGCTCGGAAAGGCGCACCGCGGCCAGCGCGGCGGCCACGCGGTCGTCGCGCTCGCGCCGGCCGATGCGCTGCAGCCACGCGGCGTACGCCACGACGTCGCGCAGCGCGGCACCCGCGGGGAGCGAGATCTCCTGCGGGACGTAGCCGATGAGCTCTCGCAGTGCACCGTTGCGTCGCGCCGTGCCGGCGCCGTCGAACTCGAGCGATCCGACTTCGAGCGCGAGCAGCCCGACGAGCGCGCAGATCAGCGTGGACTTGCCGGCGCCGTTGGGACCAAGCAGTACGGTCACGCCCCGGCCGCGGCGGTCATGACAGAGGTACACACGGACCGGCATGTGCATCGAGTCGGGATCGAGCGGCTGCGACGCGTCTTGCTCGGTCTGCTTCTTGTTGCCCTTGGCTCCGGGCCGGGGCAGGCTGTCGTGCCGCTTCTCGCCGATCGGCTGCCATTCGGCCCCTTCGTTGGCCGTCACCTTGCCGCCAGCACTCACCGACCCGCAGCTGTTCATGCCCGCGGCGCAGCGCAGCGCGTAGAACGCGATCCGCAGCGTCGTCGCGCCTGTCACCGCTACGGCAGCGACCAGCGCAGCGTCACCGCGCCGGACGCGCCGCCGTAACCGTCGACCGCGATGCGGTAGACGGTCCCGGAGGTGACGGCGTACGAGATCCGGCTCTGGCGCCCTCCGTTTGAGTCGTCGTTGGATGCCTTGCGCGTCAGCGCGTTCACCGCCGATCCCGTGTAGCCGGCCAGCAGCGTGTCGAACGCGCTGCCGAACGTGTCGATCGTGAGCGTCCCGCTCTTCGGCGCGGTGTATGCGAACCAGATCGACCGCGCGCCGCCGGACCCGCCGTGCGTCGGCTCGCCCGTCTCGCGGGTGGCGCCGACCGTCGTCGCGGTCGCCGTTCCGGACTGCCCGCTGATGACGCGCGCCGCCGCGAAGTTGTCGTTGAACTGATCCCAGCGCAGGGTGATGGCCCCGGCCGCCCCGGCCTTGCCGTCGACCGCGATGCGGTAGACCGTGCCTGCCGTGGCGCTGAACGTCAGCTTGCTCTGCACCCCGCTGCCGTTGTCGTTGCTCGCCCGTGCGGTGAGCGCGTTGACGGCCGTGCCGGTGTAGACCGCGAGCAGCGTGTCGAACGCGCTGCCGATCGTGTCGATCGTGACCGGACCCGTCGCCGGAGCCGTCCACTGATACCACACGGACTTGCCACCGACGACGCCGGCGTGGTTGGGCTCGCCGGTCTCCATCGTCGCGCCGACGTTCGTGCCGTTGACCGAACCGGTGACGCCGGACACCACCGTCGGAGAGGCGAACTGGTTGCCGGGCACGACGGGCACGGTGCCCTTCACGGTGAAGTTCGCGGCCAGCGTGTAGCGGCCGATGGACCCGTAGCCCGAGTAGCCGCGTGCTCGCGGGCGACAGTGCGCCGACGCCGTCGACCGCGAGGTAGTACGCCCCCGCGCTCGGGAGGGTCGTCGAGAGCGACCCGTTCAGGCCGGTCGCCAGGTCGGCGCTCGACATCGCGGACGCCGGGTTGCTCGTCGCGATGACGGTGCCCGCGCTGTCGAGGAGCTTGAGCTGGGCGTCGAGGTTCGGGCTGTTCGGTGCCGGGTCGAGCGTGAAGGTCGCCGGACCGGCGCCCGCGTCGATCTTGAGCATGTCGACGTCGGCGTCGGTCGTGATGATCCCCGCGAACGTCGCCGCGGGTCCGCTGCCGAGGTCGACCGCCGTCGCGGTCGTGTTGCCGGCGTCGTCGGCCAGCAGCGCGGCGCCGTTGGCGGGGATGATCGCGAGATCGTCCTGCGTGGTGTTGGCGCCCGTGTACTCGCCCTTGCTCCACTGCACGACCGGCCGCGAGTAGCCGACGCCCATGATCGGCGCCCACGCGCCGTGACCCGTGTAGTAGCCGACGCTCGACGTGCCGTCGTGGCTCAGGTCGAAGTTGTGGCCGACCTCGTGGGTCGCCGCCTCCGCGATGTTCTTCGCGCTGTCGCCGAGGTTCTCGGGGAACACGAACGCCGGCTGGTAGGTCGCGTGCGAGCTCGTCGACGTCGAAGACGCCGAGGTAGGCGACGCCGCCGCAGCTGCAGCTGCTCTTGATCTCCGAGGCGTCGGTGATCAGCGCGCGGGTGCCGAAGACCGTGTCGGCCGAGCCGACGCGATCGATCGCCGCGGCGCCGGGGTCCTGCGTCGTGACGTCGACGTCGAACGGCGCGTAGTCCTCGGCGACGCGCTGCCACACCGACTGAATGACGTCCTGCTCGGCATCGCTGAACGCGTCGGGTGTCGCGTCGAGGCTGAACGGCTCGGCGTAGAACGCGCTCGTGGACGTGCCGTACGAGCCGTTCCACGCCGTGCCGGAGATCGTCTCGCCGGTGAAGTCGAGGTAGATGACGCGGCTTGAGCCGGGGCGGCTGTGCAGCGTGAACGTCTGCGCGTACGGAAGCGGTGCGAGCTGTGGAGCCGGAGCCGTCGAGTCGAGCCTGCGCGCGGGCTCGACGAAGTGGATCCTGCCGCTGGCGTTCACCCGCGCGGTGACGTCGGCGAGGATCTTGCGGACCTGCGCCTCGGACTTCCCGTTGACGCGAGCGGCCTTGTCGACGGTTGCGGCGCTCGGCGCTGCTGCCGCGGGGCTGGGCGCCCCGGAGCAGGCCGCGACGATGCAGCCCACGATGATGCCGCGCGCCATGCGGCGGCCGGTCCGATTCGACATGTCCGTCCCCGATCCGTGTTCCGTGGTTGTCAGGCGGACCGTGGAGTCAGGCCCGCCGTGCTCGCCGCGAGCCCGCCGCAGCAGCGTTGAGGCCCCTGTCGGCCGATGAGCCCGGAGCTAGAGGCGGCGCTTGGCCGCTCGACGAACGTTGCACCGCGCGACCCCGACGGTGCCCGCGGCGGGCCTTTGTAGCGTGTAGGGCATGACCACGTCTCCCGCCGCGCCCATGCAAGACGAGCGAGGCGGCCCCAAGCCCGTGCGTTCGGACATCAGAAACGTGGCGATCATCGCCCACGTCGACCACGGCAAGACGACGCTCGTCGACGCGATGCTGCGCCAGTCGGGCGTCTTCGCGGCGCACGAGGCCGTCGCCGATCGGGTCATGGACTCGATGGACCAGGAGCGCGAGCGCGGGATCACGATCCTCGCGAAGAACGCCGCAGTCCGCTACACACCCGCGGGCGGCGACGAGGTCAAGCTCAACCTCGTCGACACCCCCGGCCACGCCGACTTCGGCGGCGAGGTCGAGCGCGGCCTGACGATGGTCGACGGCGTCGTGCTGCTCGTCGACTCCTCCGAGGGCCCGTTGCCGCAGACGCGCTTCGTCCTGCGCAAGGCGCTCGAGGCGCGGCTGCCCGTCATCCTCGTGATCAACAAGGTCGACCGGCCCGACGCGCGGATCGCCGAGGTCGTCGACGAGGTCTACCAGCTGTTCATCGACCTCGACGCCGACGAGGAGCAGATCGAGTTCCCGATCGTCTACACGAACGCGCGGGCGGGCCAGGCGTCGCTCGAGCAGGGCGTCGAGGGCGAGGACCTGCAACCGCTGTTCGAGCTGCTCGTCTCCACCGTGCCGGCGCCGACGTACACCGAGGGCCACGGCCTGCAGGCGCTCGTGACGAACCTCGACGCGTCCGCCTACGTCGGGCGCCTCGCACTGTGTCGCGTGCACAACGGGACGATTCGCAAGGGCGAGACCGTCGCGTGGTATCGCCACGAGCAGGAGGACTTCACGTCGGCGAAGATCACCGAGCTGTACATCACCGAGGGCATGACGCGGACCCCCGCCGCCGAGGCCGGTCCCGGTGAGATCGTCGCCATCGCGGGGATCCCGGAGATCACGATCGGCGACACGCTCGCCGACCTCGAGGATCCCAAGGCGCTGCCGCCCGTGATGATCGACGAGCCCGCCCTCGGGATGACGATCGGCATCAACACCTCGCCGTTGGCCGGCCAGGCCGGCAAGAAGCTCACGGCCCGCCAGGTCCAGGACCGCCTGCAGGCCGAGCTCGTCGGCAACGTCTCGATCCGCGTGCTCGACACCGAGCGCCCGGACACGTGGGAGGTCCAGGGCCGCGGCGAGCTGCAGCTCGGCGTCCTCGTCGAGGCGATGCGCCGCGAGGGCTTCGAGCTCACGGTCGGCAAGCCGAAGGTCGTCACGCGGACGGTCAACGGCAGGCTCCACGAGCCGATCGAGCGCCTGGCGATCGACATCCCCGAGGACTACCTCGGCACGGTCACGCAGCTCATGGCGCTGCGCAAGGGGCGCATGGAGCAGATGGTCAACCACGGCACCGGCTGGGTGCGCCTGGAGTACCTGATCCCCGCCCGCGGGCTGATCGGCTTTCGCACGGAGTTCCTCACCGAGACGCGCGGCTCGGGGATCATGCACTCGGTCTTCGAGCGCTACGAGGCGTGGCAGGGCGAGATCAAGACGCGCGCGTCCGGGTCGTTGATCGCCGACCGCCGGGGCAGGACGGCGTCGTTCGCCCTGATGCGGATGCAGGAGCGCGGCCAGCTCTTCGTCGGCCCCGGCGAGGAGGTCTACGAGGGCATGATCTGCGGCGCCAACGCGCGCGCCGACGACCTCGACGTCAACGCGATCCGCGAGAAGAAGCAGACGAACATCCGCTCCGCGAACGCCGACGAGATGGTCAACCTCGTCCCACCGGCGCGGATGTCGCTCGACCAGGCGCTGGAGTTCATCCGCGAGGACGAGTGCGTCGAGGTGACGCCCGACGCGGTGCGGCTGCGCAAGGTCCTGCTCACGGCGGTCGACCGCGTCAAGCAGGCGCGGACGGCGCGCAAGGACTAGCGGCGTCGCGGAGCAGGCCTCCCTGCCTGCTGCCGCGCGCGGCGTGCGTCGTCAGCCGCTGATCGAGTACGTGTACACGAACCCGTAGACGTTCTCGGTGATGAAGCACGTGTAGTGGCTGGCGTAGACGGTGCACTCGGCCCACCGGGTGCAGCCGTTGTCGATGTCCCACGACCAGCAACCCGAGATGCTTCCGGGTCCCGCTGCGTTGGCACCGGCGGTGGCGGGCGCCGCTACGGCTACCGCTCCAAGTGCGAGTGCCGGGATCGCGAGCACGGCCGCCATGCGGCGGCAAATGGTCCGAGCCATGATGCATCCCCTCTTGACGATGGACTTCGAACGCGCGCCGGCCCGCGCGCGCGAGGGAGGTAACCTGCCGCCGCGACGAGATCTGTGGCCCGCGTCACACATAGCTCGTGGCGCGCCGCCGAGCCGTCCGTCGCGGGTCAGAACAGGGGTCGTCCGACGGCCCGAGCGCTCGCCGGCGTCAGCCAAGCCCGGTCCCGCCGACGAACGACGGGGGTCTGTTGGGGCTCGGCCCGACGCTCAACGGCGTGCTCGGGAACGACCCGGACGGCACCCAGGGTCCGGGTCTGTTGGGCCTCGGCCCGATGCTCAACGGCCTGCTTGGCAGCAGTCCCACGGGGAGGTCAACCCTTCGAATCCCTTGGGAACCGGCTCTACGGTCAACGGCCTGCTCGCAACCACCATGGGACGCCGCCTCCGCCCCCGGCACCCCGTAGGCCGGCCACCCAGAGCGGCGATCTTCCAGCCACGAAGGCGCCCGGGCTATGCGCTCGTCTGGACTCCGTATGACGGCTAACTGCTCTTCGTCGCCGCCGAACCGACGATCATGGCGACAACGCGGGTCCGTGAGGTCGCGCTACCCAACCGTCTGGGGCGCGTAGGCCACGCCCGACCGCTGGGCTGCCGCGTGCAGCCGCCGGTTGCGCGTCCACAAGGCGGCGTCGCGAGTGAGCATGGTGGCGGCGAGCAACTGCGCGTCGACGTAGCCGATCCCGAGCCTGAAGAGCTCGTGCTGCTCGACGAGTTCGCGGACCTCGGTTGCTGTCGCGATCGTGGCCTGCGCGAGGTCGTCGAGCAATCGGACTTGGGTTCAGTCGGTCAGTGCACCACCGTGAGCGTCTGATGGTGGCGGGTTGACCGGATCGCTGCTGCTGTGCCTCAAAGCAGCATCGAGTGCGGGCAACGAGGCCCGCAGCCGACTCGCAAAGGAGCAGCGGCTCGGCTAGGGCGTGAGCGCTTGTCGCAGGTCGCGCCAGAGGTCGTCCGGATGCTCGCAGCCGACGCTAAGCCGGAGGAGGCCAGGCGGTAGGTGGGTCTGGCCCGGGATGGCGGCGCGGCGTTCCATGGTCGACTCGACGCCGCCGAGGCTGGTGGCATGTTGGATGATGCGCACCGAGCCGCAGACCGCGTCCGCAGGCTCCGCGCCGCCCTGCACGTCGAAGGAGACCACGGCCCCGAAGCCGGGGTAGCGCACGACCTCGACGGCGGAGTGCTGCGAGAGTCGCTCGGCAAGCTCGGTCGCCGACGCGGTTGCGCGCTGGAGCCGCAAGGGGAGCGTACGCATGCCGCGGACGGCGAGAAACGCCTCCAACGCACCGGGCGTGGCTCCCGCCAACATGCGCCGTTCGCGTAGCTGGTCCGCGCGCTCGGGCGTCGAGGAGACAATGGCTCCGAGCAGGAGATCAGAGTGCCCGCCCAGGTACTTCGTGGCTGAGTGCATGACCAGGTCGGCACCAAGCTCGAGCGGACGCTGCACGAGCGGTGTCGCGAAGGTGCTGTCGATCACCACCAGCGAGTCCGCCGAGCGCGGCGCGGCGCAGATCGCCGGGAGATCAGCGACGCGCAAGAGGGGGTTTGACGGCGATTCCAGCCAGACGAGATCTGCGCTGGCGGCGAGGTCGATCCAGCGCGCCGTGTCTTCGATTCCCACCCGCTGCACACGCCATCGGCCACTCTCCGCTCCGGCCGCGGCCAGGCCGGTCACGGCTTGGTAGCCGTCGTCTCCAAGTACGACCTTGGCGCCGACCGGCAACAGGTCGAACACCGCCGCCGCAGCGCCCATGCCGGAGGCGAATGCGACCGCCTCGCCGCCCTCTAGGCCACCAAGCAGCTCCTCAAACGCCTCCCACGTCGGCGTGGCGTCATCCCGGCTGTAGGCACGCTCAGAGCCGAGCCGGAAGTTCGAAGCGGACACCAGAGGGACGTTCAGCGGCGCTCCCGCGTCGTGGGCCCCTCGTCCCGCCATCACGGCCCAGGTTTCCGGGTTCACTTCCGAACGTTGCACCATGGCGGCCAGTATGAGCGACAGGTCGGGTCCGACAGCGAGCCGCGTCCGCTTTCGCCTGGCAGGGGCGCTCTGATCACGCCGCAAGCCGGTCCGTCAGCGGCACGCCGGCACGTTCCGCCGCCGAACGGCATGCGGGACTGTCCAACCGGCTCGCAGCCTGCCTCACCGTCCAGCGTGCGCAGCTCGGGCTCGTCGCGCACACCCATCAGGCCGCCGCCTGGCAACAGACGCCGACCCGGCGCCTGTCGGGCCAGGATCGTGGCAGGCGAGCCGCTGGACATCTCCACCGGCCGCTGGCTGTTGAACCCCGGCGCGGTCGGCCCCCCGGCACCATCGCGGCTCAGCTGGTGGGACAGCCGTGTCCGTTGTCGCCGACGTGCGGCCCGTGTTCGGAAAGGGCAGGACGTAGGGCATGGCGAGCAAACCCTCGGAACGGTTCGGGTGGGCGGTGGACACCCTGGCGCTCGACCCAGCCGGTCGTGTGCTGGAGGTTGGCTGCGGACACGGCGTGGCCGTATCGCTGGTCTGTGAGCAGCTGACCAGCGGACGGATTACCGCGATCGATCGCTCGCAGAAGATGATTGACATGGCCACGCGTAGGAATCGCGAGCACATCGCGAGAGGCAGGGCGGTGCTGAAGACGGCCACGCTCGAGAAGGCGGACTTCGGACAGGAGCGGTTTGACAAGGTCTTCGCCTTCAACGTCGCGCCCTTCTGGCTTCAGCCGAAGGACGCGCTGGGGATCGTCCGGCGGCATCTGGCCCCCGATGGAGCGGTCTATCTCTTCTGGGACGCTCGACACACGGAGCCCGGCCGAGCGCGCGACCTGGCGGACCGCCTGAGCGAGAAGATCCGGCTGGCCGAGTTCTCCGTGAACCAAGTGCTGGTCAAGGACCTGCGCCCGGTTCCCGCGGTTTGCGTGATCGCGCAGCCTGGTAGGCGCGCTGCTATGGCCGACGGGTGATCCGGACTCTCGGGATCAACACGGGTTCCACGAAGCGGTCCTCGGCCGGCACAGCGATCTTTCGCTGATTGGCGCTGCGGCGACGCTCGTCGTGGCCCCGCTACCCCGAGACGTGCAACCGGCCGACCCTGAGAGCTCTCCGGTTCACAGGGCTCGCGCGCGCTCGCACGATGCGGTCATCGAGTGCCGCAGGGGCGCTCACCGACACCAGGAGGTCCTCCATGCGCATCAAACACGCGATCCCGGCACTCGCTGCGGTCGCGCTGCTGGCGACGCCGCTGACGGCCGCGGCGTCCACCACGACCGCGCCGCTCGCCGCCGGCGGGGTGTTCGCGGCGAAGTCCGGCCACGCCAAGAGCGGCGCGATGGTCGCTGGACCCAGCCGCGAGGCGAAGGCCGCGGCGCGCGCGGCGGGCCGGGCCGAGCCGCCGCCCTACACGTGCTACTGGAGCGCGGAGTGGAGCTGGCCCGCGGGCAACCCCGTGCCGGTGAACTACGCGAGCTTCATCGAATGCGGCGAGACGCTGCCGGGCCCGCCGTCGTCGTTCACGCTGAAGTCCGAGCTGCGCGCCTCACCCGGCGGCCTGCTCGAGAGCTCGGGCCCGGAGGTCTCGGGCTGGCTGGACGGCAAGCCCGAGAGCCGCGCGACGTCGCCGCTGCTCGCGCGCCCGTCGAGCCACTACGTCCGCCAGGAGAGCACGATCCTCAACATGCCCGACCAGTCGGGCTCGACGGACATCTGGATCGAGCTGCCCGCGGGCTGCGTCGGGCTCGGCACGCCGCTCGCGGTGTGCGACATCAGCTACCCGGCGTTCTCGATGTGACCACCGCGCACCGCCTGGCCGGGTCGCCCGCACTGCGGCGGGCGACCCGGGTGGTCGCGTCAGGCGGACGCGCAGATCGCCGTCGCCTTGACCTGCCAGGCGCGGGCGAAGCCGTCCTGGTCCTCGACCGCCGTCACGCGAACGTTGTCGAGGCCCGCCTGGACCGTGAGGTCGTTGAGGACGACCTGGCCGTTGCCGGCCTGGTCGATCCCGTCGACCTCGGTCCGGGCGCCGCCGCTCAGGGCGACCTTGCCGGCCGGGCAGGGCGCGTCGAGCGCCTTGTTCGCCGACGTGATCGCGCTGCGCCGGTGGACCACCTCGTAGCCGGGCAGTGGATCGGCGCAGACCGCGAGGACCTCGAGCATCCAGTCGCCGGCGAAGCCGTCCTGGTCCTCGACGGCCTGTGCGATGCCTGCGCGTTGCCCTCGTCGATCGTGTCGAGCGTCGTCAACGCGACCTGGCCGCGGACGTTCGTCAACCGCGCGCCCATGCCGGCGACCTGCTTGCCGGCGGAGCAGCCCACCCGGCCGAACGCGGCCGGCTCGGGGTCGGTGATGGCGGACGTCCGCCACCCGCATCGCCGACGCGGGGTGCAGCAGCTCCCGGTGTCAGTGCAGGGCGCGGCCGAGCACGGCGGCGACACCGGCGCGCGTACTCATCCCGAGCTTGGCGAGCACGCGCGAGACGTGCTTCTCGACCGTGCTCTCGCTGAGGTGCAGGCGGTGCGCGATCTGCGCGTTGGTCGCGCCCTCGGCCAGCTGCGCGGCGACCTCGCGCTCGCGCGGGGTCAGGACGGCCAGCCGCTCGTCGAGGTCGCCGTGGACGGGCGCCGCGACGGCCGCGGGGCGCGGGCGGTCGCCGAGGCGCCGCAGGACGCGCAGCGCACCGTCCCGGTAGCCCCACGCTCCGCACGCGGCCAGGTCCGCGGCTGCGCGCCGGGCGAGCGCGCGGGCTTGCGCCGCATCGCCCGCGGAGGCGAGGGCGCCGGCGCTCAGCGTGCGGCAGCGTCCGGCCCACACGGGTGCCCGAGCCGCGTCGGCGGCGGTGGCGCCGGCGGACGCCGCGCCAGCGGCGCGCGGCGCCTCGCCGCGCGCGAGCAGCAGGCTCGCCTCGGCGTGCGCCACGATCGCGCCGCAGACCCCACTCGAGCTCCGCGGCGCGCCCCTGCAAGACGAGCTGGCCGCGGGTCTGCGCACGCCGCGCCAGCTCGCTCAGCAGCCGCGACTTGCCGATGCCGGGTTCGCCCAGTAGGCCGAGCGCCAGCGACGCCCCGTCCGCACCGCGTCGAGCGCCTCCTCGATGACGTCAAGCTCCGCATCGCGTCCCACCAGGTGCGGCGTGCTCACGCTCATCGCAGGCGACCGTAGCCGTGACCCGCGCGAGCTTGTGTGACATGCGCCCGGTTATTCGCAGGCGCGCGCGACCGCCCGCACGAACGGTGCGGCGAGGGGCTCGGCCCGGCGCACCGCCTCGGCGATGAGCAGGCCCACGACGACGTCCGCGACGTAGTGCTCGCCGAGGTAGACGATCGCGAACGAGGCCGCGGCGACGTACGTCCAGCCGAGCGCGCCGTAGACCGGGCCGACCTCCGCGAGGCCCATCGCCGTGATCGCGGCCGACGAGATGTGGTCGGACGGCATGGCGCCCCAGGGGTTGCCCTGCGTGCTGACCTCCGTCGGCGGTTCGCGCTTGAGGAGGTCGTAGACGACGAGCCGAGCGACGCGCTCGATGTCGCCGCCCATGCGCCCCTCGCGCTCGGATGCCCACCACGGCGGCGCCTCGGGCGCCCAGAAGTAGAACGGGCAGGTGAGGTGGTAGGCGGCCGACAGCCGGGCGCCCGCCCGCGGCATGTACTCCGGGTGGCGCCAGACGAGGTAGCCGAGCACGACGTGCGGGACGAACCAGGAGGCGTAGACGACGGACACGGCGCGATCGAAGTTCGTGACCTCGCCCCGCGTGCGCAGCGCGCGCTGGAGCCGCAGGCCGGGCGGCACGCCAAGCCCGACGACCGTGTCGAATCGGATCGGCTCGTCGATCCACAGCCGGCGGCGCAGCTTCTGCGGGTCGTCGTAGGGCAGCTCCCAGCCGAGCTTGAAGAGGTGCATGTAGGCCGCCGAGACCGCGACGAGCCGTGCGCGCCCCTTCGGCACGGCGATCGCGCATCCGAGCGGTGGCACGCAGCCGAGCACGAGGGTCGCCGCGGGGTGCATGCCGGTCTTCTTGCGCGCCGCGATCGCTGCGACCGCGACGGGGACGGCCACCGCCGCGGCGATCCGCAGCGCGCGCCGCGTCCGCACTTGGCGGTTGACCGCATCCGCGGCACCGTCGAGCAGGCGCTGCAGCGCCGTGCCGGAGAAGTGGGCGGGTCCACGCTGCCGATACGCGGCTGGCCGCGGTCGCGTTGCAGTGCGCATGGGGCGCGAGACTACGTCAGGGTCTCGGCGAGCGCGCGCTCGACGTCGGGGTAGGCGAACGCGTAGCCGAGCTCGTCCGCGCGGCCGGGGACCATTCGGACGCCCGTCACGGCGTACTCCGCGACGGCGCCGGCGACGAGCTTCGCCGCGATGCCGGGCACCGGCACGACCGCCGGGCGGTGCAGCGCGCGGCCGAGCGCCTTGGAGAACTCGCGGTTCGTCACGGGCGCCGGCGCGGACCCGTTGATGGGGCCGCTGAAGCCGGGCGCGTCGATCGCTCGCAGGTAGAGGCCGACGAGGTCTTCGTGATGGATCCACGGCAGGTACTGGCGCCCGCCCGCGAGCGGCCCGCCGAGCCCGAGCCGAAAGGGCGGCAGCATGCTCGCGAGGACGCCGCTGCCGGCATGCAGCGTGATCCCGGTCCGCACCTTGACGACGTCGAGGTCGAGCTCGCGAGCGCCGTCGGCGGCGCGCTCCCAGCGCACGCACACGTCGGCGAGGAAGTCGCTGCCGGCCGGACTCGTCTCGTCGACGACCTCGTCGCCGTGCGCCCCGTAGTACGCGCAGGCCGAGGCGCACACGAGTCGCGGTGGGCGTGGGTCGGCGGCGGCGATGCCGGCGACGAGCTCGGTCGTGCCGCGCTCGCGGCTGTCGCGGATGCGCTCCTTGACCGCGGGGTTCCAGCGCTGCGCCACCGGCTCGCCGGCGAGGTGCACGACGACGTCGCGGCCGGCGAGCGCCGCCGCGGGCGCCGGACCGCGACGCCAGTCCCAGGCGACGGCGTCCACGCCGAGCTGGTCGCGTGCGCGATCGGCGTTGCGCGACAGCACCGTGACCTCGTCGCCCCGCGCGCTCAGCGCTGCGACGAGCCGCGTGCCCACGAACCCCGTCGCGCCCGTGACGGTCACTCTCATCGGCGCGACCCGAGATGCACGATGTCCATGGAGGTTCCTACGAACGCGCGGCGCTCACGGATGCCGCCTTCCCCGGGCGCGCCGCTTCGAGGCCTCCCTTGACATATGCCGATATCGGCATATATGGTTCCCGCATGGCACGAGCAGCGACCACGGCAGATGCGTTCAACGCGGTGGCAGAGCCCAGGCGGCGGCAGATCCTCGATCTCCTCGCCGCCGGCGAGCGCCCCGTGAACGATCTGGTCCGGCTGCTCGATCTCACGCAGCCCCAGGTCTCAAAGCACCTGCGGGTGCTTCGCGAGGTGGGTGTCGTCGACGTGCGCGAGGCGGGCCGCCAGCGGCTGTACCGCCTCAACGGCCACGCGCTGAAGCCCATCCACGACTGGGTGAAGACCTACGAGCGCTCGTGGTCCGAGCGCTTCGACGAGCTGGACGACGTGCTGGAAGACCTCAAACGCAAGGAGTCAGGTGATGTCAGTGACGAGTAGTGGATCCGCGGCCTTGACCCTCCCGACCGATGAGCAGATCCTCATCACCAGGGAGTTCGACGCGCCCAAGCACCTCGTGTACAAGGCGTGGACGACGCCGGAGCTGGTCAAGCGCTGGTGGGCGGGGCGCCGTGGAACGGTGACGGTCGCCGAGATCGACCTCCGCGTCGGCGGCGCGTGGCGCTACGTGCTGATCGCCGACGGCGGGTTCGAGGTCGGCTTCCACGGCGAGTACCGCGAGATCGTCCCGAACGAGCGGATCGTGTCGACGGAGGTCTACGAGGCGATGCCGGACGGCGACCCGGCCGTGATCACGACGACGTTCAGCGAGGTCGACGGGCGCACGACGCTCGCGCTCCTCACGGAGGTCACGAGCAAGGAGGTCCGCGACATGATCATCGAGTCCGGCATGGAGGGCGGCGTGCAGGAGGGCATGGACATCGTCGAGGAGATCGCGCGGGAGCTGGCGGCGACCTAGGCCTGCGACCGGGGCGTGTGTCGACGGGGTTCGGATGTGGCGAACCCGTTCGACACACCCCCAGCGCGTTCAGGGCACCGGCTCGGGCGGGACGGTCGTCGCCGGCGGGACCGTCGTGGTCGGCGTCTGCTCGGCGGGTGGCGTCGTCGTCGTGTCCTCGAGCGCCTCGTCGCCCGCGGCGGGGTCCGCGTTCGGGTCCTCGGTGGCCGGCGGTGCGCCCGGGTCGGCGGCGGCCGGCTGGGTGGTCGTCGGGGCCGTGCCCGTCGTCGAGGTCTCGCCGGGCTGCGACGAGCCGTTCTCGCCCTCGCCCTCGCCTTCGCGCTGTTCGCGCTCCGGCGCCCGCTGCTCGCGCACGGTCGGGACGCCGTCGTACTGGTCGGCGCGCTGCGGCGTGAACGACGGCCGGCCGCTCGGGATCGCGTTCGCCGCGCGGACGACCTCGCGCAGCGTGCCCTTCTCGCCCGGACGCAGCGGCTCGTACTCGCCGTTGGGCCACCACAGCGCCGCGAGCCCGCCGGCGAGCGCGAGCGTCGTGGCGAGTCCGGCACCCGTTCGCCAGGCGCTGCCGCGCGCCCAGCGAACGAGACCGCCCGTGCTTCGACGGCCAAGGCGCCCGGCGGTGAGCGCCAGGCCGAGCATCGGCAGCGCCAGCGAGATCGACTGCACGACGGCCAGGACGGCCGCGGCGATCTGCCCGTCGCCGGCGGCGGCGGACAGCCGATCGGTCTGCAACCCGAGCGCGTCCCATGCGGTCGCCACCATCCGCGGCGCGACGAGGACGAGCATCGCCAGCATCCCGCCGAGCAGCGGCACGAGCGCCAGGACGTAGACGCGCACGGTCCGGCGCGCGCGGGGCTTGAGCTCCTTCACGCGCGGCTCGTCGCCGCGCCCGGGCAGCATCGAGCGCAGGACGGGCTTGACACGCCCGAGGATGTCGGGGACGCCGGTGAGGTCGGAGAGGACGTAGTAGCCGTCGAAGCGCAGCAGCGGTATGAGCTGTTGCAGGACGAGCAGGTGCTGGGTGACGAGCAGCAGGATCAGCGGCTCGAAGCGCGTGACGAGATACAGGCCGGCGGCGACGACGCAGACGATCGCGTTGAAGTAGACGCCGCCGAAGTCCGTCCGCAGCCGTCCGCGGCGATCGAGCCGGTAGGCGTCCGTGACGTCGCAGAAGAACGCCGGCCAGACGAGGTAGATCGCGGCGCCCATCCCGCCCGGCCGCGCTCCTCCGTAGCGGCAGGCGCTCGCGTGGCCGACCTCGTGGAAGGCGGTCGCGAGGATCGTGGCGGCGAAGAGCCCGAGCAGCAGCGTCGGCTCGTACAGCGCCTGGCGTACGCCGCCGCCGGCGCCGACCTCGAGGAAGGCGTAGACGTCGAAGGCGAGCAGCGCGAGGACGACGAGCGCGACGATCGGTGCGGCGAAGAGCGGCGCGAACAGGCCCGCGATGCGCCAGACGGCGCCCTCCGACACGAGCTGGCGGCGGTGGCGCAGCGCCAGCAGCGGATCGGCCTTCTTCATCGGCGGGCTCGATCCGTCCGCCGCCGCGAGGACCCCGAGCGGCCGCAGCTTCTCGGCGACGAGGAACTCGACGTTGTCGGCGGTGACGCGCTTGCCGATCGCGTCGCCGACCCGCGCTGCGACCTCCGCCGTCGTTCGCCGTCCGTCGGCGGCGTCGGCGACGTGATGCAGCAGCGGCGTGAGCTGGAGCACCTGCCCGTCGCCGCGGCGGGCGAGGTACGGCGGCTCGACGAAGCCGGAGTCCTCGAATCGCCCGAGCAGCTCGACCCCGTCCGCCAGCCGCGGCACGGAGGCGGCGGGGCTTGCGCCCTGCGCAGCGGCGGCGGTCGCGTGTGGCGCCTCGCGGGCCGGGGCGGAAGCGGCGCCGTCTGCAGGCGCCGCGCCCGCCTCGGGCTCAGTCGTCGTCGGCCTCACGATCGTCGCGATCCTCGACCATGACCCGTCCCTCGTCGCCCTTCGCGACGACCTCTTCGAGCAGGACGCGCAGGACGCGCGCCTCCTGCGCCTCGACGACCGCGATCTGCTCGTCGACCGTCAGGCCGGCGTCCTCGATCGCGCGGAGCTCGTTGCGCACGTCGGCGAGCGTCGAGCGACCCTCGCCCGTGAAGCGCGCCGGCCCGTCGACGACGCGCACGAACTGGCGCGCTCCGGCGTAGACGACGCACTGCGTGCACTGGTCGTTGATCGCCACGGCTTGGTTGCGCGGGGTCACGCCGTCGGCGTTCCACGCGAGGACGATCTGGAAGGCGATCGCCGTCGCCCGGCAGTCCGTGCATCGCGCCGCCGCGTTGGCCACGTTGCGCGAGTCGACCTCGCCGCGCCGCTGGCGGATGACCTCCCACGAGAAGTCGAACGCGCGCGCACCGTCCTGCTCGGTGACCGCGACCGCGACGTTGTCCTGCTTGCGCTCGTCCTGGCCGGTGGCCGCGCCCGGAACCGCGGCGCACGCCAGCACGGCGAGCGCCGCGACGGCCCATCGACCGCGCCGGATCACGGTGCGACCTCACCCTGGTTGATCGTGGAGTCCTGGTCGACGGACGCCTCGGCGGTACCGTCGAGGTCCTGGACGATGACGGAGTCCTGGTCGGCGACGGCCATCGACGTCGAGCCGGGCGACAGGACGTTCGCGCTGACCGCGGCGTCGATCGGTGCCGCCACGTTCGCGTTGGCCGCGACGGCCGCGCTGATCGGCGCGGCGGCGTCGGCGTCGAGGTCGAGGTTCACGTCGAGGTCGAGCAGGCCCGGCATCTCGGGCAGCGCGATCGTCGGGTCGAGAGCGGTCGTCGGGTCGAGCGTGCTCATCGCCTCGCGGTCGGGCAGCGCGGCGGCGTTCTCGGCGTCGAGCTCGTCGGCGCTCAGGCCCTCGGTCTGGTCGTGCTGGCTCATGGGGTCGGCTCCTCGGGGGTCGCGTTCGTCTCGCCCTGCTCGATGACGGAGTCCTGATCGCCGGTGGCGATCGCGGTGCCGTCGAGGGTCTGGAGAATTCCTGAGTCCTGGCTGGCGCTCGCGACGGACACGCCGTCCGGCGACAGGACGTTGGCGCTCACGGCCGCGTCGATCGGCAGCGCGGCGTTGGCGTTGGCGGCGACCGCCGCGTCGACCGGCGCGGCGATGTCGAGCGCCGCGTCGACGTTGACGTCGAGGTCCAGCAGCGCGGTGCCGTCCAGTGCGGAGGTTGGGTCGAGCGTCGACATCGCCTCGCGGTCGGGGAGGGCCGCGGCGTCCTGCGCGTCGAGCTCCTCGGGGCTCAGCCCGCCTTGCGCGCTCACGGTGCCGGGTCCGGGTCGACGTCGGTCTGGCCGATGATGACCGTCTGGTCGGCGTCGGCGATCGCGACGGATGCGACGGACTGGTTGTTGATCGCCAGCGCCTCGTTGATCGGCATCGCGAAGTTGTCGATGCCGCTGAGGTCGAGTCCGACCGTCGACATCGCCTCGCGGTCCGGCAGGGCGGACGCGTCCTGCGCTTCGAGCTCGTCGGAGCTCAGGCCGGGCGGCGTCGGGTCGTCGGGTTCCTGCGGCATGGCGCCTCCTGTCGGAAGTCGGGAGTGCCTTCGCCTTTCCCGCCGCCCTACCGCCGCCAAACCCCGGCGTGTGAGAGTTCTATGAGCTCCAGAACGACTCGTCGCCGAGCTTGCGCGTCGACAGGCGCACGCCGCGGCGCATCGCGAGCTTCGCCGACCGGCTCCAGGAGTCGACGATCGGCTTTGGCGGCAGCTCGTCGTAGGTCAGCTCGATGACGACGGGGCGGTCCTTGAGAACCGGGTACTTCGCGACCATCTGGCCCTCGAGCGCGAAGCGCAGGTAGTTGCGGACCTTCAGCTCGAGGCCCTTGGTGACGTACTTGCCGGTCGGCCACGGACCCGTCTGGACGATCGACAGCAGCGCGCGGCCGTCCTCGTCCTCGGCGATGAGGTCGATCTCGTCGGGGCTCTCGAGTCCGGGCATGGCTTCAGCGTACGGCTCAGAGCGCCGGGCCTAGGCAGCGTGGCTGGCCGCATGGTCGCGCACGAGCTGCGCGACCTGCTCGGGCCGCTCCCAGAAGACGAGGTGCCCGGCGCCGTCGAGCAGCTCGAGCCGCGCCCCCGGGACCATCGACGCGATCAGGTCGCCGTTGACGGCTTCGAGCATCCGGTCCTCCGTGCCGTGCACGACGAGCGTCGGTGGCGCCAAGCCGCGGATCCGCCCGTACGCGTCGTGGGTCACGACGGCGGACTGGTGGTCGAGCAGCGTGTTGAGCGTCGCCGGATGCACGGCAGCCGCGTCGGCGAACGGCTGGTAGTTCGCAGCGTCGGCGGCGAAGGCGGCGGAGAAGAGGATCTGAAAGCCGGTCTTCAGCACGTGCTCGCGGCTGCCGGACAGGACGGCGGCCGTCAGCGCCTGGACGACCTCGGCGCTCGTCGCCTTGGACTGCGTCCCACCGCAGGACGTGGCCACCAGCGTCAGCGTCGCGACGCGCTCGGGCGCCGCGAGCGCGAGCTCCTGCGCGACCATGCCGCCCATCGAGAAGCCGAACACGTGGGTGGAGTCGACGCCGAGGGCGTCGAGGAGTCCCGCGGCGATCGGCGGCGAGCGAGGCCGTCGTGACGTCGCCGTCGGCCGGACCGCTGCGCCCTGTGCCGGGATGGTCGTAGACGATCAGCTCGAAGTCGCGCTCGAGCGCGCGCAGGAACGGCTCGCCCCAGTGGGCGCTGTTGGCGCCCATCCCCTGGACGAGCAGCAGCGGCGCGCCCTCGCCCCGGCGCTCGACATGCAGGTGGCTTCGCCGGACGGGCACACTGGGCACGAGCGCGAACGGTAACCGACGCAAAAGGACGCGGCTGATGACTGGCACGATCGACGTACTCGACAAGGGCAAGCTCATTGCCTTCTCGTTTGACGACTTGCTCAAGTACCACGGTCCCGGCTCGCCCGGCGGCGTCGCCCAGGCGTACAAGCTGCTCGAGCGCGGCTTGGCGCTCCTCGGCGGTCCCGACGGGCCGCCCGAGCGGCGCGAGATCCACATCCGCACCGCGTTCGGCGGACCCGGCGCGCGCGACGCGATCGAGCTCGTGACGCGAGCCGTGACGGGTGATCGCTACGTCGTCGACCAGTCGCTCGCGCGCCCGGAGCGCGGCAAGGCGATGGAGCGCTTCGTCTTCGAGCTGACCTACCGCGACCGCTCGACGACGCTCGTCGTGCGCGAGGGGATCGTCCCCGACGAGTTCATCGAGCTCGCGCGCACCGACCCGCGCACGCCCGAGCAGGACGAGCGCTTCGCGCAGCTGAAGCTCGACATGGTCGAGCACGTCATGTCGCTGCCGGCCGAGGAGGTCTACGACGTCTCGGCGTGACCCGAACATCCGTCGGTGAGGGCAACTTGCGGCCGCGCGGCCCGTTGAAGCCACATGCAGGATCTCGCCGCCTCCCACTCGCACGCCGCGCGCGCCGTCGCCGCGTTGGTGCGCGCCGCGCGCGCCGTCGCGACGCTGGCGCTCGCCGCGCTGCTGCTCGCCGCGGCTCCCGCGCTCGCGCGAGCGGCCGTCATCGGGTCGTCGGTGCGCGGATACGAAGGCGGGCCGGCGCTCGGGAGCGACGGGCGCGTCGTCGTCGGTGAGCTGCGCGGCAACGGCGCGCTCGCCATCCTCGCGATCGATCCGGCGACGCGCGCGGTCACGCAGCTCACGCGCTTCCCGGCGCTCGCCGACCCGCTGACCTACAACGACCTCGACGTCGTCGGGACCGGCGGTGCGGTCACGGCGACGCTGCTGCGCACGCGCGAGGCGACCGGCCCGCAGTCCGGCCCCGAGCAGGACATCCCGGTGCCGAAGAGCAGCCGGACGTCGCTGGTCCTGCCGGCGCTTGCCCCGCTGTTTGACTGCGGCCGCCGCACGATCTTCTCCACGCGCGACGCCGCCGCCGGCGACGGCTTCCTGGCGACCGTCGGCAGCGAGTGCACGGACACGAGCACCGCGGTGTCGCTGCGCACGGCGAGCGGCACGATCACGATCCCCGTGGCGCCGGAGCCGACGTCGCCGTTCAGCGATCCGCCGACGCCGAGGATCACCCACCTGCGCGCGGCGGGGCCGTTCGTCGCCTGGGTCGAGGCGACGCGCTCGGGTCCGGACGGCCGGCCAGTGCACGTGGTCGTCGTCGCTCGCGGCGCGACCGGGCAGGTGCTGCTGCGCACGCCGATCGGCGACATCCCACCGCAGATCGGGCTCGGAGCCGACGGCACCGTCGCCTTCACGGCGATCTTCTGCACGATCGGCATCGTCTCGCCGGCCGCGCCGGCGGTGCGCGCGGTCCGGCTGCCCGACGACCTCTGCGCCTACTCGCAGACCTCGCGGTCGCTCGCCGTGGCCGGCGGACGGATCGTCTACGGGGCGATCACGGGTTATGCGATCGCCGATCTTCACGGCGCGGCCCGCCCGCTCGCCGAGGCCCGGCCGCGAGGCGGCAACGTGGGATCGCCCGTCGCCTTCGACGGGCGCACCGCGTACGTCGTGCGTCCCGACTGCGACGCCGACCGCCTGCTGGCCGTCGATGCCGACTTGGCGGCCGGCCCGCTGCCGACGCAGGAGCAGACGCAGCAGTTCGCGTGTCCGGTCCGCCGCTCGGGCGCGGGGCGCGTGCGCGTCGGAAGCGACGGCCGCGTCCGGATCGCCCTGCGCTGCGCCGAGGGCTGTCGCGGAACGCTGCGCCTCGTCCAGCAGCGTCGCGGCGGGCGCGAACGCCTGATCGGCGAAGCGAGCTACGCGCACGGTCCGGGAACCGTGTCGGTGCGCGTCCCGGTCGCGGCCTACGCTCGGGCGCTCGCCGGCTGTGCGGGCGGGCTGCGCGCCAACGCGATCAACTTCCCGTCGAGCACCTCGCCTCGCACGGTCGGGCCGCGGGGCCTGGGCGCCTACCGCATCACGTCGAGCGCGCGCTACCGGCGCTCGGGCGGGCCCGCGTTCGCGAAGGCGCGCCGCGGCCCGCGTCCGTAGGCCGGCCGGGCCGCGCGGCGCTCGACGCGGGCCGCCGGAGGCCCGCGTCCGTAGGCCGGCCGGGCCGCGCGGCGCTCGACGTTCGCCGCCGGCGGCCCGCGTCCGTAGGCCGGCCGGGCCGCGCGGCGCTCGACGCTCGCGCCGATGAGTTCGACCGCTCGACGGGGTCCTACTCACGGTGCACAATCTCCGCAGGCGATCTCAGGAGGCAAGCCAGACATGACCGAGCTTCTCGTCTCGACGAAGAAGGGCCTGTTCGTGCTCGGAGGCGACCCCGGCGTCGGCTTCGAGGTCACCGCGCGGGCATTCGCCGGCGAGCCCGTCGAGTACGCGATGCGCGACCCGCGCACGGGCCGGCTGCTCGCGTCCGTGACCTCCGCCTTTCACGGGCCGAAGATCTGGCACGCCGACGACGCCGCGGGCGACTGGGAGACGGCCGACGGCGTGGCCCTGCCGCAGGGCGGCGATGCCGCCCTGGAACGCGTCTGGCTCATCGTCGCCGCCGAGGACGACAGCACGGTGTACGCCGGCGGCGACCCGGGCGTGCTCTTCGAGAGCCACGACGGCGGCCTGACGCTGGGCGCTCAACGAGGGGCTCTGGAACCACCCGACGCGCGAGTCCTGGCAGGCGGGCGGTGGCGGCCTGTGCCTGCACTCGATCGTACCGTGGCCCGGCGACCCCGACCGCCTGACCGTCGCGATCTCGGCGGCGGGCGTGTGGCTGACCGAGGACGGCGGCGCGAGCTGGGAGCGCGGCAACAAGGGCCTCGTCGCGGGCTACGTCCCCGACGAGGTTCGCGAGGAGACGACCGACCTCTGCGTGCACCACCTCGAGCGCGCCCGCGACCGTCCCGAGCGCCTGTTCATGCAGTTCCACGGCGGCGTGTACCGCTCCGACGACGCGGGCCGGTCGTGGACGAGCATCGCCGAGGGGCTGCCGTCGGACTTCGGCTTCCCGATGGCCGTCGACCCCGCCGACCCCGACAGCGCGTACGTCATCCCGCTGGGCGCCGACAGCGACCGCGTGACGCCCGAGGGCCGGGTGCGCGTGTGGGAGACGCGCGACGCGGGCGCGACCTGGGCGGCGCGCGGCGACGGCCTGCCGTCGCAGGACGCGTACCTCACCGTCCTGCGGCTCGCCTTCGCCGCCTGCTCGGAGGGTCCGTCGCTCGAGCTCTACTTCGGCGCGACGTCGGGCGACGTCTTCGGCTCCGGCGACGCCGGCGCGACGTGGTCGACGGTCGCCGAGCACCTCCCGCCCGTGCACTCGATCACGGTCTCCTGAGCGCTCGGATCGTCGCGAGAGCATGAGCTCGAGCATCACGTCCGTCGCGAAGCCGCCACGGCGCCATCCAGTCGTGGCGGTCCTGGTTTCGCTGGTGCTCGTCCTCGTCGGGATCCTCGTGGTGTTCTGCGGGCTGAGCATCGCGATCACGGCGGTGATCGACGCCGTGGAGCAGATGGACCTCGTCGGCTGGATCTACGCCGTGGGTCTCGTCGCCGCCGGGCTCGCGATCGTCTTCGCCGGCGTTCGCTTCGTCACCCGCCTGCGTCCCTGGCTGGTGCGACGGCTCACCGGCTGTGAGGTCCCGAGCGTCCCCGCCCCACTCAAGTGGCTGGCAACCGCCGACACCGGCGGCGGGGCCTGACGCAGAGCGGGCCTGCTTGCCGCCGATGCGAGTGGCCGGCGCCGGCGAGGGCTAGGCTGACGAACCATGCGGATCTCGGTTGCCGCGGACGAGCGAACGGGCGTCGCGGACGCCGTCGTCGAGCAGTTGCGCGCTCGAGGCCACGAGCCCGTTCTGCACGGCGCGCTGAACGACGAGGAGCGCGACGACTGGGCCTGGTGCTCGGAGGCCGCGGCTCGCGATGTAGCGGACGGACGCGCGGAGCAGGCCGTCGTCTGCTGCTGGACGGGCACCGGCGCGTCGATCGCCGCGAACAAGGTCGGCGGCGTGCGGGCGGCGCTGTGCGCGGACGCGCAGACCGCGGCCGGCGCCCGCCGCTGGAACGACGCGAACGTCCTCGCGCTGAGCCTGCGCGCGACCTCCGAGGCGCAGCTCTCCGAGATCCTCGACGCGTGGTTCGACGGCGCGCCGAGCGACGATGACGGCGATCGCGCGAACATCGCGCACGTCGACGAGATCGCCTGAGCGACCGCTCGCGACGCGCGGCCGCGGCCCTGGCGACGCACGAGCCGAAGCGTCACGCGAGATCGCCCGAGCGACCGCTCGTGACACGCGGCCGCCGCCCTAGCGACGCGCGAGCCGGAGTGTCACGGTGCGCCGGGCGGTGGAGCGCGTGGCCCCCGAGGCCGGCGTGAACGTCGCGGTGATCGTCGCCCGCAGGCGCCCGGTGCGGCGCAGCGCGCGGCGGCCGGCCGCCGTCGGCCTGAGCGTGATCCGCCGGACGCCCGGCGCGAGGCCGCGGGCCGAGCCGCGCCCCGCGACGAGGGTGCGGCCGAACTGACGTGCGACGACGCTGACGGAGCCGCGCCGCGGGAGCCGGACGGACACGCGCGCGCCGCCGGTCGTCGAGGACGGCAGGATCGAAGTGATGGCGAACCGAGCCGTTAGTGGTGGCGGCGGTGGTGGTGGCATCGGCGGTATGGCCAGGGGCGGCGGCGGAGGCGGCGGGATCGCGATCGGGGGCGGTGGCGGAGGCGGAGGGACGATCGCGGGCGGTGGCGGAGGTGGTGGCGGAGGCGGCGGAGGTGGTGGCGGTGGCGGAGGTGGTGGCGGTGGAGGCGGTGGAGGCGCCGCGTCCGTGATCGTCGCGGTGAACTGCGACGGCGTGCACACGTTGGTGAACGCGCCGGGGCTCTGCAGGAGGACCTCGAACGTCTCCGGGCCCTCGGTCGCGCCATCGGCGAGCAGCGGCACCGAGATCGAGCCCGAGCCCGGACCGCTCCCGAACGTCAGGGTCCCGGAGGTCTGAACGTAGTCGGCGCCCGCGAGCGCGCTCAGCGGGGTCGACGGGACCGTGATGTAGTCGACGCTCCCGGAGGCGGTACCGGTCCGCGTCACGGCGATGACCGCGTTGCCGGCCGACTCGCTGAACGAGCCGCTCGTCGCGCTGAAGCTCACGGCGCTCGCGACGTCGACGGTCTCGACGCTCGCGTGGGTGACCGGCTGGCGGCCGGCGGCCGTCAGCGACCCCGCCGCCGTCGTGACCGCGAGGCAGCCGGGATCGAAGCGCAGCGTGTCGGCGCCGGGGCCGCCCTTGTCGGCACCGGTCACCGTCGGCGACGGGGAGATCGTCATCGTGTCGTTGCCGTTGCCGCCGTGGAAGGCGAGCTCGTCGAGCGCGGCGACGCCCACGAGGTCGGTCGACGTCAGCGCGTCGTCGCCGTCGTTCGCCGCCACCGACAGCTTCTCGGTCGTGCCGATGTCGATGCTGAACGGGCCGGGGCTCGTGCGCGCGAACGCGACCCGCGCCCCGCTCGCGGCGGTGGTGAAGACCTCGCCGGTGCCGGCACGGGCGCCGTTGACCTGCACGCGGTCGGTGTCGGCATCGCCGTCGAACGTGTCGCTGCCGTCGCCGTTGCTCCACGCGATGACGTCGTTGCCGGCGCCGCCGCCGGCGACGTCGCCGCCGGGGGCCGGGACGATGGTGTCCGCGCCTCCGCCGCCGCGCAGCGCGTTCGGACCGCTCGAGCCGACGAGGCTGTCCGCGGCCGCGCCGCCGGTGACGTTCTCCACGCCGGCGATCGCGCCGAAGCCCGTCGAGCGGCTCGCCGTTGCCGACGCCGTGACGGACGGCAGCAGCTGCCCGCGCAGCGCTCCACCCGGGAACGTCGCGCTGTGCACGTTGACGTACGTCGCCCCGCCGAGCAGCGCCGCCTCCTGAAGCGGCGGCAGCAGGACGTTCGTGAAGCTCGCCGAGAAGCCCGTTCCGGGCGGCAAGCCGCCCGGCGGCAGCAGCGCCATCAGGTCGACGATGATCGATCCGTTGACGCCGATCGGGGCGCTGTGGATGTGGAACCCGGTGATCGTCGTCGTGTCGAGGTCGTCGACGTCGAGGTCGAGGTTGAACCTGCCCGTCACGGCGTCGTAGGTGAGCGACGCCGTGCCGGTCGCGGGCGAGGCCGTCGGCGGGACCTCCTGGTCGGCGCCAAGGGTCGCCGTCAGCGTCGGCACCGTCGAACCGAGATTCGCGCGCACCGGTGTGGCGGCGTACGCCGAGTAGTCCAGCGTGTCGGTGCCGGCTCCCAAGTCGAGCGTGTTGCTGAGCCCGGCCCCGTCGGCGACCGTCACGGTCTCGTCGCCGGCGGCGGTCGTGAGGCTCTCGGTGGTGTCGAACGTCACGGCGCTGCCGACGAGCGACCCCGCGTTCGTGCCCGGCCCGATCTGCCAGGAGCCGGGCCCTTGGACCGTGTCCGCGTTCGCGCCCCCACGCATCAGCCCGGTGATGGCGGCGGGGAAGCTGCCGAACGAGAAGGCGTCGGAGCCGTCGAGGCCGTGGAACTCGACCTTCGTGAGATCCGCGACGCCGGCGAGGCTGCCGACGTTCACGCTGTCGTTGGCGTTGCCGTAGCCGCCGACGATCGACGCCGTCTCCGTGGTGCCGATGTCGAGCGAGAACGCGCTCGGCGTGGTGCGGTCGAGGTCCACGCGCGTCCCGCTCGCCCCGACCGTGAACGCGTCGCCGGACCCGTCGGCGCCGGTGACCTGGACGCGATCGGCCCCGCCGTCGCCGTCGATGACGTCGGTGCCGTCGCCGTCGTTCCAGGTGATGAGGTCGGCGTCGTCGCCGCCGCTGACGACGTCGATGCCGCCCACGGGCACGATCGTGTCGGCTCCGGGAGCGCCTACGAGGACGTTGGCCACGTTGCTGCCGACGAGGCTGTCGCCGGCCGAACCGCCGGCCGCTTCCTCGACGTTCTGGATGTAGGCCGTCCCGGTCGCGGTGCCGAGCGTGTCGATGAAGCTGCCTGGCAGAAGCTGGCCGCGGATCGCCCCGCTCGGGAACGCGGCCGTGTGGACGTTCAGGTACGCGCCGCCGCCGAGCAGCGCCGCCTCGGCGAGCGCCGGCGGCAGCGCGACTCCGGTGCGGCTGAAGTCAAAGCCGCCGCTGGCGTTGGGCGTCAGGGGGCCTGCCTCGAAGTTGACCCGCACCGGGCCGTTCACGCCGACGGCCGCGCTGTGGATGTGAAAGCCGGTCACGTCGCCCGGCGGGAGGTTGTTCACGCTGACGTTGACGTTGAACGTGCCCGTCGCCGTGTCGTAGATGACCGTCCCGAAGCCGCTCGCGGGGCTCGTCGTCGCGGGCACCTCCTGCTCGGGCTGGAGGTAGGCCGCGAGGCCGGCGGTGGCACCGAGGTTCACCTTCACCGGCATCGTGTACAGGGGGTAGGCGATGCGATCGGTGGTCCCGCCGGCGCCGTCGAAGTGCCCGCCGTTGAGCGTCTCGCCGTCCGCGAACCCGAGGACGTTCGAGCCGCTGCCGCCGTTGACGGTGATGGGCACGCCGACGGAGTCGTCGGCGACCTGCAGACGCTCCTCCGAGTCGTTGCCGAGGTTGATCGTGAGGCTGGTGGTCGGGTGCGCGAAGGTCGTGGTCTCGAACGTGCCGTTCACGCTTCGCAGCTGCGACTCCGTGGCCAGGTTGGCGATGTCGTTCTCGAGCAGCGCCATGTTGTCGCCGTCGCCCTGCGGGAGATCGATGACGAGGTCGGTCGCCGGCGTCCCTCCCAGGACGAGCGGCTCGAGATCGCGAAACACGATCTGCGTGCCGTCGAGCAGGATCCGGCCGTCGTGCCCGTGACCGGGCCGATCCGCCGTGAAGGTCACGCGAACCCGATCGAAGCGCCCGCCGACGATCTCGAGACCGTCGCCCGCGCCTCCCGCCTGCGCGCCACCGTCGAAGACGATGCCGCCGGGCGCGGGATTGCCGGCGCTGAAGTCGATGCGCAGCGTGTCGTTGCCCGGCGTGCCGGCGATGTGGACCGGTGCGCCGAGACGGGTCGCCGGGCGCCGGACGGCGCGCCCGCGCTCGAGCAGCTGCGCCGCGCCACCGCTGCGGCGCAGCGTCAGGACGCGGTCAGCCGCTGATGCAGGCGTCGCCGTCTGGACGCTGCCGAAGCCAAACGGCTGCGCGCTCGCACTGTGTGCGGCGAGGCCGAGCGCCGCCAGTAGCGACAAGACGACCGTGAGGCCCTTCCCCATGCCGCGACAAGCTAGACGCTCGTACGCGATGCCACAAGGCGATGACGCTGAAGCTACCCTGCCGCGGCGCCCGCGCGAGCGAGCACGCGCAGCGCGGCGACGCGGACGGCCTCGTCGAGCATCTGCCCGTCGAGCGCGACGGCGCCGGCGCCGCCCGTGCGCTCGGCCTCCTCGAGCGCGTCGATGACGGCGCGCGCGTGCGCGACCTCCTCGTCGGTCGGCGTGAAGAGCGCGTTGAGCGCGCCGACCTGCGCCGGGTGGATCGCCCACTTGCCGTCGAAGCCCATGTCGCGGGCGCGCTCGGCGGCGGCGGTGAAGCCCTCGTCGACGGAGATGCCGAGGTACGGGCCGTCGATCGCGGCGATGTCGTTCGCGCGCGCGGCGAGCAGGAGCTGGTCCTGGATCGCGAGCCACGAGTCCAGCGGCGCGGCGGCGCCCGCGGCGCGGCCGATCGAGGCGGAGAGGTCCGCGTAGCCGAGGATGAGCGCATCGAGGCGCGGCGAGGCGGCGGCGATCTCCTGCACGCGCGAGACCCCGGCGGCGGTCTCGATCAGCGCCTGGACGCGCATCGGCGGGCCGGACCGGCCCGCCCGGGCCGCTTCGACGCCATCGAGCAACCGCTCGACGAACGCGAGATCGCCCGCGCTCTCGACCTTCGGGACGACGAGCGACGCCGGCCCGTTCGGCAGGGACGCCAAGGCGACGATGTCCGCGTGGCACCACGGGGTCCGCGCGGCGTTCACGCGCACGCTGCAGTTCACGCCCTGCCACGCCGACGACGCCAGCGCGGCGAGAACGATCTGGCGCGCGTCGTCCTTCGCCGACGTCGCGACGGCGTCCTCGAGGTCGATGACGATCTCGTCGGCCCCGCGCGTCGGCGCCTTGGCGAGCATCTTCGCCGACGACCCGGGCACGGACATGCAGGAGCGGCGCGGTGCGGGTGGGGGTGCCATCGCGCGCCCAGACTAACGCCAGCACCGCGCCGGCGCCCTCCTCGACGCACCGGTGTCCGCGCGCCGCCTCGCAGGGGTACCGTCATGGCGCGATGCAGGAGATGCAGATGACCCGCAGCCCCGACGACCGCCGCCTCTACGCGCTCGGCGACCTCGGGACGCTGCGCTATCAGGGCTGGACATCG
Organism: uncultured Actinomycetes bacterium; assembly: GCA_963806515.1. Classification (GTDB taxonomy): domain Bacteria; phylum Actinomycetota; class Thermoleophilia; order Solirubrobacterales; family Solirubrobacteraceae; genus CADCVQ01. Next base: position 56,212 of record CAWDYO010000004.1, on the reverse strand, counting down.
CGGGCCGCAACCGCCGAGGCGGGTCCGCAGAGCTGGGAGCTCAAGCGGGTCGGGGTCTTCAGGCAGACGATCGAGGCGACAGACGGTGCGGGGACGGTGGTCGGCTCGTTCAGCGGGCGCGTGCTGAAGACCGGCGGGACGCTCACGTGGGCCGGGCGCGAGCTCGCGCTCGCATCCGACAGCTTCTGGAAGCAGCGCTACGCGCTGCTCGACGGCGACCACCAGCTCGCGACGATCGAGGCGCGGATCTGGGGGAAGAAAGCGGGCGACGTCAGCGTCGACGACCCCGCGACGATCGACCCCGGCCTGCTGCTGTTCGCGATCTTCGTCGTGCGCTGCCTCGCCGAGGACGCCGCGTCGTCCGCGTAGACCGGCGCGAGCTGGGGGCTAGCCACGGATCGCGCGCAGGACGCCCTCGCCGATTCGCCGCGGGCGCACGCCGAGGCCGGTGACCTTCGAGACGTCGCCGCGCGGATCGACCTCGACGACCTTCGTCCCCGCGGCGACCTCCACGCCGTCGTGCGTGAGCCCGCGCAGGATCCCGTCGAGCGGCGCGCGCAGCTCCTCGTCGCCGATCGTCGCGACGACCTCGCCTTCGGACACCCGCTGCGCGATCTGAGCGCCGGTGCGCAGAACGCCGTCGACGGGCGCGTAGACGAAGCGATCGCGCCCATGGCCGTCGAAGCTGCGCGGCTCGCCGCCCAGTGCGCGCGTCGCCCCCGCCTCGATGATCGTGCCGAGCTGCTCGCCCCACTGCGTCTCGATGGCGAGGTGCGTCGTCTCCCCCGCGACGACGTTCGGCCCGAGGCCGATCGTCAGCGGCGCGAGGTGAAGCTGGGACTCCGGCACCGCGCGCTTGCGCATCCGCGCGTCGACGAGGACGTCCGGCGCGAGCGCCGAGAGGACGTCGTCGAGGGCGGCGGTCGCTGACGGGCACGACGTCCCCGCGTGCGAGCGCCGCCGGCAGCTCGGCGACGTCGTCGATCCGGCGGGCGACGAGGCCGTCGAGGATCGCCTCGCCGTCGAACACCGCGTCGGCGAAGGCCATCCCCCGCCGAGGCGCGGACGGGGTCGCGATCTCGTGGATCGCGACCCCGATGCCCGCGCGACGCAGGACGACGGCGACCGCCGACCCCACGTCCCCACTGCCGCGCACGAGCACCGTCAGGCTCATGCGCGGCATGTTGTCAGCCGGGGATCGCGCCCCGGCGCCGGCTCGTCAGGCCCGCGAGGGCTCCGGCGAGGTCTCGTGGTGCAGCGACGGCAGCCAGTGCAGGCCGCTCGGCAGGTACCAGTTCCAGTCGCCGAGGAGCTTCATCGTCGCCGGCAGCAGGACCGCCCGCACGATCGTCGCGTCGATGAAGATCGCGACCGCGAGGCCGACGCCCATCTGCTTGAACTCCAGCGAGCTCAGCGTCGCGAAGATCGCGAACACCGCGACCATGACGACCGCCGCACTCGACACCACGCCGGCCGTCTGCTTGATGCCGTGGGCGACGGCCCGGTCGGTGCTCATGCCGCCGGTGACCGCCTCGCGGATCCGGCTGAGGATGAACACGTGGTAGTCCATCGACAGCCCGAACAGGATCACGAAGAGAAACAGCGGCAGCCACGACGTGATCCCGCCGATCGACTGAAAGCCCAGCAGCGACTCGCCATGACCGTCCTGGAAGACGAGCTTCAGGACGCCGTAGGACGCGCCGACCGACAGGAGGTTCAGCACGATCGCCTTGATCGGGATGACGAGCGAGCGGAACGTCACGAGCAGCAGCAGGAACGTCAGCCCGAGCACGAACCCGAAGACGAGCGGCAGGTGGGACTTCATCGTGTCGTTGAAGTCCTTCGAGCCCGCGGTCATGCCGGTGACGTTCGCCTGCAGGCCGTCGGCGCGGCCGAGCGTCGCGGGGATGACGTCGTCGCGCAGGCGCGCCAGGGCGGCCTCCGAGACGCTGTCGGTGCCGTCGCCCGCGAGCGGGACCTCGACGATCGCGACCGACTTGTTCGGGCTGTTCGTGACCGTGATCGGCTGGCCGAGGCCCTCGGTCTTCTTCGCCTCGCGCTGCAAGTCGGCGATCGCGCCGGTGACCGCGGGGGCCGTGACGTCCTTCGCCGTGACCGCGATGACCGCCGGCTGCGGACCACCGGGGAACGCGGCCTGCAGGCGATCGTAGGTCTGCATGATCGGCAGGCTGCGCGGCAGGCCCGCGACGCCGGGGTTGATCGTGTGCATGCCGAGGGCCGGGATCGCGAGGGCGATCAGCAGGCCGGCGGACAGGACGACCGACAGGACCGGGCGCTTGAGGACGCGGTCGATGATCGCGCTCCAGACGCGCGACTCGCCCTTGGTGCGATGACGCAGCTTGGCGACGTACGGCACGCGGCCCTTCTCCGTCCAGCCCTTCTGGCCGAGGAACGAGAGCATCGCGGGCAGCACGGTCAGCGACCCGACGATCGCGACGGCGACGACGAGGATCGTTCCGACGGCGAAGGACTCGAACACGGCGTTGCCGGCCATGAACATGCCCGCCATCGCGACCATGACGGTGATGCCGGAGATGAGGACGGCCCGCCCGGACGTGGCGGCTGCGGCGTTCAGCGCGGCGTCCGGCGCTCGGCCGGCATCGCGCTCCTCCATCTCGCGGCGCAGGTAGAACATGCAGTAGTCCACGCCGACCGCAAGTCCGACGAGCAGGACGACCGACGAGATCGACTCCTCGACCGGCATGAGCTGGCTGATCGGGCCGAGCAGCCCGAGCGTCCCCATGACCGCCGTCAGGGCGAGCAGGAGCGGCAGGCCGGCGGCGACGAGCGCCCCGAACGCGATGAGCAGGATGACCAGCGTGATCGGCAGCGACAGCGTCTCCGCGCGCTTGAAGTCGTCCTCGAAGGCCTTCGACAGCGCCTTGTCGGCGCTTCCGTCGCCGAACTGCTCGATCCGCAGCTCGGGATGGGCGCGCTGCGCTGCCGCGGTGGCGGCGAGCGACGGGTCGATGCGGTCGACGACCTGCTCGTCGTCGCCGGGGACCTTGAACGTCACGACCGCCGAGCGGCCGTCGGGCGAGAGCTGACCCTCGTTGCCGCGTCGCAACGGCGACTGGACGTCGGTGACGTAGCGCGTCGCCTCGAGGCGGCGGGTCACGTCCTTGACCGCCGCGGCGAACCGCGGGTCGGAGGACTTCAGCGAGCCCGTCCCCTGGACGAGCACCTGCTCGGTTACATCGTCGGGGAAGCCCGCGCCTTCGATCGCGCGCTCGGCTATGGCGGACTGGCCGTTGGACGTCTCGGCGTCGGTGAGCGTGCGCTTGCCGACGGCGCCGCCGGCGACGGTCGCGACGACGACGAAGAGGATCCAACCGAGGATGGCCTGCTTGCGGTGCTGGGCGCTCCAGCGACCCATGCGGGCGGCGAGGTTTCGTTGCATCGTGGGGACTCCTTGGGCGCGGTTCCTGAGGTACGACCCAGCGTGACGGCCCGGAAATACGAATTCGATGCGGGAGCCCGGTGTCTTCGGGGGTGCGGATAACCCCCGGTCGGCGCTGGCGTCAGCGGGTCCTGCCGGGGTGGCGGCCCGCAGGTCTCACCGCCGTCAGGGGGCGGTGACGAGCCGCGCGTTCAGGCCGTCGAGAACCGGGATGATCGGCGTGAAGCACATCTGCCGGCTCTCGAGCAGGATCAGCGTCGTGATCCCCAGCGCACGGGTTCTGCCCCGCTCGTCGGGCGCGGTGAACACCGGGCCGCCGCTGTCGCCTTGGGCCGCCTTGACCGTCGTGCAGCGCACCACCGTGCCGGCGAGGATGCTCAGCGCGCGCTCCGCGCGACGGGCGCCGCGCCCGACCATGTGACCGCACCGATCGATGCCGCTCGTGCGCCCCGAGAAGCAGACGCGCTCGCTCGCGACGGGCGACTTCGTCCCCGTGACGATCCACGGCGGGCGGCTGACCCCGCGATCGATGACCGGGACCGCAGACCGGTTCGAGAACGTGGGCACCGGCACGACCAGCGCGTCGAGCGGCCTGGAGCGCGTGAGGATCTGGCGGACGCGGCCGAGGACGATGCCCGGCTGCGGTGGCCGCCGCAGCCCGACGTAGCGGCGGTGCACCGTGCGGTCCTTGCGCAGGCCGCCGCAGTGCGCGGCGCTCAGCCCGCCGAGCGCGCCGCCCGGCATCCGCACGAGGAACGCCGACGTGCACAGCGCCGACCCCTTCGGCACCGGCTGGCCGCCGACGATCTTCGGGCGCGCGAAGATGAGCTCGCGGCCGGCCTCCCAGCCGTCGAGGTCGGGCGCGGGACCGGGGCGGCGCAGTCGCAGCGCGTCGCCGCCGCGGACGGCGACGAGGTCGTACGCCGTGCCGTCGCCGGTCGACTGCGCGCGCAGCGGTGTCCAGCCGGCGGCCTTGAGCGTCGCGCCCGCGGCGACCGTCGGCTCGGCGACGACCCGCGCGGCGACGGCTTCGGCCTCCGCGCACGTCGCCCCGACGGCGCCGACGACGCTCGCCTCGCCGACCGTCTCGCAGCGCTCGTAGGCGTAGGTGAACGGAGTCTGCGCGTGCGCGGACGGCGCGAGGAACGCGAAGAACGAGACGACGATCGGGACGAGCGAGCGCACGCACCCGAAGATGGCAGAACGGCCGTGCGGGAGCGCCGGACCGCGCTCGCTCACGCTTGCGCCCGGATCGCGTCGGCGCTCTGGGCGCAGTCGTACAGGCTGTCGACCGCGCTCACCGGGGCACAGGCGGCCGTGACCGCCGACATCGCGGTCGTCGAGCCGGTGCGGCCGTCGCGCATCCCGCCGGGGCCGCTGCTCGAGGTCACGACCCAGCGGAGGCGGCCGTCGCGCACCGCGCCGGCGAGCCACGACACGCTGACCTCGCTCTCGCGGCCCGAGAAGCCGGGACGACGATGTCGACGCGCGGTGGCGAGGGCGGCGCCGCCGCATGCGACAGACGGACGGAGAGCGCGGTGGAGGACATGGCCGGCACTCTCCGGCAGTGTGCGCGAGGGTCCCGGGCTCACCCCGGGAGTCCGCTGAGCCGCAGCGCGACTGCGGTGGCGCCAAGATCGCCCGCACCGATCGGCTTCGCGCGCAGCAGCGAAATACAGAGGTGATGCCGGTCAGCCTCCGCTTCCGCTGTCAGTACTGCGACGAGCGTCCGGACCCGCTCACGCAGATCAACCTCGTCACCGCGATGCGCGAGACGACCTTCGGCGCCTACCAGGACGCGCTGCCCGGCCGCTGGCTCATCTTCCACGGCCGCGGCCTCCTCGGGCCGCCCCGCTACGCCTGCGCGGCGCATCGCGGCGACCTCGTGGCGTTCCTGCGCGAGCACTACGGCGCCGTCGGCAACCAGGTCTGGCGGCGCCCGCCCTACCCGTCGAGCCTCGCGCACTCCGACGTCGACAGGGCATGGATCGCCGCCACGACGCGCCAGACCGGCGGGCTCTGACGCGGCCGAGACGTCCGCGAGGTGCCCGTCGCCGGCCGAGCCGCTACCTCATCCGCAGCGTCGTCGGGGTGTCGTGGGTCGTCAGGTTCGCTGCCACCGTCTCGAGGTGCCCCCAGAGGCGATCGCGGTGCTCCGGCGCGACGCCGGACTCGTCGAGGGCGATGCGCATCGCTCGCAGCCAGGCGTCCCGGTGCACGCGGGCGATCCGAAAGGGCATGTGGCGCGCGGCCAGACGGCCGGGGCCGCGCAGCTGCGTGTAGGCCTTGGGGCCGCCCCAGTGCTCGGCGAGGTAGAGCCGCAGGCGCTCCTCGGCCGGTCCGAGATCGGCCTCGGGATACAACGGACGCACGACCTCGTCGACCGCGATGAGCTCGTAGAAGCGACCGACGATCCGGCGAAACGTCGGCTCGCCACCGACGGCGTCGTAGAGGCTCTGCGGTTGCTGCGCTCCCGGATCCAGGGTCATGCACCCAGGCTATCCGCGCACGCTCGGCGACCGCCCGCCGTGGCTCGCCAGGTGGCTCTGCCGACGGCGTGCCGATGGCTTCGGCGCAGGCTTGACGTCCCGAACCGAGCGGGAATATATTTCGCGACGGCGGGACGAGCGCGTAGCGGCGAGTTCATCCGGTCATCAAACGAGCCGGTGGCGATCGACGTCCCGAGGGCCTCGATCGTCATTCGAAGACATCTGTGTTCGCTGTGTTTGTCCTACTCCGAGGGTTCGCGATGAGCAACGTGATCAGTGCGAGGGATGCGTTCGGCTTTCTTGAGATTCGCAGTGACCGACACGGCGACGACTACGTCATCGCGCTGGTCGGTGAGCTGGATCTGAGTGATGCCGCCCAGGTGACTGAGGAGATCGTGCGCGCCGAGGGCACCGACGCGCGCCGGATCGTCCTCGACCTCAGCGAGGTGCAGTTCATCGACACGTCAGGCGTGCGCCTGATCATCGAGGCGGATGCGCGCTCGCGCATCAACGGTCACCGTCTGCGGCTCGTCCACGGGCCTCCCGCGGTGCGGCGCGTGTTCGAGATCGTCGGCCTGATCGACCGACTGCCGTTCCTCGACGAGTGAGCGCGCCGAAGCGCTAGCGTCGCCGGAGCGATGCGCCTGGCGATCATCAGCGACACGCACATGCCGCGCGGGAACCGCGCGATCCCCGACGCCTGCCTCGAGCGCTGCCGCGAGGCCGACGCCATCCTCCACGGCGGCGACCTCGTCGACGTGCCCGTCCTGGAGCAGCTGCGCGCGCTCGGGCCGCCGGTCCACGCGATCCACGGCAACGTCGACTCTGCGGCGGTCCGGGCCCTGCTGCCCGCCAGGCTCGAACTCGCGCTCGACGGCGTGCGGATCGGCATGGTCCACGCGCCCGGCCCGGCGACGCGCCGCCTGGAGTCGCTGCGCCTGGCGTTCCCGAACTGCGACGCGGTCGTCTTCGGCCACACCCACCTGCCCGAGCACGCCGAGCGCGACGGCTTTCAGATCTTCAACCCCGGCTCCCCGACCGAGCGCCGCCGCGCGCCGACCCACACGATGGGCGTTGCGACGATCGCCGGCGGGCGCGTGGAGTTCGAACTGCACGTCGTGCGGTAAGCACCGACGAATCTCCGTCCGTCGCATCCTTGCCGCCCCCCGGAGGCCGGTGTTAGTGTCGCTCGGCGATCCACAGAAAGGGCGTCCCGTGATGGATGACTCGACGACGGACGACGTTGCAGGCCCGGACGACACGCCGGGCGATGAGCACGCGCTGACCCGCCGCGAGGCGATGGGCGCCGGCGCCGCGGGTGTCACCGCGCTCGCGCTGAGCACCGAGACGGCGGGCGCCGCCACCGCGAGCGCGTCGCGGCTGAACCGCACCGTCGCGATCAACGCTCCGCGGAGCGTCGTCTTCGACATCGACGAGGTGCAGCGCATCCAGAAGGACATCCTCGGCCAGCTCGGCTGCCAGGCCTGCTGCTCGGGGTGGGACATCCACTTCCCCGACGAGGTGCAGTACGTCCTCGGCCGCAACGACAAGCTCAAGCAGCTCTCGCCGGCAGTCGTCAGGCAACGTCTCGGGGTGAACCGATGAGCGACAGCACATCCAACGCGGACGAGCCGCGCGACACGCAGTCGCTCACCCGGCGCGCGGCGCTCGCCGCGGGCGCAGCCGGCGTCGCTGGCCTCACGCTGACCTCGACGGCCGCCGGTGCCAGCACGAAGGTCACGGCGGCGCGCTACGGCCGCTCGGTCATCGTCCAAGCACCCGAGACGATCGTGTTCGACCTCGAGAAGATCCAGGCGATCCAGCGCGACATCCTCGGTCAGCTCGGCTGCCGCGCCTGCTGCTCGGGCTTTGACTTCCACTTCCCCACGGAGCTCGAGTTCGTCTTCCCGGACCCGGGCGTCAGGGTCCAGGAGGTCAGCCCGCAGGCGATTGTCGACGCGACGGGTGAGGGCAAGTAGCGTCGGCGGCGCGGGGCCGCTCAAGCTCGGCGTCGGCCTGACGTTCCACCCGCCGCTCGAGCCGTTCGTCGAGCAGCACTCGGCGCTCATCGACGTCCTCGAGGTCGAGCCGCAGACGCTGTGGCTGCCGGCGGCGGCCGCGGGCTCCGCGTTCGGCATCGCCGCCGGGGCGATGGACCGCCTCGCCGAGCTTCCCCAGCGAAAGCTCGTCCACAGCGTCGGGACGCCGGTGGGCGGCACGCGGCTGGGCGACCGGCGCCAGCTACCGCTGCTGCGCGAGGCGATCGCGCGGCTGGGCGCCCCGTGGTGCAGCGAGCACCTCTCGTTCAACGTCGCGGGCGGCGCCGCCGGGCCGTTCTTCACGAGCTTCATGCTCCCGCCGCGCCAGACGCCCGAGGGCGTGCGGGCAGCGGCCGCGTCGGCATGCGAGCTCGCGGAGCTGCTGGGCGCGCCGCTCGCGATCGAGACCGGGGTGAGCTACCTGCGCCCGCGCAGCGACGAGATGCGCGACGGGGAGTTCGTCGCCGCCGTCGCGGAGGCAGCCGGCTGCGGGATCCTGCTCGACATCCACAACATCTGGACCAACGAGCTCAACGGCCGCCAGCCGATTGAGTCCTACCTCGACGACCTGCCGCTCGATCGCGTCTGGGAGCTGCACCTCGCCGGCGGGCAGGAGCACGCGGGCTTCTGGCTCGACGCGCACTCCGGCGCGATCCCCGACGACGTCCTGCGCGTGGCGTCCGACGTGCTTGCGTGCACGCCGAACGTCGGGGCGATCATCTTCGAGCTCATGCCCGAGCAGGTCGCGAGCCTCGGCGAGGACGGCCTGCTCCGCCAGCTCGAAACGATGCACGTCCTGTGGGAGGGCCGGTCCGCAGCCCGTCCGGAGCCGGCCGCGACCCGTTCGCGCGCGCCCGAGCTCCGCACCGTCGCGGCCGGCGACGACGTGGAGGCCTGGGAGGACGCACTCGGCGCGCTCGCGATCGGCCTGTCGCCCGAGGGGCGCCTCGGCGCCGAGCTCGCCGCCGAACCGGGGGTCGGCGTCGTGCGGACGATGGTCGAGTCGGCGCGCGCCGGCAGCCTCGTCTCCAGCCTGCGGCTCAGCATGCGCCTGCTGCTGATGCACGAGGGCGAGGAGGGCACCCGCGCGATCATGCGGGAGTTCTGGGACACCGCGCCGCCGGAGCCGTTCGCGGGCGACGAGGGCGTCGCCTTCGCGGCCTGGCTCGCGTCCACCGCCGTCGACCTCCCGTTCCTCGACGACGTGCTCGCATTCGAGCTCGCGCTCCTGCGGGCGTCGATCTCGGGCGAGACGACGACCGTGCGGTTCGGCGCCGATCCCGCGGTCCTGCTGAGCGCGCTCGCCGAGGGCCGTCTGCCGGAGGAGGTCGCCGCCGGCGACTACGCCTTCGACGTGTCCCCGCAAGCCGTGCAGTAGCGTCGCGCGCCGTGGAAGGCCAAGCGACGATCCGCGTGCGCGGCGGCTCCGGGCCGCTGCAGACGCTCGTCGAGCTCGCCTGCCGGCGCTCGCTGGACGCACTCGGATTCGCTCCGTCTCTGAGCGTGTCGATCAAGCGCGACCCGCTCAAGCAGGAGGGCGCGGGAGCAAGCCTCGACGCCGACGGCAGCCTGTGGGTGAACCTCGGCCTCGCCAAGCACGGCGAGCCGCTGCTTGGCTGGGTCCTGTCCGAGGAGATCGCCCATCACTGGTTCGCCGAGGTCCACGGCATCCGCCGCGGCGGCGACTTCGTCGAGGAGCTGCTGCACGAGCTGTTCGCGACGTGGTTTCAGATCCGCGAGAACATCCTCACCGGCCGGATGTCGTTCGACGAGCTCATCACCGCGCCGGTCCCGCTCGGACCGCCGAGCCCGGAGCTCGGCGAGCACCTCGGCAAGCAGATCGCCGGAGCGGTCTGCGGCAGCACCGCGAACGTCGCCCACCTCGAAGCGTGGTTCGCCGACCCGGAGGTCGACGAGCTCGAGGCGGGCATCGTGCGGGTCCTCCTGGATCCGGCGGCCGTGCCCTACGGTGACGGCCCGGTCGCCGTGGCGGCGGCGCTCCGCGAGATCTACGACGAGATCCTCGCCGGCGCCGGGAGCTGACCGCGCTAGAGGCGCATGCTCCAGCGCCCGTCGATCGGCGTCGGGCCGATGCTCGGAAACGCGGGGTTGGGCGGCGCGTCGCTGATGACGTCGCGGCCCTGGATCGTGACGTGAATCGTGTGTCCGGCGCGCACCCGCGCGCGTGGGCGCAGGTCGAGCGTGCGCGGGCGTCCGAACGCGATCGTCAGGCTGCGCCGCGACGGTCGGCGTGAGCCGCAGCTCGACGCCGTTGACGACGTCGAACGGCGTCGGGCTGCAGCGCACGGTGTGGCTGTCGGTCGCGACGCAGCCGGGCCGCGACGTGCGAAGTTGCGTCCGCCTGGACATCTGTCGCAGAGGGGTGCGTCCCGGACGCGCAGCCGCGCCGCTCGCCAGCAAGGCGAACGGCGCGGCCGCGGCGGTCGGGCTGGTTCGGGGGTCAGGGGTCGAGCGTGAACGACAGCGGGCCGGAGGCGCCGACGAAGCAGTAGTTGGTCTGGTTGTCGGTGCAGGCGCCGGGTGTCTCCTCACCGGTGAGCGACGTCGAGAAGACCGCGCCGATGGCGCCGCCCGCCCAGCTCGTCGAGTTGTAGCGGACCGTCGCCGGACCGTAGGCGAGCTTCTTCGTGTTCAGCGTGTAGCGCACGAGCCGGTTGCCGCGGCCCGAGCCCATGTTCGTCCGTGCCCACACGAACGCCTCCGGCGCGGCCATGTAGGCCGGGCGCGTGGTCTTCGCGTAGTTCGCGCCGCCCGAGGTCGCGCGGTAGACGATGCGATCAGAGGCGCTGCGCAGCGCACGGACGTGGACCCGGCCCTGTCCGCCGACGCCGTAGGACACCGACTCCGAGTAGGCGATGTGGCGGTCGCCGAGCTCGGCGTGGGAGATCAGGCCCTTCTTGACGAGCAGCCGGCTGCCGTCCGACGCGCCGGCCGTCCGGCTCATGCGCAGCTGGTCGCGCCCGCCGTCGCGGCGGATGAACGCGACGTAGCCGCGCTGGATCGTCGGGTCGCGCTCGACGCGCTTCGGCGAGCTGATGCCGTCGAGCCTCTGCTCGACCCCGGTGCTGACCGCGAGGCGGTAGAGGTTGCCGTTGCGCGAGTACACGGCGGCGGTCGAGCCGTCGCTGGCGGTACCGAGGTCGACGTCGAACGGCCCGCCGACGCGCTGCGCGACCGCGACCGGGGTCGCCTGCGCGCCGCCGACGGACTTCACGAGCTGATAGCGGCCCGTGGCCGGGTCGAGCGTCGACCACATGACGGTGCCCTCCCACGCGGAGACGCGCGTCGGGGCTTGCTCGACGGCGAGGGTGAACGCCTCGGCGGAGCTCGGTGACGAACGCGGCGCCCGTGAGCGCCGCTGCTGCGATGAGTGAGGTTCTGAATGGGGGCATGGCCCCATCGTGGACGCGCGTGCGCGAGCTTTCAGTCCCCCTGGGTGGAGGCCTCCCACACCCGGTGTGAGGCTGCTCACACGGGGCCACGCGTCGCGCATGTCGGTCTTGTCGGCCATAGCCCGACGAGACCGACACCTGCTCCCGTGCGCAGCTACAGGTCCCCGTCGGGAACCCTGCCGGCGCTGAACGCCGCGACCTGCTCGGTGGTGAACGGCGGGCCGAGCAGCTCGTCGTGCAGGTGAAAGGCGCGGAACAGGTGCGCGATGTAGCGCATGCGCTGGTCGAAGTCCGACCAGTCCTTCGCGGCGGTACCCGGCAGCCCAATGTCGAAGCGGGCGAAGAGCGCGGTCAGCTCCGCGTCGTGCAGTTCGCGCAGCAGCTCGGGGAAGGGCTCGTCCATGTCCGCGCCCAGCGACAGCACCCGGCCCGGCAGCGACATGACCATGAGCGCCATCGTGATGATCTCGCGCAGCATGTCGGCCACGCCGCGCTGCGCCCGCGCGCCGAGCGCCCCGACCGGCGTGGAGACGACACGCGGCACGGGGCGCCGCCAGCGCGGCATGAGCGCGAGCGACAGCCGCCTGTCGAGGTCCTGCGTGACGGTGTACGGGGAGTCCAGCGACTCGCGGATCTCCGGTTGCAGGCGCGTCTGCTCGTGCATCCCGATCTCGCAGTTGGCGAGCAGCAGCAGCTCCGCGGATGGCGGCGCGCCCGCCCCCGCCGTCGCGGCCGCGCCGGCGGATGCCGGCCCGCCGGCCCCGGTCGTCGCGGCCGCGCTCGCGTAGCGCGTGAACGCCTGCGTCAGGTAGCGCTGGCCGTCGGGCGGCTCGCCCTCGCGCAGCTCCGCGAGGAACGCCTTCAGCTCGGGCGATCCGACGCCCGCATCCGGCGGAACCGTGTGCAGGTAGCGCGCGAACTCGTAGCCGATCTCCTCGAAGACCTTGCGGTTGCCGCGCGCGACGGCGTCGCTCGTGCGCTCGAACGCGTCGAACGGCGTGTACACCTGCGCGGTCATCCGCCCGAGCGGCGTGCTCGGGTTGAAGAGCCCGCGCCGCAGCAGCGCGCGCCCGAGCGACGCGAACGGGTGCAGGAGCTGCGGCCCGACCATCAGCCGCGTGCGGAGCGTCTCGATGAGATCCTCGCCGCGGATCGTGCGGCCCGCCTGCCGCGACGCCCAGGTCGCGTACGTGCACCAGTTCGCGCACGGCCCCGTCCGCTGCGCCATCGCCGTCGAAAGCCGCCCGTAGCAGTGCGTGATCTCGAGGTTGCGGATGACCGGATCGGTCATCGCGCTGATCCGCTTGACGTCGTCGACGGTCGGCGCGGGAAGGCTGTCGGTGGTCGTCGGGGGCACAGCCGCCGCAAGCATCCCACGCCGCGCGGGCGCCGACGGCGGAAAAGGCGCTACTCGGGCTCGGCGCCGTAGTCCTCGTGCGCGAGCGCGACGATCCCCTCGACCGGCGCCCCGAAGGGCAGCAGCATCTGGCCCTCCGCCCACCACCAGCTCTTGCTCTCGACGACGGCCGCGTCCGGGACGTCGACCTCGAAGATGACGTAGCCATCCGAGCCGCGCTCGAAGCCGCGGGTGCGCGCCCACTCCTCCGCGAGCTCGCGGGTGCGCGCGACGTAGGTGTTCTGGCGCAGCCCCTCGCGCTCGATCGACGCCTTGTGCTCGATCGTGGTGCCGTGGTAGACGATCACGGCGTGAAGTGTGACAACCCGCCCGCGTTCGCGGCCGGGCTTGGCGCCACGGCGCGCCCTCCGGCGGCGCGTAGCCTGTGGGCCATGCCCGCCAAGGACGTCGGTGAACGCTCGTTCGGACCGCTAGTGCTCGACTGCTCGACGGTCATGCCGGTCGTCGTCGACTTCTGGGCGCCGTGGTGTCAGCCGTGCCTCGCGCTGGCCCCGTTGCTCGAAGCCGCCGCGGACGCGCGCAAGGGCGCGGTCATGCTCGTGAAGGTCGACGTCGACCTCTGCCCCGGGCTCTGGCAGCGCTACGAGGTGCGCAACGTCCCGGCCGTCAAGGCGTTTCGCGACGGCGAGGTCGTTGCCGAGTTCACGGGCATGCAGCCGCGCGACGCCGTCGAGCGCTTCTTCGACGAGCTCGTCGCCTCACGAGCCCCTGGCGCTTGACAGCACCGCTCCGCGCCGCCACGATCAGCCCGTGCCCATCTACGACTACGCATGCAAGTCATGCGACGAGCGCTTCGACGACCTGTCGCGCTTCGATGCACCGCTACCTGCCTGCCCGGCCTGCGCCTCGTCCGAGACCGAGCGTCTGTTGTCGACCTTCCTGGTGCCGAACTCGATGGCCGGCCAGCGCAAGTACGTGCGCAACGGCGCGGGGATGGCGGCGGAGCTCGGCTGCTGCGGCACCGGCGGCTGCGGCACGCACGCCGGTTAGCGGTTCGTGACGACCCGCCTCGAGTCCAGCGACTCCGAGCACGACGAGCTGCACCCCGAGGCGATCGACGCCGCGGGTGAGCGCGCGCTCGCGCTGCTCGCCGACGGGGAGATCGACGACGGCATCGCCCTCGTGCGCGCGCTCGCCGACCGCGCCGTGGAGGAGCTCGGCGACGAGAGCGAGGTCGCCGGCCTGGCGCTCGCCAAGCTCGCCGAGGTGCAGCGCCACGCCGGGCGCGACGCCGATCAGCTCGGATCGCTGACCGATGCCATCAAGGCGTTCTCGGCGTCGGTGGGTCCGCTGCACGAGCACACGACGAGCGCGTTCGCGCAGCTCGCACACGCCGCCCTGAACACGCAGGCCGTCGAGGTCGCCGTCACGGCCGGGATGCAGGCGCTCGGCGGGTTGCAGAGCCGCGGCGAGGGCGAGAGCGTGGAGGCCGGCGAGGTCTACGCGACGCTCGCGATGGCCGCCGCCGCGCGCCAGTCGCCGGCGGCGCTCGGCGCCGCGGAGCGCGCGCACACGCTGACCGCCGGGCTGCCCGCCGGCGCCGTGGCGCGCAAGCGGGCGCGCACGGCCTGGAGCGCGCTCGGCTCGCCGCGCCGGCTGACGGTCACCGACGAGCTCGCGATCATCGCCTTCGGCGCCCCGCCCTCGCTCGTCGTCGAGTTCGCGCACGTCGCCGAGGACGGCGCCGCCGACCAGCACAACCACGGCATGCGCGCCGACGCCGCGCGCGCCTTCCGCGCCGCGATCGCGACGGCCCCGTTCGCCTGGCGGGCGTCCGCGGGCGGCTTCGAGGTCGCCAGCCGCGCGGGCGACGGCGCGGTCCTGCGCTTCCTCGCCTCCACCGACGAGCGCGAGGACGTCGAGCTCGAGCTCGACGCCGGCGGGCTCGCCGCGCTGCGTGCCGCGGTCGCCGACGCGCTCGGCGGCGTCGTCGCACCCGAGGCGCCCGGTCGCAACGACCCGTGCCCGTGCGGCTCGGGCGCGAAGTACAAGCGCTGCTGCGGTCGCTGACGAACGACGTCTCGGGCAATCCGGACCGCCGCTTCTGCGAGCAGTGCGGATCGGAGCTGGGCGCCGGCTCGCGATTCTGCGGCTCGTGCGGTGCCGCTGCCGTGCCGAGCGCTGCCGCGGGCGCCAAGCCGACTGCGCGCGGTCGCCGGCACGGGTCGAGCGTTCTGCTGGGGCCAGGGCCAGCGAGGCGAGCTGGGCGACGGAGGCGGCGCACCTCGGTCACGCCGGTGACGGTCGCCTCCATCATCGATGCCACGCGGATCGCCGCCGCGAGAACGTGAGCTGCTCGGTGCACCGGTCCGGGGCCGTCGCGTGCTGGGGCAACCTTGCGGAAGGCGAGCAGGCGACCCCGACTGCCGTCGCCCGCGTAACCGACGCGGCGTAGCGGCGGCGTCGCATGCTGGGCGCCGTCAGTACGCCGTACGAGATCGAGAACGGGCAGACCGGCAGCTTCAGCGCCCTCGGCAACGGCCAGCGCGGCGGCTCGGCGACCGCGGTCGATGCGACGGGATTGACGGCGGCGGTCGAAGTGTCGGCCTCATTCGATGCGACGTGCGCGCTGCTGCGATCGGGGTTGGTGAAGCTGGGGCTCGCGGCGGGTGGCCGCTCGCCTGTGAGATCGCGCACGGGCGCGGTACTTCTGGGGCCCGATCGGAGTCTTCCTTGCGATGCCCAACTCGCGGAGGAGGACGGGTCCCATGTCCGTATCGCTGTGTTGCAGGACTCGCCGGCTCGGTGGACTCGTCGCAGCCATGACGCTGGCCGCCGCCGCGGCGTCGCCCGGCGCGGCAGGCGCGGCCGATGACGTCGTCGTTCCCGGCGCCAGGGCGCAGGGCATGACCGCGCTCGACGGCTACGTCGTCTGGATCGACGGCGACCGCCCAGCGCAGACGCTCATGCAGCGCGACGCCGGGGGTACCGTCAGCAGGGTCAAGGGCGCGCCGCGGGCGCGGTACCGCTCGATCGACCTCGGACGCAACCTCACCGGCGATCTCGTCCTGACGTACCTGCGCTGCACCACCGCGCACCGCTGCACCGCCTACTCCGACGACCTCAACGGGCAGAGAAGGAGCTTCAAGGGCCTCGTCCCGAGGCGCTGCCAGCTCACGACGGCGCCGGCGGTCTGGCGAGACCGCGTCGCCTATGGCCTGAAGTGCTGGAAGCCGACGCGCGCCGCGTACGAGGAACGCCACGACGACAGCCGATCCGGCCTATACGTCCGCCGCGGATCTCGCGCCGCCAAGCGCCTGCGGCGACCGAGGCTCGACGTTCAGCCCTTCGCGTTCCCGGTCAGCGTCAGCCGGGTCGACCTGCGCGGCACGAACGTCGCAGCGGTCGTCGACCAGCCCGACATCTACGTCTTCTTCACGGCGTACACGCAGACCGTCGAAGGCCAGCACCTGCGCGCGTGGGACGTCGGCCGCGGAGGCGAGGACAGCCCCGGCCCGAGCTCGAGCGCCGCGGGCCTGTCGCTGGGCGTCGGCGGGATGCTGTGGACGCTGCACACCTCGACGCGATACGAGGCCGATCCCGCCACGGCGAGCATCAATCGCGGGTTGACGTGCGCCGGCGCGAGCCTCGGCTGCGCGCACGCCTGCCTGGACGCCACCGAGCAGCTCACCCATCCTGCCGGGTCGGAGCCCGGGAACGCGTACCCGGCAGCGTCGATGGCGGTCGACCCACACCCGATCTTCGGGCACACGATCTACCTCTACGTTCCTGGGACGGGCATCGTCCGGCACGAGTTCACGCCGGCGTCCGGCTACGAGTGCTGAGTCCTACAACCCCGGCGGGTGGCGCACGACGTAGCTCGACGTGTCGCGCATGGCGCGCTGCCAGCGTGAACCGGTCTGCTCGCGGCCAGTGGTGTCGAAGCGCCGGCCGGCGACGACCATGAAGGCGTGGCCGGGGTTCGCGTAGATCGTGATCCAGCGGCCGGGCCCGGGCTCGCCCCAGCTCATGAAGGCGCCCGACGGCAGGGCCGTGTCGAGCAGGCCCCCGCCGTGCAGCGCGTAGGAGACCGAGCCCGAGCAGTCGTACCCGCCGGAGTCCCAGTTGCCGTGCCCTCCCCCGTAGCTGTACGGCGCGCGGGCGATGCGGTTGCCGGCGGCGATCACGCGCCGGACGGTCAGCGGCGGAAGGCGCTTGCGCGCGGCCGCGCGCGCGAGCCTGCGGGTCGTGTTGGCCGCGACGCGGCGAAACAACCGCGCTGCCGCGGGCGTCGCGCGAGCACCGGCCGCCGGCACCGCCGCCCTCGCCGCCGTCGTCGCGGCGACGTGCGCGACGTGCGAGGCGCCGGCGTCCGCGTTCGCCGTCGACGCGGCGGGCTCCGCCGACCGCGCGAGCGCCTGGGGCAGGACGAGCGCGCACGCCAGCAGCACGCCGACAGGCGTGGACAGCGCGCGAACGCGCCGGCGGATCGGTCCCGGTGTTCTCATGTCTCCCCGTTGGTTGGGGCCTGCGAGGTGAGCTGTCGGGCTCGCGCACATGCGCTACGCCGCGTCCCGCCGGCGATTCGCCCCTGGGCGGCCCTGACGGGCGCCCGTTGGTTCCCCCGCTCGCCCGACCCTGAGGCCGGGCGACTTGGCCAGGCGTCGTTCTACCAGCGAAAAGCCCTGCACGCTGCACGTTTGCGTGCAGGTACGCGGCCGGCCGGCGCGCGGCACCTGCGACCATGACGCCCATGATCGAGGTCACCCACTTCTCGGATCCCGGCTGCCCGTGGGCGTATTCGGCGTCGCCCGCCATCACGACGCTGCGCTGGCGCTACGGCGATCAGCTGCACTGGACGCTCGTCATGATCGGCCTCGCAGAGGACCCGTCGCGCTACGCGAAGCTCGGCTACACGCCCAAGCGCATGGCGATCGGCTACACGACGTTCCGGCGCTTCGGGATGCCGTTTCAGGTCACCCCCAAGCCCCGCCTCAGCGCGACCTCGCCGGCCTGCCGCGCCGTCGTCGCCACGCGTCTCGCGGCCGCTGAGCTCGAGGACGCGGCGTTCCGCGCTCTGCAGACCGCGCAGTTCACGACGCCCGGCGTGTTCGACGATCCCGAGCACCTGCGGTCGGCGCTCGGCGCCGTCGACGGCCTCGACGCCGACGCGATCGCCGGTGCGATCGACGACCCCGAGGTCTGGGCCGTCTACGAGACCGACCGCGCGCTCGCCCGCACGGCCGCGGGATCACCTACGGAGTTTCAGGAGCGCGCGGCGAACTCGGACGGCGCGGTGCGCTACACGGCGCCCTCCCTCATCCTCGCGTCCGCGGACGGGCGCCGCCTGGAGGCGGGCGGCTTTCAGCCGCTCGAGGCCTACGACGTCGTCGTCGCGAACCTCGACCCCACGCTCACGCGCCGACCGCCGGCCGAGGACCCGGTCGAGGTCCTCGCCGCGTTCGGATATCCGCTGTCGACGGCGGAGGTCGCGGCGGTCATGGCCCCGCACCTCGAGCCGGTAGACCTCCTCGCGACCGAGACCGCCCTCATCGCCGCGACGGCGGACGGCCGCGCCCGCCATCGCCCGACCGGCGACGGCGCGCTCTGGTCGGTCGCCGCCTGAGGGATCGGGAGACATGGTGCTACGCTCGGCGGAGGCGACGGGTGCTTCGGGAGCGCTGGAGCAGGCGTTGCGACATGACCACCTCGCGATCGCAGTCAGGCCCCATCCGGGACTGACGGCGAGAGCAGGACGGAGCGATCGATGTCCTCCCGGTCGGCCATACCGACCGCATTGCCCTCATCCACCGCCGAACGGCGGGGATCACCCCGTGAACGATCCGGGCAGGCGCGTGACACAGCGACCGATCACGTCGCGTGCCGACCACTCTCGGGGCTCGCGTACGCGGCACGCTGTCACGCCGGCCAGCGCCGCGAGAGCGATGGCGCGCCGTTCATCGAGCATCTCTCGGAAGTCGCGCGGCTGCTGCGCGATGCGGGCTGCGCGGACGTCCTCGTCGCCGCCGGCCTGCTGCACAGCGTGCTGCAGGACACCGACATCAGCGCGCTCGCCGACGAGATCAGGCGCGAGCGGGCCCGCGTGGGGGCCTACGCGACCCACGACCGTGCACGCGGCTCCCTCGAGCGCTACCAGCAGATGCGTGTGCGGGAGTATCACGCGAGCCAGGCGATGCTGCGAGCCGTGGCACCGCAGCATCGGCTGGTCAGACAGCTCGCCAGCGAGCTCGACCGCTGCCCGATCTCGATTCGCCGCGCAAGGCACGTCAGCGCGGGACGATGACGGCCACCCCCTTCGCCGCAGATGCCCGAGCGGGCACGCTTGGACTGCCCCCGTCGAGCGCGGCGAGGAACGCCCCACGGTCCACCCGGACCTTCCCCTACCTCGGTCGGGGGGATCGTGGGGCCAATCGTGGCCATCGCACCCCGGGCACGCCGCACGCGCGACTCGTCGTCGCTGACGACGATGTGGCGTCGTGAGCACCGTCGCGGCCATGCCAGCGCCGACGGAGTCGATCCCGATCGCGCACGACACCTACGAGCGCGTCATCCGGATCATCGTCTTCGGCGCGCCACCGGCTGCGCTCGCGATCGCGGGATGGGCGTCGTGGGGCGCCATGCTGCGCTGGCACGACCTCGTCGCGCTCGCGATCACCTACACCATCACCGGGCTGGGCATCACCGTCGGCTACCACCGGCTGTTCACGCATCGCAGCTTCAAGACGGGCCGCGCCGTCCGTGCGTTGCTGGCCGTGCTCGGATCAATGGCGGTCGAGGGGCCCGTGATCGACTGGGTCGCCACGCACCGCAAGCACCACAACTTCTCAGACCGTCCGGGCGACCCGCACAGCCCCCACCTCGATCCGGCGCCGGGCTGGCGCGGCACGCTGCGCGGCTTGGGCCACGCGCACATCGGCTGGGTCTTTCGCGGCAAGGACCGGGCGAACCCCGCCCGGTACGCCAAGGACCTGCTCGCCGACCGCGACCTGCGCTTCATCAGCCGCACCTTTCCGTTGTGGGTGCTGGCCGGGCTCGCACTGCCGTTCGGTCTGGGCTTCGCACTGACGGGCACGATCGCGGGAGGGCTCGGCGGACTGCTGTGGGGCGGAGCGGTCCGCGTGATGCTGCTGCATCACGCCACGTTCAGCATCAACTCGCTGTGTCACGTCTTCGGCCGCCGGCCGTTCGCAACCGGCGACGAGTCCCGCAACCTTGCGTGGCTGGCGCCGATCGCGTTCGGCGAGGCCTGGCACAACAACCACCACGCGTTCCCCACCTCCGCGCGTCACGGGCTTGGCCGCTGGCAGCTCGATCCCAGCGCCGGGCTCATCAGCGGCCTGGAGCGCTGCCACCTGGCCTGGGACGTCATTCGGATCACCCCGACACGCCAGCAACAGAAGCGCGCCCGCGGCGTCTAGTGGCCCGTCTCGCAACAGTCCACCCGTAACGCCGGGCGCCGATCACCGCCTGGCGGCGTCCTCGGACGCTCGATGGCCCGGAGGGCCACCTTCGGTCCTGCGTCCTTGCCAGCCGGCGCCGGCATCCCGGCGTTACGGGCGTCTGTTACGAGACGGACCACTAGAGGACGGGCTCGGTAGGCGCCGCGTCGTGCAGCGCCCGATCTGACAGCGGGCGCAGGATGAGCCAGCCGACGAGCGCCGCGCCCGCGAGGACGACCACCGCCACCCGGCTCGCGTCGAACTTCGACAGGTCCGCGAGCTCGGTGGCGACGAGGATCGTGCCACCCCACAGCACGAGCGGGCCGAACCCCGTCGAGAGCTTGCCGACCAGCGCGTAGAGGCCGAAGTCCTCGCCGCGGCGCTCCGGTGGGATGAGCCGCAGCAGGAAGACCCGGTCGACCGCCGAGAGCGAGCCGAGCACGACGCCGAGCACCGGGCCGACGACCCACAACAGCTCGCCCGAGCCCGTCACCGCCTCGACGAGCAGCGCGCCGATCGCGATGACGAGCGTCCCCTGGATGACCCGCTTGGGGCCGAAGCGCTCGGCGAGGATCCCGCCGCCGATCGCCCCGATGATCCCCGCGACGGCCGACAGCGCGAGCACCTGGTCGATCGAGTCGCCGTCGAAGTCGCCGGTGCGCCGCGCGTAGACCGTGAGGTACGCGAGCACGGTCGCGATCGCGTCGACGTAGAAGAAGCGCGCGAGCAGCATCCGCCCGTGCGGGGCGCCGCGGGCGCGGCGCACCGTGGCCGCGAGCTGCGCGAACGGTCGCGGCGGTGCCTGCGCATCGGGGTCCGGCGGGGGCTTCGGGCGCTCCTTGACCAGCAGGAAGCACGGCAGTGCGAACAACAGGAACATCGCGGCCGCCGGCAGGAACGCCTTCTGGGCTTCGCCGTCGTCGACCATCGCGCCGATGACGAAGAGCGCCATGAGGCTGCCGATGTAGCCGATCGCGACGCCGATTCCCGATACGCGCCCGCGCCGCGGCTCGGGCGCCACGACGCTGAGCATCGGGTGGTACTGCGAGTCCGCGCTGTTGAACCCGATCGTCGCGATGGCGCCGACGATCAGGGCGAGCAGGATCGAGTCGACGACGCCCAGCAGCCCCGTCGCGAAGACGCTGAGCAGCGTGAACGCGATGAGGATCGGCTTGTGGCGGCCCATGCGATCGGCCAGGGCGCCGAGCAGCGGCAGCAGGATCACGATGACGACGGACACCGATGCGACCATGAGCCCGACGTAGATGTCCGGCTGGCCGCGCTCCTCGATGATCCAGTCGTTGAAGTAGCGCGTGACGACGACGAACGAGAAGATCGTGTTCGCGAAGTCGTAGAGGATCCAACCGATGACCGGCAGGCTCAGCAGGCGCCAGCGCCGGTCTTCGTCGTCCACGAGCGCCACCCTAGTGACCGGCGTCAGCGGGCGACTGGCGCAGCGAGGAGGTAGGGCAGCGTCTCGTCGAGCGGGCTGGGACGGCCCAGGTGATAGCCCTGGCCGTAGTCGATGCCGAACTCGCGCAGCAGGCCGACGGTGTCGTCGTCGCCGACGAACTCGGCGACCGTGCGCGTGCCGAGCCCCTGCGCGATCGTCACGATGGCCTTCACGACGAGCTGGTCGGTCGGGGTCACGCAGAGGTTGCGGATGAACTCGCCGTCGATCTTCAGGTAGTCGAAATGCAGGTGCTTGAGGTAGTAGAACGACGCGAAGCCGGCGCCGAAGTCGTCGAGGGCGAGCAGGCAGCCGAGCGCGTGCAGCTCGTGCGCGAGACCACCCGCGAGCTCGATGCTCGTGATCGCGGCGGTCTCGGTGATCTCGACGATCAACCGGCCCGGCGGGATCGGATAGGCCTCGAGCAGCGCGGCGACGTAGGACCCGAGCGCCGGGTCGCCCATCGTCCGGCCCGAGACGTTGACGCTGAGCGTCAGGTCGCTGCCGCAGGCGTGGCTCTCGTGCAGGTGGCGCACCGCACGTTCGATCACCCAGCGGTCGATCTGCTCGACGAGGCCGAGCCGCTCGGCGTTGTGCAGGAACGTGCCGGGCAGGATGAGGTCGCCGAGCTCGTCGGGCAGGCGCAGCAGCAGCTCGAACGCCGGCGTCCCGCTGCCGCAGATCGCCGCGATCGGCTGCGCGTGGAGCACGAAGCCGTCGGACTCGATCGCTCGCTCCAGCCGCGCCGACCAGCTCTCGCGCAGGCCGGGACGGTTGTGGCGCCGGCGCATGAGGTCGTAGACGGCGTGACGATCCTTGCCCTCGTCCTTGGCCTCGTACATCGCGATGTCGGCCTCGACGACGAGCTCGTCGGCGCTGACCTGCTCGTCCCCGCCGAACAGCGCGATCCCGATCGAGCTCGACAGCCGGCCCCGGCGCTCGGTGCCGGCGAGCGCGTCGCGGCGCAGGGTCTCCAGCAGCTTCTCGGCGACGTTCACCGCGGCAGCTCGGTCGCAGTCCTCGAGCAGCACCGCGAACTCGTCGCCGCCCATGCGGGCAAGGGTGTCCGTCTGGCGCACGGTTCGCCTGAGCAGGCCCCCGACGCGGGCGATGAGCGCGTCGCCCGCGGCGTGCCCAAGCGTGTCGTTGACGAACTTGAAGCCGTCGAGGTCGAGGAACAGGACGGCGCCGGTGTCGTCGCGGCGCCGCGATCTGGCGAGCGCCCGCTCGAGCTCCTCCGTGAACCGGCGCCGGTTGAAGAGGCCGGTCAGCGCGTCGTGGTCGGCGAGGTGCTGCAGCTGAGCCTCCATCGTGATCCGCTCGGTGACGTCGCGCGCGGACGCGTACATCAGGGGCTCGTCGGGCGGGACGATCGCGTGCCAGTCGAGCCAGCGGTAGCTGCCGTCCTTGGCCGCGTAGCGGTTGACGAAGCTGAGCGTGACCTCGCCGTCCGCGAGCTTGCGCAGCTCGCGCAGCGTCGCTTCGCGGTCGTCGGGGTGCACGAGGTCGACGAACTGGCGCGCGAGGAGCTCGTGCTCGGTCCACCCGAGCACCCGCTCGAGCGCCGGGTTGGCGCTCTTGAAGCGCCCGTCGAAGCCGGCCGTCACGGTCAGGTCGCGCGCGAGGTCGAAGTAGCGGCTGCTGCGCCGCAGCTGGAGCTCGAGCTGCTTCTGGCGGGTGATGCTGCGCGCGATCGACGAGGCGCCGACGAGCCGGTCGTCGGCGTCGTAGATCAGCGAGATCCGCAAGGAGACGTCGATCTCGTGCCCGTTCTTGGCGATCCGCACGGTCTCCAGCGGCTCGACGCTCTCCCCGCGCTTGATCTGCCCGAGGATCAGCGCGAGCTCGTCGCGGCGGCTCGGGGGGACGAGGATCGAGATCGGCCGCCCGACGACCTCCGCCGCCGTGTAGCCGAACAGCTCCTGCGCCCCGCGGTTCCAGCGCTCGATGACGCCGTCGAGGGACTTCGCGATGATCGCGTCTTCGGAGCAGTCGACGAGCGCCGCGAGGTGGCGTCGCGACTGCTCGGCGGTGCGCTGGTCGGTGACGTCCTGGCCCGTCCCGAGCATCCGCAGCGCGCGGCCGTCGCGGTCGGTGACGATCTCGCCGCGCCCGTGGATGACGCGGATCTCGCCCGCGCGGACGATGCGGTGCTCGACGACGAACGGCTCGCGGGTCTCGTACGCCGACCGGACGACCGACTCCACGCGCGCGCGGTCGTCGAAGTGCACGAGCGCGAGAAACTCCTCACGGCTACGCCGCCGACCGGGCTCGACGCCGTAGATCCGACACAGCTCATCCGACCACTCCACGGTGTCGGCGACGATGTCCCACTCCCAGCTGCCGAAGCCGCCGATGGCCTGCGAGTGCAGGAGCTGGCGGCGCTGGCGCTCGAGCAGCCCGCCGGCTCCTCGCCTCGCGGATCGCCGCACGGCATGGAGGCGTGTGAGCACCCCCCGGTGATCGGCCGCGGCGATCGGCGCTTGAGCGCTCGCCCCCCGAGCGCTTCTGCTTGACTGCCGCGCAATGCGCCACGAGTTCGTCAGCAGCGAGGCGGTGCCCATCGCGCCGGGACCGCCCGGGGTGACGAGTGCGTCGATCGAGGTGGTCGGCATCGCCGACGGCGCGATCGCGCACCTGTCGGTGAGCGTCGACCTCGACCACCACTGGCGCGGGGACCTCGAGCTCAGCCTGCGAGGACCGAAGGGCACCCGCGTCGTGCTCGCTCGCCGCCGCGGCGGCCGCGGCAACGTGTTTCGCAAGACCGTCTTCGACTCCGCTGCCCCGGTCTCGATCGCCGACGCCGTCCCGCCGTTCGCCGGGCGCTTTCGGCCGCTCGGCGACCTCGGAGACCTCCACGGATGCCACGCCGAGGGCACCTGGACGCTTGAGATCGACGACCGCGCCTTCCACGACGCCGGCGCGATCCACAGCTGGGGTCTGAGCGTCGAGACCATGGTGCTGCAGGAGCCGGCGTTCGTCATCGACGTGCGCTTCCAGGGCGGCCTCACGACCGCGCAGCAGGCGGCGTTCGCGACCGCCGCCACCCGCTGGTCGCGGATCATCACCGCCGATCTGCCGTCGGTCATCGTCGAGGGCGAGACGATCGACGATCTCGTCATCGACGCGGAAGGCGTGGCGATCGACGGGCGCGGCGGGATCCTCGGCCAGGCCGGCCCGACACAGCTTCGCCCGGGGAGCTTCTTGCCCGCGGCGGGCGTCATGTCCTTCGACTCCGCTGACCTCGCGATGATGGAGCGCGACGGCAGCCTCGTCAGTGTCATCACCCACGAGATGGGGCACGTGCTCGGAATCGGCACGAACTGGGACGAGCTCGGCTTGCGCCAGGGCGCAGGCACGGTCAACCCGACGTTCACGGGCGCGACCGCGATGCGCGAGTTCGCGACGCTGTCAGGCGGCGCCGCCACGCGCGCCGTCCCGCTCGCGAACGTCGGCGGGCCGGGCACACGCGACGGTCACTGGCGCGAGTCCGTCTTCGGCAACGAGCTAATGACGGGCTTTCTCAACGTCGGCCCCAACCCGCTGAGCCGCCTGACGATCGCCGCGCTGCAGGACATGGGCTACGAGGTCAGCTTCGCGAGCGCCGACCCGTACGTCCTGCCGTCCGCGCTCGACCTGGCGATGCTCGGAGTCGGCACCGAGATCGCCGACCACGGCGGCCGCGGCATCATGCTCGTCCCGCCGAAGCGCGTCCTCCCGGAGAGCGCACTGGCCTGAGGCACACACGGTCGGCCTTCGGGTTCGAAGATCCGGTTTCTCGGGTATGCGCGCAGCGTTGCTGCGGTACATCTGATCTCGGGGAGCATGATGAGAAGCCAGATTTGTCGCGCGCTGGTCGCGACCGTTATGGCCTTGATGCTTGTCGGCGCTTGGAATTCAGCATCGGCGGCTCCGGTCGACCTTGAGTGTCCGTTCACGGCGACCGTGAACTTCTCGCCGGGATTGGGCCTTGCCGCCCGAGCGCAGCAGGTCTCCGGCGTCGCCGCCGCCGGTACCGCCGTGTCGTCGCTGACACCCTGCTCATCGGTGCTGACCGGCGTGCCTTACACGGGGCTCGGCGGGCCCATTTCCGGCACCGCCACCCTGGGTTGCATCGCCGTGGGCGCCGGCGGCCTCGTGGGTAGCGCCAGCGGAACGTTCCCCGTGACCTGGAACAACGGTGACACGTCGACGATCACCTGGAGCGCCACACTCGGCGGCATTGTGCCGACGATCAACGCCCGCGTGACCGGCGGAGCGCTGCGGGGATCGAGCGTGTCCCTGGTTCCGGCCCCGACGGCCCTGTCTGGCAATTGCGTGGCGCCGGTCAGGAGCATCAGCTTCACCGGGGTCGCGCTCTTCGCGGGCAGGAGCGTTCCGTCGCCGCTGCCGCCCGCGCCGGCGTCCCCGGCAGCGAGCTCGGCCATCGGGCAAGAGCAAGATCACCGCCGTGATCAAGGGCCGCCGGCTACGGGTGAGCGGCCGGATCACGCGTACTGGACGCGTCCGGGTCAGCTGGCGCTCCAAGCTCCGGGGCCGCACGATCGCGCACGGCTCACGAGTCGTGACGATCCGCGACCAGAAGCTGGCGGTGACGTTCGTGCTCAGCAAGCGCGCGCGCACCGCGACGACGCGCGCTGCGGTCCGCTCGGGAGGACGGATCGTCGCCGAAGCCCGAGCTCGCCGCGGTACGTAGCAGCGACGCTGGGCGCGGGACGGAGGCGTCCGATCGCAGCGGCGGTGCCGCCGCGCTGCGCCCCGGTCAGTCGTCGTCGAAACGGACCGACAGGCCCGAGGGGAACGGCCCTTCGAAGCGCAGCGAGCCCGCGCCGCCGCGGGCGCGCTTGATCGTCGGTCCCTCGAGCAGCGCGGTCATGAGCGCCGGAAGCTGGTTCTTGACGATCTGCTCGCCGTAGCACGTGTGCAGGCCGTGGCCGAACAGCATGTAGTCGCTGTACGAGCGGTCGACCTTGAACTCCTCGGGATCGTCGATCGCGCGTTCGTCGTGCATCGCCGACAGCGTCCCCGCGAAGACCGTCGTGCCGGCCTTTACCTCGGTCTCGCGGTCGGTCCCGGCCGCGATCGTCGTGTCGGCGGCGACGAGCCGCAGCAGCGCGAAGTTCTGCGGGCTGAAGCGCAGCGCCTCCCAGCAGTACTGCGCGACGAGCGCCCGATCGCCCGCGCGGGCCGCCGCCTGCGCGCCCGCGAGCTCGTCCTCGCGCTCGAGCAGCACGTTGACCGCGCGCGCAAGCGAGTTCGACACGGTCGGGATCCAGCCGACGATGTTGCCGAGGATGTTGTGGCGGATCGAGATGTCGAAGAAGTTCGGCTCGCCCTCGTCCTGGAAGCGCAGCAGGCGCGTCAGCACGTCGTCGGGCACCTCCTCGCCGGCCTGCAGCGCCGCCTTGCGGGCGTCGATCTGCCCGTCCAGCCAGATGCGCCACTTCGCCGCGTGCCCGAGCGCCCGCTCGCGTGTCTCGACGAGGTTGTTGACGTTGATGAAGAGCTCCCAGAAGATGTCGCGCGCCCACGTCGCGAGCGTCGCCGCATCGGGTCCCGGCGTACCGAAGTACACGTCGATCGAGCGCACGAGCGCCGGATCGGCGAGCTCGGTGACGACGTTGATCTCGTCGCCCGCGACCGCGACGAGCTCGCGCGCGTAGCCGAGCATCGCGTCGCCGAGCAGCGGCATGTCCTCGCGGCGCACCGCGCGATCCATCGCCGCGTGATCGTGGTGATAGAGCGGCGTGTCGTCGACGCCGAGGATGAACGGGCCGGTGACCGCCTCCATCTTCGGCCCGTACAGGCCGGCCGTGAAGCGCGCCGGGTCGCCGAGGACCTCCTTGACGTCCTCGGCCAGCGCGACGACGGTGACGTCCTTCGTCGCGACGATCGGCTTGTGCTTGCGCATGAAGCGAAACAGGCCGGGCGCGGCCTTGTCCGCGACGCCGCCAGCGATGCTCGAGACCTCCTCCGCGAGCTTGTCCGTCGCGTCCTTGAAGCGCTCGCGGATCTCGTCGTCGAGGCCCATCGCGACGCTACCCTGCCGTGCCGTCGGCGAGCGCGGCGAGCGCGCTGAGCCCCGGCACGTAGAGGTACTCGCCGCCGCGCGTGTGGACGAACGGCTCCTGCGGGCGCAAGGAAGAACGGCGGATCGCCCTGGATCGTCATCTTGCCGACGCCGTTCGGATCTCCGAGCAGGAAGTCCTTGTCGTGGCCGAGGCCGAAGATGTTGCCGTCGTTGAGCCACTGGATCTGGACGGCCTCGAACTGGCGCGAGATGCTCGCCTGGAAGCTCACGAAGACGAGGCCGCGGTCGGCCTTGTCGTCGTCGACGACGCCGGCGGGCAGCGGGTCGCCGTAGGGCATCCCGCGGCGGATCATCCGGTGGCGGAACGTCAGGGCGGACTCGAAGCCGAGCGCGTCGCGCGGGTTCGAACGCCGCACGTGCGCGCCGATCGGGCAGCGGCGGCCGTCGAGGTCTGCGTCGTAGCGGAAGTCGTTCGCGCCGCGCGCCGCGGGATCGAAGTCCGGGTCGGGCTTGTCGGGGTGGGTGACGAGCGGCGTCCCGTCCTCCCAGCGCCCGACGACCTTCGCCGCGAGCTTGTGCTCGTCGCCGCCCTTGTAGAGCTTCGCGGCGTCGCGCAGCACGCGCCGCCAGAGCGCGACGTCCTGGTAGAGCTTGCGCCAGACCATGTACGTGCCGCTCTTGCCGAGCGGGTCGGCGGGCGCGTTGGGCAGGCGGCGCTTGGGGTCGTCGCGGGTGTCCTCGTCGGGGTAGCCGAGCACGAACTCGCCGGGGGCCAGCGCGCGCCAGCGTCCGTCCTTCTCCAGCACGCCTCCCCCGGGCGCCTTCGCGTCGCTCGCGCCCTCGACGGCGGGCTGGGCGAAGCCGTCGGCGTAGCCGAAGTGCTCGCGCGCGCCCTTCAGCAGCGCGGTGTCCTGCTGGTAGACGATCCGCAGGCCGCCGGCGTCGTCCATCGCCGCGCGCATGAGGCCGAGCGCGCGCTGATGGTCCTCCTTCTCCTGGGCGTTGATCGTCAGCAGGACGTGCGCCTCGTCCGTGCCGAGGCCCTTGTCCCAGCCCTTGGGATCGCTGACGCCGACGTCGCCGAGGCGCGACGCGCGCTTGGCCATGCCGGCGAGGAACTCCGACGAGAACGAGTTGACGACCTTCTCCGATACGCCGAGCGCCTTCAGGCCGGATGCGGTGACGGCGACGTTGAGGGTCGTCAGCGGCTTGCCCTCCTTCCACGGCTCGGCCGTCGTGACGTGGTCGAGCAGGCCCGAGAACCACGCGCGCGCCTGCTCGGGTGGGCAGTCGATGTGCACGAAGGCGTAGGACGTGTGGTCGTAGTCGTTGCCGTAGGCGCGCAGGATGTCGCCCTGGAGGTCGCGGAGATCGATCTGGAGCCATCAGCCGGAGAACTCCTTGACGAAGGCCTTCTGCAGCGCGGCCGGCTCCATGCCCTGCGTGCGGGTCGCGAACGCCATCAGCCGCTCGCGCTGGTCGAGGCACGCCTTGACCTTGGGGACCGTCGCGTGACCGTAGGCCGCGTAGAAGAACCCGCAGTCGATCTGGTTGTGCTTGAGGTAGGCCTTGAGGTCGCCGGGCTCCTGCGGCCCGCCGATGCAGCGCCCCCAGATCTCGGCGACGTGCGGCGCGAAGCCCTCGGCCAGCTCGTCGAGGTAGCTGTCGAGGTCGGAGCCGGCGAGGTCGAGGTTGCTCGAGAAGATCAGCGACGGGATCTCGAGGCGCTCCTCCCTGCGCTGCTTCCAGGCCTTGTCGTTGTGGAAGTCCGGGACGATGACGAAGCGCGCCATGTGCGTTCGCGGGACCGCCTCGAACGGGCGCTCGCCGCGGTCGCGGAAGCCCTCGAGGTAGGCGCGCAGGTTCTCGATCTCGCCGTCGCGGATCGGCATCATCGCGAGGAAGCCGTACGCCTGCCCGGAGACGTTGGGATCGCTCATAGCGAGCGCTGCGCGTCGGTGAGCATCTTGTTGTAGGCGGCCGCGAACGCGTCGGGGTCCATCTTGCTCGCGTTGCGCTTCAGCGGCGCGAGCTTGTCGTCGAGCTCCAGCGAGGCCTTGATCATCGTGATCGTCGCGTTCGGATAGGCCGAGTAGTAGTGGCACGCCTCGGTCTCGTTGACCTGGATGTACTCCTTGAACGGGCCGACCGGCAGCGCCTTCGGGAAGCCGTAGGAACTGCCCCAGAACGCCGCCATCCCGCTCGTGAGGATGTGGGAGAACGCATCGATGTACTCCTCCCAGCCACCGTTGAAGTTGCTCTCGAAGTACATGTGGGTGTAACGCAGCTTCTGCTTGCGCTGCTCGGCGCCGTTCCACGGGATCCTCGAGACGAGCGACCAGCGCGCGAAGTGGATGAACGACAGGTCCACGAGGGTCTTCGTCAGCGCCGGCTTGCGCTTCGTCACGGCGAAGAGGATCGGCAGGAACGCCCGCCCCCACAGCTTGATCGTGCTGAAGACCGTGATCGCGATCGCGACACCGTCGATGTTGCGCGAGGAGGTGCCGGTGGCGGTGGCCTTGGCGGCCGTCGTGGTCGTGCTCACGGCGGCCAAACTATGCCTCGCCCCGGACGCAGTCAAGTGTTAGCGAGCGCACACTCGACAGACGTCCAGTGCCCTAGGCTGGCTCGCGAGAGGCGCTGCGCATCGAGAAAGGCACCACCCTGATGCAGCCCGACTACGCCCCGATGACGGACCTTCCCGCGCCGACCTCGACGCGGCTCATCGACTTCGAGACAGTCGAGATCCGCACGCTGCGCAGCTTCCCGCCGCAGCACGTCCTCGTCGTGTCGGGTGCCAAGCCGTTCATCAACATGGAGGTCACGCTCGAGCCGCTGGTCTTCATCCGCCAGCCGGAGTTCTGGGGGATCGAGGTCGTCGGGAGCCTTCCGGGCATCGGCCTGCCGGCGCTCGCGCCCTACCAGGTCTCGATTCCCCTGGCCGGGATCACCGGCACGAAGGGCATCGAGGTCATCGGCGCGTCACGCAGTGAGCAGGTCGAGCTCAACCCGCAGCCCGAGCCTCCGGGCGTCCTGGTCTTCAGCCGCGACGACCGGCCCGCCGACGGCGTGCTGAAAGAGCTCGTCGTCGTCCAGAACGCGGAGGGCACCTTCGACGCCACGCTGCGGACGGCGTTCTTCGACCAGATGAACGGCACCGAGGTCGACGAGACCGTCGAGATCGGCAGCGGTCTGACCCGCGGCTGACGCGAGCTCGGGCGAGACGCGATCGGTCGCGGTCCACCACTTCTCCGGTCGCGACTGGCTCGCGAACTGACGGCGGCGAGGTCAGGGGTCGTCGCGCTGGACCCGAGACGGCCGGGGTCGTGCTCGACGCGCTCGACGCCGAGCCCCGCTCCGTGGTGTTGACGACGCTGAACCGTAGTTAACCCCGTGCAGGGTCACGCGGTTGTGGCCGATGCAGGCCTGGGACACCTCGGACCGAGTGACTCCAAGGAGGTGAGTTCACAGTGAAGGCCAAGACGAAGCTGAGCGGCGGCATCTACCGCTAGCGCCACGGTCCGACGTCTCGGGCCGCCGTTCGCGGCGGCCCGGTGGACCAGCAACGACGCGCGCGGGGAGGTGAACACCGGTGAAGGCCAAGACGAAGCTCAAGGGCGGAGGTCTCGTCCTCAGCAGAATGAGGCGGGCGCGTCCGGGCGCGACCTCGCCGCCCTCGGGCGGTTGGCGCGGTCAGTCGAGCTCGATGCGCATCGCGCGGGCGAGCGTGCGGCCGAGGACGTGCTCGGCCTCGCCGAAGCGCGCCGTGATCGGCCCGTCGAAGGGCTGGCGGACGGTCACGACGCAGCGATCGCCGATCGCGATGCCCTCGTCGGCGAGGTAGCGCAGCATCCGCGAGTCGGAGTCCGATACGCGGACGAAGCGCCCGCCGGCGCCGATCGCGACCGTCGACAGCGGCTCGGTGTCGCCCTCGTCGATGACGAGATCGGACGACGGGATCGGATCGCCGTGCGGGTCGTGGGTCGGGTTGCCAAGCTTCGCGGCGATCCGGGCCTCGAGATCCTCCGACAGGACGTGCTCGAGCGCCTCGGCCTCCTCGTGCACGCGGTCCCACGGGACGTCGAGGTGCTCGGCGAGGTAGAGCTCGAGCAGGCGGTGGTGGCGGAGCATCTCGAGCGCCAGGCGCTCGCCCGCGGGCGTCAGGCGCACGCCGTGGTAGGGCTCGTGGATCGCGAGGTCGAGCTCGGCGAGCTTCTTGACCATCGCCGACGCCGACGCCGGCGTGACGCCGCAGCGCTCGGCGAGCGCGTTCGTCGTCACCGGCCCGCCGCTGGCTCGCTGCTGGAGCGAGTAGATCGACTTCGCGTAGTCCTCGATCGCGTTCGTGTGACGGGTGCTCGACGCGGCCATCAGTGGTTCCTCCGGTAGGTCCTTGTGCGCTTCGCCGTTGGTCGGTGATCAGCGGGCGATCCAAGCGTGCGAGGATCTGCCGGAGGGACCACTAGACACTCACGAGCAGGCCGGTGGCGAACATGAGCGCGAGGCCGGCGAGCAGGCCGCCGACGGCGCGCGGGTGCAGTGTGCGTCCCTGCTCGTCGCGCAGCGACGGCGCGAGCTGGACGATGACCTGCGCGATCGCGCCGGCCCCGGCCCCGAAGAGGAACGCCGCGACGGACGTGTTGAACGCGGCCGCCCCGATCCACGCGCCGAGCACGGCGGGGGCGCCGGCGATGAGGCCGAGCGCGCCGAGCCGTGCGAGCGACGGCTTGGCGCGGGCGATCGGCGCGACGATCGCGATGCCCTCGGTCGTGTTGTGCAGCGCGAAGCCGACGACGAGGAACGCGCCGAGCGCGAGCGCGCCGGTCGTGTAGGCCGTGCCGATCGCCAGGCCCTCGCCGAGGTTGTGCAGGCCGATCCCGACGGCGATGAGCGTCGCGAGCGAGCCCGCGCTCGCACCCTTGTCGGCGGCCGCGCGGCGGCGGTCGCGCAGCCACGCGCTGACGGCGGTCAGCGAGAGGAACGCCACCACAGCACCGATGAAGACGAGCGCCTGGCCGCCGAAGGCCTGCGAGCCCTCGGCCGCGATCTCCTGGCCTTCGAGCGTCGCGTCGATCGCGAGGAAGCCGAGCAAGCCGACGGTGAGCGCCATGACGAAGCGCATCCACGCCGGAGGGATCCGCCGGATCCACGGCAGCCACAACATCCCCAGCGCGATCGGGATGACGCCGACGTAGATGCCCAAGAGCGCCATGAGGCCGAAGAACCCGATGTCCGTCGACGGGGTCTCGACGGCCGCCGGGATCTCGTGGGCGATCGTCGTACCGGCGCTCGTGAGCAGCGCGACCTCGTAGGCCTCGCCCTCGATCCACGGCTGCTGGACGGTGATCGTCTCGGACTTCAGGCGGTCGATCGGCCCCTCGGCACCCGTGAAGCTCGCGAACGCGTCGTTGACGATGACCTGCGCGACGGTGACCGGGTCCGGCCCGTCGTTGCGGACGGTCAGCTCGATCGTGCCGGGGCGGAGCGTCGTGCGCTCGAAGGCGAGCTCCTCGACCGGCGGCCCCCGGCGCTCGCCGAGGCCCGGCCCGTCGAGCGCGACGAACGCGCCGATCGCGCCGAGGATGAGGATCAACGGGACGACCGCGAGCAGCCAGCCCGGCAGGCCGCGGGTCGCGCCGGTGTCGACGTTGGCCGTGGGGTTGCCGGCTTCCATCAGTCCGTGACCTCGAAGAAGCCCATCCAGCCGAGCTCCGTGAACTCGGACTGGTGCGCGTGGAACATGTACTTGCCGGTGTACGGGAAGCGCATCTCGAGGATGCCGCGCTGGCCCTGGCACATCATGACCGTGTCGGTGAACTCGACCGGGGTCTTCGACGTGCCGGTCGGGAAGTACTCGAAGAAGTTGCCGTGCAGGTGAAACGAGTTGATGAGGTCGTACTCGAGGACGTTGACGAGGTACAGCCGCACGAGCTCGTTGCGCTTGACCTGGATCGGTCGCTCGGAGTACGCGAAGCCGATCGTGTTCGCGGCGTAGAGCTCGTTGGCGCGGTCGAAGTTCGTGTCGAAGCCGTTCATGACCATGACGAGCTCGTCGGCGTCCGCGCGCGCGTCCTTCGGGTCGATGATGAACGCGCCGTACAGGCCCTTGGCGATGTGCTCGGCGAGGGGGCGCACGTGGCAGTGGTAGAGGTGCAGGCCGTACGGGGTCGCGTCGAACTCATAGACCGTCGAGGTGCCCGGCGCGATCTCCCCGGCGCCGAGCCCGAGGACCCCGTCGGCCGCCGCGCGATGGACGCCGTGGAAGTGCATCGTGTGCGGGTGGTTGCCGCCGTTGAAGAAGCGGATCCGCAGGCGATCGCCCTCCCTGGCGCGCAGCGTCGGCCCCGGGATGCGGCCGTTGTACGCCCACGCCATGAACCTCACGCCGGGCGCGAGCTCGACCTCCTTCTCGGAGGCGACGATCGTCCACTCGCGCAGCGTCCGGCCGTCGGGCAGCTTGCTCGCCTTGCCCCAGTCGAAGTCGCGCACGAGCTCGTGCGGGTCAAAGCCGTTTGCCTTGTGGTCGACCTCTCCCCCGCGAAACGCGGCGTGCGCGCCGTGGCCCGCGTGGGGTGCCGCGGCGGCCGAGTCCATGGCGGCGGTGCCGTGCGACTCGGCCGCGTCCGCGGTCCCGTGCGAGTGCGGGATCGACGCATGCGCGGCGACGGCCCCGAGCCCGAGGGCGGAGGCCGATCCGAGGAGCTTTCTACGTGTCAGCGGTGCCACGACATGAATTATGGCATGCCTAAACCTTGGGGGTCGAACAGGTGGCTACGGCGGCGGGCGAACCGCGCTCCAGCGCAGCACGCCGGGCGCGGGCCGCTCGCCGGCGTCGAGCATCCTGACCGCCTCGGAGCCCTCGCGACCGCTTGACAGCGCGTCGCGAGCGCTAAGGTGCCGAACACGCGCCAGCATGGGCCAAGAGGCGAGGATGCCGGGGCCGAGGAGAAGGGGGATCGAACGGTGAGCCGGAATCAGCGCCTCGAGTTGCCGGAGTTCTACGTCATCTGGCCCGCTCGCCTGAACCCCCACGTCGACGGGGCGCGCGCACACACGAACGCGTGGTCGCGCGAGATGGGGATCCTCGACACCCCGCCCGGCGACGCGACGCCCGAGATCTGGAGCGAGGCCCAGCTGGACGCCATGGACTACGCGCTGCTGTGCGCGTACACCCATCCGGACACGCCCGCGCCCGAGCTCGATCTGATCACCGACTGGTACGTGTGGGTCTTCTACTTCGACGACCACTTCCTCGAGGTCTACAAGCGCCCGCAGGACATCGCGGGCGGACGGGCGTACCTCGAGCGACTGCCGCTGTTCATGCCGCTCGACGACCGCGACACGCCGCCCACTCCCACGAACCCGGTCGAGCGCGGCCTGAAGGACCTGTGGAAGCGCACCGTGCCGGACGGCTCTCAGCGCTGGCGGGAGCGCTTCCGCGAGGTCACCGTGAGCCTACTGTTCGAGTCCAACTGGGAGCTTGGCAACATCGCCAGCGCGCGCATCCCCAACCCCATCGAGTACATCGCGATGCGGCGGAAGGTGGGAGGCGCGCCATGGTCGGCGCATCTCGTCGAGCACGCGACGTTCATCGAGGTCCCCGACAGCGTCTGGGGCACCCGGCCGATCCGCGTCCTGCAGGACACGTTCTCCGACGGCGTGCACCTGCGCAACGACATCTTCTCCTACCTCCGCGAGTCCGGCGACGAGGGGGAACTCGCCAACTGCGTGCTCGTCCTCGAGCAGTTCCTCGGCCTGGACACGCAGGCGGCGGTGAACCTGACCAACGAGATCCTCAGCTCGCGGCTGTACCAGTTCGAGCACACAGCGGTGACCGAGGTGCCCGTGCTGTTCGAGGAAGCCGGCCTGTCGCCGGCGGAGCGCCAGAGCGTCCTGCTGTACATCAAGGGCTTGCAGGACTGGCAGTCGGGCGGCCACGAGTGGCACATGCGCTCGAGCCGTTACAGCGGGATCACCAGGGGCGCGGCCGCGGACCCGGGCGTGCCGGGCGCTCCGACCGGCCTCGGCACGTCGGCCGCCAGGCTGATGCACGCGTCTCCACGCTCGCTTGGGCTCACGCGGTTGCGCAGCTACGCGCACGTCCCCTACGAGCAGGTCGGGCCGACGACGCTCCCCGAGCTCTACATGCCCTACCCCGTGCGCGTGAGCCCGCATCTCGAGCGAGCCCGGCGGTTCTGCATCGACTGGTGCGGCTCGATGAGCATGCTCGAGCCGCGAGCGGGCGTCTTCGGCTCGGGCATGTGGAGCAAGGAGCTGCTCGCCGGATTTGACTTCGGCCAGTGCTCGGCGCGCATCTATCCCGAGGCGAGCGCGCCCGAGCTGGACGTCTCGACCGTGTGGCTCGCGTGGGGGACCTACTCCGACGACTTCTATCCGCGCTACTTCGGCACGACGCGCGATTACGCCGGCGCGAAAGCCCACACGGCCCGGCTGTCGGAGTGCATGCCGCTGAGCTGCGAGTCGCTGCCGCCGTCGACGAACCCGGTCGAGGCGGGGCTGGGCGACCTCTGGCTGCGCACCGCGACGCCGATGTCGATGGCCGACCGCAAGGTGTTCAAGGCGGCGGTCGAAGCAATGAACGGATCGAACCTGTGGGAGCTGCAGAACCACATCCAGCACCGGATCCCCGACCCGGTCGACTACCTCGAGATGCGCCACACGACCTTCGGCTCGGAGATGATCATGGGGATCGCCCGCGCGATGGAGTCCGGCGGGCTGCCGGCCGAGCTCTTCGACACCTCGATCTGGAGCCAGCTCGAGGGCGCGGCTCAGGACTACGCCACGCTGATGAACGACATCTTCTCCTACCAGAAGGAGATCGAGTACGAGGGCGAGTTGCACAACCTCGTCCACATCGTGCGCAACTTCCTCGGCATCGAGACGGAGCCGGCCGTGGCGATCGTGGCCGACCTCATCAACGAGCGCATGCGCCAGATCGAGCACATCCTCGCCCACGACCTGGAGGCCCTGGCCGACCACTTCGCGCTCGGCGCGGACGATCGCGCGACGCTCGACGCGCGCGTCCTGTCGCTGAAGGACTGGTGCGCCGGCATCCTGGCATGGCACCAGCTGACCGATCGCTATGCCGAGTCGACGCTCATCCGCCGGTACGCGCCGGACACGCGGACGTCCGCCGATCCGCACGGCGTCGCCGGCACGGCGCTGCGCGAGGTCGTGCGCGCCGCGCCGACGGGCATGGGGACATCGGCTGCGCGACTGCCCGAGCGGCTCAGGGCGGCCGCGCGACGCTGACGGAGGTGGTCGCGCGGGCAAGCCGGCGGCTGGTCGCGTCGGTGCTGGTCCTGGTGGCGGCCACGGCGCTGATGTTCGTCCTCGTCGATCGCAGCGTCGACCCGCAGGCGGACCTGCGCGCCCGCGATCCGCGGGTCCCCGAGGCGACGGCGTGCGGCTCCCGCAGCGCCGCCGGTGAGCCGCTTCAGCAGGCGTCGACGGGGCGCACGCTGGCGACCTGGCCGACCGCCACGTCCACGGACTGCGCGTCCGTGACGACGCGCAGCGTGCCGTTCTGCGTGCTCTCCGCGAGCTCGCCGCACACGGTCTGGCCACCGGCGGCCTGGACCTCGACGGTCGCGCCGGCACCGGCGTCCTCGGTGGGCCACCAGGAGCTCGTCGCGGCGAGCGCGGTGAGCGCGATCGAGACGAACGTCAACGCGAGGCCGCGCCGGATCTGGCGACTCGCTCGGTCGACGGCCCCAGGCTCGGCGTCGGCCGCGGGGAGCGGGTTCGCGCCGTAGATCGGCCACGCCGCCTTGCCGACGGAGTAGATGCCCAGGCACGCGGCGACGAACGCCACGAGGATGAGCGTCCCCGCGAGCGCCTGCAGGCCTTCGGGGTTGGAGCTCTCGCCGGGCTTGATGACGCCGCACAGGCCGATGAAGCCGAGCGCCGCGAGCTGGACGCCGTGCCAGCCCTTGGCCGAGCCGCGCAACTCGGCCAGGCGGTCCTCATCGGCGGTGGCAGGGACCTCGATGCGCATGGGCAAGGCACCTGATGCTACGCCTGGCAACGGCGGTTGTCTTGGTTGGGGACGAGCACGGCGGGTAGCCGCGTCACATCAACGACTCAAGGAGAGCATTCATGACTCCAGCCATCCGAGCCGTACGCGCCCTGACAGGCACGCTCGCGGCCACGCTCCTGATCGCCCCGGTCGCCGCAGCGGCGCAGGATCCCAATCAGGTGTCGCGCAAGCTGCGCGAGGGCGTGACCGTCCAGGGCATCGGCCAGCATCTGCAGGCCTTGCAGGGCATCGCGACCGCCAACGGCGGCACCCGCGCCTCCGGCACGCCGGGCTACGCGGCATCACGCGACTACGTCGTCGACCGCCTCGAAGCGGCCGGGCTCGACGTGTCCGTCCAGCAGTTCGACTTCGCCTTCTACCGCAAGACCGGCCCCGCCTCCTTCTCGCGGACCTCCGACGACCCCGACACCGTGTTCGTCGAAGGCGAGGACTTCAACGTCATGGACTACTCGGGCAGCGGCACCGCGACCGGCGCCGTCCAGGCCGTCGACGTGAACTTCGCCGATCCGAGCGTCATCACGTCCGGCTGTGAGGACAGCGACTTCGACGACTTCGATCCCGGCAGCATCGCGCTGCTGCAGCGCGGCACGTGCCCGTTCGGCGACAAGGTGACGAACGCCGCCGAGGCCGGTGCCTCCGGGGCGATCGTCTTCAACCAGGGCAACGGCGGCGCGGACCGCACCGACCTCTTCGCCGGCACGCTCGGTGCACCGGTGGCGATCCCCGCGATCAGCGTGAGCTTCCCGTTCGGCGAGGAGCTCTCGGCGCCGGGCACGACGGTCTCGATCACGACCCAGACGGAGTCCGAGACGCGGCCCACGTGGAACGTGCTCGCCGATCTCGCGCCGAAGAGCACGAAGAAGGCCGGCAAGACGGTCGTCGTCGGCGCGCACCTGGACTCGGTGGTCGACGGTCCCGGCATCAACGACAACGGCTCGGGCTCGTCGACGATCCTCGAGATCGCCGAGGAGATGGCCGCCGACAAGGCGCCTGCCAACCCCGTGCGCTTCGCGTTCTGGGGCGCCGAGGAGTCCGGCCTGCTGGGCTCCGAGCACTACGTCGCATCGCTGAGCGCAGCCGAGCTCTCGAAGATCGGGCTGAACCTGAACTACGACATGCTCGGGTCGCCGAACTTCGTGCGCTTCGTCTACGACGGCGACGGGTCGATGACGCCCGACGACCCCGAGGACGGCGGTCCCGCGGGCTCGGCCGACATCGAGCAGACGTTCCTGCGCTACTTCGCGTCGCAGGGGCTCGCGACCGAGCCGACCGCGTTCGACGGCCGCTCGGACTACGGCCCGTTCATCGCGGCCGGCATCCCGGCCGGTGGCCTGTTCTCGGGCGCCGAGGTGATCAAGACGCGCCGCGCAGGCGGCGACGTACGGCGGCGTGGCCGGTGAGCCGTTCGACCGCTGCTACCACCAGGCCTGCGACACGATCTCGAACGTCAACTCGACCGGCCTGGACCAGCTCGCCGACGGCGCCGCGCACGCGACCGCCGTCTACGCCTACGCGAAGTCCGGCAAGGGCAAGGGCAAGGCCAAGCAGGAGGGCGAGCGCAAGGGCGCGAACTTCCAGCGCTGACGCACTCCCAACACCACGCAACGCGGTACCACGGGGCGGCCTTCGGGCCGCCCCGCCGCGTGCGGCTCAGTCGAGCAGCGCGAAGAGCTCCCCGACGTCGATCGCGGGCGCAGCCGGCACGGGCGGGCGCAGCGTCCCACTCGTCACCTGCACGCAGGAGGCGTAGCCGTCGGTCGCCGGCGACCGATGGACGTGAACCGTCCGTGCCGCGACGTCGACCACCCAGTACTCCGGGACGCCCGCGGCGGCGTAGATCTCGGCCTTCGTCCCGAGGTCGAGCCGGCGAGACGAGAGGGAGACCTCGATGACGAGCAACGCCTCGGTGGGATGCGCATGTGCGTAGTTCCCCGCCGGGATGATCGCGATGTCCGGCTCGGGCATCGACACCGGAGGGAGGCGCAGCGGCAGTTGCGCGCCGACGTCGGCGACCTTGGGGTCGATACCCCGGATCAATCGCTGGGTGAGCCAGCGGACGATCTCCGCGTGCTCCGGGCTCAACGGGGTCTTCTCCGAGAGCTGGCCGTTGAGCAGTTCGACGCGATCGTCGTCGCCGAAGATGCCGGCATCGACCATCCGCTCGTAGTCCTCGACCGTGATCGGCCGCATCGGTATCCGGACATCGGCGACGACTGCCATGGAGCGATCGTACTCGCGCGTCAGGACCCGATCAACGCTCCGCGAACTCGTCCATGACCTCGCGCAGCATCGCTCGCGACGGCCTCCACTCGACGCGCGCGAACGCCGCCTCGACGGCGTCCATGTCGAGCAGGCCGAGCTCGCGGGCGCGTTCGAAGCACCCCCTGAGCTCGTCGCGGTCCATGACGTCGGCGAGGTCGACCAGCGTCCGGGACGGGGTCGTCATCCGGATGCCGTCGACGACCGTGACGTCGTCGGGGTGAAGCTCCGGCACGTAGTGCACGACGACGCCGGGCGGGTCCGGGCGGCTGCGGCGCGGATCGTCGGCGCTGCAGGGCACGGTGACGTGGATGGGTTCGCGAGATCGAGGCATGCCGCGATCCTCGCCGCCATCGCGTAACAGCTCTACGCGCGATTGCAACGATCCTGCGCAGGATCTGCGGAGCAACTGCGGAATCGACGGATGGCCGGCGCGCGCGGGAACCCATCGGGACCAGGTGTCGACCCCGGCGCGCGCGGGAACCCATCGGGACGAGGCGTCGACCCGGGGCGACGTTGCCTGAGCGGCTACGCGCAGCCGTGCTGCGTGAGCACCTTCCCGGTCGGCTTGGCGATCCTCAGCGTCCGCTGCGCACCGCGGGCGCCGCCCTTCGGCGAGGCCTCGAGCCGGATCCTGTACGTCGCGCCCATGCGCAGGCCGCTCAGCGGCGCGCAGACCACCTGCGGACCGGTGCGCCCGAAGATGCGCTGCACGCGCGTCGAGACGACCGGCCCGGTGCCCTTGACCGAGAAGCGCACGTTGACCACCCTGCACCCGCCGTCGACGAGGCCGTACGCGAAGCCGCGCCCGCGACCGGTGTAGCGCGCGGCGAGCGTGACGAGGCGCGGCACCGTCGACCCGCCCGCGGTCGAGGGTGCGCCCGTCAGCCGCCCGAGGAGCAGGCCGCCACCCGCTCGCCGGCCGGCGAGCAGGAGCCTGCCGTCGGGCTGCAACACGGCGGCGTGGGCGCCGTCGGTCGACAGCGAGAAGCGCGAACCGCCGAACGCCAACGCCCGCCCCCGCGTGCCGTAGCGGCAATCCAGGGCGCCCGCCCCGTCATAGCGCGCGGCGACGGCGCCCGCGGTCGCCGCGCCTGCGGCGAACGCGCCGCCGTCGGGCGCAAGCGCGATCGCGCGGGCGAGTGAGGCCGGCGGCGCCGGGTCGTACGGACGGCCGAGCTGCGTGACGGCCGAGCCGAGGCGTGCGAACGCGGTGTCGACGGCGCCCGAGGCCGTGAAGCCCGCGAGCAGGACGGCGTGGTTGCCCGCGACGTCGGTCGCACGGCCCGCGGCGACGAACCGCCCGTCGGGCCGCATCGCGAGCGCCGCCAGCGACGAGCTCGCGACGCGCGCGGAGGAGGCTCGCCCGAACTGCGCGAGCGTGCGCCCCTGGCGGGCGAAGCCGAGGTCGAGGCTGCCGTTCGTGGCGAGCCGCGCGAGGAACGCGCGGTCGCCGCCGTCGCGGGCGCTGGCACGGCCCGCGATGACGATGCGCCCGTCAGAGAGCAGGACGACGCCGCGAGCCGACGACGCGGCGTGGCGGATCGCGGAGCCGAAGCCGAGCTGGAACACCGCGAAGCCGTCGCGGCCGAACGCGGGATCGGGGACGCCGGTCGAGCTGAAGCGCGCGACGGCGATCTGCTCGCTGGGGATGCCGTCGTCGTTTGAGACCGCAACGCTGCCGGCCACGACGACCTGCCCCGAGGGCGCGATCGCGATCGCCGCCGGGCCGGTGCCGTCGGGCAGCGCGGGCACCTCGTAGGGATAGAACTCCTCGGGCGGCCCGCTGCCCGGCGACGGGTCGCGCAGCGCGACGCCGGCGGCTCCGAACAGCGGGTCGGTCAGGCCGGTCGGCTCAAAGCGGGCGAGCGCCCACTTGTCCCCCGCGACCCCGGCGGTGATGACCGCACCGTCGGCCTGTACGGCCACGGTACCGGCGCGCTGCGGCGTCGCGCCCGTGCCGAACCTGTCGATCCGCGTGCCGTTGCCCGCGAACGTCGGGTCGGCGGCGCCGGCCGAGCCGATGCGCGCGGTGAGCGCCCCCTCGCCGCTCGCGCCCCGCTCGTCGCCCGTGACGACGATCCGCCCGTCGGGCGCGAGCGCGACCGCGGCGGCGCGTGCGCCGAGCCCGAACGGACCGGTCGCGATGCCGCCGCTCCCGAAGCCCGCGTCGACCTTGCCGGCCGCCGCCGCAAGCGGTGCCGCGCCGACCGCCAGCGCGGCCGCCAGTGCGGCCGCGACTCCCACGCCTCGGACGGTCATGCCGGCGGCGGGGTCAGCGCGAACGTCGCGAAGTTCGCCCGCGGCACGAGCCCGAACCCCGCGAAGTCGCCGCCGGTGTACAGCCGCGCGCCGTCGGCGAGCATCGTGGTGATGCCCCGGTTGCCGCCGGTCGGCTGTGGCGAGAACTCGGTCGCCGGCTTGCCGGTCGTCGGGTCGACGGCGGCGAGGCCGTCGCGCCGGCGCCCGTCGACGAGCTGGAAGCGCCCGGCGAGGTACAGCGCCGACGGCGACAGCGCGAGCGCGCCGACCTCGCTGTTGGCCTTCGGCACGAACGACTTGACGAGCCCGCCTGTCGCCGCCGCGATCGCCACGAGGTTGTAGCGATAGAGCGCGATCTTGCGCGAGCGCTTCTTGCCCTTGCGTGGCTTGAGCTTCACGATCCGCGTGCCCGAGCGTCGCGAGATCGAGCCGCCGACGTACACCGTCGCGCCGTCGCGCACGAGCGTCTGGACCTCGCCGCTGACCCGGGAGTTGAACGCGTAGTCGACGGTGGCGTCGGTGGAGCGCACCGCGACCACCCCGCCACGGAACTCCGTGCGCCGCTTGTTCTTCGGACCGACCGTCCGCGACACCCCGACGTCGCCGCCGATCAGGATGCGTGAGCCGCGGGGCGCGATCGTCCGCACGCTCGCGTAGCGGAAGGACGCGCGGCGCAGCGTGCGCGGGGCGTTGAACGTCGGCGCGACCTTGTTGGCCTCGAGGTTGATCGCGGCGAGCGCCGGGTGGCGCTTGCCGCCGACGCGGTCAAACGAGCCGCCGAGGTACAGCCGCTTGCCCTCGGCCGCGAGCGCCCCGAGGTAGCCGCGGACCGGCACGTCGAGGACGCTCAGCGCGCCCGTGACGGTGTCGAAGCCGGCGAGGTTCTGCCGCGCAGCGCCGTTGGCGGTCCGGAACGTGCCGCCCGCGAAGACGCGCCCGTCGGCGACCGCCAGCGCGTTCACCGTGCCGTCGACGCCCGCCCCCCACGTCGTCGACGCCACGCCTGTCACGGCGTTGACCGCCGCCAGGTGGTTGACCGTCGTCCGCGGAGCGCTCGTGAACTTGCCGCCGGCGACGAGCCGTCCGCCGACGATCGCGAGCGCGTAGACGTCGTTGTCGGGGTCGGGATTGAAGGCCGGGTCGACGGCGCCGGTCACGAGGTCGACCGCGGCGAGCTTGTTGCGCGGCTGCTCGTTGACCTTCGAGAACTCGCCCCCGATGTAGAGCTTCGAGCCGACCATCGCGAGCGTGTAGGCGTCCTTGTCGAGGAACAGACGGAACTCCTGGCTCGCCTCGCCGGTGAGCGGGTCAAGCGACGCGACGGCGTTGTTGAACGCGCGTGCGATCTCCGTGAAGTGGCCGGCGACGAACAGGCGCGTGCCGTCCGTGGAGAGGTTGTAGACGTTGCCGTTCGTCGACGGGCTGAACGTCGGGTCGAGGTTGCCGGTGGCGATGTCGAACGCCGCAAGGCCGGCGCGGCTTCGCCCGCTGACACCTCGGTGAACGTGCCGCCGACGTAGAAGCGGCTGCCGAGCGCGAGGACGGCGTCGACCTGGCCGTTGGGCACGGCGTCGAAGTTCGGGTCGAGCTCCCCGTCGGACGTCCGCAGGACGGCGATGCCGCTGCGCGAGTGGCCGGCGATGCCGGTGAAGCGGCCGTTGACGAACATCCGCGTGCCGGCGACCGCGAGGTCCTGGACGCTCTGGTCGGCGCCCGGGTTGAACGCGCCGATGACGACGCCGGTCGCGGGGTCGAGCGCCGCGATGCGCCGGCGGATCGTCTCGCCGACGTGCAGGAAGTCGCCGCCGACGTACAGGCGGCCGCCGTCGAGCGCGAGCGCGAGGACGTCGTTGTCGACGTAGGGGCCGAAGTTCGGGTCGACGGCGCCGGAGGCCAGCACGTGCGCGAGGTTC
Source organism: uncultured Actinomycetes bacterium (assembly GCA_963806515.1). GTDB lineage: Bacteria > Actinomycetota > Thermoleophilia > Solirubrobacterales > Solirubrobacteraceae > CADCVQ01. Next base: position 12,058 of record CAWDYO010000004.1, on the reverse strand, counting down.
TTGCGCGGCAGGCCGCCGACGTGCGTGAAGCGCCCGCCGATGTAGTAGCCGCCCGCGCCGTCGGGCGCGATCGCGAAGCCCGTACCGCGGACGTCGGGGAACTGCGGCGCACGCAGCCCGTTGGCGGGATCGAGCACCGTGCTGCCACCCGTCGGCGGGCCGATGCGAGTGAAGTCGCCGCCGAGGTAGATCGTGTCGCCGCTGCGCGCGAGCGCGTTGACGGTGTCGTTCGTCACGAACGCCGCGTTCGGCAGCGGTCGCGCGGGCGGTGGCTGCGGGAGCACTGCTGAGGCGGTGGCCGGCACGACGACGCACGCCGTCGCGACGAGCGCGCCGATCGCGGCGGGCATCCGCGCCGCGAGTCGTGTGATGAAGAGTGTGCGAGCCATCGTCCCGTCCCCGTGCCTTGAGTTGAGCGCCGTCCGTTGCCCGGCCGAATCTATCGACGGGCAGAACGGATCGAGGACTAGGAAAGTTGCGTCTGTCGGGCCGGCAGATGCTACGTTCGTGTACATGAGCGACTCGGTTGGCATCGCGGAGCTGCGTCAGAATCTCACCCGCTACCTGCGCCGGGTGGCAGCCGGTGAGCGCCTGATCGTCACGGATCGCAACCGCCCCGTCGCTGAGCTTGGCCCTCCACCCGCCACCGGCGAAGCACTCGACCGCCTCATCGCGCAAGGCCGCGTCTTGGGTCCCCGCCGCCGGGGGCTGCCCGCGCCGCTTGTCCTCACCGGCGATCCGCGCGCGCTGAGCGCTGCCTTGGAAGAGATCCGCGGCGAGCGCTGAGTGGCGCTGTTCTACGCCGATGCCTCCGCGCTCGTCAAGCTCGTCCGCGACGAACGCGAGTCCGCGGCGCTGCGGACCTACCTCGCGGACGCGGACCTCGTGACCTGCGAGCTTGTCCTGACGGAGATCCCGCGCGCCGTTCGCCGCGCCGCCTTCGACGATCCCCGGCTGCCGCTCGACCTCATGCTGCGGCGGACGGACGAGCTCATCGCCGCGGTCGCGCTCGTTCCCGTCGACGGCGGACTCCTCGCCGCCGCCGGAGCCATCACCGAGCCCACGCTTCGCGCGCTCGACGCCATCCACGTCGCGGCCGCCGCCGTCCTCAGCCCGCTCGACGCCTTCGTCACCTACGACGAGCGCCAAGCCGCCGCAGCCCGCCTCGCCGGTCTGCGTACGACATCACCGGGCGCCTGAAGCGGAGTTGCCGCGGCGCGTGTGCCGCGCGCGCTTTGGTCGTTGCGGGCGGGCTTGTCCTCCTCCCAACACCACTGACCGCCGTGAGGATGACTAGCCGAGCGCGGATGAGAACACCCCTCCCGCCCGCACAAGCTGTTCAGTGGCAACCCGCACCAGAGCCAGCGACCCTACCCCACGCCATCGACAGCGTCACTCGCTCCGCCCAGCAGCGCGTCGTATGCCCAACGGCTATCGGCAAACCGCCTCCGCTGGGGGCTGCAGCGGCGATCCGCGAACTCCGCTGTCCCGAGAGCCACGTAGCACTTTGGCAACACCTCGCGCGTACGGTCTGCGCATGGCTCATCTCACGCTCGCCTCGCGCCGCCCCGAGGGCGATGATCCGCGGATGAGCCGCGGACGCATCCTCGTCGTCGACGACGAGCCGACGATCGCCGAGATCGTCGCGCGCTACCTCGAGCGGGCGAGCTATGAGACGAAGATCGCCGGCGACGGCCACGCGGCGCTCGCCCACGCCCAGACGTGGCATCCCGACCTGGTCGTGCTCGACCTCATGCTGCCCGGACTCGACGGCCTCGAGGTCATGCGCCTCTTGCGCGAGACCGGTGGCCCGCGCGTCGCGATCATTCTGCTGACGGCCAAGGGCGAGGAGTCCGACCGCATCGACGGCCTGCGGCTCGGCGCCGACGACTACGTCGTCAAGCCCTTCTCCCCCGCCGAGCTCGTCGCGCGCGTGGACGCCGTCCTGCGGCGCAACGAGCCCTCCGGCGAGGACGGCCCGGCGCCGCCCCTGGTCTTCGGCGAGCTTCAGATCGATCCCTCGGGCCGGCGGGTGCATGTCGACGGCGAGGAGGTCGTGCTGACCCAGCGCGAGTTCGACCTGCTCCTCTTCCTCGCGCGCCACCCCGGCCAGGTCTTCACGCGCGACCAGCTCATGGAGCAGGTCTGGCGCTTCTCGTTCTACTCGGACACCTCGACGGTCACGGTCCACATCCGCCGCCTGCGAGCGAAGATCGAGCGCGAGCCGGCGCAGCCGCGCTTCGTCGAGACGGTGTGGGGCGTCGGCTACCGCTTCCGGCCGTGAGCCGCACGACCCTCGTCCGGGGCATCGCGCTCGCGCTCGGCTGCGCGCTGCTCGTCGCGGGGGCGGTGCTCGCCGTCTACGACCTGCGCGGCGCGCTCGTCACCCTCGCGATCCTCGCCCCGCTGGGGATCGCGACCGTCGCCGCCACCCGCGCGCTGCTCGCGCACCGCGAGCGCCTCGGCAGCCTGCGCCGCCAGGCGCTGATCACCGGGGCGCTCGCCTTCGGACCGCTCGCGCTGACGCTCGTGCTCTTCGTGCAGCTGATGTTCGTCTCCGCGCACGACGCGCTGCTCACGTTCGCGATGGGCGTCTACGGCGCCGTGCTCGGCCTGTGGGCGACGCGCCTGCTGTCGCACCGCATCATGGACGACGTCGACACCCTGCGCGCGGGCCTCGAAGCCGTCGGCGCCGGCGAGCGCGACCTGCACCTGCGCCTCGGCGGCGACGACGAGCTCGCGCAGGTGGGCCGGGAGGTGGAGGCGATGGTCGCCCGCCTCGCGGCCGCCGAGGCGATGCGCGAGGAGGCCGACGCGGCGCGACGCTCGCTCATCGCGGCCGTCTCGCACGACCTGCGCACCCCCGTCACCGCGCTGCGGCTGCTCGCCGACGCCGTCGACGACGAGATCGGCGACCCCGAGACGCGCCGCGAGTACGTCCGCCGCCTCGGCGTGCACGTGCGAGCCCTGGGCGCGCTCATCGACGACCTCTTCGAGCTCACGCGGATCGAGGCCGGCGAGGTGACGTGGACGATGCAGCAGGTCGACATCGACGAGCTCGTCGCGGAGACCGTGGCGGCGATGGCGCCGGCCGCGAGCGCCGGCGGGATCTCGGTGCGCGCGGAGATCGGCCCGGCCCTGGCGCCGGCATGCGTCAACCCCGAGCGCATCCAGCGCGTGCTGTTCAACCTCATTCAGAACGCGATCCGCCATACGCCCGCGGACGGCAGCGTCACGGTGCGCGCGGCGAGCACCGGATCGACGGTCGAGATCGAGGTCGCCGACACCGGCGAGGGGATCGCGCCGGGCGACCGCGAGCGCGTCTTCGAGCCGTTCGCGCAGGGCGGCGACCGGTCGTCGCGGACCGACGGCAGCGCCGGTCTCGGGCTCGCGATCTCGCGCGCGATCGTCGAGGCGCACGGCGGCCGGATCTGGGTCGTGGACGAGGACGGCGGCGACGGCGAGGCGGGCGCGCGCGTGCGCTTCAGCCTGCCCGGATCGTCCTCCCCGCCGCTGGCCGCGTGACGGCGAAACTCGCGCCTTGCGGGCTTCGGATGGTCCGTAAAACCCCGAGACGCCGGGGCAACCGCTAGCGTAAGCCGAACTGAACCCGACTCGGGAGTACTCAATGACCAAGCAGGAGCTCGCACAGAAGGTGGCCGCGGAGACCGGTCTCAGCGGTTCTGACGCCAAGGGCGCCGTCGACGCCACCTTCGACGCGATCGCCACCGAGCTTGCAGGAGGCGGCGAGTGTGCCGTCGCAGGCTTCGGCAAGTTCAGCGTAAGCGAGCGGTCCGCCCGTGAGGGCCGCAACCCGGCCACGGGTGAGACGATCCAGATCGCCGCCAGCAAGGCCGCCAAGTTCTCCGCCGCTTCGGCGCTCAAGAAGCAGCTCAACGGCTAACGCGGCGCAGCGGCCGTCGCCTCGAGGCGCAGGACCGCCGAGCCCGCGGGCTCTCGCAGACCGACCGACGTTCGACCCCGGTAGCCAGCGCGCGACCGGGGAGTTCGTCGTTGTCGAATGAGCGCTCTACTCGATCGCGGCTCTCGCCTGCGCCCGTCGCTCGGCACGCGCAGCGACGCCCGCGCCGACGAGCAGCAGCAGCGCGACGATGTACAACCCGCCGAGCACGATCGCAAGCAGCAGGAAGACCTGCACGACCGCGAACCCGGCGGCCGCCGACACGTACAGCCCCACGATCGACGGGACGGCCTGGATCGCCAGGCCGCCCGGGATGCCGCCGAGCAACGCCGAGCGCCAGCGCATCCGCGTGAGCGGCGCGTAGCGGTAGATCGTCGCGAACAGGACCATCGAGCCGATGCCGTTGAAAATGAGGATCATCGGGCCGGGAACGCCGACTCCGGGTCGCAGCTGGTAGGTCAGGTTCGTCACGACCGAGATGCTCAGCGACGCGAGGATGACGGCGATCGCGACGAGCCCGCCGAGCCCGAGGTTGCGGATCCGGCCGAGGAAGATGTTGTGGCGCGGGACGTCCAGCATCCGCGACAGGCAGCGCTCGATGACGCCGATCCCCCCCGACGTCGTCCACAGCATCGCGAACAGCGCGACCGCGAGCAGCAGCGGCGAGTTGTCGCGCGTGCCGACGACGAGCCGGTCGATGTCACCGTGGATCGCCTCGGGCAGGAAGCGGTTGAGCTGCTCGGAGAGGGCCAGCGCCGAGACGACGTCCTCCAGCAGCAGGGCCTCCAGCGCGGCGAGGCCGAGCGCGAACGGCGCGAGCGAGAGGACGAGGTAGTAGGCGAGCGCGGGCACGTCGTCGGCGATGCCGTCACCCCAGTAGAAGTCGAAGATGCGCTTCGGGATCCGGCGCACGACCCGCCCGATCGCGCGATGCGTCCGCGGACGCCGCGCGGCCTCCTCCGCCGGCACAGCCTGCTCCAGTGCCGCCTCGCCGCCCGCCGGCGCACCGCTCACGTGCGCAGTTCCTTGCGGATGACGAGCTTCAGGCCCGACCAGGTCTCGTCGATCGCGCAGACCTTGACGTCGACGAGGCCGCGCGGCAGCGCCACGTCGCGCACGACGTCCTCGGTCATGTCCGTGGGTACCTTCGACGCACGCTTGGGCCAGGCTATCCAGAGCATCCCGTCCTGCGCGAGCTTGGCGTGCAGACCGCCGATCCGGCGTTCGAGATCGGCGCGCGACAGGACGAACAGGACGGCGAGATCGAGCGGCGCTGCGGGTCGTGCCAGCACGCGCACGCCGTCGGGCAGCTCGCCGATCAGCGCGGCGAAGCCCTCCGGCGGGGCGGCGTGGTGCACGCGCATGCCGGGCTTGTAGCCGAGCTTGCGCGCGAGCGGAGTTCCGCTGTAGCCGGTCGGATGCGGGTGCGCGGACATGTCGCGGCCAAGCCTACGTGCGCCTTGGGAGCCACGCTGAAGGCCTTGTCCCGATGACGTGTCGCCAGGCTCGAAACCGACCTGATGGTGGCTCGGTAGATCGTCGATGCGGTGAAGCGCGTCGCCGCCTGAGCGCGGCCCCGATCCGTATGTCAAACGGCGCCGGCGCATCCGCAGCCTCAGATTGTTGGTGCCTCGGGGACCAGGTCGCAGCCCCTCGCGTCCGGGAGGCCAGGAGCACGATCTTTGAGCGGCTAGCTGACGACATGCTCGTCGGGCATACGAAGCGGACAGGAACCGGCCGCGGAAACCTATGCGGCCTCTCCAGTCTCGCGAGCACTTCGATGGCGGACCGGACGGATTTGAACCGCGGCCACGTCTACATGTGCGTGGAATCGCGGCTGGAGAAGGTCGCGGGCGCGGTTCAATGCCGGCTTGGGAATCCGTCGAGGAAGTCGACGGACCCTGTCCGCCGGGCGGGAGCCCGCAGGCCGGTCGGCGACGCGACGCCTGACCTAATCGATAGGCGGCCTCACCACCTCGGCGAGCGCGACGCCCCGTCCGGTACGCGCATCGACATGCAGCCGACGCCCCGCGCATCGACTTGCAGCCCAAGGCCCGCCCACCTGGACCTCCGGAGAACGCCCCGCACCATGTTCCCGGGCGGCTCGATTTGCCTTTGCCCGCGCTCCTGAGTGGCTGCTGTATCTACTGTGAGCGCTGCGCTGCGCGCGGCGGTACGGGCCGATCGGTGGAACCGCGCCGGGCTGGGCGTGGCTGCGTGGCCATGGCGGTGTTCGCGCTCAGTACGCTCCCGGCGCGATGACGCTCAGCGAGTTCCTCCATCCGCTCAACAAGGCGAGCCAGCGCGATCTCGTCCTGGCGGCGATGTACTACCTGACCCGGTACGCGCAAGGAGGCCGTGACGACGGCCGACCTGGCTGCGGCGTTCAAGCGGGCGAAGCACGCGAAGGGCAAGAAGATCGCCAACTTGGCCGCGGTCATGAACCAGGCGGTGCCCTACGTCGAGAGCCCTGGGAGTGATGGCCGCCACCTGCTGTGGGCGCTCACGGGCACGGGTGAAAGGCACGTACGCAAGTTCCGCAGGCGGAGGCCGAGGTCGAGCATGACGCGGGCACGCTGCAGACGCTCGCCTCGAGCCTCAGGGACGAGGCGGTGCGCGGCTACGTCGACGAGGCGATCGTATGCCTGCGGGTCGGCGCGCTGCGGGCGGCCACAGTATTCCTGTGGACCGGCGCGGTGGTGACACTTCGCGACGCTGTGTGGGCGCATGGTCCGGCGGCCATAGACGCGGCCCGGAAGACGCACAATGCGAAGTCGCGCGACTTCAAGAAGCAAGACGACTTTGCCTACGTCAAAGACGCCGACCTCCTCCAGATCGCTCAAGACCTCTCGGTGCTCGACAAGAGCGAGAAGACCTTGCTCGCCCAAGCGCTGGATCTCCGCAACCAATGCGGTCACCCGGTGAAGTACAAGCCGGGCGTAAAGAGGGTCTCGGCGTTCGTCGAGGACGTCGTCGGGATCGTTTGGAAGTAGCCGGCCCGGCGCGCGACCTATGCGGCCGCTGCTAGTCGTCGCTGAGGCCGATCGTCTTCTTGCCGAAGCCCGTCACCGTGTGGTGGCCGCTCTCGCGATGCAGTAAGCCCGTCTTGATCCCTCTCGCGAGATCGCGCCCGAGGTTCCCAGGCTCCTTCAGGTTGGTACCCCGCCAGTACGTAGCGATCTCGCCGCTCTTGACGCCCTGCGTCTTGCCATCGTGCTTCTGCGCCCACGCGACGATCGCCGTGGCAGTCGCGGTGTTCCCCTTCAGCGTCCTGGCCTTCAGAAATACCGGCAGCGGCTCCTTCTCGTCAGGCGCGGCGGGCTCTACGTCCGCGGGAGGCTGGCCCTCCGGCTCTCCGCTCGGCTCATCCTCGATGTCGAGGTCACCACTCGCCAGTAAGTCGGAGAACCTCTCCAGGGCGGTCATTACCTGCTCGGCTGGTCCCGCTGCTGTGAACGAAGCGCCACCCAGCGTGATGGTGAGGTCGAGCTGTTCCGTAATCTCAGCCACAAGGACAAGATGGCAGCTCGATCGGACTGCGCCGCCGGGTGCGCCCAACTGGAGTGTCATCGACGCGATCCTGGCCCCCCATTACGGGCCTTCAAGACCACATTCCCGGACTCGCCGTCTTCTTGCCCGATGAGCGAGGAGGCGGGGCTGAGAGGCCTCCAGCGATTCGCGCAGCGCCGACTCGGGCGGTGGTGCACCGTGTTTCGCTGCCGCGCATCCACTGGCTCGACACCGACGGGGCTGGTCGGGCAGACGAGCGCTAGCGGCAAGCCTGGTGGGAGGCACGCGTGCTGGGACCTGGCGGCGTGATCCCCCAACCGCCGACGTGCCATCCGCGACGCGAACGCCCATCGGTTCATGCCAACGAGGAGGATGCGATCGTACACCTGACCTCGTGATGCGCTAGCACGACCTCTGCACCAGCCCGCGTCCTGCGCGTAGCGCTGAACGTCGATGCCGTCACCACGCCTCCTGCGCGAGCCCGGCGATGAGCTTCGACAGCCGCCCGCCCTGCCACGCCAGCGGCGACTTGCCCTCCTCCTCCACGACGAGCCGGCCGTGCGGCAGGAGCTCCGCGTAGGTTTCGGCGAGAGCGAGCGGGTGGCCGGGGTCGGCCTCGTCGCGGCTGGCGACGACGACCGCGGGGCATTCGATCTGCTCGAGCGCGTGGAGATCCTCGAACGGTCGCGAGCGCGGGACGGCCCGCAGCGCGTCTGCCACCGCGTCGAGGTGGGCGTGACGCGCGAGGCTCTGGCGCACGAACGCCGCGACGGAGTCGCGCCACGCCTGCGGCAGCCGGCCGACGTCGAAGGCGGCGAGGTAGCCCTCGACGCCATCGCGGCGCATGGCGTCCGAGAGCGCGTCGTAGCGCGCGAGCCGCGACTCGTCCTCGAAGCCGACGGGGTCGTACGCGGGCGTGATGACGACGAGCCCGGCGACGCGCTCCGGCACGTCGAGCGCGAGCCGCAGGATCGTGTGCGCCCCCATCGAAGCCCCGGCGAGCACCGCGCGTTCGAGCTCGAGCTCGTCGAGCACGGCGCACAGGTCGGCCGACAGCTCGTCGTAGCCGTACGCGGCAGGCGAGGCGGCCGGCGACGAGTCGCCGTGACCGCGTGCGTCGTAGCTGACGACGCGATGCCCCGCGCGCCGCAGCCCGTTGGAGCCCATGACCACGTAGCGGCGGGTGCTCGACAGGCCGTGCAGGAGGACGACCGGGGTCCCGTCGCCGTCGTCGGTGACGCCGAGGGTGACGCCCCCGGCGCCGGCGATCGTGCGTTCTGACATCCCCGACAGCCTGGCAGCCCGGCAGCCCGGCAGCCTCGCACTACTCTCCGGGACATGACCGTCATCGATGTCAGCGAGGCCGAGTTCGAGGCCGAGGTAGTGCAGCGTTCCAGCGAGGTCCCGGTCGTCGTGGACTTCTGGGCACCGTGGTGCGGGCCGTGCAAGCAGCTCGGTCCCACCCTGGAGAAGGCCGCGAAGGCACGTACCGGCAAGGTCGTCCTGGCGAAGATCGACACCGACGAGAACCCCGACCTCGCGACGGCCTTCGGCGTTCAGGGCATCCCGGCCGTCAAGGCGTTTGCAGACGGCGAGGTCGTCGCGGAGTTCGTCGGCGTGCTCTCCGCCTCGCAGGTCGAGCAGTTCTTCGACGGCCTCATCCCATCCGAGAGCCAGCTCTTGCTCGACGCCGGCGACGAGACGTCGCTGCGCAAGGCCGTCGAGCTCGATCCGAAGAACGTCGACGCCGCGTTCGCGCTCGCCCAGTCTGCTCTACCGCGCCGGCGACGCCGAGGGCGCGCTCGAGCTTGTCGCCGGCGCTCCCGGCAACTTCCGCGCCGACGGCCTCGCGGCCCGCATCGAGCTTGAGAAGAGCCCCTCGCCCGAGGTCACCGACGCCTTCGTGACGCTCGACGACGGCGAGCTCGAGGACGGCCTGGACAAGCTCGTCGCGGTGCTCGCCGCGAAGAACAGCGACGGCGATCGCGTGCGGCGCGTCCTCGTCGCGATCCTCGACGAGCTCGGCGTCGAGCATCCGCTCGCCCGCGAGACGCGCCGCAAGATGGCGGCAGCGCTGTACTGAGGAGGCGCGTTACCGGCGCCGCGCGGCGGTGAGCCGTTAGAACTTCAGGCTGCGCAGGCTCGAGATCGCTGCGTCCACCTGCCGCTGCTCGGGCTCGGGCGTCGTGGTGGACAGCGTCGCCTCCACCGGCCCCCACGGGTAGGAATGGATCGCGAGCGTGTGCTGCGGCGACTCGAGGTCGTGGTCCGTGAAGACCCAGGTCTTGGCGCCCTTGGTGCCCTCCGCGAGGCGGTTCGCCAGCTCCTTGAGCTCGTCCGGGGCGTCGCTGTCAGTCACCGTGACCGTGCTGACGTCCTTCGTCAGCATCTTCTTGACGAGGTCTCGCGCGAGCAGCAGGGAGATCGTGGTCGGATCCATCGCTGTTGATGCTAGCCGCTGGGTGAAGCGCCTGGACCGGTGGACGGATCCGCTCCGAGCTCGTCGACGCGAGCTTGAAGGCGTTGCAACTCGAGCTCGAGCGGCGCGACCTGATCGGTATAGAGGCGCTCGGTCATCAGCCGGACACCTTCGAGCTGGCCCTGGGACTCCTGGCGGTATTTGGCGATGAGGGCCTGCTGCTTGTCGAGTGCCTCGGTCGTATCGGCCTTCGCCTGCTCGGTGGCTGCCTTGTCGGCGTACTCCAGCCACGGGCCGAACTTCAGCGGGTAGTCGCCAAGCGTTGCGCGCCAGCCGACGAGCAGGGCCGTCCCGAGCAACCCGAGTCCGAGCGTCCCGCGCTGGAGATGCAGGAGGACGTCGGAGCCCATCGAGACGCCGGGCAGCGTTGCGGGCGTGCCGCTCACGACGCTGACGACGGTCGCCAGCGTGAGCAAGGCCACCACCAGCAGCGCACGCGCGGTGGTCGACAGCTTCGCCGCAGGCTTCGGCGCTGCCGGGAGCCGCGGGGTCACCGTCCGGTCCTCCGCCTGCTCGAGCGCGGAGAACAGCATCGGCCCCAAGGCGAGCAACGATGCGCCGAGCACTGTGAGTAGCACAAGATCCAAGGCATGACCCACCTGGACGAACGCCGGAACGCTGCGGAGTATGCGCGCGCAGCCGGACGGGTTCGCTACGCCGCGCGAGCGGCGGCAGCGTGCTCGGCGACGAGTTGCGCGACGCGCTCGGGCTGCTCCCAGAAGAAGAGGTGACCGACGCCGTCGAGCAGCTCGAGGCGCGCGCCGGGGATGAGGCTTGCGACGAGCTCGCCGTTGGCGCTGACGAGCATCTGGTCGACGGTGCCGTGCACGACGAGCGTCGGCGCGGCGATCTCCCCGAGGCGCGCGCTCGTGTCGTGGGCGATGATCGCCTGCACCTGCGCCATGACCATCTCCAGCGGGACCGGATAGGCGACGGCGACCTGCGTGAAGCGCTCGAAGTTGGCCTCCGCGGACGCGAACGCCGGCGAGACGTTGAACGCCCAGCCCGTGCGGATCTTGCGCTCCTGTCGCCGGAGAGGATCGCCATCGCGACGTCGTTGACGACTCGGTCCTCGGGAACTGCGCGGCCGGCCGCCGCAGTACGTCGCGCCCAGCGTCAGCGTGAGCACCGCTCGGGCGCGACGAGTGCGGCTCTGCGCGACCATCCCGCCCATCGAGATGCCCGAGCACGTGTGCGCGCTCGATCTCCAGGGCTCAAGCAGCGCGGCGGCGTCGTCGGCGAGGTCGGCGATCGTGAACGGCGAGCCGTACGGCGCGCTGCGCCGACGCCGCGGTGGTCGTAGAGCACGAGCTCGAAGTCGCGCTCGAGCGCGCTGAGCAGCGGCTCGCCCCAGTGCAGGCTGTGGCCGGTCATGCCCTGGATGAGCAGCAGCGGCTCGCCCGCGCCGCGGCGCTCGACGTACAGCTCGGTGTCGTTGACGGTCAGCGTCGGCATGGCGTTGAAGCTACAAGCCGAACGCGAACGGTCGTCGGCAAGCGAACGCAGGACCGACCCCGAGCCCTACAACGGCAGCGCGAGCTGGTCGGCGGGCGGCTCGGCGGCCGCGGCCGTCTCGAACGCGGCGACGCGTACCCCGAGCAGGCGCACCGGCCGCGCGGGGGCGTACTCCCGCAGCAGCGCGACCGCGACGCCGGCGACGACCTCCGCGTCGTTCGTGAACGCTCCGATCGTGCGCGCACGGGTCACCGTCGTGAAGTCGTCGAGGCGCACCTTGATCGCGATGTTGCGGCCGCGACGCTCCTGCGCGACGAGCCGCTCACAGAGCTGCCCGGTCAGGTCGGTGAGGATCTCCTCCAGGCGCAGGGGGTCGGAGATGTCCGTGTCGAACGTCGTCTCGCGCGACTCGGACACCGCGACGCGTTCCAGCGTCAGCACGGCCGATCCGTCGAAGCGCCCGCGCCGCTTGAGGTCCGGTCCGTGGTTTGAGCCGAACTGCGCGACGAGCGCATCCAGGGGCGCCGCGGCCAGCGCCGCGAGCGTCGTGATCCCCAACCGCTCCAGGCGCGCGACGGTCTTCGGCCCGATGCCGGGGACGAGGCCCGGCGAGTGCGCGCCGAAGCGCTCGCACGCCTGCTCGCGCGTCAGCACGACGAACCCGCGCGGTTTCTCGGCGTCCGACGCGACCT
>CAWDYO010000003.1:0-27685 GCA_963806515.1 uncultured Actinomycetes bacterium | reverse complement strand
TGCGTTACAGACGCCCCAACAGCAAAAGGACGAGCAGGATGAGTGCGATGACCCCGAGGATCCCCCCGACGACGGCGACCTTCAACAAAAACAGCACGATCGCCACAACGATCAACAGCCCCACCAGACCCCGAACCATGTGTGCCCCTCCCTCGATTGGCGTACGGCTCGCCCGCGGCGACACCTTGCATTATGGCGTGGATCCCGACAGCCCGCGTCGCGGGCATCCCCCTCTCCCAAATCAGAACCGAGAAAGTGTCAACACCTCCGAAGGGTCCACGCCAGAGCTGGAACCCGTACGGCCGGGCTGGTTGGCGTGCCGCCGCTCGGTCATTCGCGTGAAAATCCTTGCGAAGCCAAGCCCGAGAGACGTCTTGGCGCGCTCACAGAGCTGGGGACCACCCGTCGACGCGTCGGGCGACTTCGGCCGTCGCGGTTACTAGGAAGTGAAACGGCCTGAGCCGCGATCGTCGCCAAGACCGGCATCCCGCGGTCGAGCCTGTACCGGCACCTGCCACCCCGTCCGCCGCCAACCGTCACGGCAGCCGCCGGCGACCCAGCGAGCAGCCGGCCCAATCAGGACGCTGCGTGAGGCGCCGCGGGCTCCTCCCGCGCGCGTTCTACTTGTCGGTTGGTGCCGCGTTCCTTAACGGCACCCCCACTTGCGGTGCTCGTGTGTGCGACCTACCCCGCCGACACCGCGACCGCGCAGGGCCTCCCGATCAAGTTCTTCGAGACCTAGGGCGACAAGGTGCATCTGTCGTCGACCCCGCCGCCCGAGCTGTCCGCGCATGGCTGGTGGATCCGGTTCAGCGGCCCGGCACGCTACGCGGTCGTGACCGTCCAGATCCAGCAGCGCTTCAACGGCGGGTTCGTCGACGTGGACATCGTCGGCCACAGGGACACGCCGGAGAAGCTGTACACGAACTTGGCGTCCGTGTCCTGCTCGGTCCTCGGAAGGGACGCCTAGGATCAGCGGCCTGGCCCGGGACGCGCCATATCTGTTCGTGGGGCAGCGTGGGACGCTCTCACTGGCAAGCGCGCTGCAGGCACGGTGGGAGACCGGCGAGCTGGAGGAGGACCTGTTCAGCCTCGTCGCCAAGCGTTCGGAGATGCTCGGCCTGGCGCAGTTCTCGGGCGAGCCTCACACGACCGAGCAATGGGCTCATTGTGATGCCGGCGGCGCGTGGGACCAGGACGGCGAGGAGCACCTGCTGGCGTGGCTGCAGGCCGACGTGCGGACCGGCGGCGTCGGCGAGACGCCGCCGTCTCGGGGCGGGAGGCGTCTGCTGCCGATCGCCTCGACCCTGGCCGTGCTGTGCGACGCGCTCGAGCAGATCGGGACGGTGTCGCTGACCGAGGCGGACGCGATCGTGCCGCTGGGGCTGATGGCCGATCCCATCGGCCGACTGGCGGTGGCGCGCGACTGGCTCCTGGCATCGCCTCACGTCGAGCCGCGTCGCGAACTGGTCGTCACGGTCGAGGCTGGCGGGTCGGCGACGAAGGTCGATGACGATCGCCTCGCGGACGGTGTCGCGATGCTTGGCGAGGAAGTGCTCGGGCCGATCGCGGCGCGGCGCGCCGAGGGGCCGGAGCGTCCTGCGGAGTTCCTGCACCACCGTTTCACACGCAGCGCGATCGAGTTGCGAGCGACGACATCGTGCTGGTCGGTGGACCTCGCGGCGTGGATGATCGAGCTCACCGCCCGCGCCCTTCGCGAACTCGGCGTGCGCGAGAGCGTGCTCATCTCGGTGCGGCCCGGCGAACCCGTCGACTAGGGGGGACCGGCACGCGGTCGAGGTCGAGGATCTCCAGGCCCGATTCCTCAACCGACCGGTGCAGCACCGCAAGATCGTCCGGCGCGATCCTCGCGATCGCGGCGAGCACGCCGTCGAGGTAGTCGCGGCTGACCACGGCGCAGCCGGTTGACTGGGCTTCGCGCAGGCGCGCGCGGCCGGCGTCCGAGCCGCGGTAGGCCCAGACGCGGCCCGGTGGGTCGTCGATCGCCGCGGTGACGTCGATGCGGTCGTAGTTGCGCTCGCGGTCGTCGAGGGCGGGGAGGTCGTCGCGGTCGACCGGCATGCAGACGCCCGTCACGACGCCCGCCTCGTCGGGCTCGATGTCGGCGAACGCGACGAACACCGCCGGCCGGCTGCCGTCGGACCGCAGGCGGTAGGACTTGTAGCCGGGGAGGTCGATGGTGTTGTCCATGGCCACGCCCCAGGTTCGCCTCCAGCCCCGCAGCCGTGCCACCGGGCAGCGCTTGTGCTCGGCGGCGAGCGAGGCGTAGCCGAAGACATGGTGCAACTTGTTCACAACGGTGTTGATCGAGGCCCCTGGGGCCACCGTAGAATGGCTCGACATGGCTTCCACGCGACAGATCATCGTCGGCGGCGTACCGATCGGCGGCGGAGCCCCGGTCGTCGTGCAGACGATGACGAAGACCGAGACCGCCAACCTCGCGGCGACGATGGCGCAGATCCACAAGGTCGCCGAGGCCGGCGCGGACATCGTGCGCGTCGCCGTCCCGCGCGACGACGACATCGAGGCCCTCAAGACGATCGTCGTGCAGTCGCCGATCCCGGTGATCGCCGACATCCACTTCAACCACACGCTCGCGCTGAAGGCGATCGACGCCGGCGCGCACTGCATCCGCCTGAACCCCGGCAACATCGGCGGGCCCGACAAGGTCGCCGAGGTCGTCGCGCGGGCGAAGGCCGCCGGGACGCCGATGCGCATCGGGGTGAACTCCGGGTCGCTGCCCAAGCACCTGCACGCGCTCGAGCGCGAGAACTCCGTCGAGGCGCTCACGACGGCGGCGACGGAGTTCGTCGAGCTCATGCACCGCCTCGACTTCTACGACTTCAAGGTCTCGATCAAGTCGACGAACGTGCCGAACACGATCGCGTCCAACCGCCTGCTGTCGGAGAAGATCGACCATCCGCTGCACCTCGGGATCACCGAGGCGGGGACGAAGTGGTCGGGCTCGCTGAAGTCCGCCGTCGGCCTCGGCACGCTGCTCGCCGACGGCATCGGCGACACGATCCGCATCTCCCTCTCGACGTTTCACGCCGAAGAGGAGGTCAAGGTCGCCTGGGAGATCCTCAAGGCGCTGCAGCTGCGCGAGCGCGGCCCGGTCCTCATCGCGTGCCCGACCTGCGGCCGCTTGCAGTTCGACATGGACTCCGTGGTCATGGAGATCGAGCGCCGCCTCGAGGCCTACGCGGACCCGATCGAGGTCGCCGTCCTCGGCTGCGCGGTCAACGGCATCGGCGAGGCGTCGCACGCGGACTTCGGCATCACGGGCGCCAAGAACGAAGGGCTGATCTTCAGCCGCGGCAAGGCGCTGCGCAAGGTCCCGACGGCACAGCTCGTCGACGTGCTGTTCGAGGAGATCGACAAGTACGCGACGACGAAGAAGATCGTCGTCGACGAGCGCGCCGCCGCCGAGGGCGCGGCGTGGCTCGAGGCCAACGAGGACGCGACGGCGATGACGCCCGAGCGCCTGGCGGCGATCGAGAAGGCGGAGTCCGAGGCGCAGGGCGGCGGGGACGACGTGCTGGCCATGATCGACGAAGAGGTCTCGCCGGTCGCAGGTCGCCGCTTCACCCGCGCGTAGGGGTGTGTAGATCTAGCGACCCTGGAGGTCGCTAGACCTACACCTGCCTGCCTGCCCGCCGTGTCGAAGGACTCGCGGGGTTTGGCGGTCAGCCGAGGGGCCACGCGCGCAGGAAGCGCACCCGCGCGTCCCGGCCGGCGGTCAGCCGCTTGTCGGCGACGCCGACGGCGCGCACCCGTCCGGAGGTGACGCGGAACACGAGCCGGCGCGACGACGTGCCGACCATGTACCAGCGCGTGCCGCGGATGCGATGCAGGCGCTCGGTGCGGGACGTGCGGCGCAGGTTGGCCTCGCTGCTGCCCGGCCGCAGGCCGCGGACCGTCGAGCGCGGGCTCGTGCTGAGGAGCAGCACCGCGCGCCCCCTGACCGCACGCGCGAGCGCCGGGCGCAGCCGGCGCAACAGCGAGCTGGTCGGGTAGCCGATCCGCAGGGCGCCGCCGACCAGGCATGCCCCGCCGAGCCGGGAGCGATCGCGGTGGTGCCGCGGACGAGGGCGCGCAGCTCCGTGCGCCGGCGGCCGAGCCGCGCGACGCGACGCGCGCGCCGGTCGCGAGGCCGGTGGCCGGGTTGGCGCAGCGAGGCGGTGGAGGTGGCGGTAGCGGAGGTGGAGGTGGAGGTGGCGGAGGTGGTGGCGGAGGTGGTGGCGGTGGTGGTGGAGGTGGTTGCGGGGGAGGCGGCGGTGCAGGCGGTGGGGGAGGTGGCGGAGGGTTCCCCTGCACGGTGTACGTGCAGCTGGCGTCACCCGTGCGACCCACGTTGTCGGCGGCCGTCGGCGCGGTGGCCGTGTGCGCACCCACGGTGGCGGTGTCGAGCGCGACGGTGCCGCTTGCGGCACCGGCGAGCCCGAAGTGGGCGTCGCTCGCGGTCCACGGCGCGGTCGCGGTCGCGCCTTGGAACGGGTCCGGCGCGGGGCAGGTGATCGCGACGTCCGGGTCGGTCGCGTCGACCTTCACGGTGAGCGACCCCGCATCGGACTCGTTGCCGACGACGTCGGCGACCGTGCCGCCGACCGTGTGCGAGCCGCTCGTGGCGCGCACCTGCGCAGCCGTGAGCGTCGCGGCGTCGACGCCCGAACCGGCGCTCCCGTCGGGCAACGCAGGATCGCCGTTCGCCGCGAACGACACCGTCACGGTGTCGCGGTACCAGCCGCCGTCACCGGGGTAGTCGGGCGACCGGTCGGCGCTCGCGGTCGGCGCGAGCGGCGCCGTGCGATCGACCTTCACGACCGCCGAGTCGCTCGAGAACGCGCTCGTGAGCGTTCCGTCCGACGCGATCGCGCGGTAGCGCCACGTGCCCTCGGCCTCGGGTGCGCCCGCGCTGAACGCGAACGCCGGCGACGTCAACGCCGCGGCGACGTCGCTGTAGGCGGCGTCGTCTGCGTCCTCGCGCTGCAGCGTGTTGGTGACGGGCACCGCCTCGGGGTCGGTCGACGCCGACCACGCCAGCGCGAACGCGCCCCCGTTCGGGGACGTGCCGCTCGACAGGCCGGCGTTCCCGGCGTCGTCGGCCGGCCCTCGACCACGAGGGCGATCGTCTCGTCGTCGACGAGCCCGGATGCGTCGGTGACGCGCGCGCGGAACGTCGTCGCGCCGACGTCGCTCGCGCTCGGCGTGCCGCTGAGGGTCCCGTCGGGATTGACGGTGAGCCACGCGGGGCCGTCGAGCTTCGCGAAGGTGAGGGTGTCGTCGGGATCCGCGTCGGTCGCGGCGCTTGCAAGCGAGGGCGCGTAGGCGGTGCCCTCGAAGGCGTGCGGAAGGGACGGGTCGGTGAGGGTGGGCCGCTGGTCGTTCCAGGTTGCGCGGAGGAGGTCGATCCCGGGACCGATCGCGGAGGTCGAGGCGATGCGGACGGTGACGGGGCCGGCGGGAAGGCTGACGGTGAGCGGTGCGCTGGCGGCCCAGAAGTCGGTGCCGGCGACGCTCGGGAAGGGGTGGTCGGCGGCGATCACGGCGTCGTTGACGCGCGCCTCGGCCGTCCCGCTTGTCGTGGAGAAGTACTGGAAGGCGAGCGTGACCTCGCTGGCGCTTGGCAGGTCGAACGTCCATGTGATGGTCCGCCCCGCCGCGCCGTTGATGTTCACGAAGCCCGTGCCCGAGTAGTAGCGGCGGTTTACTGCAGCACCGCTCCACCGGCACGCGTCGCGCCTTCGGCTTCGAGGCTTGCAAACGGGCGTCCGTGGCGCGCGACGACGACCCCGGTCGCGGTCTTGCCGGTCTCGTCGGCGATCTGGTAGCTGAAGCTGTCGGGGTTGGCACCGTCCAGCGTGAGCGGGGGGCGGTAGCGCAGCGTGTCGCCGACGACCGTGACCTGCCCGCCGTCGATCGAGTCGCGTCGGCCGAGACGAGGTCCAGGTCGTCGGCGTTGGCGTCGTGGTCGTTGCCGAGCACGTCAATGGTGACCTCGCCGGAGCCGGAGCCGGCGACGCCGTCGACGAGATCGAGACCCGCATACGGCGGGACCTGCGTGGTCGTCCAGGTCCCGAGGTCGTCGATCAGGGTGCCGATGCGGGCGTTGCGGCTGAGCATGATCGCGTACATCTCCGGGCCGCCGAAGCGCGCGTACTGGTTGCCCTCCATGACCGTCGAGCCCTCGGGGTTGCCGGAGTGGTTGTCGTCGGCACGCCAGTTGTGGCCCGCCTCGTGCCGCATGACGACGTCGAACGAGCCGTGGGTCGCGGCGCCGTCCCAGCCGGTAGGCGAACGCCGGGTTGAGATCGACCAAGAACGCGAGTCCGCCGCCGGCGGCGAGCGTCACGACATGCGCCGTGTCGACCCCGGCGTCGGTCTGATTGGCCTGCCACTCGGCACGCACCGCGTTCAGCCGCTGCCCGCCGGTCGTCAAGCCGGCGTACGGGTCGTCGCTCGCGGAGGCGCGCATGATCACGCGCCCGAGCTTGGGCATCAGCAGCCCGTCGGCCAGGTACACCGCGCGGATGTTCGCCAGCGAGTACTCCACCAGATCAAGCGCCGTCGTCGCCGAGGACCCCGCGCGACCGGTCCACCACGCGTTGTCGACGCTGCACTAGTGCGAGCCTGCACGGTGCCGGCGAGCCTATGCACTCAAGAGGTCGCGCGGATAGGCCGCCTGCGCGCCAAGATGCGGCGGGACGCGGGTAGCCGGCCCTCCACCCGCGCGCCGGATCAGGGCACGCGGGTGGCCGGAGCGTCAGCTGCTGGGAAGGCTCGACGCGATGATCTGGCCGGTGTCGGTGATGACCGCCGCGCGCCACTCGCCGGGGACCGGCAGCAGTCCGCTGCGCGTCGCCTGGAAGTAGCCCATCGTGTCGATCGAGACGGTGTCGCCCATGGTGACCCACGGGGTGGAGCCGTCCTTCGCTCGCCACTGCATGGTCGCCAGACCCGAGGCGCCGTTCGGAGCGAAGCGCAGCTGGCCCCACAGGTTGTAGATCGGCGCGCCCGTGGACGGCTCGATGGCGCCCGTGTTCAACGCGAGGAACGGCGTCGCGTACGCGGTCGCGGCCGGCTTCGGCGTGCCGGTCGAGCCGTACAGGCCCGACTGGTAGGTGAACCAGTACGCCTTCGACGTCCTCGGGTGCTTCTTGACGGGCGGGACGTCGCGCAGGAGGAACTGCGCCTGCGACACGATGCGCGGGTTGCCCCACGCCTGGTACTCGCCGATCGTGTTGAACTGCGCCTGGGCGGCGAGCGGCACGCCCGAGAACGGGTCGGGCGGGTTGGTCTCGAAGCCGAACTCCGTCATGTACAGCGGCAGGTTGGCGGGGATCGCGCCGCTGGTCTTGACCGAGAGGTCGTCGAGCAGCGTGCCGAGGTTCGAGATGTTCGCCATCGTCAGCGCATCGGGGTTCACGTCGGCGATGAGCGGCGAGACGTTCTTCGTGTACGGGTGATGCGCGTAGCCGTTGGCGAGGAGCGGCCCGCGCGAAGCGAAGTCGCCGCAGTCGCGCGCCGCCGCGGCGGCACCCAGATACGGCGTGCCGTCGGGCTGGATGCACATGAGCTCACGCAAGAAGAACCCGGGCCGCATCGGCGCCTTGGCGCTGCGCGTGTCTGAGCCGAGCGGAGCCGTCTCACCCATGAGGATGATGTCGGTGTCGACGCGGTGGCCGCTTGCCAGGAGGCCCTTGTAGCCCTGCTGGTGCAGCTTGCGATACAGCGCCGGCGACGCCGGCACGATCGCGCCGCCGCGCCGCTCCCACTGGGGCGACAGCCAGCCGGCCTGGTTGGGCTCGTTCCACAGCGACCAGAAGCGCACGCGCGGCAGAGCGCCGCGACTGCCGTTCTCGTCGCGGTAGGTCCCGTCGTAGCGCCGGCCGACGGCCTGCACGAACTGCTTGAACGCGGCGGGCTTGGGCTTCCAGGTGGCGCGCTGCGCGTTGTTCTTCTTCGGCGGCTTGCCGTGCGCCCAGACTGGGCCCGGGCCGGTGACGTTGAAGTACACGCGGATGCCGCGGTCGGCCGCCGACTTGATGAGGTTGTCGTAGCGGTCCCAGTTGCGAATCGGGTACGTGCTGGGGTTGATCGCCTTGAAGCGCCGGTTCTGGCGCAGCGCGGCCTCGCGGAGCCGGTTGTTCTTCTTCCCCCGGAGCTTGTTGAGGTCAGCCTGGCTGAAGCGCGCGTGCTCGGCCACGGTCTTCCACAGCACGGTGACCCGGACCGTGTCGACGCCGAGCGACTTCATCTGCGTCAGCGCGCGAGTTGCCGTGCTGTCGTCGCGATAGACGAGCAGGTCGTCGTCCATCATGATCGACATCTGGGTGGGACTTGCCTGCGCCGCCGCGGGTGCGAGCAGCGCGCCCAGGCCGAGCGCAAGGGTGAGCAGGCGAGTGGTGCGCGACATGGAGCTCCTGGCGGACGGGGATTGGACGGGGGCGTGCCGGCGGGACGGCACGATTGCCGTCCCGCGAGCTGAGAACACCGCTCAAACGGCGGAGTTCCGCGATTGCCTCTCTATCGGTTAGGCGCAGGCCGAGCTGTAGCGCTCGGCGACCTTCGTCCAGTTGACGGTGTTCCACCAGGCCTTCAGATAGGCGGGGCGCGCGTTCTTGTAGGTGAGGTAGTACGCGTGCTCCCAGACGTCGTTGCCGAGCAGCGGGGTCTTGCCGGAGGCGAGCGGGGTGTCCTGGTTGGGCGTGCTCGATGACCGCGAGCGAGTCGCCGTCGAGGACCAGCCACGCCCAGCCCGAGCCGAACTGACCTGCGCCGGCGGCCTCGAACTTCGACTTGAACTCGTCGAAGGTGCCGAACGCCGCGTCGATCGCCGCGCCGAGATCGCCGTCGGGCGCGCCGCCGCCGTCGGGGCTCATCGACTCCCAGAACAGCGAGTGGTTGAAGTGGCCGCCACCGTGGTTGCGCACCGCTCCGCGCTTGTCCTCGGGGATCGCGTCGAGGTTGGCCACGACCTCCTCGATCGGCGTGTCCGCGAAATCGGTGCCCTCGAGCGCGGCGTTCGCCTTGTCCACGTAGGCCTGATGATGCTTGTCGTGGTGGATCGTCATCGTCTGCTCGTCGATGTGCGGTTCCAGCGCGTCGTAGGGGTACGGAAGGGCGGGTACCTCGTATGCCATCGGGCTTGCTCCTTGGTCGGCGGTCTTATGGCCGGACTCTACCCGTAGGCTTGCGAGCTACCCATGACGCGCCTCAGCCAACTTCTGCTGCCGACCGAACGCGAGCCGCCGGCCGACGCGGAGGCCCTCTCGCACAAGCTCATGGTCCGCGCCGGGCTCATCCGCCAGGTCGGCTCGGGCCTGTGGACGTGGATGCCGGCCGGGTGGCGCGTGCACCGCAAGGTCGAGCAGATCGTGCGCGAGGAGCTGGACGCGATCGGCGCGCAGGAGATGCTGATGCCGGTCCTCATGCCGGCCGAGCCGTGGCGGCGCACCGGCCGCTACGCGATCGACGAGCTGTTCAAGCTCTCAGACCGCAAGGGCGCGGACATGGTGCTCGCGATGACGCACGAGGAGTGCATCACCGGCCACGCCGCGCAGCTCGTGCGTTCCTACCGCGACCTGCCGTTCAGCGTCTACCACTTCCAGACCAAGGAGCGCGACGAGCCGCGCCCGCGCGCCGGGGTCCTGCGCACGCGCGAGTTCATCATGAAGGACGCGTACACGTTCGATCGCGACCGCGCGGGCCTGGACGTCGCCTACGAGCGCTACGCAGGCGCCTACGACGCGATCTTCGATCGCTGCGGCCTGGAGTGGTACTCCGTCGAGTCCGACGTCGGGATGATGGGCGGGTTCGGCGCGCACGAGTACATGGCACCGTGCGCCGCGGGCGAGAACGACGTCGCGCTCGCACCGGGGTACGCGGCGAACGTCGAGGTCGCGAGCGCGGACGCCAAGCCCGTCGACCTGCCTGAGCCACTCGATGCGCCCGAGCGCGTCCACACGCCGGGCGCGACGACGATCGAGGACGTCACGCGCCTGCTCGGCGTCGCGGCCGGCACGCTGCTGAAGGCGTTCCCGGTCGTCGTCGAGGGCCGCGGGCTCGTGCTCGTCCTCGTGCGCGGCGACCATCGCATCAACGAGATCAAGCTCGCCAACGCGCTCGGCGCGGCGTTTCGCCCCGCCGGCGACGAGGAGGTCCGCGAGCGGATCGGTCCTCCCGGCTACCTCGGTCCGGTCGGCGCAGACGTCCACGTCCTGCTGGACGCGGCGGTCGCCGACGGCGGCTACGTCTGCGGCGCCAACGAGCCCGACCACCACCTGCGCGGCGTCGAGCCGGGGCGCGACTTCGCGTTCGAGCGGGCCGACGTGCGCTCGGTCGAGGTGGGGGACACCGTCGGCGGGCACGAGATCACGATCGAGCCGGCGATCGAGGTGGGCAACATCTTCAAGCTCGGCACGCGCTTCTCCGACCCGCTCGGCGCGACGTTCCTCGACGAGGGCGGCAAGGAGCAGCACATCTGGATGGGGTCCTACGGGATCGGGCCGGCACGCATCGCGGCTGCCGCGGTAGAGCAGCACGGCGACGAGAAGGGGATCGCGTGGCCGAAGGCGCTCGCGCCGTGGGACATCGAGGTCGTCGCGCTCGGCAAGGCCGGGTCCGAGGAGCTCGCCGCCGCCGAGGTGATCTACGACGAGCTGCGCGCGGCGGGCTGGCAGGTGCTGCTCGACGACCGCGACGGCGGCCCGGGCGCCAAGTTCGCCGACGCCGAGCTGCTCGGCTGCCCGCTGCGGCTGACGGTCGGCCGGCGGTCGCTGAAGGACGGCGCCGCCGAGGCGCAGATCCGGCGGGGCCTTGAGAGCGTCGAGGGCGGCGTGCCGCTCGACGGCGTCGTCGACGCGGTGGCGAAGCTGTGGCCGACGATCCCGTAGCCCGCCCGCCGCGCGAGGAACGCCGCGAGCGCGCGGAGGGTACGCGCGAGGCGCGGCGCGAGCGCGCCGACCAGGCCGACACCGCGCGCGAGAAGGTCGAGGCCGCGCGCGAGACGACGGCGGAGCGCGTCGAGCAGGCCCGCCTGACGTTCCGCCGGCTGGCCGGCCTCGATCGCTCCGGCCCGCCGCCGCCCGCGACCCTGCGCGACCAGCCGTGGAACGTCAAGACGATCCCGAACGCGATCGGCTTCGTCCGGCTCGGCCTGATCCCCGTCTTCCTCGTGCTCGCGTTCTCCTCGGACTCCGGGACCGACGCGCTGCCGGCGGTGATCTTCGCCGTCATCTCGTGGAGCGACTACTTCGACGGGATCGCCGCGCGCATCACGGGCCAGTACAGCCGCTTCGGCGCGCTCCTCGACCCGTTCGTCGACCGCCTGCTCGTCGTCTCCGGCCTGGCCGTCTGCTGGCACTTCGTGCTGCTGCCGCGGTGGGCGATCGCGCTGCTCGTCGGACGCGAGCTGTTCCTGCTCGTGGCCGGCAACATCGCGCTGCGCAAGGGCTATGAGCTGAAGATCAACTGGCCCGGCCGCGCGGCCGTCTGGCCGACGATGTCGGCGATCTTCTTCGGCCTCGTCGGGCTGACGACGCTCGCGGCGATCCTGCTCTACGCCGGGCTGGTCCTGTCGTACTACGCGGTCGTGCTCTACGTCCGCGACGCGCGTGCTCAGCTCGGCGCTGCCGGCGCTCCCACGGGCGAGGCCTGAGCCGCGCCGAACGGCGGGGTGATGGCGGCGCCGGGGAAGCCGCCCGCCTGCGCGTGCCGTGCGAGCTCGCGCTCAGCCGCCAGCTGCGCCGTGATCGCGCTCCAGCGTCCGAGGCGGTTGCGCAGCGTGGCCGACGACGGCAGGTCGGGCCGGCCGGCCGCATGGCGGTCGTACGAGGAGACCGTCGGGACCTCGCCGAGCTCGTCGACGACGCGGCGCAGGGCCGCCCAGCAGGCCGTCTCCGTCCAGCGGCGCGTCCGCGCGGCGGCCGGGGCGGAGATCGGCGTCATGCCGGCGGCCGAGACCGCGCGCGACCAGCCGCCCATCCGGTTGAGCACCGTCGGCAGGCTGGGAAGCTCGAGCCCGCGAGCGAGCAGGGCGTACTCCTTGGCGCTGGGAACGCGGCCGAGCCCCGCCGCGACGGCCCGCAGCGCCACGATGATGTCGCGCTCGGAGTACGTCTGCGCGCCGCGCGCACCCGAGAGGTTCGCCCGCCGCGCGGCCTTGTCGACGTCCGTCGCGAAGCGCGCGATCGTGCTGCGGCACGCCGCGGCTTGCAGTCCGAGCGCGCTGGCGGCGCTGCGCGGCTCGTGTCCGGCACGCCAGAGCGCGAGCAGTTCGTCGACGCGCTGCTCGGCGAGCTGCGCGACGCGCCGGCGGCGCGCGTCGGCGACGAGTTCCGGGTCCGGCGCGCCGTGGACGTGGAGGATCTGGCGGACGCGCTCGCGCGAGACGCCGAAGCGCAGCGCGATCTCGTCGAGGCTGAATCCGCGCTCGCGCAGGGCGCGCATCTGCGCCATCCGCTGCGGCGTTCCGGGAGCCGCTGCCGCGCCATCCGCGACCCCGGGGTCGGCGAGGATCGCGAGGATGGAGTTGCTGGCGGTCTGGCTCATGGTCCGATACGGCGTCTTAGGGCTCCCTAAGACTACGTCATCCGGCCGGGGTTCGGTAGCACGAGGCTAACCGGAACCGCGGATGGGTCGCAACCGCGAATGCCACGCACGATGCGGCACCACCACCTCACGCTCAAGCTGAGCTTGAAGCCGGCGACCACGCTGGTATGCTCGCCAACGCCGGGCTGGACACCCTTTCGTTAGAGGAGAGCATCGTGATGGACACGTTCCCCGACCTTGGCTCGCTGGGAGACCAAGAGCTGAAGGATCTCATTCAGCAGCTCACGCAGGAGGAGGTCGAGGTGCTCCTACCGGCGGCGGATCCTGCACGGCAAGATCGACATCCTGCGCGCCGAGCTCGTCAACCGGCTGCGCAAGAAGAACGAGAACGGCGAGGACCTCATCTCGGGGGCGGACGTCCAGCGCCTGACCGACATCCTCTCGGGACGCAACGCCCCCCAGGAGTAATGGCGCACCACTGCCCCGAGTGCGGGTTCGCCAACGCGGAGGGCGCCAACTACTGCCAGAAGTGCGGCGCGTTCGTCGGCGCGGCGGAGTCCCCGAAGGAGCCCGCGCACGGCGACGTACCGCATCGACGAGACCGGCGACCTGATCCCGGTCGAGCTCGAGGACGTCGTCGCCGAGGAGGGCGCGGCGCTCGTCATCCGTGCCGGCGGTGGCCGCACGGGGGAGAGCTTCGCGCTCGATGGAGAGCGGATCACGATCGGGCGCCGTCCCGACAGCGGGGTCTTCCTCGACGACCTCACGGTCTCGCGCGACCACGCGCTGCTCGTCCGGCGCGGCGGCGACTGGCACCTCGACGATCTCGGCTCGGTCAACGGCACGTACGTCAACCGCCACCGCATCGAGACCCACCACCTGCAAGACGGCGACGAGCTGCAGGTCGGCAAGTACAAGCTCACCTTCCTGTCGAGGTAGGAGCACCCATGGCCATCGACCAGATCACCACCGACGTCCCGGACCTCGACACCGACCGGCCGCAGAAGTCGATGACGATCGGCGCCGTCTGCAAGGGCCTAGCCCAGGAGTTCCCGGACATCTCGATCTCGAAGATCCGCTACCTCGAGGACCAGAAGCTCCTCACGCCGCGGCGCACCCAGGGCGGCTACCGGCTCTACACGCCGTCCGACGTCGTCGCGCCTGCGAACGATCCTGCGCCTGCAGCGCGACGAGTTCCTGCCGCTGCGCGTCATCCGTCAGGAGCTCGCCTCCGGCCGCGCCGGCGACGGCGACGGCAGCGTCACGTCCGGCGCCAGCACCTCCGGCGCAGGCAAGCGCAAGCGGCGCGCGAGCGTCTCGGTGCAGGACGGCGGCGCGATGTACGCGCTCGAGGACGTCCTCGAGGAGACGCGGGCGAGCGTCGAGCTCGTCAGGGAGCTCGAGGACTACGGCGTCATCAAGGGCGAGATCCGCGCCGGCAAGCACTACTACGACGAGACCGAGCGCGAGATCATCCGCGCGGTCACCGAGCTCGCGCGCTACGGCGTCGGCGGGCGCAACCTGCGCGTCTTTCGCTCGTCGGCCGATCGCGAGGCGGCGCTGCTGCAGCAGATCCTCGCGCCGGCGCTGCGCTCGCGCAATCCCGAGCGCCGCAAGGAGGCGATCGAGGCGCTCGAGAACCTCGCCGCGGTCGCGTCGCACCTCAAGCACCTGCTGTTGATCCGCGACCTCCGTCGCATCGCGAACTAGGAGCCGCCTTGATGACCGACGACGACGGCTCGCTCGCGGGCTACATCCGCTCGATCCCGGACTTCCCGTCGCCGGGGATCGTGTTCCGCGACATCACCCCGCTGCTCGCGAGCCCCGAGGGGCTGGACGCCTCCGTGCGCGAGCTCACCGCGATCGCGCGCGAGCTGCGGCCCGACGTCATCATCGGCGCCGAGGCGCGGGGCTTCCTGCTCGGCCCGGCGGTCGCGCGCGAGGTCGGCGCGGGCTTCGTCCTGGCGCGCAAGCCCGGTTGCCTGCCGCACGACACGGTCAGCGCGAACTACGCCCTCGAGTACGGGACCGACGCGCTCGAGCTGCACGTCGACGCGGTGACCGAGGGCGCGCGCGTGCTCGTCCACGACGACCTGCTCGCCACCGGGGGGACGGCGCGGGCGCTCGTGCAAGCTCGTCGAGCAGCTCGGCGGCGAGGTCGTCGGGTGCGCGTTTCTCATCGAGCTCGCGTTCCTCAGCGGGCGCGAGCTGCTCGCGCCCCACGACGTGCACGCGCTCATCCGCTACGACGCGGAGTAGGCCGGGCAGCGGCGCCAGCGACCGGCGCGGCCGCCGCTACGGGCGTCGTCTGGGTCTGCGCAGGGGTCGTCGGGCCGTCGCGGCCGGCTGCTCCGGCACGGCGATCGTCGGCGGTCAGCACGATCGTGCCGGGCTTGATCGGCTTCTCGACGCGCTCGCGCGTGACGAGCACCTGGCGCGAAGGTCGGCGTCTGCGGCGCGAGATCCGCGACGACCTCGAGCGTTCCCTTGTCGCTGACCGTCGCCTTCGGGAAGCCGATGAAGAGGCAGCTGGCGCGGGCGAGTTGTAGCAGCCAGATGCCGTACGCCGAGCCTTCGCGGAGCGCGGCTTCATGTCCTTGGCGGCGATGAGCAGCCTGAACGTGGTTCGGCCTTCGGATAGTTGATGATCGCCGTCTCGCCCGAGGCCTTCGAGCTCGACCCGCGCGGCGGGCGCAGGGTCCCCTGCAGGACGACTCGCGGCTGCTCGGTCGGCGTCGTGCGGGCGGTCCGCGTGATCGTCGAGGTCTTCGCCTTCGGCTCCTCGTCGCCGTCGAACACGCCGAGGGCGATGATCAGGGCGATCGCGATGACGAGGCCGATCGCGCCGAAGATGATCATCGTGCCGATCTGCGAGCTGCGCTGGACCTCCTCGGCGCGCGGGCGACGCGCTTGTCGAGCGCGTCGAAGGCCTGGTCGACCTCGGCCGGCTCGGCCGGGATCTCGGGCAGCGTCGTCGCCAGCCATGGGGCGCAGCGCACCCGCCACGGCGCGCGCCCACGTGCGTCCGTCGGCGGAGTCCTCGAGGTACTCGCGGGTCGCGGCGCGCCGCGAGGCGGTCTGCTGGCCGAGCAGGTAGTCGGCGACCTCGGGCGGCGGTCGTCGCCGATGTCGGGGCTGGCCCGGGCCGATCGCCCCGACGCGCTTCGTGCGCGCGGGTCTGGATCGCGCCCGGGCTCGTCTTCAGCAGGCGCGGCGATCTCGTCGTAGGACTTGCCCTGCTTGAGCAGGAGCTGCAACGTGGCGCGCTGGAGGTCGGTGATGCTGTCGAGGCTGGCCATGACGCGGCAACCCTAGCGACCGCGGAGCGCCCGGGGCACGGCGAACCTGAGACTCCGTAAGAGCGCGCCGGTAGGGTCCCGGACAGATGGCGCTCGACCCACCTTCCCGACCGGCCGGTCGGCTTCGACGCGCTGCTCCGGCCTTGAGCTGCTCGAGTGCACCGAGGAGCTCGTGCGCGCGCAGGTGCCCGTCGCGCGACGAGCTTCGCCAGCCGTTCGGGCTCGTGCACGGCGGCGTCCTCACGACGATCGCCGAGACGCTCGCGTCGGTCGGGACGGCCGTCGTCGTCTTCGCAGAAGGCAACGCCGCGATGGGCCTCTCCAACCAGACGTCGTTCCTGCGGCCGATCACCGAGGGCACGATCCACGGGCGTGCGCTGCGCCGCCACCGCGGCCGCACGACGTGGGTCTGGGACATCGAGATCTCAGACGACGAGGGCCGGCTGTGCGCGCTGTCGCGGATGACGATCGCCGTGCGGCCGATCGAGCGGGAGTCCTAGCGGGCCGCTTCCCATCGACGGCCCGCAGAGGGCTCGCCTCGCCGAGCTCCACGGCGATCTCGCGTGCGCCCGGCGCGGGGCCCGGGTACGCTGAGTGCGTGTCCGGAGAGTGGCTTGGCACCGACGTCCCGCTGAAACGTCATCACGAGCGCCCCGAAGGCATGGGCCTGCACATCTGCGCGGTCGTGGTGCGCGGAGCCAGCGCGGCCAGCGAGTACGTCGAGGTCGTCAACGACGGCGCCGAGGCGGTCGACGTGACGGGGCTCGAGCTGTCCGGACTGCCCCGCACACGAGCACAAGCTCGTCTACGCGTTTCCGCAGGGCGAGCTCGGTGCCGGCGAGACCGCCTACGTCTACAGCGGGAAGGGCAAGAGCCGGCGCATGCCGTCCGGCGACCTGATCCTGTACGCCGGCCTGGAGGGACTCGTCTGGAAGGACGACTCGCACGTCGCATATTTGCGCCGCCCGGATGGCCACATCGTCGACACGATGCACGCCGGGCGCCCCCCGCGCCACCCCGACGGTCACTAGAGCGAGCGAGCCGAGAACGGTCAGCCGCGGTAGCGGTTGGTGATCGGCAGGCGCCGGTCGCGGCCGAAGGCGCGGCGTCGTGATCTTGATGCCGGGCGGCTGCTGGCGGCGCTTGTACTCGTCGAGGTCCACCATGCGGATGACCCGGTCGACGTCGGCGGCCGGCAGGCCGCGGGCGACCATCTGGTCGCGCCCGAGGTCCTGCTCGACGTAGCCCTCGAGGATCGCGTCGAGGATCTCGTAGGGCGGCAGCGAGTCGTCGTCGCGCTGGTCGGGGCGCAGCTCGGCCGAGGGCGGCCGGGTGAACAGATCGGCCGGGGATCAGCGCCGCCGCCGGCGCGCTCGTTGCGCAGGCGCGCGAGCCGGTAGACGAGCTGCTTGGGGACGTCCTTGATAACGGCGAAGCCGCCCGCGCTGTCGCCGTAGAGCGTCGAGTAGCCGACCGACATCTCGGTCTTGTTGCCGGTCGTCAGGACGAGCCAGCCGAACTTGTTCGACAGCGCCATGAGCAGGTTGCCGCGGATGCGCGCCTGGAGGTTCTCCTCGGTGAGGTCGGGCTCGCGGCCCGCGAACGGCTTGGCGAGCGCGGCGTCGAAGGCGTCCATCATCGGCTCGATCGGCAGCTCGAGGAGCTCGCAGCCGATGTTCTGAGCGAGCGCGTGCGCGTCGCCGCGCGTGCCCTCCGACGAGTACGGCGAGGGCATCGTGACGCCGGTGACGCAGTCGGCCCGACGGCGTCGGCGGCGATGAGCGCGACGAGCGCCGAGTCGATGCCGCCGCTCAGTCCGAGCACGACGCGCTCGAAGCCGTTCTTGCGCGACGTAGTCGCGCGTGCCGAGGACGAGCGCGCCGTAGACCTCGTCGACCTCGTCCAGCAGCGGGGCCACCCGGGGCTCGCCGAGCGGTGCGTCGCTCGGACGATCGCGGACCGTGAACGAGCCCAGCCGGTCGACGGCGTCGTCGGCTGCGGCGGCGGGCGCGCGGCGGCGGGTGTCGCGCAGGCGCGCCGAGCCGGCGGCCTGCGGTGTCGACCTCCGCGATCAGCAGCGCCTCCTCGAACTGCGGCGCGCGGGCGATCGCGGCGCCGTCGTGGTCGAGCACCACCGACGACCCGTCGAAGACGAGCTCGTCCTGCCCGCCGACGAGGCCGCAGAACGCGACCGCCGCGAGATCGTCCCGCGCGCGCTGGGCGAGCATCCGCTCGCGCCGCGAGCCCTTGCCGGCGTCGAACGGCGACGCGGAGATGTTGACGATGAGCCGCGCGCCGGCGAGCGCCTCGTCAGACAGCGGCGGGCCGGGCTGCCAGATGTCCTCGCAGATCGTCAGGCCGACCGTCACGCCGTCGACCTCGATCGTCGCTCCGCGCGAGCCCGGCTGGAAGTAGCGCAGCTCGTCGAAGACGCCGTAGTTGGGCAGGTGGACCTTGCGGTAGCTCGCCTGGACGGCGCCGTCGGCGAGGACCGCGGCGGCGTTGTGGACGTCCTCGGCACGCTCGGGGTAGCCGACGATCGCGACGATGCCGGTCGTGTCGGCGGCGATCCGCTCGAGCGCTGCCGCGCGCGTCGGCGAGGAAGTGCTCCTTGAGCAGCAGGTCCTCCGGCGGATATCCGGTGAGCGCGAGCTCCGGGAAGCAGACGAGCTGCGCGCCGGCGTCGCGCGCCTGCCCGACGAGATCGGCGATGCGCGCCTCGTTGCCGGCGATGTCGCCGACGGTCGCGTCGAGTTGCGCGAGCGCGATGCGCAGCGGTGCGGCCACGTCGCTTCGCCTACCCGGACTCGGCCTCGCGGCCGAGCCAGTACTCGATGAACGCGCGCAGCCGCGGATCGCTCGGGCGCTGCGCGTCCTGCCGGCGGTCGGTCGTCAGGCCGACGACGGGGATGCGCAGGCCGGGCTGGCGCGTGACGACGACCGCCTGGCCGGCCCGGATCAGGGCGGGCGTCGCCGGGCCGCTCGTCTGGAGGGCGAGGTCGCGCAGCTCGGCGGTCAGCCGCTCGTCGCTGTAGAGCAGCACGACGTTGCCGGGTGCGACGACCGGCCGCGCGCCTGCGACGCGCGCCACGCCCGGCCCGGCAGCGTCGTCGACCGTCGCGTCGTCGCGGGCATTCAGGACGGCGATGACGGCGAAGGCCCCCGCGGCGACGACGACGAGCACGGCGAGACCGACAGCGACGCGACGCACCGCCGATGATCCGTCCGGGCTGCGGAGCACCGGACTGAGCACTACACCGCGCTCGTCGCGGAGGGCCGGGCCTTCGCCTTGCGCCGCCCGCTCGCCGCCCGCCGCGGGATCGAGGCGCCGGCCGCGAGCGCGTCGATGGCCTCGCGCAGCTCGGTCGCGAGCACGTCGACGTCGGGGAGCGCGTCGTAGTCGGCGAGCAGGCCGAAGCCCAGCCGCCCGTCGTAGCTCATGACGGCGATCCCGAGCGCCTGGCGGCCGGTGATCGGGACGACCGGGTACAGCGCGAGCAGCCGCCGCCCGAGGAGGTAGAGCGGGACCTGCGGGCCGGGGACGTTCGTCACGACGAGGTTGAAGAAGCGCTGGCTCTGCTGCAGGCGAGCGGCCTGGCTCATGATCGTCGGCGAGGCGAACCCCGAGAGCTCGGTCAGCGTGCGGGCGTCGACCGCCTCGCGCGTCCCTTGGACCACGCTGGCGGAGTCGCGGATCGCGCGGTACTGCTCGACGGGGTCCTCGATGCCGACGGGCAGCGGCGCGGCGAGGGGCGCGACGACGCTGCCGTGCTCCGGATCCTCGGAGCGCACGGAGATCGGCACGAGCGCCTTGAGCACCAGGTCGCGCGTGTCGACTCCGCGGTGGCGCAGGTAGCGGCCGAGCGCGCCGGCGACGACGGCGAGGATCGCGTCGTTGACCGTTCCGCCGAGCGACTCCTTGATCGCGCGCAGCTCAGAGAGCTCCGCGTCGACCCACGTGTAGCGCCGGTGCCGGCCGACCTTGACGTTCAGCGGCGTCGGCGGCGCGGGCTCGAGGCCCGCGAACGTCAGCGCGCCCGACGCCTGCAGCCGGTCGCGCACGCCCTGCAGCAGGTGCCGCGGCCCGCGCACCGCGGCGCGCGCCGTGCGGGCGAGCTCGCTCGGTTGGGTCGCGCGTTCGAGCAGCGCGTCGGAGAGCAGCTGGGCGGGCGTGGGGACGGGGCGGGCGACCCAGGTGCTCGCGGTCGCGGCCAGGGGTGCGGAGTCCGGTTCGACGTCGAAGAGCACCCGCGTGATGTCGACCGCGAGCTCGCCGTCGACGAGCGCGTGGTGGCTCTTGGCGACGAGCGCGAACTGGCGGTCCCAGAGACCGTCCACGAGCGAGAGCTCCCACAGCGGCTTCGTGCGGTCCAGCGGCTGGGCGAACAGCCGGCCGGCGAGGTTCTTCAGCTGCTCCTCGGAGCCGGGCGCCGGCAGGCCGGCGTGGCGCAGGTGGTAGCGCAGGTTGAAGTGCGGGTCGTCGACCCAGACCGGCCGGCCCTGGTGCAGCGGCACCTCGGCGAGGCGCTGGCGAAAGCGCGGGACGAGGTGCAACCGTCCCTCGACGTGCGCGCGCAGCTCGTCCCACGTCGGCGCCGGTCCTTCGAAGATCGTCACCGAGGCGACGTGCAGCCGCTCGCCCGCCTTCTCGAGGTGCAGGAAGGACGCGTCAAGCGCTGAGATGCGGTCGCCGTGGGCCATGGGCGCCGATTCTACGGACGACCTCCGAGCCGTTCGTCATCGTGTGGGTCGATGGCTCCGATCGCCCACCTCGACATCGACGCGTTCTACGCGAGCGTCGAGCTGCAGCGCCGGCCCGAGCTGCGCGGGCTACCGGTGATCGTGTCGGGGTCAGGGCCGCGAGCGGTGGTGACGACGGCGTCCTACGAGGCGCGCAAGTTCGGCGTCGGGTCGGCGATGCCGACGGCGCGGGCGCGGCGCCTGTGCCCCGACGCGATCCTCGTGCCGCCGGACTTCGAGGCCTACCGCGCGGCGTCGCGCAAGGTCATGGAGCGGGTGTGCGCGCAGGTCGAGCGCGTGGAGGTCGTCGGCCTGGACGAGGCGTACCTCGACCTCGACGGGCTGCTGTCGCCGCACGCGGCGATGCGCCGGCTCGTCGAGGAGATCCGCGCCGAGACCGGCCTGGACTGCTCGATCGGGATCGGCCCGAACCGCCTCGTCGCCAAGGTCGCGTCGGACGCCGAGAAACCGCGCGGGTTCGTCGTGCTGACGCGCGAGCAGGCGTGCGAGCGCTTCGGCGCGCACTCGCCGGGCCTCGTCCCCGGCATCGGGCCGAAGACCGTCGCGCGCCTGGAGCGGTTGGGGATCACGACGCTCGCGGCGCTGGCCGCGGCGCCCCTGGATGCGCTCGTCGCGCAGTTCGGCTCAAACCACGGACCGGACCTCAAGCGGCGCGGGCGCTTCGACGGATCGGCCGTGCTGACGCTGGAACGCGTCGCGGTGTCCGAGTCGCGCGAGACGACGTTCGACACGGACATCTCCGACCCCCTGCGCCTGGAGGAGATCCTCACCGACCTGACCGGGCAGCTCTGTGAGCGGCTCGTCGCGCAGGAGCGTCGCGGCCGCAACATCGCGATCAAGGTGCGCCTCGACGACTTCACGACGGTGACCCGTGCGCGCACGATCGGAGCGTTCACGAACGACGCGGAGGTCGTCGCCGGCGTCGCGGTCGCGCTGCTGCGGGAGTACGCCCCCGCGCGGCCGGTGCGCCTGCTCGGGGTACGCGTCGCCGCGTTCGAGACGGCCGCGGCCGCCGAGCCGCCCGCCGACCAGCTCGCGCTGCCGTTGTAGGGCTCGGGGTCGGTCCTGCGTTCGCTTGCCGACGACCGTTCGCGTTCGGCTTGTAGCTTCAACGCCATGCCGACGCTGACCGTCAACGACACCGAGCTGTACGTCGAGCGCCGCGGCGCGGGCGAGCCGCTGCTGCTCATCCAGGGCATGACCGGCCACAGCCTGCACTGGGGCGAGCCGCTGCTCAGCGCGCTCGAGCGCGACTTCGAGCTCGTGCTCTACGACCACCGCGGCGTCGGGCGCAGCGCGCCGTACGGCTCGCCGTTCACGATCGCCGACCTCGCCGACGACGCCGCCGCGCTGCTTGAGGCCCTGGAGATCGAGCGCGCACACGTGCTCGGGCATCTCGATGGGCGGGATGGTCGCGCAGGAGCTCGCACTCGCCGCGCCCGAGCGGGTGCTCACGCTGACGCTGGGCGCGACGTACTGCGGCGGGCCGGCCGCGCAGTTCACCGAAGACCGAGTCGTCAACGACGTCGCGATGGCGATCCTCTCCGGCGACGAGGAGCGCAAGATCCGCACGGGCTGGGCGTTCAACGTCTCGCCGGCGTTCGCGTCCGCGGAGGCCAACTTCGAGCGCTTCACGCAGGTCGCCGTCGCCTATCCGGTCCCGCTGGAGATGGTCATGGCGCAGGTGCAGGCGATCATCGCCCACGACACGAGCGCGCGCCTCGGGGAGATCGCCGCGCCGACGCTCGTCGTGCACGGCACCGCCGACCAGATGCTCGTCAGCGCCAACGGCGAGCTCGTCGCAAGCCTCATCCCCGGCGCGCGCCTCGAGCTGCTCGACGGCGTCGGTCACCTCTTCTTCTGGGAGCAGCCCGAGCGCGTCGCGCAACTCGTCGCCGAGCACGCTGCCGCCGCTCGCGCGGCGTAGCGAACCCGTCCGGCTGCGCGCGCATACTCCGCAGCGTTCCGGCGTTCGTCCAGGTGGGTCATGCCTTGGATCTTGTGCTACTCACAGTGCTCGGCGCATCGTTGCTCGCCTTGGGGCCGATGCTGTTCTCCGCGCTCGAGCAGGCGGAGGACCGGACGGTGACCCCGCGGCTCCCGGCAGCGCCGAAGCCTGCGGCGAAGCTGTCGACCACCGCGCGTGCGCTGCTGGTGGTGGCCTTGCTCACGCTGGCGACCGTCGTCAGCGTCGTGAGCGGCACGCCCGCAACGCTGCCCGGCGTCTCGATGGGCTCCGACGTCCTCCTGCATCTCCAGCGCGGGACGCTCGGACTCGGGTTGCTCGGGACGGCCCTGCTCGTCGGCTGGCGCGCAACGCTTGGCGACTACCCGCTGAAGTTCGGCCCGTGGCTGGAGTACGCCGACAAGGCAGCCACCGAGCAGGCGAAGGCCGATACGACCGAGGCACTCGACAAGCAGCAGGCCCTCATCGCCAAATACCGCCAGGAGTCCCAGGGCCAGCTCGAAGGTGTCCGGCTGATGACCGAGCGCCTCTATACCGATCAGGTCGCGCCGCTCGAGCTCGAGTTGCAACGCCTTCAAGCTCGCGTCGACGAGCTCGGAGCGGATCCGTCCACCGGTCCAGGCGCTTCACCCAGCGGCTAGCATCAACAGCGATGGATCCGACCACGATCTCCCTGCTGCTCGCGCGAGACCTCGTCAAGAAGATGCTGACGAAGGACGTCAGCACGGTCACGGTGACTGACAGCGACGCCCCGGACGAGCTCAAGGAGCTGGCGAACCGCCTCGCGGAGGGCACCAAGGGCGCCAAGACCTGGGTCTTCACGGACCACGACCTCGAGTCGCCGCAGCACACGCTCGCGATCCATTCCTACCCGTGGGGGCCGGTGGAGGCGACGCTGTCCACCACGACGCCCGAGCCCGAGCAGCGGCAGGTGGACGCAGCGATCTCGAGCCTGCGCAGCCTGAAGTTCTAACGGCTCACCGCCGCGCGGCGCCGGTAACGCGCCTCCTCAGTACAGCGCTGCCGCCATCTTGCGGCGCGTCTCGCGGGCGAGCGGATGCTCGACGCCGAGCTCGTCGAGGATCGCGACGAGGACGCGCCGCACGCGATCGCCGTCGCTGTTCTTCGCGGCGAGCACCGCGACGAGCTTGTCCAGGCCGTCCTCGAGCTCGCCGTCGTCGAGCGTCACGAAGGCGTCGGTGACCTCGGGCGAGGGGCTCTTCTCAAGCTCGATGCGGGCCGCGAGGCCGTCGGCGCGGAAGTTGCCGGGAGCGCCGGCGACAAGCTCGAGCGCGCCCTCGGCGTCGCCGGCGCGGTAGAGCAGCTGGGCGAGCGCGAACGCGGCGTCGACGTTCTTCGGATCGAGCTCGACGGCCTTGCGCAGCGACGTCTCGTCGCCGGCGTCGAGCAAGAGCTGGCTCTCGGATGGGATGAGGCCGTCGAAGAACTGCTCGACCTGCGAGGCGGAGAGCACGCCGACGAACTCCGCGACGACCTCGCCGTCTGCAAACGCCTTGACGGCCGGGATGCCCTGAACGCCGAAGGCCGTCGCGAGGTCGGGGTTCTCGTCGGTGTCGATCTTCGCCAGGACGACCTTGCCGGTACGTGCCTTCGCGGCCTTCTCCAGGGTGGGACCGAGCTGCTTGCACGGCCCGCACCACGGTGCCCAGAAGTCCACGACGACCGGGACCTCGCTGGAACGCTGCACTACCTCGGCCTCGAACTCGGCCTCGCTGACATCGATGACGGTCATGTCCCGGAGAGTAGTGCGAGGCTGCCGGGCTGCCGGGCTGCCAGGCTGTCGGGGATGTCAGAACGCACGATCGCCGGCGCCGGGGGCGTCACCCTCGGCGTCACCGACGACGGCGACGGGACCCCGGTCGTC
The DNA here is from genome assembly GCA_963806515.1 of uncultured Actinomycetes bacterium. Lineage (GTDB taxonomy): Bacteria > Actinomycetota > Thermoleophilia > Solirubrobacterales > Solirubrobacteraceae > CADCVQ01. The sequence continues at coordinate 3,201 of CAWDYO010000003.1, read as the reverse complement.
CTCCTGCACGGCCTGTCGAGCACCCGCCGCTACGTGGTCATGGGCTCCAACGGGCTGCGGCGCGCGGGGCATCGCGTCGTCAGCTACGACGCACGCGGTCACGGCGACTCGTCGCCGGCCGCCTCGCCTGCCGCGTACGGCTACGACGAGCTGTCGGCCGACCTGTGCGCCGTGCTCGACGAGCTCGAGCTCGAACGCGCGGTGCTCGCCGGGGCTTCGATGGGGGCGCACACGATCCTGCGGCTCGCGCTCGACGTGCCGGAGCGCGTCGCCGGGCTCGTCGTCATCACGCCCGCGTACGACCCCGTCGGCTTCGAGGACGAGTCGCGGCTCGCGCGCTACGACGCGCTCTCGGACGCCATGCGCCGCGATGGCGTCGAGGGCTACCTCGCCGCCTTCGACGTCGGCCGGCTGCCGCAGGCGTGGCGCGACTCCGTCGCGGCGTTCGTGCGCCAGAGCCTCGCGCGTCACGCCCACCTCGACGCGGTGGCAGACGCGCTGCGGGCCGTCCCGCGCTCGCGACCGTTCGAGGATCTCCACGCGCTCGAGCAGATCGAATGCCCCGCGGTCGTCGTCGCCAGCCGCGACGAGGCCGACCCCGGCCACCCGCTCGCTCTCGCCGAAACCTACGCGGAGCTCCTGCCGCACGGCCGGCTCGTCGTGGAGGAGGAGGGCAAGTTGCCGCTGGCGTGGCAGGGCGGGCGGCTGTCGAAGCTCATCGCCGGGCTCGCGCAGGAGGCGTGGTGACGGCATCGACGTTCAGCGCTACGCGCAGGACGCGGGCTGGTGCAGAGGTCGTGCTAGCGCATCACGAGGTCAGGTGTACGATCGCATCCTCCTCGTTGGCATGAACCGATGGGCGTTCGCGTCGCGGATGGCACGTCGGCGGTTGGGGGATCACGCCGCCAGGTCCCAGCACGCGTGCCTCCCACCAGGCTTGCCGCTAGCGCTCGTCTGCCCGACCAGCCCCGTCGGTGTCGAGCCAGTGGATGCGCGGCAGCGAAACACGGTGCACCACCGCCCGAGTCGGCGCTGCGCGAATCGCTGGAGGCCTCTCAGCCCCGCCTCCTCGCTCATCGGGCAAGAAGACGGCGAGTCCGGGAATGTGGTCTTGAAGGCCCGTAATGGGGGGCCAGGATCGCGTCGATGACACTCCAGTTGGGCGCACCCGGCGGCGCAGTCCGATCGAGCTGCCATCTTGTCCTTGTGGCTGAGATTACGGAACAGCTCGACCTCACCATCACGCTGGGTGGCGCTTCGTTCACAGCAGCGGGACCAGCCGAGCAGGTAATGACCGCCCTGGAGAGGTTCTCCGACTTACTGGCGAGTGGTGACCTCGACATCGAGGATGAGCCGAGCGGAGAGCCGGAGGGCCAGCCTCCCGCGGACGTAGAGCCCGCCGCGCCTGACGAGAAGGAGCCGCTGCCGGTATTTCTGAAGGCCAGGACGCTGAAGGGGAACACCGCGACTGCCACGGCGATCGTCGCGTGGGCGCAGAAGCACGATGGCAAGACGCAGGGCGTCAAGAGCGGCGAGATCGCTACGTACTGGCGGGGTACCAACCTGAAGGAGCCTGGGAACCTCGGGCGCGATCTCGCGAGAGGGATCAAGACGGGCTTACTGCATCGCGAGAGCGGCCACCACACGGTGACGGGCTTCGGCAAGAAGACGATCGGCCTCAGCGACGACTAGCAGCGGCCGCATAGGTCGCGCGCCGGGCCGGCTACTTCCAAACGATCCCGACGACGTCCTCGACGAACGCCGAGACCCTCTTTACGCCCGGCTTGTACTTCACCGGGTGACCGCATTGGTTGCGGAGATCCAGCGCTTGGGCGAGCAAGGTCTTTCTCGCTCTTGTCGAGCACCGAGAGGTCTTGAGCGATCTGGAGGAGGTCGGCGTCTTTGACGTAGGCAAAGTCGTCTTGCTTCTTGAAGTCGCGCGACTTCGCATTGTGCGTCTTCCGGGCCGCGTCTATGGCCGCCGGACCATGCGCCCACACAGCGTCGCGAAGTGTCACCACCGCGCCGGTCCACAGGAATACTGTGGCCGCCCGCAGCGCGCCGACCCGCAGGCATACGATCGCCTCGTCGACGTAGCCGCGCACCGCCTCGTCCCTGAGGCTCGAGGCGAGCGTCTGCAGCGTGCCCGCGTCATGCTCGACCTCGGCCTCCGCCTGCGGTAGCCCGAGGAACTTGCGTACGTGCCTTTCACCCGTGCCGTGAGCGCCCACAGCAGGTGGCGGCCATCACTCCCAGGGCTCTCGACGTAGGGCACCGCCTGGTTCATGACCGCGGCCAAGTTGGCGATCTTCTTGCCCTTCGCGTGCTTCGCCCGCTTGAACGCCGCAGCCAGGTCGGCCGTCGTCACGGCCTCCTTGCCGTCGTACCGGGTCAGGTAGTACATCGCCGCCAGGACGAGATCGCGCTGGCTCGCCTTGTTTGAGCGGATGGAGGACTTCGCTGAGCGTCATCGCGCCGGGAGCGTACTGAGCGCGAACACCGCCATGGCCACGCAGCCACGCCCAGCCCGGCGCGGTTCCACCGATCGGCCCGTACCGCCGCGCGCAGCGCAGCGCAGCGCGTAGATACAGCAGCCACTCAGGAGCGCGGGCAAAGGCAAATCGAGCCGCCCGGGAACATGGTGCGGGGCGTTCTCCGGAGGTCCAGGTGGGCGGGCCTTGGGCTGCAAGTCGATGCGCGGGGCGTCGGCTGCATGTCGATGCGCGTACCGGACGGGGCGTCGCGCTCGCCGAGGTGGTGAGGCCGCCTACCGATTTGGTCAGGCGTCGCGTCGCCGACCGGCCTGCGGGCTCCCGCCCGGCGGACAGGGTTCGTCGACTTCCTCGACGGATTCGCAAGCCGGCATTGAACCGCGCCCGCGACCTTCTCCAGCCGCGATTCCACGGCCATGTAGACGTGGCCGCGGTTCAAATCCGTCCGGTCCGCCATCGAAGTGCTCGCGAGACTGGAGAGGCCGCATAGGTTTCCGCGGCCGGTTCCTGTCCGCTTGGTATTGCCCGACGAGCATGTCGCCAGCTAGCCGCTCAAAGATCGTGCTCCTGGCCTCCCGGACGCGAGGGGCTGCGACCTGGTCCCCGAGGCACCAACAATCTGAGGCTGCGGATGTGCCGGCGCCGTTTGACATACGGATCGGGGCCGCGCTCAGGCGGCGACGCGCTTCACCGCATCGACGATCTACCG
>CAWDYO010000002.1:0-277724 GCA_963806515.1 uncultured Actinomycetes bacterium | reverse complement strand
GTATGATGCGGGCTACGTACATGCGGATGTCAAGCCGGAGAACGTGCTCTTCGACCAGGCGGATCTCACTCACCCATACCTCGCCGACTTCGGGCTCGCGGTCCGCATCGGCAGCCCGGTGACGCTCTGGGGACGGGGAATCGGCACGCCGGCGTATGCAGCGCCAGAGCAGACCGCCGGTCGGCCTGTGGACGGCAAGACCGATGTCTATGCCCTCGCGGTGATGGCGTTCGAGGCGCTGACGGGCACGAAACCGTTCAGCGCGGACGACCGGGACGCGCTCGCCGATCTGCACCGTAGCGCGCCGCGCCCATCGGCCTACGGCCGCGACCCGCGGTTGCCGATCGAGGTCGACGAGATCCTTCGGAAGGGCCTGGAGCCGGACCCGGAAGATCGGTGCGCGCGCGCGTCCGAGTTTGCGGCGCGCCTCCGCGAAGTGCTGCGCGACGCCCCGCCGCCGCCCGCATCGCTTGGTCCCGACGAGCCGACCCTGCTGGACTAGCATCGCGACCGTGAGCGCACCAGAGCCGGCCGACCCGCACGCTCCGCATAGCTCGACGGCTTCAGAGCTGGCACGGCTGAACGAGCTGGCCGGCCAGACCTACGTCGCGTGGCGCGACACGGAAGGCGCCCTCCAGGTCAAGGTGCTCGAGCCGACAGCCGCATCGGTCACGATCGGACGCGAGACGCACCGTGAGATCGCGCTCGCCTGGGATCCGCACGTCTCGCGCTTGCACGCCGAGCTCCAGCCACGCGACCGCGACTGGGTCGTCGTAGACACCAATTCGAAGGGCGGCACGTTTGTCGGGGACGAGCGGCTCACCGGTGTCCGGCCTCTCAGGGCAGGTGATCGCATCAGGGCCGGAAACACGATCCTGGCGTTCCATGCACCGATCGCCGAGCCGGCGGCACGGACGCTCGAAGACGAGCGGGTCGCCCGGGCGCCGCTGACCAAGGCGAAGAAGGACGTGCTCGTCGCGCTTTGTCGGCCACTGATCGCGGACTACTCCGCTGATGCGGCCACGAACGAGCAGATCGCGGTCGAGCTCGTGACGAGCGTCGACGCGGTCAAGAAGACCCTGACCTTCCTGTACGACGCGTTCGAGATCGACGTCGCGCCGAAGCGACGGCACCTGGCACGGACAGCGATCAAGCTCGGCGTCGTGCGCGACAGCGACTACTGGTGACCCGACGGCCGAGGTGGCGAAGTGATCCACCTCGGTGGATCTCGCCGACGCGCACGCGTGGCACTCTTGTTCCATGGCACGCCCCGGCAGTCCTCGGCCGCTTGGGCCCGCTCACGCCCTGAGGCCGGTGGAGCTCAAGCGGATCCACGCCGCGTCCCGTGACGGACGTGCGTTCCCGTATTGGCGAGACGCTGCCGGGACGCTCGTGATCGTCCATCTTGAGGGCACTCGGACGTACGTGGTCGGGCGCGGTCGCGCCGTCGACGTCAACCTCGATCACGACCAGACCGTGTCGACACTCCACACCGAGCTCGCGTGCGTCGGAGGCACATGGGTAGCCGCAGATGACGGCTTCTCGCTCAACGGCACGTACGTCGACGGGTGCCGCGTCATCGGCCGCCGTCGCCTGCGCGACGGCCACGTGGTACGCGTGGGAGCGACCACGATCGCGTTCATCGGCACGGGGGCCGAACGTGCTGCGACGCCGACGCTGGAGACCGGCCCCGAGGCACGGCTCCCGTCGTGCGACGCGATCGATCGCGCGATCCTGCGTGAGCTCTGCCGGCCGTACTTCATCAACGGGTCCAGCGACAGCATGCAGGTCAAGAACATCGGTGCCCGCCTGCGCCTCAGCAAGGACGCTGTCCAGAACCGCCTCGGCGCGATGTACCGGGAGTGTCAGATCCACGGGATCCGTGGCGAGAACAAGAACGAGCTCATGCGCCGCGTGATCGATCACGGCGTGATCTCGCGCCGCGACTATCACTGACGGGCATTCAGCAGTTCGGCAAGCCAGGCCCCCGCGGTCCACCGCGCGGATCCAGACCTCCGACACGTACCCGAAGATGCCGTTCCCCAGGCGCACGCCGTAGTAGCGGGTCGACTCGTACAACTCGGGGTTCGCGTCATCCACGCTGCTGCCGTCCTGCCCGTTGGTCGTGCGTTCGCCCACGGTCTGGCAGATGGCTGCCTCGTAGGTGCCACCCGTGGACCGCTCGGTCCCGTCGATGTTGCAGCCACGCGAGCCGCAGAGGATCCACGGCTTGGTGGTCAGCCGGACGGGCGTCGTGTCCTCGCGCATGCCCGACCCGTTGGTCACCCTGTTGTCGACCGTGATCACCACCGGCGTAGGTCCGTTTTGCGGCGGCCTCACGTTGTCGACCAAGACGCGCCGGTAGTCGCGCACGGCAGTGCGCCGACCCTGGGCATCGACGATGATGGCAGCGATGGTGACAATCGGGCTCGGCTGCACCGTCGAGCCGGGAATCGTCGTCGTGTCCCAGACGAACTTCCACGCGCCCTCGTCAGGGTGGGCGGAGCCGAGCGCGTGCCACTTGCGGGTGGCCGGGTCCGCCGGGCTTGTTGCGTAGTAGGCGTCGAAGACGACGTCGGCCGCGCCGTTGGCGATTGCGAGCAGCTCGATCCTGTCGCCGCCGACGATGGCATTTGACGCGGGCGCAGTGACTCGTACGACCGCGTTCTGGTCGAAACTCGGGAGGTCGAATGGTGGCGGCGGGACGCGGCCGGGGAACCCGGGAGGAGCTTCCGTCCATCCCCGGTACAGGTTGCGCCAGTAGGTGGTGCGCCGCACGTTGGATGTCGACACGGTGCGCGACGCGGAGATCATCCGCCCGTCGCCGAGCGAGATCCCGACGTGGCCGAAGCCCCGGTTGTGCTTGTTCTTCGCGAAGTACATCAGCGTTCCAGCCGGCGCATTCTGCGGTGCGTTTCGGTCCTTGAGCGTGAGCTTCGCGGCGGCGGCTGCTGCGGACGGGAACTGGTCGCTGGTCCCGTAAGCAACCTCGACGAACCGCTCGCAGTGCCATGCCCACCTGGTCTGCCCGAGTTGCGTCTTCGCCCAGGCCAGCGCCTCCCGGCGCCGACCGCCGGGATCGTCGTCGCCACCGGTGCCGCTGGCGTTGGGGGTGTCGGTCGGGACCGCGCCCTGCGGGCTGACGCCGGGTGGGCGTATCACGCCCGCCGGGCACCTTCACGCATCGCTTGCGCCGCGTCTTCGAGCAGTAAGGGCGCTTGGCGGGGACCTTCTTCGCCGTCTTGGAGGCGGCGCCAGCCGAGGCGGGCGAACCGTTGCCGCCGCCGACACCCGCTGTCGCCATCACCGTGGCGGCGACCAGCATCCAGATCGCTGCCCACCACCGAATCGTGCCCACCGCGCCGTGACCTCCCACGTCCAAGAGAACGCCCTTGCGCTGGAGTCTAGGGTTCCACTCGGGCGCTTCGCCGACGCGGCCAGGTGCGGACGACGTCCACCTCAGTGCCATAGACCGATCACCGCGGGTCGCGGATCCTGGGCTCATGTCCACCTTCGCTGTCTTTCGCTCGACTGGGCGCCCGCTGGCCGCGCTCTTCTTTCTGGCCGTCCTCGCGTGGCAGGCGAGTAGCGCCTCGGCCATGCCTGCGGACATCCGCATCCACGGGACCGCGCCCGAGGGGTACGTCAACATCCGCCCCGCGCCGAACACCTCCGGCGCGCCGATCGGCCGGATCCCGGAGGGCGCGAGCCCCGACTACGAGTGCTTCACCTACGGCCAGTCGATCGGCGGTGTGCCCGTCTGGTTCCTCGTCAACTACGGCGCGCGCGGCTACTACGCGTCGTACTACGACGACTCATCGTACCGCACCGAGGCCGAGCTCACCGGGAAGTACGGCATCCCGAAGTGCGGTGCCGCGCCCGCACCGGGCCAGTCGACGCAGCCGCCCCAGACGCCTGCGAACGGCTCGATCTTCTACGCGGGGGACACGGGCGGCACCGGCGACGGGTACGGCTACGTCCGGTCGGCGAGCGTCAAGCGCTACAAGCGCGAGTGGTATCGCTCGGGCTGTGGCGCGAACGTCACGCCCGGCAACTACGGGGACGTCATCGACGGGCGCCGGATCACGACGCTTGCGGGCTTCAGCTCGGGCCGCCTTGGCACGCTCTACTACCTCCGGAACTCGCCGAGCCGAGGGGCGAACGTCACCCGCATCGTGATCTTCGACCCTGGCAACCACTCCGACCTGTCGGGCCCGTGCGATCGCAATGCGTCGGCGACGCTCGCCGATTGGCTGCGCCGGGTTCCCAGCGGCAAGCTGATCATCCTCGCCGGCAAGCGCACCGCCGAGTCGCGCCACGAGGGCATCCAGGACGTCTACTTCGCGCCGCGGATCCGTGGCACGAGCCTCGCCCAGCGCGTGATCGTCTGCAACCTCAACGGCTGGTCCCACGCGGACGTGATCAAGGGGTATCAGCACTTCATCGGCAGCCCGCCGGATCGCTGCCCGAGCGAGTATCGCCAGTGGTCGCCGTAGCGGCCCTTGGGGCGGCTCGCGCGTGCTGCCAGGTGCGCGAGGTTTCCACGCAAGAGGATCTGTGTGGTGCCCTGAAGGGCGGAGACTTTCGTCACACTTCATCCCTGCGAACTGAGGAACGAACGAGATGATGAACCGTTATTCCCAGCCTCTACTGGTGGCCGCCGGCATCCTGGCGAGCGGCGTGCTCGTTCTCGCCGGCCCGAGCGCGGCCTCCGCGAAGTTCCGCGTGGTGCTGAAGCCTGCGGCTGCACACCCCGGAGAGAAGGTGACCGTGCTCTCGCGCGGCTCGACCGCCAAGCACTGTTCGCTTCGCGTCATGAACAACGGTCGCATCACGCTGTCGCGCCGCGTGCCGCGCGCCTTCCGCCTGGAGATCAAGGCCAGCAGCGCCGCGGGCCCGCGCACGATCAAGGTCCGCTGCGGGCGCCGCACGGCCGCGGCGCGGCTCACGATCCTCGCCCCGTGTGCCTGACGGGCACGCCGAGCTGGGGGCGCCACCGGTCGTCCCGGGCGAAACCGAGGCGTTCACGCTGAACAAGACGGTCGGCGGGGACTTCTCGACGCGGATCCCGCTCGACAACGGTCGCCAGGTGCGCGTGACACAGGGTCCGGGCGGCCCGTATAGCCACGGTAGCCAGTACACGCGCAACGCGGTAGATCTTGGCCTGGCCGCAGGCACGACCGTGCGCGCCGGCTTCTCCGGCATCATCGCGGTTGCGCGCGGTGGATGCGCCGCGTCCGGCAGCTGGGGTTGCAACTCCGGCTACGGGAACTTCGTCTACCTCAAGGCGCCGGACAACACCTGCGCGATCTACGCGCATCTGACATCGATCGCGGTCGCAAGCGGCCAGCAAGTCGATCGCTACACGCCCATCGGCGCCGTCGGCTCGTCCGGCTCGTCCACCGGTCCGCACCTCCACACGGACAGGGTCAACTGCTCGTCCAACCAGTCCCTGCCATGGGCGTTCGCCGAGGTCGGCGGTGTGCGTGAAGGCCAGGTCATCACATCGGGGAACGAGCCGCCGCCGGCGCCCGAGCCGCCCAAGCCCGAGCCGCCCAAGCCCGACCCTGGGCCGCAGTCGGTCTCGAAGGTCATCACGGTGGACAACCGGGTGACCAACGGGATGGGAATGCGCGAGGACAGCACCCCTGCGCGTCTGACGACTAAGCCGTGGACGTACTGCGGGTCGCGCGGTTGCAACATCAACGGCACCGAGCGCTCCTCCGGCGGCACATATGACGCGGCGGTTTGCCAGACCACGGGCGAGCGCACGACCAACGGGCACGACACGAGCCCGGATGACGACAACAACCCCGAGCGCTTTGAATCGACGCGCTATTACGGGGTGAGGCTCGGCAACGGCACGTTCGGATACGTGTCGGAGGTGTGGATCCGCGCCGCCGACCGAGGCGGGGTCGGCCTCCCCGCCTGCTGACCCGCTAGACCCATGGCCACCCAAGGAGCCCGGCATGTCCGGGCTCCTTGGCGCTCGGGGTAGACGTCTTGGGGCTAAGCCGTCCTGCTCGCGGACTTGGTGGACGAGGGGTGATCGGCACTCGGCCTCCCGGCGGCGCTGTGAGCCCCTGATCTCAGCCGGTTCCCCATCGGCCCTGCTGCAAGCGGCATTTCAGGCCATGCCACTTCTGCAAACGCAAACCTCGCGCAACTCGTCCGGGCCGCTCCATGAATGCTAGGCGGTACTCCTCCGTGCCAGCGCGGAGAGCGCTGCCCTTGACGAACTGGGCGCTCTCGGACGCGCCGGCCGTGACGGGGCGCGTTACCGCACGGCCCGACGCGGATTGACCCGGATGCGAACGCACAACCCGATGCCCGGCACAACAACGCGCTCGCGGGCGGGGTTGTCGAAGACCGGACCTGCGGTGTAGTGCCTCCAGTGCGCGACCGGCGACCGCCGCTTCGGACTCGTGAGCGCGCCGTCGGAGTCGCGCGTGGCGGGTGTCGTCGGTGCTCTGCGCGCGGCTGATCGTTGCAGTGCGCGACGGGCTCGCTGCGTGGTCACGAGCTGGTCGGTGTGGTCGGCCAGATCGAGGATCGCCAGCGCGCCGGCCCGCGTCAGCGGGACCGTCCAGGTCTTGCGGTCACCGTCGAATCGGCGCTCCGGCAAGGCGCGCAATGCCGGCAGACGGCGCGGGCTGAAGGCGCCCGCGACCTCGATGACGTCGCCTCGGAGCACGGCACGCCCGACATCCAAGCGCGCGAGGCGCGCGCTTGCGCCGGCCGAGACGTTCACGTCGATGCTCCGCTCCTCGAGCTCGCCGATCAAGGCACAAACGGCGCGCAGGTGTGCGCGGCGGGCGGGGATGCACCAGTCCCGGGTCTGGCGCCGGTAGCGACGCTCAGGCAGGGATCGGATGTGGGTGACGATCTCGTCGTCGTACGGCGCCGCGGTGAGCAGCATCAACCCGCCGCGAGCATCGACATGCAGAGCCATCAGCAGGGGGGAAACTCGTCGCAGGCCGACGACGTCGGGGCGGCTGACGGGACCCGACGCTCGTGCGGTGGCGCGGGCTCGGCGAGCGGGCGCGCGGAAGGGCTACGAGACGGTGGTGGCGTGGGCGGGTCCCGCTCGCGATGCGCGGCTCGCGAGGGCTTGCGTCTCGGGCGCGCGACTTCCGGTGCTTGCTTGGTGGCGGGGCGCCGGTGGTGCCGACGAACGGTGCGGCTGTCACGGACCGTGCGCTCGGGCTGTGCCGCACGTCCTCGCGCTACTGCAGTCGCTGCATGACCGGCCTGAGGGCGGGCCTTGGTAGCGACGTTGTCGGAATGCTCTCCGAACCAGTCGGGCGCAACGAATAGGAGGGCGAAGGCGGCGGCGACGGCAGCGCCGGCTCCGAGCAGCCGATGAGGTAGATGCGCTCGACGCGGTCGTGCGCGCGCATGCCTCCGCTGACCGCTTGCGCGAGACGTAGACCGGCGCGTTCTGCTCGTTGACGCGCGTTGGTTTGTCTGCGCCTCGCCGTCCGGCGACGATGAGAACAGCGCGGCGATCACGTCGTCGGCCGTCTTGGCGTCTGCGGCAGCGTCGTCGAGTTCGTGCTCCCAAAGCGCTGCGAGGCGCTGGTCGCCGTCATCGAGTCGCGTGCTGCGGGTCACTGTGGGGTTCTGTCGGCGTGGGTCGGCGGATGACACCCGCCGACCCGGTGGCCAGCGGCGACGCGTGGGACCGTCGAGCCGGGCACGCGGTCAACCAGCAATGGGCGGGCCCACCCGGGAGGGGTTGTGCGAGCGACGGTGACGACAGGCAGATGTGACCGTCTGTCCGCATGATCCGGCGGTAGCCGACGTGCGCGTGCTGCGTCGCGTTCCGATCGCGAGGTGCGCGGCGCCGCGCGACGCACTGGTTGTGACCTGCCCGCTCTGTCGCGCCGGATTCGGCGTCCGTCGGCGCGAGGTTGGGGGACCGTGAGCTGGCGGGGTCCGGCTCGCTGGGCAGCGCGCACCGTCGGTGCGCGCAGTCCGCGCCGTAGGCCATCCCGCGAGCGGACGACACGCCGTGATCGCAGGTCGCTGTCACCTCGGTCGACGACTTCTGTGACGGCACGTGACAGAACGTCGAGTCGTCGGAGTGCCGAGGAGGCTGGCGTCGCGGTGTTCGGCGTGCTTGCGGTGATGCTGGTCGTCGTGGTCGGCGCGGTCCTCGCGCTCGCGGTCGTCGTGGCGATCTTCGCGCCAGGGACGAGCCGAGGCTGCGAGGTGTTGGATGGCGCCGGTGAGCCGGTCGGACCGACCACCGGGTCGCTCGGCGGGGTCGCAGGCAGCGGGTGACCGGCGCTGAGCTCAACACGGTCAGGTCGAGTCCGCTTGCCGGGAGCACGCTGACGACAGGAACGTTTCGCAGCACGTCGTACGGGCCGCCGTGGGGCGGTCTCCAAGGGCTCGGCGTGAGGACCGCCGGCGGGCTGCTGATCAACGGCGGCGCGCCGAGGATGTACGTCGTCGCGACCGATCCGCGGGTGATCTCGCTCGGGCAGTGGGTGTACGCGTGGCCCAACCCGTTCGGGTGGCGCGGGCCGTTTCTGGCGGCGGACACGGGTGGCCGCATCAAGGGGCGGATCCTCGACTTCTATGACTGGCGCGGCCGCGCCTACCAGAACCGATGGAACCGGCAGACTCGCGTGAGCGGCACTCCGCTTGAGGCCGGACCGCCGCTGACCGACGCAGGCGCGAGGTCACGCGTCGCCGCGGATGTCGACGCGGCCGGGCAAGGCTGCGGCGCGCTGCCGCTCTCGAGCGACACCGGTGAGCGGATCGGGGAGATCGCGAGGGGCTTCCTCGGCAAGGACGCTCGACGGCAGTCGTTCGCCGGCTTCCAACCTCCCTCGACGCAGCTGGCCTGGTGCGGCTGGTTCTCGACGAACGTGTGGCGGCTTGCGGGGCTCCCGATCGAGCCCAGCAGCTTCTCCGGCTACCACTACACGTGGGCCGAGCAGAACAGGACGCTGTTCAAGGACGTCGGATCAGCGCCGCGCGGCCGGACGCCGCCGTTGGGGTCGGCGCTGATGTACGGCAGCGGACCGCAGAGCACGCGCACGTCGCTGCACGTCAACCTCGTCGACACGGTCAACGCCGACGGGACGTTCATGATCACCGGCGGAAACCAGGATTCAAGTCGCGTCACGCGGCAGGGCCCGTGCCGTCTTGTGCCTTCCAATCCGGCGAGGCTGACCGGACCGGGCTGCGACCCCCGGCCGATCTACGCGATCGCCGCACCCGGACGAGCGACGTAGCCGATGAAGGCGTTGCTGGCCACCGTCGTCGTTGCCACGCTCGTCGTCGTCGGCGTGAACCTCCTGATGGGCGGACACGAGGGCGCACCCGGGACGGCCACGACCGCGGGCACCAACACCGTCGCGTTTCGGCCCGTACCTGCGCCGCGGCTGACGGCGCGCCAGATCAACCGTCAGGACCCGCCCGACCCGCGCCGCCAACGGGAGGAGGCACGCGTCTTTGACCGACGCCCGCTGCTCAGCGCGTTGCCGATGACGTTCCAGTCGGTGCGCTTTGCGATCGGCGGTCTCGCCGCCGACGGCCGCACCACGATCATCCACGCGCACGCCGACGGGCTCGGGCGCCGGCGAGCACGGATCGCCTTCAACACGCTGAGACGTCGGACCGGAGATCGGTCACGGTCCTACCAATTGGAGATCACGCCGTGACCGTCCGTCCTGGCTGTGGGAGGGGGCGGTCATGTTCCGGCCGCACAGCCGTTGCCGTCCAGGTCGGGACATCGGCACGGCGCGGCGGGTCTCCGGGGCGTCGACTCGGGAGCGCGCCGCGAGTTGGTCCCTCATCGAGCGCGCCGCGGCGGGCAGCGCGCTCCGTCGTCGAGCAAGGCGGCCATGCACGCAACAAGGCGTCGCGCGCGTGCCACGAGCACGGGTGTCATCGTCAAGTCCGGCCAGGGCGTATGTCATCCTCCGCGAAGGAGGCCAAGTCGATGTCGCAGCGCGCAGATGCGAGGTTCATCACAGCGGAGGATGCTCCGCCGGTCGAGCCGTTCGCGTCGATCGTGGAGTACGCCGACCGCCTCGGATCGCGCCATCGCTGGATGCTTCAGCAGCTCGACCGACTACGCGAACGCCCGGAGCGCTGGATCGTCGCTGGACCGGCCAGGGTCGAGGACTGGCATGTCGGCGCGATCGTCGTCGGTCCTCCTGGCTTCTTCCTGATCTGGCCGATGACGACACGGGTTGAGCCCGGACTGTGGGCCACGCTGCGGGCGTGCCGCGATCATGTCCAGCAGGCCCTCGGCGAGCCGTCGCAGGCAACCGTCGAGGTGGTCGTGTTCAGTCCCAGTGACGAGCGCGGACACATGCAGCGCTGGATGAACACGGAGTTCGACGTGCTGACCGCACACGGGAACGACCTGGATCGACTCCTGGCTGAGTGGGAGCCGATCTCCGGTGTGTCGCTCAGCGATGAGTGGCTGCTGAACCTCGCTGACGCGTCAAGACCGCGGGAAACGCTGTACGGACCCGATCAAGGAGCGCATCAGCGATTTCCGAACTGGTCGGCGCCTCAAGCCGACAGTGGCTGACCACCGCGACGATCGATAGGCGTAGGTCCGGCGCGGGCCGGACTGGCGGTCGATGACCGCGGGATAGAGGCGGCCGGCGCGACCAGCGGATCAGGCGGGTTGCGCTGACCGGCATCGCGCCGCGACGCAGACGCGGCTCGCCGGCGAGCCAACTCCAGGGAGGGGTCGGATGGTCGATCGCTGCGACAGCGCATCAGTGACCCCGACGATCGAGGAGCCGAGTCAATGGTGCGCGTGAGGATCGGCAGGATCGCGGCTGCGGTGACGGTGCTCGCCCTGAGCGTCGGGGCGACCCTCAGCGCGGTCGCGGGGAAGGTGATCGACCAGATCGGGCTGCCGAAGGTGGCAGGTGTGGAGCTGAAGTTCGACATCGAGTCGCTCGTCACCGCGGTCCTGCGCCCGGCCGATGGCGCGGGCAAGTCAACGGTCGTGAGCGCGATCGTCGCCGTGTTCGCGTTGCTGTTCCTGTCGGCGATCATCTACTTCGTCTTCGGCCTGATCCAGGGCCTGCGCGGTGCGAGGGGAGGCGTCGAGACAGCGTTCAGCGTCGTCGCGGCTCTGGTCATCGCGATCGTCGGCTTCCAGGTTCTCGCGTAGGCGGCAACCTCGCTGTGTCTCGAGAGGGACAGATCGCCACTGCATTCGTCCTCGTGTGCGCGGGATGGCCGCTTCCCGACGCGGTGGTCAACAAGATCAGCACGAACGCCGGCCGGGGCGCGTTTCAGAGCGTCGGCGGGTTCATTCGCGCGATCTTCGACGACCCCGTCGATCAGGGCCATGCGTTCATGCTCTTCACCGCGCTCGTGGCGGCGATGTTCCTCGCGGCGATCGTCACGGTCGGGCTCGGAGCGCTGCAGGCGGTCCGTGGTGATCGCGGCGGTAGCGACGTGATGCTCGGCGGCGCCTACGGGCTTGTCGCGCTGCTCGTGATGTTCGCGGTGATCCTGTGAGGAGGCGCTCGAAAGGCGCGCGCTGGATCGGTCTCACGGCGTTGCTGATCGGGTGTGGGCCTGTCGATAGCCGCGTCCTCCCCGGAGGATGCCCATGCGCAGATCCCCTTCGTCGGTCCCGCGCTCGGGATCGGCGGGAAGGCGCTTGGGTGGTTCGGCGGTGAGGTCAGCCAAGCGGCCGGAGGCCTGGTGCTCGACGGCGTGAAGGCGATCCTCGACTGGATCTTCGGGGGACTGCGCGACACGATCACGCCGTTCGCCATGCGGTTCCTGACCCGCGTCGACCTCGTCTTCGGCGGCGGTCTGGACCGCATGGTCGTCCCGTTGGTCGTCATCGGCGCCGCGCTGATGGTGCTCGGCGCGGTGGCGTCGATCGTCCAGGGGTACGGCGCCGTCATCGCGGGGGCCGCGAGCTCGGCGAGCGTCATCAGCGGCGTGCTGATGCGCGTCGCGGGTCTGGCGCTGCTGATGGGGTCGTGGCACACGCTCGTGCCGATCGGCGTCGATGTCGCGAACGCGTTCAGCGGCTACGTCCTCGGCGATCAGGCGATCAACGACGCGCTCGCCAAGACGTTCGGCCTGACCGCGGCCGGCGGGGCGAGCGCCGGGATCGCGGCGGCGAGCGGGGTCGCGCCGATCGTGCTCGTCATCTTGCTCGTGCTGCTGGCGATGTTCTTCGTCGCGCTGCTGCTGCTGAAGTACGTCGTGACGTTCGCGTTCGCCGTCCTGTACCTCGGCGGCCCGGTGATGCTCGGCCTCGGCGCGTTCCCCGGGCTGGGAAGCGTCGCGCTGAACTCCCTCGTACGAAGCCTCGCGATCCTGATCCTCATCCCGCTGTCGTGGGCGACCGTGTTCGCAGCTTGGGCGGCCGTGAACAGCACGCTCGTGTCGGCTCCCCCGAAGACGGCAGGCGCGTTCGCGCTGGCGGTCATCCACGGCCCCGGGATCTTCGTGGCGTCGTGCCTGGTCGTGTTCGGTGTCACGCGCGCGCTCATCAAGATGGCGACGCCGCTCGGCGCGCCGCTGAGCATCCCCGGCGCGCGGCTGGCGCTGGCGGCCGTGGCGTACAAGGCCGCGCCCGCGATGTGGAGCAAGCTCGGCGCGGCGTCCGAGGGACTTCCGGGCGCGGGGGCGGTCGCCGAGCACAACAGCCGCTACGAGGGAACGCCATATCGCCGCGCGGTCGCTGCGAGCGAAGCGTGGGATGGGCCGGGTGTCCGCGATGGGATGAACCTCGCGGTGGCAGGAGGCCGCGCCGGATCGGATCTCGACATCGGCGGCGGCGCGCAGGCGCACGGCGCGGCAGCGGGCTCGGGAGCCGCGTCGGCGGGTGGGCCCGCCACGACGGGCGACGACGTGATCGACGGGACCGCGCGCGAGATCGCGCCCGAGCGCCAACCTGCGCGCCCAGCCTCTGGCGCTGCCCGCCGGCACCCCGGACTTCGATGCTGCGCGAGCGCGGATCGCCGATCAGGGCGCGGTCACTCCCGAACAGGTCTCCTCGGCGTTGGGGCAGCTCGACGATGGCGAGATCGCGCACGTCCGCGACGCAGCGCAGAGCGCCCGCGCGCTGCAGCAGGCCGCGGGCGGCGACGAGGGGGACGAGTACTTCCGCGAGCGGATGGCCGCCGGCATCGCAGACGGGATCCGCCTTCCGCCCCGACAGCCATCCGCATGCGGCGGTGGTCGGCGCCGGTTCGCATCAGGTCGTCCTCGATGCCCTCGATCCGCCTGCCGATCCCGGAACGCATCCCGCGCACGAGCAGTCGATGTACACGGAGCGCGAGCTGCGGCGCGACTGGACGCAGCCCGTTCAGGGCGACGACGACGGGGCGCGGCGCTGATGGTGCATCCGATTCGCCATCAGGTCAACAGCCGGGTGCTGCACAAGGGGTTGTTCACCGACGAGCAGCTGATGCCGGCGTCGATCCTCGTGCTGCTCGCGGTCGGCGTCGCGTACACGGCCGGGAACGTCGTCGTCGGGGTGATCAGCGCCGCGGTCTTCCTGCTCCCCGTCGGGGCGATGATCATCGACAACCGCGCCGGCCAACTGCTGCACGGCCACATCGCGGCATGGCTGGCGTATCGACGCGCGGTCGGGATGTACGACCCCGGCGCAGGCGACCGCGCGGTCGGCTACGAGCTGCAAGCCGACGAGGATGCCGTGCTGGCCGCGGGGGCTCCGACGCCGGGTGAGCTGCGGGCGGTGCTCGGCGAATGACCACAGGCGCCACGCGGACGCCGCTCAGACCGCAACGACGACGACGGCGCGAAAGCGAGCCGGTCGGAGCGTTGCCCGCGGGGACGCTGCTGCCGATCAGCCAGCTCGGGACCGACGGGACGATCGTGCTCGAGGACGGCTCGTTCTCGCATGTGATCGCGTGCTACCCGCGCAACCTCCAGACGCTGACCGCCGACGAGCGCGTCGCGACGTTCCTGAACTTCCGCAACATCGCGGCGTTCCAGGAGCGCGGCCAGTCGCTGCAGCTCATCGTCGAGGGCGACCGCGTCAAGACCGAAGCGCACCTCGCGTTCGTCGACGAGCAGATCGAGAAGGTCTACGGCTTTCGTCCCAGCGCGGTCAGCGCCGCGGCGGCGGTGGACCTCAACCGCGTGCAGCGCGCACGCTGGGGCCTGTACGAGATGCTGCTCGAGAGCGTGCGCCGCGGCGCCGTCGATGCCGACTTCACACCGCGCCAGCGCGTCTACATCGTCGTCCGCTACCAGCCCGAGGACGACGGCGACCGATCGTGGCGCGAGGGACTGCCGGCCGGCATGCCGGGATCGCGCGCGTCCCGGCGAAGCGCCGGCTACCGGCCGCCGCGCCGTGGCGCGGCACGCACGGCTGCGCGAGCATCACCAGCTCGTGCGGCTCGCCGAGATGCGCGCCCTCGAGCTGATCGGGCATCTCGCGCGCGACGGCATCACCGGCCGCATCCTCGACGGACCGGCGGTGCTGCGCTACGTCAGCTCGCGGCTGAACCCGACGTCGGTCAGCTGGGATCGCACGGAGACGCTCGACGGCGAGGCCCCGGTGCTGTCGCGCTTCGACGACGCGATCGAGGGCGAGGACGCCGAGCGCGCCGCGCTCGCGCTGCGCGACCTCGTCGCCCGCAGCCCGCTGGACTTCCGCCGCTACAGCGATCACGCCGAGATCGAGCAGGACCTCGTCCAGGTCCTCTACCTCACCGGAGCGCCGTCGATGACGCGCACGTTCTGGATGGCCGAGCTGATGAACCAGCCGCTGCCCTACACCCTCACGGTGCATCTGCACGGCCTGGATCGCGTCGCGATCGCCGACGAGGCCAAGCGGCTGCATCACCAGGCGATGCGCGAGGTCGAGCGCGAGGCCAGCAAGGGCCGCCGCGACGCGAACACCAACGCCCAAGCGCAGGCGCACGGCGCGCTCGCCGAGCAGATGGCGCAGGACCCGCTCGCGAACCTCATCGACATGAGCGTGTACCTCGCGCTGCGCGCTCCCGGGCCGCGCCCCGACAAGCACGCGCTCGCCGCGGCCGCGTACCGCGCGCAGAAGACCGTCGCGCGCGCGACGAGCGGAGGAGCGCTCGATCGCGGCAACCGCCTGCAGGAGCGACTCTGGCTCTCGACGCTGCCCTTCGGCGCCGACGTCGCGCACCGGACGCTGCGGGTCGGCGTCGAGCACGCCGCCGACAGCTTCCCGCTGATCGGCTCGACCTGCGGCAGCCCGAGCGGGATCCCGCTGTTCATCGAGCCGGTCTCCGGCCAGGTGCAGTACCTCAACCCGTTCGATCGCGCGCTGACGAACTCGACGATCGTCATCGCGGGGCGCTCCGGCGTCGGCAAGACCGTGACCGCGAACCGGCTCGTCGCGCAGATGGTCGCGATGGGCGCGCACGGCTTCCTCTATGACCGCGCCGGGCACTACGAGCTGCTCGCCGAGCTGATCCCCGGCGCGCGCGTCATCCGGATGGGCGCCGACGACGGCACGGTCATCAACCACTGGGACGTCGAGGACCCCGCCAACGTCCCGAGCGCGAAGGTCAAGTTCCTGCTGCGCCTGCACGAGACGCTGCTGCGCCGCGAGCTGACCAACCACGAGCGCAAGGTGCTCGCCGACGCGATCCGCACGACCTACAGCCACTGCGCGCGCACCGGCAAGGTGCCACGCGAAGGCGAGCTCGTCGCGCTCATGCGCGCCTCAGCCGACTACGAAGCACGCGAGGGCCAGCCCGGCGCGATGCTCGACGCGCTGCGCTCGCTCGTCTCCGAGCTGTCGGAGTACGTCGCCGGCGGCACGCACGCGGCGATGTGGGACCGCGAGACGTCGCTGCCCGCCGACGCGCCGCTGCTGATCTTCGACTACCGCAGCGTCGACGAGCAGAACCTCATCGCGCTCGTGCTCGCGAACATGGAGTGGACGCGGCGCGAGGTCGAGCGCGTCGATCGTCAAGCACGCAGCGCCCCGATCCCCGGCGCCGTCTACCACGGCCGCTCGATCGTCGGCCTCGACGAGGGCTGGTCGTGGGCGCAGGTCCCGGTGCTCGCCGGCGAGGTGCAGACCTGGGCGCGCCAGGGCCGGGCGTACGGCGCGGCGTTCATGGTCGTCTCCCAGGACCCCGAGGACTTCGCCGGCGACGCCGACGCCGTGCTGCGCAACGCGTCGATCCGGATCTTCCATCAGCTCGACAAGGGCATGCTCGCCTTCGTCCGCGACACCGTCGACCTCAGCCCCGAGATGACCGACTCGCTGAAGTCGCTGCGCAAGGTCGCCGGCCGCTACTCCGAAGCGCTCGTCATGAACGGCCCGCGCGGCGACGGGCGCGTCTGCGCGGTCCTCGGCGCCCACGAGTACTGGGCCTGGACCTCCGAGCCGCAGCTCGACGTACCCCGTCGCGAACGCGCGATCGCCGAGCACGACGGCGACGTGTGGGCCGCGCTGTCGCAGCTCGCCGGCGAAGGGATCCCGCAGGTGGAGGAAGGCGCCGGCCAGTGAGCGCGGCCGATCGGGCGCTCGCGTTGCGCGGCAGCATGCCGCGTCCACGCCTGGTCGCCGTTCCGCGCCTTGCCTCCGAGCTCGCGGCCGCTTCGGGACGAGCGCGCTCGTCCGCTCGGCGCCGGCTTCCGTCGTGACGTTCGCGGGCGTGCAAGGCGGAGCCGGCGTCTCGACGACGACCCTGCTGGCGTGCGGCGCGGTGACCCGCGCGAGCGACCGTCCCGCGGTCGCGATCGACCTCGCCGCCGGCACGCGCGGCGGACTCGGCGGGCTCGCCGGAGCGTGGTCGCAGACCTCGGCCGAGGCCACGGCCGAGCTCGTCATCGCCGGTGGGCGCCTCGCCCGCCCCTACACGCAGACCCCCGACGGCATGCACATCATCAGCGCCGAGCCACGAGCCGCGGCCGCGATCGATCGAACCGCTCGCAAGCTCCTCGCCGCGACAGCCGAGGCCGTCCAGCGACACGCACCCGACGACGAGGTCGCCGCCATCGCGCGCGCCGGTGTCGAAGACGCCGCGATCGAGGAGCTCGTCGGGGCGAACCCCGCCGCCCAGCGGGCTGCGGTGCACAAGCTCGTCCGCGCAGCCCGCGCCCACCACAGCCTCGTGGCCGTAGATCTCGGCCTCGCCGACGACGAGCTGCTCGCCCGCCACGCGGCGATGAGCGATCTGCACGTCTGGGTCGTGGCCGCTCGCCGCGACGATCTCGAGGTCGTCCGCCGACGGCTGCTCAGCCACGAGGTCGTGGCCGAGCGCGAGCTCGTCCTCGCGTGGCTCCCGGACGGCGAGCGCGTCGGCGCGCGTGCGTTGCGATCCCTCGGCGACGCGCGCGGATGCAGCGTCGCGCGCCTCGCACGCTTCGATCGCGCCGACAGGTGGGGTGAGCGAGAGCGGGCGTGCCGCTCGGGCCTGGAGGCGCTGTGCAGGCACCTGGATTGAGCCGCCGACCGTGGTGGGCACGCGAGCGCCCGGACCGCGGCCTCCGCATCGCCGCCGCCGCGTTCGCGATGGCTGCGATCACGATCGTCCTGGCCGTCGCGCTCGGCGTGTGGGCGCTCGCGCCGGCGTCGTGGCAGTCGCTGATCGTCGAGGAGCAGCGCACCGACGCGACCGCGCTGACGGTCATCTCGATCTGGGCCAACAACGTCCTGATCTGCTGCCTTCCGGTCCTCGCCGGCGTCTTCGCGCACCGCCTCGTCAACCGCGGCCGCCGCGGCTGGGCGCGCGCGGTGATCGCGGTCGCGACGGTCGGGACGGTGCGGTCGCTGCTCGTCATCGGCCTCGTCGGCGGACTGGACCCGAGGTGGCTCGCGAGCGCGGCGGCGTGGTGGCTCCCCGAGGTCGCGGCGCTGAGCGCATGCTGCGCAGCCGGATGGCTGGCGTATCGCGACAGCGACTCGACTGTCGCGTCCCTTCGTCTCGCGCACGCGATGACGTTCGCGTGCGCGGCACTCGCCGTGGGCGCGCTCATCGAGGTCGCATCGACGTGATCGCCTGGCGCCCGCTCGCGATCCTCCTGGGCTCCGGACTGTTCCTCGCGGCGCTCGTCGTGGGCGCGGGGATGCTGACCGGCACCGACGGACTGCGCGAGATGTGGCACGAGATCCGCATCTACGTCATCGCCGGAGCGGCGGTCACGGTGCTCGGGATGGCCACGGTCGCTGCGATGGTCGTGCAGCGGCTGCGCGCGCGCCAGCGGCGCGACATGGCGCGCTACGAGCTCGTGCTCGGTCAGGCCGACGAGGCGACGCACGACGAGGCCGCGGCCGCCGCCGAGGCGCTCGTGCAGGCACTGCGCTCGACGCTCGTCGAGCGTGTCGCGGGCGGGCAGCCGTGGCTGGCGATCGAGTCCTGGCACGTCCCCTCGTCGACGGCGGGCGAGACCGGCAACGCCCTGCTGATGGTGCTCTGCGAACCGACCACGCTCGCACCGGCGCTCGCCGCGCTGCGCCGCGCCTACCCGAATCTGACGGTCCGCTGCGACCTCGAGACCGGCGATCCACTGCGCTACGAGGCGCCGCGATTCGAGGCCGCGCATGTGCTGCGGGTGCGCAAGGGCCGCGACTGGGTGCTGCCGGTCGGCGGGTCGACGGGAAGCCCGGATCACTCCAATGCCCGATCGGTGATGGCGACCGTGATCCGCCAGCAGCAGAAGGCCGGCGAGGACGGCCTCGTCAGCTGCGTGCGCTGGTGCCTGCTGCCCGCCGACGAGTCCGTCGACGCGCTCGCCGCGCGACGGCTGCGGCGCCTCGCCGAGAGCACCCAACATCAGAACTCGGCGATCAGCGCCGACATCATCGAGGCGCAGCGCAGCGGCGGTGGCGCGCTGTGCTTCGTCGAGCTGCAATCCGCGGTCCAGCGCCGGCCCGGCAGCCCCGGCCGCTACGGAGACCTGCAGGCGGCGTGCCGGCTGCTCGTCAGCCCGGCGCTGTCGATGCGCGGCGTGAACACGTTCGTCGAGCGCCAGATGGTCATCCGCCAGAAGCTCTACCGGCGCCGCTGGGCGCGCGCGACCCCGCCCGTGCTGCCCGATCAGACCGGGGCGACGCTCTGGTTCACCAGAGAGCTCGGGCTGCTCATCGAGCTGCCGTCGCTGGGCAGCGAGCACGACCTGCCGCTGGCGCGCAACACCGTCCCACACCTACCCGCGCCCGCGGCGCTCCCGCGCGGCCGACACCGCGGACTGCCGATGCCACCGACGCCCGACGAGCATGCGCGCGGCTTCAGGACGAGCATCGAGGTGCCGGCCGACGACGTCGAGGTGCTCGTCGGCGAGCTCGTCGACGACGACGTAGATGGCGACCACGACCCCGGCACGTCCCGCCGATGCTGCCTGCGGGCAGCATCGATCCGATGGTCGACATCGGGATCGCGCCTCCGCGCGTGCGCTGGTCGCTGACGCACGAGGACCGCCGCAAGGGCGTGATCATCGCCGGCGGCCAAGGCTCCGGCAAGAGCGCGACGCTGCAGAAGTTCATCGAGGGCGACGTGCTGTCGCCGAACACCGCGACGGTCGTCTTCGACATGAAGGGCTCGCTCGCCGAGCGGCTGCTGCGGATGATCCCGCCCGACCTGCCCAAGCGCTACTTCGACCACACCGCGCAGCTCTGGCGCGACGGCACGAAACGCGTCTGGTACCTCGACCTCGCCGAGCCCGCGTTCGGGCTCACGCCGCTGCACGTCGAGCCCGGCTGGACGGCGGCGAAGCTCCCCAACGAGTTCGTGCGGATCGCCGGGATGGTCGTGCACGCGCTGATGGATCTCTTCGAGGACCAGATCTTTCAGTCCTCGCAGGACATCATCGAGCGCTCGGTCATCGGCACGATGGCGATCGCCTGGCACGAGCACGCCGAGCGCCACCGCAAGGCCGGCACGAACCCCGAGCAGCACGGGTTCGGCGGCTCGTTCGAGGTGCTGCACAAGATGCTCGCGCCGACCGACCGGCTCGCCGCCGACGGCGGGGATCGTCGCGCGCCCAAGCCGAACCCCTGGCACCAGGCCGCCGGACGCGCGTGCCAGCAGATCCCCGGACTGCGCAACGCGGCCGAGATGCTGCTCTACGAGCTGCCGGCCCTCGCGCGCAACAACCTCTCCCGGCTCGAGGACCGGATGCAGCCGCCGGCGAACAAGCTCGGGCCGCTCGTCACCTCCCACGCGGCGGTGCGCGACTTCGTCGGCCATCCATCGCGGCTGTCGCTGCGGTCGGTGATCGAGGCGCACGACATCCTCATCGTCAACCCGCGCATCGACGTCCTCGGCCAGGACAGCCCGACGATCCTCGTCAACTTCCTCGTCCACATGATCGACGCCCAGCTCGACCGGCAGATCAGCATGGACGAGCCGACCCGGCCGCGCGTCAGCCTCGTGATCGACGAGGCGCACACCGTCATCACCAAGACGCTGATGCAGATGGTCAGCCGCCACCGCGAGGCCGGCTTCTGCGTCGCCGCCGCCACGCAGTACCTCGCGCAGATCGGCGCATCGATCCGCAGCGGCGGCATCCACGACTACGTCCTCGACGCCGTCGCGAACCTCCTGCAGACGAAGATCTACTTCCGCATGGCCGACCCCGTCGACGCCGAGGCCGCGTGCCTCGTCGGCCGGCCGGTGCACGACTCGATGGTCCGCGGCGACCCGGTCAGCCAGGCGCGCATGGCGATCAACCCCGCAGCGCTGATGGCGCTCGAGGACTACACCGCCACCGCACGCGTGATGTCCAACGGCCACTGGTCCGCCGCGCCCGGCGCCACGACCGCGCTGGGAGGAACGACGGCGCTCCCCGTCTTCACCCACCGCTCGATCCCGGTCCCGTCGCTGCACCTCATCCCGGTCACGTGGCGCGACGTTCACTACGCGCGGATGCGCGAGGTGCTCGGCGACCCGCCCGCGTCGGGAGCCGACCGGGATGCCCCGCCGGTCATTCCCGAAGGCCTCGGCGGACCCGCCCAATCGCCGCCGGCGCCCGCGCGCGAACGCGACGAAGCAGCGCAGGTGGCGCGCGACACGGTCGGACGCCGAGGCACGAGCCCACGCCCGCCGACGGAGGCCGCCACGAGGGAGTGGCAGAGCGTCGACCGACCCGGCGAAGGCGCGGCCGACGCGCTCCGCCGACGCCGAAGCCGCGCCCGCTGGACGTCGCCGTCGGCGGAGCGCGCATCGAACGCAACCCGCCGCGCCGACCCGCGGTCGCCACACCGATCGAGCTGTTCGAATGGGCGATGCGACCGACCGACCGCCCGGCGCCACGCGACGATCTCGCCCCGCTCCCCGGCGTCGTCGCCGACGCGGTCGCCTTCGCGGCCTCCGTCGAGCAGATCACCGCGCTGGGCGAATGGAAGAACGCCCACGACGCCGCGATCAAGGACGCCGAAGCGGCGGCGCGCGCGGCACGCTCGACCGCGGCGCTGGAGGCGCGCGCCGACGGCCACAGCGAACAGAAGATCGAGTCGGTCGCCGCGGCGGCCGCGAGCGCCGCGCGGCGTCGCGAGCTCGCCAAGCACACCGACGCCGCCTGGCAGGCCGACATCACGTCGGTCACGCTCGGCGCACAGGAGCAGCAGATCCTCGAGGTCCTCGCTCGCCTGCCGCTCAGCGCGGCGCCCGTCCTCGCGGCCCTGATCAACAAGCCGCCGAAGGAGCGTCGACTCCGCCAGCTCCTACGCGAGGGACTGCACGACCGCGGGCTGATCAGCGCCAGCGCGCTCACGCTCGAACGCCGAGGCGGCCGCCCGCCGACCGTCTACGCGGTCAGCGCCCGCGGCCGCGAATGGCTCCGCCTCGAGCACACAGAAGCTGCGCGGCGACCAGCCACCACCCGACTACCTACGACCCGACCGCAACCTGCCCACGCCCGGGCGCGGCAGCACCGTGCCGCACACGCTCGCCGTCCAGCTCGTGATCGGCGCGCTGCGCCAGTTCGGCGGCACCGACGTCAAGACCGTCTGGTGGACCCCGATGATGCCCGGCGGCCGCCTCGACGTCGGCATGGCCCACAGCGACCGCCGCGACAAACGCATCCGCCTCGACGACCTCGTCGGCCGCCCCGGCCTGACCGTGATCGGCGACGCACTCTCGAGCGCGTCCGGCGTCGTCGAGCCCGACGCCACGGTCCAGATGACCGGCCACGTCGCGGGACAACGGCGCTCGCTGAAGATGCTCCTCGAGATCGACCGGACCGACGACGCCTCCTACAACACCGCCAAGCTCATCGCCTACGACCACTTCCTCGCCGGCTGGTGCCTGCGAACGCGAACCTTCGCCAGCGCCAGGCCGCTTGTCGTCTTCGTGGCTCGGTCGCCGAGAGCCGCGCTGCGCCTTCTCGCGCGCGCGAACGAGGTCATGACCGTCGGGTTGGGGATCAGCGGCCACGACCGCCAGACCTACCAGTACTACGGACGCACGCACACCGCGTTCACCTGCATCGACTGGATCCTCGCCGGCCAGGCCTACGGGTTGCGCATGGCAGCGGTGCCACCCGAACGACGCGAGGACGCGCTGCACATCGACGCCGAAGCGGTCGCGCTTCTGCCCGAGGCGTGGTGGCCGAAGAGGGCGACGAGCGCCCGCAATGCGCTCCCTTGACGACGACGACCTCGTGAGCAAACGAGCACCGCGTTTGGCGTCACATCGGACCCCGCTGTTCAGGCGGGCCAGGCGATGACGGGGCACAGAAGACACGAGCTGCGGCGGCGTCACTTGCCACTCTCTTCCGGGCCCACGGAGCGGTCGTGCTTCGTGATGATGGCGATGGTCTGGCTCGCCGTTTCTCGAAGCTGCTCAAGAGCGGGCGCACCGACCTGCTCCAGGGCAAGAGCCTCCACGACCATGTCACCGCCGTTCTTACGACGCCGTATGCCCTGGTGCCAGAACACTACGAGCAGAGGCAGCGCCATTAACCACCAAGCAGCACCTCGCACTGCGAGGACTGCTACGAGCACGACTAACGGGGGAACAACCGCCAAGAGAATGGCCGACTCCGCCTCGACACGGTCGATCTCTGCATGCAGAAGAGGTCTTTTCGTCAATAGGCGGCGCTTGATTAAGAACGAGACTGCCAACGACTTCCCTGCTCATGGCCGCGACAACCACGGGATCGTCGGCTCCGCCTGATTTGCGCCTCGCTTCGAGAGCCCTTGAAATGCGCAGGAGTTTCTGAGCCGGATCCATTCCCCGACGGAACAGCTTCGGCGAAACGGCCTTGCCAAGAGCCGCAGAAGTCATGCCGTGCTCATCAAGCATGCGCTCAACTTCGCGGACGGTCTTGGCACAGATCTGTGTGACCGCCGTCTCGCCCGCCCGTGAAAGCTCCGCGTTGCCCGTGCCCGCCCACGTCGCGCACTCCTCACTCGCCCACTCCCGCGCAGGATCGGCGCGCCGCACCGTCGTCCACCACCACGGCGCCTTGTCGGGTGGCGGCGGCGGCCTAAGCGCCCGCGCGAGTCGTCGCGCCAACACCGTATTGTGCTTCACGATAAGCTCGCTGAGATCGCGCGACGCAGCCCCGACTAAGTATGCAATGAAGGCTGACCCGACGACTAGGACCGATGGCGGGCATGCGTTAGCAAGCGCATAGAGATCGCCGATGAGATCAGAACTCTGTTGATCTGATGCACGCGCGGACGCGGTCGCGCAGTACGCGGCGAAAAGCCAGAGATATCCAGCCGCGAGTGAGGCCCGTACACCTCGTACCCCGGCGAGAAGCTCAGGAAGCATAGGCAAATGTTGTCATCGTGTGTCAAGGCCCGAACGAACCAGGGAGGGCAACAACGCTGGCGGCCCACACGCGCGGCGCGGCTAACGAGAGAAATGCTGATGTCGAGGATCGGTAGGTCAGTTGTTAGTTGCTGGCGACGACTCAGGCCGGATATCGAGTGATCAGCAGCGCGATGGGCTCCTCGCTGCGGACCCAGCCGTCTTCTGGTCGAAGGGGGTCGTGCTTCATCGCTTCAGCAGGGTAGTAACTTAGCTCCGTCGAAATCTCCTCCGGGGTGTCGCATGCGACGGTCTTTGAGACGATGATCTTCCTGCGAAATCTCGCCTCATCGGGCCGCTTATGTAAGGGGGGAAGGAAACTGATTGGCATGCTCGATCCATGTGGACTCGCCTGGCGCAGGCGCGTAGCGCAGGACGCCACGCTCGTCGCACTCAGCGTACACGCCGATGTAGTAGGTCGTACCGTCTAGGTTTTGTATGCCGACCACATGCTCGGCGGACTCGTCGAAACGAAGGGTGTCGACGGGGGAATCGTCGTCCGCGCGAACTGCGCGGCTAGTAACGCGTACGCCGGGATCTCCTGCGTAGCTAGCCATCAGCCAGTTTCGGTGGTTGAGCCGATACGGCCGCGCCCAAGACGAGCGCCAACGTACGATGCGCGCCGGACTAATTCAGTCGAGTTGGCCGCCACGTCTTGGGTCGCCGTGCCGGTGAGTGCAGCGTGACAGGCAATGCTGTCGAAGGTGCGCGTCAGCAGGGCGAGCTGGCCCCCGCCGGCTGTCGGCTCGTTCTCGGCTGGATTGACGGATTTCCACACCACGGTCGCATCCGATAGCTCTAGCCGCGCGAACGAGAGGAAGTGATCGACGGCCGACAATGTCTCGAAGACTGTGCGTGCGTCGAGATCGTCGTAGTATGCTTTCTCAAGCCAGTCGAATACCACAGCGTCCCCGTCGGTGCTCGGCAGCACACGAGCGAGGCAGCTAAAGATGGCGGATGTCGATTTGTCGGTCGACCAAGCCATGGAAAAGAAATCGTCGTACATCTCGACACGGACGAAGTCCGCCTCGCCGAGACGGTAAAGATGTGCCTCGCGACCGGCGATCTGATAGTCCACCTGCTCGATCGTAGCCGCGCCGGAGGGCGCCGTCTGTGACGGAACCCACTCAGCCAGGCGGCCGACCGGCCGCTATCCCTGTGCATGCGTCGGCCGGGGCGGTCCAGCCCTGTATCCCATGTCGGCTTGTACCCGGTGGTGAGCTCCGCACGCGGATGCCGCCACTCAGGCTCTTTGTCGCCCTTGGTCTTGATCGACTGGTTGCGGAAGTACCTCAGCACAGGGCCGTAGGTGAACTTCGCGAGGGCGGTCGAGCCCTTAGCGTTCTTGTCCTCGTCCATGAACGGCATGAACTTGTCCGGGAAGCCCGGCATCGTGCACGCCATGCAGATCCCGCCGACGTTCGGGCATCCGCCCACGCCGCTCTGCCAGCCGCGAATCGGGACGTTGCACTTGACGACCGGACCCTTGCAGCCAAGCTTCACCAGGCAGCGATGGTCAGAGCCGTACTCGGTCGCGAAGTTGCCGTGCTCATAGAACGCTGCGCGGTTGCAGCCCTCATGCACAGTGCGGCCGAAGTGCATCGTCAGACGGTGCTGATCGTCGAGCTCCGGAACCGGCGCGATGCCGGCGAGAGCCATGACGAGAACCGTCAGCGCTTCTGTCGTGTTGTCCGGCTGCGCCGGGCAACCCGGGATGTTCACGACCGGAAGGCCCGCGGCGGAGGTCCAGCCCCAGCCGAGGTAGTCGCAAACGCCCATGGCGCCGGTCGGGTTGTTCTTCATCGCCGGGATGCCGCCGTACGTGGCGCACGTTCCCAGCGCGACAACCGCCGCTGACTTGGGTGCCAGACGATCGACCCACTCGTTCGTGGTGATCGGCTGTCCGTTCGAGGGGTTGACTCCCATGCCTGCGAAGTGACCCTCGCCGTTGATCTTCTCGTTCGGCAGCGAGCCCTCGACGATGAGGACGAACGGATCGAGCTTGCCGGCCTCTGCGTCATACCAGGCCTGCATGAACTCTGCGCCGTTCTCATACGCGAGCACCGGGGTATGCGCGACCACCTTCGGCATACCGGGGATTGCGCCCGTGATGATGTCCTCAAGCGACGGGTTGACCGCCGACGTCATGGCAACCGAGTCACCATCGCAGCTCAGACCCGACGTCATCCAGATGACGTGGGCGGTGATGTTCTCCGTCTCGTGCTGCCGTGGTGCGAACTCGATTGATGCCACGGCGCGAGGCTACCGCAACCTGCAAACGCGTCGGTCAAGCCCACGGGCGGCGAGCCCCGCGCATTCGCGAACCTGAGCCAGCGTCTGTCCCTATGGGCCCGCATCTCCGAGGGCCGAGCGAAGTAGGCCTTGACCAACGTGGTCGGCTACGTAGGAAGCGCGCTGGATCAACTCCGCGGAATGTTGGGCGACAGCCGGGGTCGCGGTCTGACGGACGACTCGTACGCAAAGATCCTCGTCAAACCGGCCTGCCAACAGAGCAAGCTGGCCAAACCCCGATTCGCGGGGAGCAGACTCAGCCGCATGCTTCCAGACGAGCGTCACATCGGAGAGTTCCAACCGAAGGAGCAGCAGAGATGCGTCGTGCGCAAGCGCGCGCGTGATCGCCTCGTCCGCAGGTAGATCCTCATAGGCCTGTGATGCCGCGTCGTAGAGCACCGCATCGCCGTGAGCGTCTCGCAGCAGCAGACGGACCTGCCGCAGTATGGCTCCTATTGGAAGCGGTGTGGACCACGCGATCGAGAAATATCCGTCGTAGAGTTCGACACGAAGGAACTCGCCGTCGCCAAGGTCGAAGCGATGCGCCTCAAGTCCTCGAACTTCGTAGTCCACCTGGGTCATCCCAAGCGCCTCACAAACGTCGACTCGCGTGGGTCCCGTCCACCCGTGGGACACCAGGGTCGCACCCTGGGCTCGAAGCGCATGATCGGTTGCTGAGCGTCGTCGTGGGTTATCGTTGGCGGGTCGTACCGATGAGCGTGTCCAAACCCGAGCCACGAGTTGGGTACGCACGGCGCAGTAGCACCAGACGCCCTGTCGGCAAGATGGCATCCGAACATCACCGCGACGGCCTCAGAACGGACTCGTCGGCCGCGCGTGCGGCGTCTTGCCTGACCGCAGATCTCGCCGGCAGCCGTGGAGATTGTGACGTTCGGCACATGTTCAGGGTACTTGGCCCAGTCTCC
This sequence comes from uncultured Actinomycetes bacterium, assembly GCA_963806515.1. GTDB lineage: Bacteria > Actinomycetota > Thermoleophilia > Solirubrobacterales > Solirubrobacteraceae > CADCVQ01. The sequence goes on along the minus strand of CAWDYO010000002.1, from coordinate 250,771 downwards.
ATCGACATCCGTAGAAACTGCGCGACGACCTTCTACCCGGATCATGGCGCGACGCACTTGAGATTGCGCTGCCAAGGATTCGGGGATGGTACTCGTCGCCACGTCGATGCTGTCGGACCGCCGGAATTCATTTGTGATGCCTCGTCAACGTTGGCCGGACGACGAAAGTCGCAGTCGGCTCGCGAGCGGTGTCCATGCAGAACAGAGCCCAGTTCCTACCTGCGTGATACAGCCCCTGCTCGTCGGAGCCCGCTGCGGATCGAGACGGCGGCCACGGGTCTTCCCCGCTGGCCGTCGCCGGATCTCCCCCACCCGTGGCCGTCGGTTCTCTCCACGATCGTGTCCTGACCGGCCGCTACTCACCGCTGCGACTCGTTGTCGACGCGTGCGGGAGCGACTTGAAGACCTCGGAGGACGTGATGGCGATCCTGGGAGCGTTCGACCTGGCCGGCACGTTGTGCGGTGCGGCGCGGCTGGTGGGCTGATCACAAGACTGCCGCGCGCGGGGTGCGCGCACACGATGAGGTCGGCGGTGGGCTGCCCGTCGCGAGTCGGCCGCGGCCGCGGGTGGACGCGTTCGCCGAGAAGATCGATGAGTAGGTCGAGCGGTCGAGCGGGAGGCTCCGCGCGGACGCCTGTCATCAGCGGTTGGTTGCGATGGGTACATGCGTTCTCGAGCGCGCGACGCGCCGGGCGGTCGCCGACATCAAGCGGCGCTGGCGCGCCGAGGACGGACACAGGACTCGGCCGTGGGTCGTCGAGCCGGGGTTGCGGATGCAGTGGGACTACGGCGACGGCCCAGTCGTCGACGAGCGCGAAACGGTGCTGTTTCTGCGCCTGGCTTGCGTGGTCGCGCTACCGGGTCGTGCTCGCGCTGCGTGATCGCACGATGGCGTCGGTCGTGATGGCCTTGGACCGCGCGCTGCGCGTGTTCGGTGGCGCGCCGACGTCGGCGCTGACCGACTGCGAGAAGACGGTGTCGTCGATCGATGTCTGCGTGATCGCGGTCCGCAACCCGACGATCGTGGCCGTCCGCCCCACTACGGCCTCATCGATCGCGACCTGTGTTCCGGCGGATCCGCAGAGCAGGGCGGCTCGGAGGCGACGGTTTCGGATCGCGAAGGTCGATCTCGTCCCGACCGACCACACCGCCGCGACGCCCACACCTCGTTCGGTGAACTCGAGCACGCGTGCGTGGAGTTCTGCAAGCGCGTCAATACGCGGGAGCACCGGGTCACGCGGCGCGCGCCGGCGGTGATGCTCGTCGAGGACCGCAATCGGTTGCACCGGTTGCCCGCGATCGCTCGTCGGCCGCACGAGATCCCGCATCGCACACCGCCGATCGCGTCGAGGTCATCGAGCTGCGGCTGCGGATGTCCAGCGCGGAGGTCGCCGAGTGCCTGGATATCGCGCTGTCGACGGTGTCGGCGGTCCTCAAGCGCATGGGGCTGGGCAAGCTCTCGCCCTTGGGAAGGCGGCGGGTCGCAGTCGCTTGATGACAACCGATTAGACGATCACCTCGACGGGCGTCGTGGCGTCAACGTTTCGCTCGCGGCCGTGCTGGAAGTCGGCGGTCATGTGCGCGCCCGCGGGTTCCGCCGGAACTGTTGCGGAACGGGACGATCTCAACCAGCCATCCAGCCCGTCTGCGGACCCGACCCCCGTCGGCTCGCAGGTGTCCACGCTCTTGATGCCTTCCACCTCGAAGCAGGGCGGCTCTGCGTGTTGGCCACGCGCCACCGTCATGGCTGCGTCGTCGTCGGCCGTCAGAGCGATCGAGACCTTCTCGATGCAGTTCCTCCGTCCGGAGAGGCGTGGCTGGGCCGCGACGACGAGCCGCTGCTCGACGGCTGGGAGGTCCACCGCCGGTTCTACGAAGCAGTCGGGCCAATGCAGCGGGCCCTCACCATCGTCTGTGCACCGGCTACCGAGGCCGGGTACGGGTCAGCGAGTCCGCGGATTAGCGGACCGCAGCCGCGAGCGCGTGCCAGACGGCCGGGTCCCAGGAGCCGCCGGCTGCGCCAGACGTCGATGGGAGCACCCAGGTGACCTGGCCGGTGGGTGTGGCCGCGAGCGGCCCGAACGGCAGCTCGGTACGGCCGGGGAGCCCGAGGGCGGCGCGGGCGGCCGCCTTACCGTTGAAGGCAAGTACCTTCGGTGCCGCCTCCCCGACGGCCTGCCAGAGGCGGGCGGGGTCGAAGGCGCCGGCGCCGAGCTCATGGTCCATGCCGTGGCGGGTCTTCGACACGTCGGTAAGACCGATGCCCCACTCGGGTAGCCGTCGGAAGTCCGATGGCCCGAGCGGCTCGTCGATGAGGCCGGTCCTCAGCAGGATTGTCCAGAACTTGTTGCCGGCTCCCGCGTAGTAGGCGCCGGCGAGCGCAGACGCGGTGCCGGCGGCGGTGCCGCAGATGACCAAGCGCAGACCGGACGGCATGAGATCGGGCAGGACCATATCCGAGAGTCTGACGTGCTCGACGCCGGGTGGGTTATTGCGAAGTTCGTCGATGGGTAGCACGGCGAGCCACGGTGCGGGTCAAGCGGCATGTCCGCTCGACGATCGATAGGTCGTGCCGTCGGCCTGGTCAGGGGTCCGTGTCGCCGAGGACGGTCGCAGCGCCTCGGCCACGACGGCCGCGTCGAGCACCTGCCGCTTCAACGGCTCGTCCGCGCGCACAGCCGCACCCTGCTGCGTAGATGAAGCAGACCGGCAGGTCGCGTCGGGAGACCCCGGAGCCTTGCGTGTCCACGCCGGATCGGCCTGGGCTCCGGGCGCAACGTATCCGGCCGACCCCACGAGCTCGCCATGCAGAAACCTGGTTGAGTCCCGCGATCAGGGCCGTTTCGTTGCCGATATCCCGTCAGATCGCCGAATCCATTGCCGATTCCCACGCCGATCCGAAGGAGCAAACGGCAGCCGCAGAAGGTGCTCATGGCCCGTAGTTACGGGCGTTTCGGCCCGCTCCGCGTCCATGCCGTGTAGCGACAGAAGAAGATTCGGCACCGAAGGCGGCCTTGCGCTCGGCGCGGACGACGGTCACGCTGCGGCTTCTTCTTGCATGTGCCCTTTCGGCACCACCGCGTGGTCGCGGATCCGAGCAGCACCGCCGTTCAGCAGCACCCGCCTCACACGACGTCCGGCTTCGACTTCGACGCGCGTCAGCATCTGTTCGTGGCGCCGACGAGGAGCCGCCAGCCGACTGCTCGCTCGCCGTCACCGGTTGACAGCCCGCGTCCCGTGAGGCACCTCCGGCGGCACGACCCGCGGACGCACGAAGCGTCCTCCTCTCACTGGATCTGACCCGCGCTTCGCCTCGCCGCGCCGCGCCCGTGCATCGCGTTGAGCGCACGGCCGGCGCCTGGGCTGGCGCGCCATCCGAGAGGTCCGGACAAGAAGCCGTCAGCCACGGCTGACCCCGGAACCCGGCGGGTTTCGTCCGTGCCGTCGCATCGAGCTCCCGCTCGTCGATGTCGCGGACGGATCCGCCGGGCTCACATCACGTTCCAAAGGAGGGCCCACGATGGCCATCAGTACCCCTGCCAGCGGCGAGCTGCGTCTCGCGCTCGACGAGATCCTCGTCCGCGAGAACGTGCGCGACCTCGACGACGCGCACGTCGACAACCTCGCGCAGTCGATCGCGCTGCGCGGCCTGCTCGTGCCGCTGATCGTCCGACCGACCGACGCGGGCTACGAGCTCGTCGCCGGCTATCACCGCCTCGCCGCGTGCCGCAAGCTCGACCTGCCCGACGTGCCCGTCGTCGTCCGCGAGAAGGAGGGCTCGAGCGCCGACGCCGCAGCCGAGAACGTCACCCGCAAGCAGCTCACGCCGCTGGAGGAGGCCAAGGCCGTCCAGGCGATGCTCGACGAGGGCTACACGCTCGACGGCGCCGCGCAGGCACTCGGCTGGAGTCGCCAGCTCGCGACCGCGCGGGCGAAGATCCTCAAGCTGCCCGAGGCCGGCCAGCAGCTCGTCGGCACAGGCGAGATCCCGGTCAGCGCGATCGACACCCTGCTCGCGATCACCGACGTCTCACCGCAGATCGCCGAGGCGCTCGCCGCGTCGATCGCGGCCGGCACGGTCGCCGGGTCGCAGCTCGTCCACAACGCCGGATGGGCCGTCGGCCAGGCACTGCGCGACGCCGACAGGGACACCTTCGGCGCATACCTCAACGCCATCCACCGCGGCGATCTGAAGGCGCTGCGGCTGGGCAAGAAGACCGACGCGCTCGTCGCCGAGGCCGAGAAGCTGCGCAAGCAGGTCGACCCGTACGCGTACGGACCGCCGGAGTTCCGCTTCGACGCCTCCGACATCGACCAGGCTCGCGCCGCCGGCGTCCTCATCGAGCTTGACCGCAGCACACCGATCATCACCGACCTCGCTCTCTACCGCGAGCTCGCCAAGCAGGCGATCGCGCGGACCGTCGAGCAGCTGCGCGAGCAGGCAGCCGCCAAGGCCAAGGGCAAGCGAGCCGGCGCCGCGAAGCGGGAGCGCACGCCGCGCGAGGAGCTCGACGTCGAGCATCGCGCGACGCTGCGCGAGCTCGCCCGCCAAGCGCACGGCACGAACCTCGACCTCGGCGCCGCCCTGCTCACCGAGCTCGCCGCGGTCGCCCCCGACGACATGGACGTCGCCCGGTTCTTCGCCTACGGACTGCTCGGCCCGGAGAGCAGCAGCTACCTCGGCACCGGCGATCACGTCGCGCGGACGATCGCCGCCAACGGGCTGCGGCTCGTGCTCGACGAGCACCGCACGACGACGACCCCGACGCTCAAGAGCGGCAAGCCGGGCAAGACGAAGGTCACCTACGGCGACGCCGACGACGCGGTGCGGTGGCTGTGGCGGTTCGTCGACGGCGCGAAGACCGCCGGCGAGCTGTACGGCCGCGTGCTCGTCGTCTTCGCCGCCCAGCACTACGCATCGCAGCTCGTTCTGCCCAACAGCCAGCGCCGCGGCTCGGTGCTGCCACGCTCGCACAAGGACATCGCGCGCAAGGCGTTCGAGCGGGTGACCAAGAAGGTGCTGCCTGCCAGCCACGTCCGGCTGCAGCGCGCGCTCGCCGCGGAGGCCCGGTCCTACAGCTCCAAGGTCAGCGAGCTCGACAGGTCAGCACGCGGTCGCGCAGCGTCGGAGGACGGGGCCGAGGACGGACCCACCAACGACATCGACGCCGCGGACGACCGCGACTGACGTTCCGCGTGGCCAACGGCTGAGCTGGTCCGGCGTCGACACGAGATCGCCCGGTCCCAGCGACCGGCCCGCCGCACACCGACTCCCCAGAGGCCCGTCCGCGATGTCGCGGGCGGGCCTCTCGTCGTTCCGCGCCGCGACGGCCTCGCGGCACCACGACCTCCTGCGAGGACACATGCCCACCCACACCCGGGACGCGCACTCCACGACTGCCCGCTTCCAGCGGATCGCCGCGCTGCACCGCGAGGAAGCCCGCCGGCTCGAACGTCGCGTCGCGCGACAGGCACGCGCCGACCCACTGACGATCGAGGACGCCTGCTCGTTCGCCTGGCTGCAGCTGCTCACCCACACGTCGGTCGACCTCGGGCCGCCGTCGCACGCGCGCGCTCGGCTGGCTGACGATGACCGCCACCCGCGAGGCCTGGCGCCTTGAGGCCCGCCGAGTCCGCGACGAGCTGATCGACCACCGCGCGATCGACCAGCACCGCCGCCTATGCGAACGGACCGCGCCGAGCGCCGACGAGCTTGCCGCGCAGCACGCCCGCCTCGGCCTCGTCGCCGAGATCCCGGAACGCCCGCGCCGGTTCCTGATGCGACAGGCGCTCGGCTACAGCTACCGCGAGATCGCGGCTCACGAGCGCGTCAGCATGACGACCACCAACAAGCAGATCGCCCGCGGCAAGCGATCGCTGCGCACGCTCGCGGCGTCGGTCGCAACGTCGACCTCCGACGGTACGGGACGCTCGCCGGGCAACCGCGGGCGCAGCATCGACGTCCCGAGATCGGCCGACACGGCCGTCGGTACCTCGCGAGCCGTGGCGTAAGCAGCAGCCACGCCCGGCCGAGGGCGCGCCGCACCCCTGCCCACGGCCAGCACACCGACCCCCGCGACGGCGATCCCGCCGCCGCTCCCACGCGACTTCCGGCGGTCAGCCGGCTGGTCGCCCGCGACGTGCTCGTGAGCTCGCGTCGCGGGCTCAGGCACCCGCGATCCGGATCCCCGACAGCCATTACGGCCCGAGGAGGGCTTGACCATGCTCACGAACACCGAAGCAACCGCGGCGCAGCCGCCGCAGACCGCCGCGACGACGATCGCCATCGAGGACGCCGAGCTACGCTGCCGCGCCGCGCTGCGCGACATCGGCCGACTCATCCGGACAGGCCAGGTGAGCGCGATCGAGGCCGCCGACCTCGAGACCGAGACGATCGCCCGGTTCATCGCGCAGACCCGCGAGCTGGAGACCCGAGGCGCGGAGGACGTCGCCCCGCCTCCGACCGCCGACCGCGTCGCGTCGTGCCGAGGCCCAGCGCCCGACCGCGCCATCCGGCCGCCCCCGCGGCAACCGGTCGCGCGCGCTCAGCGCTCCCGCTCGTGCGCTGCGCGAGCGCCAGATGTGCGTCGTCGCGACAGGGCGCGTCAGCTCCGACGTACTCCGCGGGCTCTGGCTCGACGACGACGAGGAGACCCTCGCGACGCGCGGCGAGCTCGCCGCCGCAGGGCTGCTCTAGGTGCGCGACCACCGTGAGCCTCCCTCGTCGGACTGAACCCGCTCGCCGGCAGCGTCGGCGCACGCCACGGCCACTGACCGTGGCGCTCGTCGAGCTGCTGCGCACCCACCGACCCACGCACACGGCCGATGAAGAGGGCGTCTGGGTCTGCCTGACCCCGGCGACGGCCGCGGCGATCGCCCGGATCGCCGCACGCCGGGCGGGATCGATCGAGCACTACCGCGACCATCCCGCCCACGAGGCGGCACGACGTCCGCTGCGCATCTCGGCCACGACCGCCGCGCAGTGGCGCCGCGACGCCTGGCAGGCCGCCGGTGAAGGGCTCATCGACGAACACGACGCGCTGCTGCTCGCCGCCCAGATCGACCTCTCCGGCCCGGCCTGACCAGTCGCGAATCGAGCCCGCGGCCCCGAAGCCGGCGGGCTCACCACCAACGCGCCAACCGCAGTCGCGTCGGCGCGTCCAGCACACGGCCGCCACTCGCGGGCGAAGACCCGCACGGCGCCGCATCCCCGGCCGCCGCCCGGCGGCCATCCCGCACCGGTGAAGGGCCCCCTGAGCGGGGCGCCTCGCCGCCATCACAGCAAGAGGAGACGAGCACCATGCTCAACTCAGACCAGACCATCGCGCACACGATCCTCGTCATCGAGGAGGACGACGCCATCCGCACGTTCCTCGGCGACCAGCTCACCGCCGACGGCTACACGGTCTACGCGACCGCCGACCATGACCGAGCGCTCGGCCTGTGCTCCACGCAGCTCCCCGACGCGGCGCTCGTCGACGTCAACGGCGGCAGCGGACGCACCTTCGCCGCCACCGTGCGCCGCCGCGCACGCCGCAGCGTCGACCCGCGCCTGCCGCTGATCCTGCTCGGGACGGTGCCCGGCGAGCTGGACGCCCTGCGAGCGTTCGACGCGGGCGCCGACGACTACGTCGTCAAGCCGTTCAGCTACCCCGAGCTGCGTGCGCGCTTGCGTGCGCTGCTGACGCGCGTCGACATGCACTCGCGCTGCTCACCGGTGCTCGCCGTCGGCGAGCTGCGCATCCACATCGAAGAGCACCGCGTCACGCTGCACCACGAGGAGGTGCTCGTCAGCAAGAAGGAGTTCGCGCTCCTGCGCACGCTCGCGACCCAGCCGACGCGGGTCTTCCCCAAGCACGAGCTGCTGCGCTCGATCTGGGGCCACCATTCGGCCGCCTCGACGCGAACGCTGGATTCGCATGCCTGCCGCCTGCGCCACAAGCTCGGCGCGCGCGGCGACCGCTACATCGTCAACATCTGGGGCGTCGGGTATCGCCTGACCGACGCTCCGGTGGACGATCCCGCGTGCGCCACGTTCGCCCAGGCGTCGTGACGCAGCGTCGATCCGGCGGCCGGCGACGGACGGTTTACCATGGCCGACATGGCTGTCGCGCCGAAGCGACTTGACGTGAGCATCGGCGATCTCGTCGAGATCGGCGGGCGCGCGTACGACGTCGTGTCCGACAAGGCCGGCGGCGTCGCGCTTGAGCCCGCGATCACGGTGCTCTCCGGCGAGCTTCACGACCGCCACGGCACGCGGCCGATCAGCCAGGCGGAGTTCGACGAGCACTTCGGCGACATCCCCGGCGACGGGGAGGGGTAGCCGTGGCGACATCCGGCCCGCGGCCGCCCGGCCGCGTACCGGTGAGCTTCGACGCGGACGTCTGGTCGCAGGAGGTCGAGCGCCTGCGCGCGCGAAGCCCGATGCGGGCGGCCGCCGAGCGCGCCCGCGATGAGATCGCCGCGCGCGGCGTGCCGAGAACCGCGCTGCGCGCGTGCAGTGCCGAGGGCGACGACGGTTCGCGCTTGGCGCGCTGCCTGAAGGCTTACGTGCCGCTGGGTGATCGCCCAGCGTCCGAGCGTCCGTATGCGTTCGTCTTCGAGCTCGCCGTCGGCGGCGAGGGTGGCGTGACCCTGCGGCTCATCGCCTACGGGGAGCGCCATCCCGCGCCCGCGACGCGCTCGGTCTACGAGCGCGCTCACAAGCGCTTGCACGGCCGCTACCCCGACCAGTAGCCCGCCCGGCGCTCCGACGGCCGGCGGCGGCGCACGCTCACCGGACCGGCAGACGACCGCACGGGCTCGGACCGCTGTCCGAGCCGGCGGCGATCCAACACCGCGCCGACCCGGTGAGCGAGCGCCCGCAGTCATAGGCCCCCCGCGAGGGACGGGCCGACACACATCATCGATCGAAGGGAGACGCCGATCATGCGATCCGCGTTGACAGACCCGACGCCGCACGGCGGCCGGTCCTCGCCGAACGCGAGAAGCCCGGCCCCCGACGACGGCGCAAGCTTCCGTGGGCTCGACCAGCCGTACCTCCCCACGAGGGTCCGACTCGCCGACGGGCGGATCCACGAGGCCGCGATCTCGGCCGAGCGCCATCGGCGGCTGCATCTCGGCCTGCTGCACAGCGACAGCGACGGGTACGTCGAGATCGCCGCGGGCCGCCGCCCACCCGGCGGGAAGCTGCGGATCACCACTCGCAGAGACGCCGGCCACTTCCTGCCCGGCGGCGCGAACGGGGGACCGGGCTGGCTCGATGCCCTCCTCGCGCTCGTCGCCAGGCACGACGCGGCCGGAGACGAGGTCTGCGTCGCGCCCGCGGTGCGCTGGGAGCGCGCCGCCGCCAAGCCGCACGTCGCCCACACCAACTGGCTGTGGATCGACGTGGACGGATCCGACGGCCTGCCGGCGGTCAGGCGGCTGCTGCGCGACAAGCCGGCGCACCTCGTCGTCGAGTCCGCGGGCTCGGGAGGCGTGCACTGCTACTGGCGCCTGCGCACCCCGCTGCCGGCTCGCGCCGAGGCGACCGGGTCAACCGAGCCGGCGGACGAGCGGCCCGACGGGGACCACGACCGACGCGATCGAAGCCGCGCACGAGCGACTGATCTTCGCGCTCGGCTACGCATGGCGCGACGGCACGCCCGTCCCGACGGTCGCGGACCGCGCGTGCAAGGACCGCTCCCGCGTCATGCGCCTGGCCGGCACGGTCAACGGCAAGACCGGGCGCCACGCGCGCGTCATCTGGGCGGACCTCGCGCTCGCGCCGTGGTCGGTGCGCGAGCTCGTCGGCGACCTGCCCGACCCACCGAAGCCCAAGCGCGTCCGCGCGCGCGCCGCGGGCCTCACCAACCACGACGACCCCTACAAGCGCATCGCGCCGGCCGAGTACTTCCTGCGGCTGGCGCGCATCGAGGTCCCCGAGCACCGGCTCGTGTCCTGCCCCAACCCGGCGCACGGCGACACGACCCCCAGCTGCCACGTCGGCTCGGACGCCGGCGAAGGCTGGTGCTGCTTCGGCTGCGGAGCGGCCGGCGCGATCTACGACCTCGCGTCGGTCCTGCTCGGCGGCCCCACCGGCCAATGGCTGCGCGGCGAGCAGTTTCGCCGCGCACGCGAGCACGTCATCCGCACGTTCGGCAGCGCCTGAACGCGCGCCGACCCCGGCCCGCGCTCGCCGCGAGCGCGAGCCGACACCCGACAACCGATGAATCACGAGAGGAGCACGCCATGTCCGAGGAGACGGCGAGCTGGCTGAACACGATGACCCTGATCGGCTTCACCGAGCAGCGCGGGCACGCCTGGCACTACCGCGCCGCCGAGCAACTCAAGGAGCCCAACCACTACCCCGGTCCGATCCCCGTCGAGGACGTCCGCCGGCGCCTGTTCGGCTGGCGCGTCGCCGAAGGCGACGTCACGTCGAGCGCCGTCGTGATGGACGCCGACGGCGTGCAGACCTTCGAGGTCCGCGACTCGACCCGCAAGGCGATGCTGCGCCCGCCGGGCGCCTTCGGCCCCGACGACCAGGGCGCGATCCTGGGCGTCTTCAAGTCCGGCTACCAGGGCCACGACTACGAGGAGTGGCTGCTCGGACAGGTCGCCGCGATCCTCGACGACGACCTCGCGATCGGCTCGGCCGGACTGCTGAAGGGCGGCGCCGTCGCATGGGTGTCCGTCGAGGTCCCCGAGTCGATCACGACACCGGAGGGCGTGCAGTTTCGCCCGCACCTGCTCGCGACGACGAGCTTCGACGGATCGCTGTCGACGACGTTCAAGCGCGTCGTGCAGAACGTCGTCTGCGACAACACGCACGCGGTCGCGATGGGCGAGGCCGGCCAGCAGGTCAAGGTCCGCCACTCGCGCCACTCCAAGCTGCGGCTCGCCGACGCGCGCGAGGCACTCGCGATGGTGCACACGATCGCCGACCACTTCGCGGCCGAGGTCGCGCGGCTGTCGGCGGTGAAGGTGTCCGACGGCGACTGGAACCGCTTCCTCGAGCAGCTCGCACCCATCCCGCCCGACGACGGCCGAAGCAGGACGATCGCGCTCGGCAGACGCGAGTCGCTGACCGGCCTGTGGAACGACGACCCGCGGGTCGCGCCGTGGAAGGGCACGGCGTGGGGCGCGCTGCAGGCCGTCAGCACGTACACGCATCACGAGAGCACCGTCCGGGGCATGGGCCGCGCCGAGCGCAACATGCTGCGCGCCGTCCAGGGCGGCGCCGAAGCGCTCGATCGCGACACGACCGCGCGCATCCTCGCGATCGCCGGCTGACAGCACCGGCCGCCCACCCACCTCCGCGCATTCGACGCGCCCGCGGAACCCGCGCGGGCGCGTCGAGCCGCGCTCACAAGCACTCCGACCTCGCACCACCGCGCGGTGCGACAGCAAGGGAGCCCCCATGACCGACATGACCCCCGGCCACGCCGGGATGACCGAAGCCGACTTCGCCTACCTCGAGCGACTCGCCGCAGCCGCCGCCGAGAGCGGCCTCTACGGGCGCAGCGCCAACGTCAAGGCGCAACTGCTGATGAAGCTCATCTACGGCCGCGACCTGCAGATCCCCGTCAGCGCCGCGCTGAGCGCGATCGACATCTACGACGGCAAGATGGAGCTGTCCTCGAACCTCATCGCCGCGCTGCTCGAGGCCCACCCGCACTACGCCTACGCGATCGTCGAGACGACCAACGAGCGCTGCGAGCTCGAGTTCTTCAAGGACGGCAGCAGCCTCGGCAAGGCGAAGTTCGACGCCGCCGACGCGACGACCGCGGGACTGGCCGACACCGACTACTACCGCCACTACCCCAGCGACATGTTCTTCGCCCGGGCGATCACCCGCGGCGCACGGCGCTACTGCCCGGGCCTCGGACGCGGCGTCGCGATCTACGCCACCGGCGAGCTCGCCAAGCGCACGCCCGAGCCGACCACGACCAACGGCCGACGTCCCGCCGCGAACGCGGCGAGCGCCCCACCGGAGACTCGCGCCAGCGACAAGGATCGCGAGCGCATCCGCGCGCTCGCCGCCGAAGCGCGTCTCAGCGACGCCGACCTCTTCAACGCGCTGATCGCCGCGGCCGGCCGGGAACCGGTGAAGGACGAGCAGCGCGCGGCGCGGCAGCTCGATCGAGCGCTCGACAGCCTCCCGATCCGCCTCGTCCCCAAGGTCATCGATGCGCTGAAGCAGCGCGTGGCGATGCTGACCGCGGCGGCGAACGACAACGCCAACGGCTCCGCCGCGACCCCTCATGACGCCGCGCACGGCTAGCGCGACGAACCCGGCGCCACACGCGAACACGACACGGCTGAGCGCCGAGCAGCAGCAGGTCGTCGACCACGGCGCCGGCGCCCTGCTCGTGTTCGCGGGTCCGGGCTCGGGCAAGACGCGGACGCTGACCGCCCGGATCGCGGCGCTCCTGGCCGGCCGCCGGGCACGCGCGCGGCAGATCCTCGCGCTGACGTTCACCGTCCGCGCGGCCGAGGAGATGCGCGTGCGGCTCACGGCGGCGATCGGCAGCGACGCCGCCGGCGACGTGACCGTCGCGACGTTCCACGCGCTCGGCGCGCGCATCCTGCGGGAGAACGCCACGGCCTTCGGCCGAACCCCCGCCTACAGCATCTACGACGCCGACGACGTCCTCCGCGTCATCCGCGCCGGGCTCGGGGACGGCGACCCCGCGGACGAGCCGGCGGACGACCTCGCGAAGGAGGCACTCGCGCAGATCACGCTCGCCAAGAGCCGCCTCTGGTCGCCGAAGGACCTGCGCGATCGCGCGGAGCACCCGGACTGCGCACGGATCGCGGCGGTCTGGGAGCACATGGAGTCCGAGCTGCGCGCATCCAACGCGTTTGACTTCGCCGATCTCGTCACGAACAGCGTTGCGTTGCTGACGCGCGATCCGGCGATTCGCGGTCGCTACCGGCGCCGCTGGCGCCACATCCTCGTCGACGAGTTCCAGGACACCGATCACGCGCAGTTCGTGCTGCTCGAGCGCCTCGCCGGGCCCGGCGGCGGTGCGCCGCACGGGTCGCTCGTCGTCGCCGGCGACGACGATCAGCTGCTCTATCGCTGGCGCGGAGCCGATGTCGACAACCTGCTCGGCTTCCGGCGCGCCTATCCGTGCGCGGCGGAGCTCGTCCTGCGGCGCAACTACCGCTCCCGACCGGAGATCCTCGCGGTCGCCTCGCGCTGCATCGCCTACAACGCGCGCCGTCGCGCGAAGGCGCTCGTCGCCGACCGCCCGCCGGGCGGCCGCGTCTGGATCGCACGGTTCGCCTGCGACCGCCACGAGGCGGCCGGGTTGACGCGCGCGATCGACGCGGAGATCGCGCGCGGCACGGATCCGCGCGAGATCCTCGCGCTCTGTCGGTCGCTGCGGTTCACGGTGCCCCTGCAGCACGCGCTGTCCTCGGCGGGGATCGCGTACCGGATCATCGGCGCGCACTCGCTGTGGGAGCGCGTCGAGGTGCTCGACGCGCTCGCGTACGTGACGCTCGTCAGCAACCCGTACGACACGGTGGCGTTTCGCCGTGCCGTGAGCGCCCCGTCGGACCGCCGGCAGTTCGCGAAGGCCAAGCACCCGGCCCTCTCGCGCGGCGTCGGCGACGTCACGGCACAGGCGGTGATCCGGTACGCGCGCAGCGCCGAGATCGATCTGCTCGAGGCGTGCGCGACAGCCGGTGAACAGCGCGCAGTCGATCACGGGCTCGTCGCGAGCCCGGTAGCGCGGGCATCGCTTGCGCTGTTCGGCGAGCAACTGCGTGGAGTGCGCCGCGAGCACCTGCGCACCGGACAGCTCGCCAAGGCCGTGATCGCCACGCTCACGATCGCCGACGGGCCGGTCGACTGCTACGACGACCTGCTGAAGCACACCGACGACGTCGCGGTCGCCGCGGACTGCGCGCGCGTCAAGGAGGACCTGAGATCGCTGTGTCGCGCGGCGCACACCTACGAGCAGCGGCACGGGCGCCACGGATCGCTCGTGGGCTTTCTCGAGCAGACGCGCGTCGAGCCCGCCGCCGCGCTGACGGCCGAGCAGGACGAACGCCTGACGATCAGCACGATCCACGGCGCCAAGGGCACCGAGGCGCGCGTCGTCTTCGTGATCGGCTGCGAGGAGCGCCTGCTGCCGATCGGCTACGCGCTCGAGAGCGCCGACGCGCTGCGCGTCGAGGAGGAACGCCGTCTGTTCTACGTCGCCGCGACGCGGGGCAAGGACCGCGTGACGTTCACGACGAGCGCCGAGCGCCTCGGGCGGCCGACCAAGGGGCCGTCGCGATTTCTCGCCGAGGCCGGGATGTGATCTCGCCCTGCGATGTCACTCGGGCACGCACGCAACGTGCGCGGACGTCCGGCACGGATGCCGGGCGTCCGCTCGTCTCCCGCATCAGCGGGACGAGCGGAGGGTGCCCCGCAGTCGCGCCACGGTCGAGCGCGGCGCAGCGGCACGGCGGTTGTCGCCTCGGGCGAGCGCGTCGCGTTCCATCGGAGCTTTTCGTCGTTAAGCGCCGAATGCTTGTGAGCTACTCGGCGGGCGAGTCGGAGCGGCCTTCGATGGCCTGGCCCAACTCGGCGAGCGAGACGCCAAGGGCGCCGGCGATGCGGCGGACGGTCGTCCAACGCGGATCGGCCTGTCCACGCTCGATGCGAGCGAGCGCGTTGACGGTCACGCCGACGTCGTGCGCGAGGTCCTCCTGCGTGCGTCCCTGCTGCTCGCGCAGAGAGCGCAGCGCGGAGGCGAGGGCGGGATCGATCGGCGGGCGCTCGGACAAGGCCGACACGCTCGCCGCTACCGGCGCCATACACAAGGCTGTATAGCACCGGCGCTAGACTACCGGTAGCCTAGATGTGCATCGACGCACTTGTCGATGATGAAGATGAGGATCGCAGCCGCCGAACCGGTCTCGTGATGCGCAGACCCGCAGCCCCGCCATACGGCGAGCCGGAGCGGGCCGCCTGGGGCATGGTGCTCACCGCGATCGAAGCCGCGATGGACATCGACGGCCTGCAGCACTTCGACCGCGGCAGGCTCGCCGAACTGCACGAACGGGCTGCCTGGCACATCGGCATGCCAGCGTCAGCGGTACCCGTCGGATCGACGGAAGGCGACGCCGCCCGCGCGGCCGGCGGGGTGTACGACCTCGGACGGTTCGGCGTCGATGCCGACACGCTGGCCGTTCTCGCGTATCGGGGCGGCATCCGGCGCGTCGAGGACGTCGAACGAAGCACCGACGACGAACTGCTGCGCATCCAGCGGATCGGACCGAAGCGGTTGGCAGCGATCCGCGCCGCAGTCGGGCGGTACAGAGATCGCCCGGATTTCGACCACGGCGGACCCCGCTGATTTTGCGGACCGCGTAGCGCCAAGCGCTGCGGGCCGGACGGGGACGCTGGTCTCGTCGTCGCCAGCGACGACGATCGACTGCTGTAGCGACGGCGCGGTGCATAGGTCGGGAACCCGCTCGGTTCCGCGTCTCCACGCGAGATCAGCGCTCGATCATTGCGTCAGAGTGGTCTCACCGAGCGGCGAAGCTCCCTCGGACAGAAGTTCACAGGATCTTGTGAACTGCGGTGAAGATCAGTACGGTCGCGACTTGCTATGGCGAAGAACCCCTACAAGCCCGGCGTCGGCACCCGCCCGCCGTTCCTCGCCGGCCGTGACGAGCAGCTGCGCCGATTCGCCCGCCTGCTCGAGGACTACCCGGAGAAGCGCAACAACCTGAGGATCACCGGGCTGCGCGGCGTTGGCAAGACGGTGCTGCTCAAGGAGTTCGAGCGGATGGCCAAGCGCGAGGGCTGGGTCGTCGTGCGCCGGGACCTCAGCACGCGGCTCTGCGACGAGGAGGCGTTTGCGATCGCCATGGCCGGCTACCTGCGCGACGCGGTCGATCAGCTCTCGGTCGTCGCGCGCGTCAAGAACAAGGTCGCTGATACGGCGAGGGCGACGATCGGCCAGATCACGCTCGATCTCGGAAGCGGCGTGACGATCTCGGTCGGCTCCGGCGCGGCTGCCGAGCACGCCGTCGGTCCTGGAAGACCGCCTGCGCGTCGCGCTGCAGAGCGTCGGCTCGGCGGCAACAGGCCGCGGAGTGGCGTTCCTCTTCGACGAGGCGCACACGATGTTCGACCAGCCGCAAGAAGGGCCAGTTCCCGCTCGGCGCGCTGCTCTCCGCGTTCGTCGCCGCACAGGACGAGGAGGACGACCCGCTTGCCAGTGATGCTCGTCCTCTGCGGCCTCCCGCCGCTGATCGGCAACATCCACCGCGCGCGAAGCAACGCCGAGCGGCTCTTCAAGGCCGAGCAGATCTCCAACCTCGGGCTCGAGCCGACCGGCGAGCACGCTCAGCGATGCCGCGCTCGCGCTCGTCAACCCGGCGCACGACTCCGGCGAGATCGCGTTCGTCGACGCCACGGCCGAGTTGATCGCCCGCGATGTCGACGGCTACCCGTACTTCATCCAGTGGTTCGGCGAAGCGCTCTGGGACGCGGCCGACTTCGACGGCCGCGGCGTCATCGACGACGACCTGTTCGCGACCCACCGGCAGATCGTGCAGCGCGCGCTCGACGACGAGTTCTTCGAGCCGCGCTACCGCGACGCGCGACGCGCGGACCAGGGGACGATGAGGGTGGCGGCCAGCTTGGGCGGCGAGCGGTTCGAGAAGAACGAGATCGACGCGGCGACGACCCGCTCGTCGGGCGCGATCGCCCAGAGCCTGAACCGCCTGATCACCGACAACCTCCTGTACCGCGACGACCACGGCGTCTACGCCTACACCGCCCCGCTGTTCGGCGACTTCCTGCGCCGCCGCCATCCGCGCCTGGACGAGGATGTCTGATGGCTGGCGACCAGCGTCAACTGGTCCAGGTCACCGCCGTCGGAGTTCGCGTGGGAGCGCGAGGCGCTCGCCACGTTCCTGAAGGACCGCCTGCCCGAATCACGAGCCCTATCGCGGCGTGGGCGAACTTCGAGTTCCTCGACGGTCCGGTCGGCTCTATGACGTCGATCTGATGCTATGCGGGCCCGAAGGGCGTGTTCGTCGTCGAGGTCAAGTCATGGCCGGGCGCGGTGCGCTGGTGACGAGCACACGCTGGTGTGGACGGACCCGGAGGGCCGCAAGCGCCAGCGCGACCATCCGCTGCGTCTCACGAACCTCAAGGCCAAGGCGCTGAAGTCGCTGCTGGAGCGGACCGGGGCGGCTCGGGGGTTCGACGGTCGATTGCCGTACTTCGAGGCTGCCGTGTTCTTGTCTGACCCTCAGGTGCGTTTGAGCCTGAACGAGCGCGGGCGCACCGCTACCTACGGTCGGCCGACCGACGATCCCGCATTGCGCCACGGGGTTCCGGACCTCGTCAGCGCCTTGGTCGACGTCTCGCCGCAGGAGCACGGGCGGCTGAAGGGCGGGCGTCGCGTCGACCGGCCGATGGCGGCGATGCTGGCGACGGCGATGATGCAGGCGGGCATCCGCCCGTCAAACCGCCTGCGGACCGTCGGTGGCTTCCGCCTCGGTGAGCTGCTCGCCGAAGGCCCGGGATTTCAGGACTTCGTGGGCCAGCACGAAACGGTCACCAGTCGTCGCCGCCGGATTCGCGTGTACGCGGCGCCGCAACATGCGAATGACCCGCGCCGTGAGCAACTGCGCCGCGCGGCGCGCCGTGAGCACGAGTTGCTGGAGGGCCTGCATCACCAGGGCATCCTGCGACCGCAGGATTACGTCGAGCACGATCTCGGCCCGGCGCTCGTCCTCGACGCCGAGCCGGACTGGCCATCGCTCGATCAGTGGCTCGCCGACCATGGCGAACGCCTTTCGCTGCACGACCGCCTGGACCTGATCCGCCAAGTCGCTGACGCGATCCGCTACGCGCACGGGCACGGACTGGTGCACCGCGCGTTGTCGCCACGGGCGATCCTCGTCGTGCCCGAGATCGACGAGGCGCAGCGAATCCGCATCGGTGACTGGCGAACGGGCGCCTTGACGGGAGCCGACGATCCCGACGGAACGATCGCCGGGACGCGCAACGTCGAGGCGCTCGCGGACCCGCTGTCGGCGCCATTCCTCGCGCCGGAGGCCGCGACCGACCCACAGGCTGACGGGGTCCTGCTCGACGTGTTCTCGCTCGGCGCGATCGCGCATCTCGTGCTCGCCGGAAGACCTGCGGTCGAGCGGGCCGAGGACCTCGCCGCGGCGCTGCGCGAATCCGACGGCCTGGACCTTGCCGCGGCCATGGACGGTGTCGGCCCCGAGCTGCGTCAGCTCGTGCGCTGGGCGACGGCCCCGGTCGTCACCGAGCGGATCGACAGCGTCGACCTGTTCCTCATGCAGGTCGACGCGGCCGAGCTGGAGGCGAGTGTGCAGGCGGATGCCGATCGGCAGCCTGATGCGCTGGCGGCAAAGCCGGGGGACCGGCTCGGTGACCGCTTCGTGCTCGAGCGCCGCCTCGGGACCGGCTCATCGGCGGCGGCGCTGCTCGTCCGCGACGAGACGGTGGGGCAGCCGCGTGTCCTGAAGGTCGCGCTTGACCCCGACCGTGAGGCCTCGTTGCAGGATGAGGCGGCGGTGCTCGCCGCGCTGCGTCATCCGGCGATCGTCGAGTTGCATGAGACGGTTCGCCTGCGCGACCGGTTCGTGCTCGTCCTGCAGTGGGCGAGCAAGGGCACGCTCGCCGCTCGGCTGCGGGAGGACGGTCCGCTGTCACTGGAGTGGCTGGAGCGGTTCGGGAGCGACCTGCTGGAGGGGCTGCGCCAGCTCGAGCGCGAGGGCTACCTGCACCGTGACGTGAAACCCGAGAACCTCGGCCTGGTCCCGGTCGGCAAGAACGAAGAGTTGCACCTCGTCCTGTTCGACTTCTCGCTCTCGCGCGCGGACCCGACCGCGGTGCGCGCGGGCACGCCGCAGTACCTCGATCCCTTCCTGGCCGATCGGGGCCGGTTCGATCCAGCGGCCGACCGTTACGCGGCGGCGGTGACGCTGCATGAGATGGCAACGGGTCGCCGTCCTGTCTGGGGGGACGGCAAGACGGCTCCCGAGGTGACCTCGGGCCCGGCTGCGCTGGCCACCGACGGCCTCGACGCGGCGGTCCGGCAGCCCCTCGCCGCGTTCTTCGCGCGGACCCTGGAGCGTGACGCTGCGGCGCGGTTCGATACGGCCGAGGACATGCTGGCGGCCTGGAGAGCGGTATTCGCGCGGGTTGACGCGCCCGCCGCCGCGGCGGTGGCGCTGGGCGATGAGGAGCGTCGGGAGCTGATCGCGGCGGCGGAGCTGCATACGCCGCTGGCCCAGCTGGGATTCACCACCGCCCAGGTCGCGGCGCTGGAGCGACATAACGTCGTGCTCGTCGAGGACCTCGTGCTGCTGCCGACGACGCAGCTGAACAGCATGCGCGGCATCGGCAGCCGGATGCGCCGCGAGATCGCGAAGGTCGCCGGCGCACTGCGCGGTCGCTTCAGCGACGAGCTCGCGCGACGCGGCGTCGCGTCCGACCCGGGACCCTTCGTCCAGCGACGAGGCGGAGTTGCCCGACGCGATCGGCCTCGACGCGATCCTCGCGCAATTGCTTCCCACCAAGGCCCGCGCCAGCGCCCAGCTGCGGATCCAGCGAGCGCTCCTGACGCTCCCCCTCGGCGAGCTGGCTGGCCCGCTGCCGCTCGCGGGATGGCCCGCGCCCGATGTCGTCGCCGAGCACCTCGGCGAGCCGATCAGTGCGGTCCGTGCCGCGCTCGACGCGGGCATACGGCGGTGGGCCAAGGCACCGGCGATTACGAGCATCCGTCGCACCATCGTCGAGACGATCGACGGCTTCGACGGGGTCGCTGGCGCGGACGAGCTGGCGCGCCGCGTGCTGGCGATGCGGGGAGCGATCGCCCAGGATCCCGAGGTGCGCGCCGGCCTTGCGCGGGCCGTGACGCGCGCCGCGATCGAGGTCGAGCTGGCGCGTGACGCGGACGCGCGGATCGCGCAGCGCCGGCACGGATCCCGACTGCTGATCGCCCGCCGCTCCCCGAGCGCCCAGGCGCTGCTGGACGACATCGTCGCGCTCGGGGGGCGAGCCGATGAGCTCGCGGCCAGCGATCCGCCCTTGGCGCCCGACACCGTCGCCACCGCGTTGCTCGAGGCGTCGACCGTTGCCGCCGAGGCAGGCGTGCGGCCCTCGCGGCTGCTCGAGCTCGCTGCGTACGCCAGCGATGGAGCCGCGGTGAGTCCGCGCGGTGAGCTGTACCCCGTCGGTCTGGATGCCGGCCGCGCGCTGGCGCTGGCGCAGGGCGCGCTCGTCGGGGCTGCTGAGCTGACGATTCCCGAGCTTCCGCGGCCGGGTCGCCGCGCGCTACCCGCGCGCACAGCCGCTGCCGGATCACCACCACGAGCTCGCCGCGCTGCTGCACGCCGCCGCCATCAGCCTGGATTGGCACGCCGACACGGGCAAGCCCGGCGGCGGCATGTTCGTCCCCAGCGCACTGCCGCTGGGGCTGACGGCGTTCAGCAGCCGCACGTCCGTGAACCGGTCTACGAGCTCGTTTCCGGTGGTCGCACACGACCCGCAGGCAGCGGCCGAGGAGCGATTCGTCGCCCACCTCGACGCTGCCCAACGCGACGGCGGGCTGCTTGCGCTGATCGCTGCGCCCGACGTTCTGCGCCGCGCATGCGACCGACTGCTGCGCGAACGTGCGCTGACCGACGTGAACATCGAGGCTGCCGTGCTGCATCAGATCCGGCGCATCTGCGACGACGAGGGGATCGCGTGGGCGACGATCTCCGCCACCGACGCCGCCGGACCGGATGGCCCGCACTGGGGGATGCTTCTGGCGTTGCTGGACGAC
This sequence comes from uncultured Actinomycetes bacterium, assembly GCA_963806515.1. GTDB lineage: Bacteria > Actinomycetota > Thermoleophilia > Solirubrobacterales > Solirubrobacteraceae > CADCVQ01. The sequence continues at coordinate 229,957 of CAWDYO010000002.1, read as the reverse complement.
GCGATCACCGCACTCACCGAGGAGCTGCTCGACATCCCCGGGACGGCGCTGCTGCGCGGACTGGGCATCCTTGGCCGCTACCGCCGGCTCGACGTGATCACCCGGCTGGCGCAAGGTGCGCACGCACGACCGCTGGACGGCTGGTGGCTGCTGCTCCCTGATCCCGGTGGTGACAGCCGGCCGGTTGTCGAGGGTCAGGCGATCGAGGTCGTCAGCGCCGCCCAGTGGACGCGGGTCCCGAAGTCGTGGGCGCGCGCCGCAAGCTCGCACCGAGAGGCCGCATGATCGACAGCCCGAAGCTCCTCGCCGCACTGCAGCGTCAGGTCGCCGGCCTGCTCGCCGACCTCACGGCGCGCGCCGAGGTCGAGGGCCCGGTGAAGGACTGCGTCGAGGCGGAATACCGGGCGGCCAGGGAGGCAGGGCGCACCGCGCACTCGCAGAAGGAGTGGCGCAAGGAGCTGCTCGTCCAGGGCGCGGTCGCCTGGGTGCTGGCGTGCGTGTTCGTGCGCTTCATGGAGGACAACCATCTCGTCGACGACGTCTGGCTGTCCGGCCGCGGCGCGCGTCGTGACGTCGCGCGCGGCCGTCGCCAGCGGTACTTCGAGGAGCACCCGCACGACACCGACCGCGAGGTGCTGCAGCAGGCGTTCCGCTCCGCCGCGTGCTTCCCGGCCGTCGCCGGCCTGTTCGACGAAGCGCCACAACCCGCTATGGCGGCTGCCGATCTCCGGCGACGCAGCACGCGAGCTGATCGCGCTGTGGGACGCGCTCGACGACACCGCCGAGGACGTGCGACCCCTGCACGACTTCACCGACCCGCAACGCGACACGCGATTCCTCGGCGACCTGTACCAGGACCTCTCCGAGGACGCGCAAGAAGCGCTACGCGCTGCTGCAGACGCCGATCTTCGTCGAGTCGTTCATCCTCGACCGCACGCTCACCCCGGCGCTCGCTGAGTACGGCCTCGACGTCGTGAGGATGATCGACCCGACGTGCGGCAGCGGCCACTTCCTGATCGGCGCGTTCGAGCGGCTCTTCACCCTGTGGCAGGATCGCGAGCCAGCCGTGCCCGCACCCGAGCTCGCGCAACGTGCCTTGCGCGCCGTGCACGGCGTCGACCTCAATCCGTTCGCGGTCGCGATCGCGCGGTTCCGCCTCATCGTGGCGGCGTTGAATGCATGCGAGATCAGGCGGCTCGCGGACGCCCCCGGCTGGGACCTGCGCCTCGCGTGCGGCGACGCGCTGCTGCACGGCCCGCGCGAGGGCCAGTTCTCCGGCCTCGGCATCGCTGTGGCAGCACGCGGGCTCGAGCATCACTTCCTCACCGAGGACGCCGGTCTCGTCGAGGAGATCCTCACGCCGGGCTACCACGTGGTCGTCGGCAACCCGCCGTACATCGTGGCCAAGGACAAGGCGCTCAACGACGCCTATCGCGAGCGCTACGACACGTGCAAGGGCAAGTACTCGCTCGCGGTGCCGTTCATGGAGCGGTTCTTCCAGCTGGCCCGTCTGCGCGGACGGCGGCGGCTACGTCGGCAAGATCACCGCGAACTCGTTCATGAAGCGCGAGTTCGGCAGCAAGCTGATCGAGGACTTCCTCCCGCGCGTGGATGTGCAAACGCTCATCGATGCGGCGGGCGCCTACATCCCGGGCCACGGCACGCCCACGGTGATCCTCGTGGGTCGCGGCCGCCGCCCGGTACTCGGGACGGTGCGGGCCGTGATGGGTATCCGCGGCGAGCCGAGCCCGCCGGCGGTCCCGGCCGATGGCGTCGTGTGGCGCGCGATCATCGACCAGGTCGACCAGCCGGGCAGCGAGAGTGCGTTCGTGAGCGTCGAGGATGTCGAGCGGTCGTCGCTTGCGACGCATCCCTGGAGTCTCCAGGGTGGTGGCGCGCTCGGGCTTCAGACTCGCCTGGAGTGTGGCAGGACCGAGCTATCAACGATTGCCGCAAGCCTGGGGATCACGGCGTTCACCTTGGAGGATGATCTCTACACCCAGACGCCGGGAGCTTTCGCGCGACTCGCTGTGCCAGCGCATCAAGTCAGACAGCTCGTCGAGGGTGAAGTGATTCGCGACTGGCGGCTCCATACGTGCGCCGATGTCTTGTTCCCTTACTCCGTGGACATCGAACCTGTAGGCCCAGAGTCAGCGACCCTCAAGGTCATGTGGGCCGCCAGGACCAACCTGGCGAACAGCAAGATGTTCGGCGGCGTTACGAAGGTTGGTTCCGGACTTCACTGGTGGGAGTATGGGCGACTGACTGCGCCAAAGCTCCGCACGCCCCTCACGATCACGTTCGCCTTCGTTGCCACTCACAACCACTTTGTGCTCGACCGCGGCGGCAAGGTGTTCAACAGGTCGGCCCCGGTGATCAAGTTGCCCGAAGGCGCGAACGAGGACGACCACCTCGCTCTGCTCGGGGTGCTCAACAGCTCGACCGCGTGCTTCTGGTTGAAGCAGGTGAGCCACAACAAGGGAAGCACCGTCGATTCGCGTGGTGCGCGGCAGCGGACGGATGAGTTCGAAGACTTCTACGAGTTCACCGGTACGAAGCTCGCTCAGTTTCCGCTGCCCGAGGATCGGCCGCTCGGGCTTCCCACGGCGCTCGATGCGGTGACGGCGGAGCGCGTTTCGCTGCTTGACGATGTCGCCAAGCTGCTTGACGGCGGGTGGGCCGCTCTGGACGCGGCACGGGACAGTGATACATCGCTACTCGCCCAGGCAATAAGCCTTCAGGAGGAGTCCGACTGGCAGGTCATGGCCACATACGGGCTGCTTCCGCACGGGTTCCCACGGCCTGCAGACAGCGCGCCACCGCTTGCCCTAGGCGAGCGCGCGTTCGAGATCGCGCTCGCGCGGCGCGTCGCAACCGGTGATGACGAGTCGTCGTGGTTCGCCCGTCACGGCGCGACACCGATCACCGATGTCCCGACCGAGTGGCCGCCTACCTACCGCGAGGTGATCGAGCAGCGGATCGCACTGATCGAGTCGGACCGCGACGTCGGACTCATCGAGCGCCCGGAATGCAAGCGCCGCTGGGCTCAACCATCCTGGTCGGATCGTGAGCAGGCCGCACTGCGAGGTTGGCTGCTCGACCACCTCGAAGCGCTCCCGCTCTGGCAACGCCACGGGCTCGTTACGTGCGCGCAGCTCGCCGACGAGGTTCGCGATGACTCGCGCGTGCGGCTTGCGGCGCAGCGGGTGGCTGGCAGCGTCGATGCCGACGTAGGTCGGCTGGTGCAGGATCTCGTGGTTGGCCAGGCGGTCCCGTACCTCGCGGCTCACCGCTACAAGGACAGCGGTCTGGAGAAGCGCACCGAGTGGGAGGAGGTGTGGGACCTGCAGCGTCAGGAGGACGCGATCGACGCTATCGGCCTGTCGCCGGACGTCGCGACGCGTCGCAAGGCGGAGGAGGTCGGCGAGATCCCCGTCCCGCCGAAGTACAAGCCGGCTGACTTTCGCAAGACCGACTACTGGCGGCTGCGGGGCAAGCTCGACGTGCCCAAGGAGCGGTTCGTGCTCGTGCCCGAGGGTTCACGGACGGGCGACCCCAGCCCGTTGGTCGGTTGGGCCGGCTGGGACCACGCGACGCTCGCGTTCGCGCTTGCCGTTCGCGCCTCGTTGCTCCGCGGTCAGGACGGGGCGGGGGAGGAACGGCTCATCCCGCTGCTGGCCGGCATCCTTGAGCTGCTGCCGTGGGTCGGGCAGTGGCATCCCGAGCCCGATCCCGAGACCGGAGAAGTCCCTGCCCGCGAGCTTCGAGGACTTCCTCACCGACGAGCTCGGTGCGCTCGGACGCACGCGAGACGACCTGCGCGCCTGGCGGCCACCGACGCCGACGCGAGGACGGAAGGCCACATGAGACGACATGATCGACAGGCTGGAGCTGTGAGCACGTGACCCTGCTGCGCGACCTCATCGACATCCCCGAGAAGGTGACGCCCGGCGACCTGGTGATGGAGCTCGCCTCCGGTATCGACGACGTCGACCAGACCATCGGCGACTACGTCGTCACGCCGCAGCTCGTCAGCGCGTTCGACGACGCGCTGGGCATCGTCGCCTCCAGCGCCCGCGACGGCCAGAGCCGAGCGACCTACCTGCATGGCAGCTTCGGCTCCGGCAAGAGCCACTTCATGGCCGTCCTGCACCTGCTGCTGCGCGGCGAGGCCGCGGCGCGCAGGATCCCGGCGCTGCACGACACGATCGCCAAGCACGACCCGGCGCTGAGGGACACCAACTGGTTGCTCGTGCCCTACCACATGCTCGGGAAGACCGGGCTGGAACAGGCGATCCTCGGCGGCTACGCCGCGCATGTCGCAAAGCTCCATCCCGAGGCGCCCGAGGCGCCGGTGTTCGTCGACCGCGAGATCCTCGACAACGCTGCCACGTTGCGCGCGCAGATGGGCGACGACACGTTCTTCGCAGCGCTGTCGCAGGGCGCTGGCGGTGGCGGCGGTTTCGGCAAGTACGCGGTCGCGTGGAACGCGGCGACGTACGAAACGGCCGCTGCCGCCCCGGCTGGTGATCCCAACCGTGAGCGGCTCGTCGGGGCGCTGCTGCGCAACATCCTCCCGTCCTACCGCACGCACCATGCCGCGCGACACGCAGGCGTTCCTCGATCTCGATGGCGGCCTCGCGGCGATCACCCGCCACGCCAAGACGCTGGGCTATACGGGGATCGTCTTGTTTCTCGACGAGCTGATCCTGTGGCTGGCCGGAAACCTGCAGCGCGAGGGGGGCTGGGCCCAGGCTGAGGCACAGAAGGTCGCCAAACTGCGCGAGGCCGGGGACGCCGGGCGCGAGCTGCCGATCGTCAGCTTCGTCGCCCGCCAGCGCGATCTGCGCGAGTTCATCGGCAAGGGCGGCAGCGGCGCCGAGCAGGCTGCGGTCGCCGATACGCTCGGCCACGGCGACGGGCGCTTCAGCATCGTGCCGCTCGAGGACCAGAACCTCCCCGAGATCGCACGCCAGCGCGTCCTCGCACCGCGCAGCCCCGAGGCGGCGGAGATGATCGACCGGGCGTTCGAGGAGGTCGCGGCCGACACTGCGATCGATCGAAGCGTCCTGCTGACGTCTACCGGGACGCTCGCGAACTTCCGCGACACCTACCCGTTCACGCCCGCGCTCATGGCGGTCCTCGTCGCGCTGTCGTCGGCACTGCAGCGCAACCGCACCGCGCTGCGTGTGCTCAAGGAGCTCTTGAGCCGCCGCCGCGACGAGCTGACGCTTGGCGAGATCGTCGGGGTCGGTGAGGTCTGGGATGTCGTGATGGACTCGCCCGAGCCGTTCGGCGACGCGATGCGCGCGAACGCCGAGCAGGCGCAGCGCCTGTACCGCGAGAAGCTGCGCCGGCTGCTGCTGGCCGAGGCGGGCATCACCGAGGACGACGTGGCCGGGCAGCCATGGGCCAGCACCTTCCGATCCAACGACCGCCTTGTCAAGACCCTGCTGATCGCCGCGCTCGTGCCCGAGGTCGAACCGGTGCGCAACCTCACGGCCAGCCGCCTTGCCGCGCTGAACCACGGGTCGATCAGGACCCGTATCGCCGGCAAGGAGACGGCGGCTCTCGTACGGCGGCTCACCGAGTGGGGGCGGACCGTCGGCGAGCTGAAGATCGGAGAGGACCCGAACGACCCGACGGTCTCGATCGCGCTCAGCGGCGTCGACGTCGAGACGGTGCTCCAACGGGCCAAGACCGCCGACAACGACGGCGCGCGCCGCCTGAAGGTCCGCCAGCTCGTGTTCGCCGATATCGGGATCGACGAGACCCGTCTAGACGGCCAGCTTGACCGCGAGCACACGTGGCGCGGCACGCGACGGCGGGTCGAGGTCAGGTTCGGCAACGTCCGCAACCCGGGCGACATCACCGACGGGGCGCTGCGGCCCACCGGCGACGACTGGTGCATCGTCATGGACTTCCCGTTCGACGAAGCGTCGTACTCACCGGCGGACGACCGCGCGCGGCTGGACGACTGGCGCTCGCGCAACGCAGACGGAGCGAAGACGATCTGCTGGATCCCGTCGTTCTTCTCCGCGGCGGTGATCGACGACCTCGGCCGCTTGGTGATCCATGAGCATGTCCTTACCGGGGATGGCTTCCGTCGCTACGCCGACCACCTGTCGGAGACCGAACGTCACAGCGCCCGTCAGATCATCACCAACCAGCGCGACGCGCTGATGACGCGCGTGAGGGGTGCGTTGCGGCAGACCTATGGCATCGAGCGGCCGACGGCCACGCTCGTCGACCTCGCACTACTCGGCGACGGCGAGGCGGCCGACTTCATCGCGCTCATCGAAGGATTCCCGGTACGGCGCCCCGTCGGCGCCAATCTGCGAGACGGGTTCGAGCACCTCCTCGGGCAGGCGCTTGCGCACGAGTTCCCGCGCCATCCTGAGCTGGGACGTGAGCCGTCGCCGAAGGCGCTCGCAGACGTGCTCGAGGTTGTGCGCGCAGCCGTGCTGGAGCCGGGCGGGCGGCTGGTGATCCAGGACACGCGGACGCGCGGGTTGCTCGGCGATCTCGCGCAGCCGCTGGGGCTCGGCATGCAGAGCGAGGTCGCGTTCGTGCTGGGCGATCGCTGGCCGACGTTCCTCACCCGAGCCATCCAGCAGGCCAACGGGCCGCTCACTGTGGGGGCTGCGCGGGCACTGCTCGCCGACACCGAGCTGGCGGGTGTCCCGACCACCGTGCAGAACCTCGTGCTGCTCGTCGCCGCCGAGCAGCTCGGCCGCCGGTTCAGCGAGCACGGCGGTGTCGCGCGTCCGACGGTGGCGAGGCTGGAGGACCACCTCACGATCGTCGAGCAGCCGCTCCCCGAGCCCGCGGTATGGGATGTCGCGGTCCACCGCGCTCATACGCTGCTCGGGCTCAACCCCAACCCGCAGCGCTCGGCCTCCTCCGTGGGCGCGCTCTCCGCGGAGATCGAGTCGCAGCTCGATGCGCGCGCAGCCGCTGTTCGCGCGCTGCCTGATCGGCTGGCGCAGCGCGCGACGACCCTGCGTCTGGACGACGCTGGTCAGCGCGGATGGACTGCCGATGATGCGCGGGCGCTGGTGGATTCCGTACTGGGCGCCGGGGACAGCGTGTCGCGAATCGCGACGTTCGCCACGCACAAGCTGGCGAACGGGGTGACCGAGCAGACGCTTGGAGCCTCGCTCGCGCGGGCGCGGGAGGTCGGCGACCTGCTGACGCGCGAGGGCTGGACGACGATCGACCAGCTTGCCGCCTTGGCCGCGGGGGGTGACGCCGAGGCGGACCGTGTGCTGACCGGACTACGGGGTGGGCTTGTCGAGGACGAGTTCGTCGTGGGGCTCGAACCACGCCTTGCCGTAGCCGTCCGGGAAGGGGCAGCGCTCGTCAAGCGCCGGCTCACCGCAGGCGGAACGGGCGGCGGTGCTCGGGGAACGGGTGCCGGCGGCGAGGGTGGAGCGACAGGCGAAGGCACCGCCGCCGGCGAGGGCATCGGGGGACGCGAGCAGGTCGTCGGGGTCGCCGCGGCCAAGGAGGTGCTGGACCAGCTCACCAACGACCCGCAAGCCGACGAGCTGGCGATCACGATCACCTGGGTGGCCGCCGGCCCGTGAGTGCCGTGCTGACACCCGCCGTGCTGCGCCCGATCCTCGAGGAGCTGCACCGCACGCGCCCGGACGAGCCCCTCATCGCTGTCGCGCTCGAGGGCCAGTGGGCGGGCGACGACCGAATTCTGCTCGCGGGCGAGGAGCGCCCAGTCAGGGTGTGCCGCTCGACGATCGACGTGCGTGCCGCGAGCGTGGAGCAGGAGGAGATCGATTCCCCGCTCGTCGTGTTGACGCCGCTGAGTTTGCGCGAGCTCGGCCTCGATGTGACCGCGCGATTCGCCGGGCAGAGGCTCGTCATCCCGAGTCTGGCCGGCGCGGTGATGCAGCTGTTCCAAGCCCACGACCTGGACCGCCGCATCGCCCGTGAGGACTGGTTCCTGCGCGCGCTCCTTGATCACCAGCCTCCAGCGGGATACGGTCCTGTTCCGTCCGGCGCGCTGACCGCCGAGCGAGCATGGGAGGAGCTTCTACGGGCAACGCTTGACCTGCCCGGAGCCGCACCGACGCTGCGGGAGCTTCTCATCTGGTCGTTGCACGTCGAACACCTCGCCATGCTTCGCCGTGCCGGCGCGGAGCTGCGAGCCGGCGTGCGCGACCGGCTGTCGGTCTTGCCCGGCGCGGTGCTGTTGCTCGCGGTCGCCGAGCAGGCACGTGATCCCGAGGACGTCCTCGCGGCGATCGGCGTGCTCAGCGTCCTCGTCGCGGTGCCAGAGGAGCCCGCGGCGCTCCTTGCGGCCGGGCGCATCGCCGAGCGGCACCTCGGCGGAGACACGCTCGACCTCGACCGCGACGCTGCGGCACTGGTCGACGCTACCGTGACGGCTGTCCGCGACCGCCAGCGCGGCGGTGGCGGCGCGTCGTGGCAGCGCCGCGCGCATGACCTCTGTGCCGAGTTCGACCTCGCGCCGCTCGTCGGGGGAAGCGACCTGCTCGACGATGGCTGGAGCGCTCGCCTGGTGCGGTACGCAAATGCGCTCCCCGAAGCCGTCGCAGGCATATCGGGGGCTGAGGCGGAACTCGACCTGGCGGAACTGGCGATTCGCCGCCATGTGATGGCTGACGCAGCTGCGGGCGTCCTTGAAGGACTCACCGCGATGGGCCGCCTTGTGCGCTGGCTGCGCCAGCCGATCCGGTCGGCCGCGGCGACGCTCAGCGGGGCCGTCCGCGACGAGCTCAGCGACGGCGGCTGGGTGGTCTGGGCTCGGGCCGATATCGCGTCCTCTGGTGCGCCCGAGCTTGCGGATGCGGCTCGCATGCTCGCCGACGCGGTGGACGCGCGGCGGTCAGCGGCGGCCGTCGCGTTCGCGGCGGCGGCGGTGCGCTGGGACGGCGAGCCGTCCAACGGGTTGCTCGGGGTCGAGCACGTCCTCGACGCGGTTGTGGCTCCCATCGCTCGCGCCGCGCCGACCATCGTCGTGGTGCTGGACGGCATGAGCGTGGCGGTGCTGCGCGAGCTGCTGCGCGCTCTCGACCAGGAGGGCTGGATCGAACGCCGGCCCGCCGGCATCGACGCGCGGGCCGCGGCTCTCGCGGTGCTCCCGAGCCTGACGACGCTGTCGCGTGCCTCGCTGCTGACCGGCCGGCTGGCGTCCGGTGGGCAGACCAACGAGGTTGCGGGCTTCGCCGCGCACGTCCGCCTGCGCGAGGCTGGCACCGCCGGCGGGGCGCCGCTACTCCTGCACAAGCGAGCGCTCAGCCACGACGGCACGACGCTGACGAGTGCCGTGCGTGACGAGATCTTCGGCGCCCGCCGCATCGTCGGGCTCGTGATCAACGCGATCGACGACGAGCTGAGCGGCGCCGTCCAGCGGCGCGGGCGCTGGACGCTGCGCGACATCCCACTCCTCGACGCGGTCCTGAGCGCCTCCCGCGACGCAGGCCGGGTGGTCGTCCTGCTCAGCGATCACGGTCACGTACCGGAACGGGCGCAGACGCAACGGACGCCCGGCGGCGCGGGGAGCGGCGATCGGCATCGCCCAGCAACCGGTGCCCCACCGGGCGCTGGAGAAGTCTTGGCCGACGGACCGCGCGTCCTCGCGAGCGCAGGTCGCGTGGTTCTGGCCGTCGACCCGCACATTCGCTACACGGGCGCGAGCAAACCCGGCTACCACGGCGGCGCCAGCCCCGAGGAGCTTGTCGCACCGATCGCCGTATTGACCGCGTTCGATGCGGCGCTGGACGGGCTTGTCGACCAGGAGGCGGACGAGCCCGCGTGGTGGCGCCGAGATCAGCCGCGCCCCGCCGAGACGACGATCGTCCCACGGGGCGTGGACCGCCCAGCTCGTCGTGCATCACCCGTGAGTGGCCAGCAGACGATGTTCGACGGGCTCGATGCCACAGGAGCAGATGAGCCCGTCGTCGCCTCGCAGCCAGAGTGGTTGAGCGCCCTTCTGTCCGATTCCGGGTTCACCAAGAGCCGCGAGCGGGCCGGCCGCGGCGCGCCGAGCGAAGAGCGCATCCACGCGCTGCTGGCTGCGCTGGGCCGCCACGACGGCCGTCTTTCGCCAGGCGCGCTCGCCGTTGCCGCTGGTGTACCCGCAGGACGTCTCGACGGGCTGCTGGCCGCGATGCGCCCACTGCTGAACGTCGACGGCTACCCGATCCTCACCGTGGATCGCGACGCCGACCTCGTCGAGCTGCGTATCGCCGACCTGCGGCGCCAGTTCGCGATCTGATGGCACTCTCACCGCTCCGTCGCCGGGAGATCGTCGACGCCCTACGCCGCGGGACCGTACCCGCCCGTGGTCTGGGCGATCTCGCCGTCGGGCTCGACGCGTTGGCGCCAAGACTGGACGAAGAACTCGCACACGCGGCATCCGGCGCGAGCGGGTTCAAGGCCATCCGCGCCGACTACGGCGGCGGCAAGACCTTCCTCGCCCGGTGGCTGGCCGAGCGTGCCCAGCGGCTCGGGATGGCAACCAGCGAGGTCCAGATCAGCGAGACCGAAACGCCCCTGCACCGCCTCGAGACGGTCTACCGTCGGCTCATCGAGCGCTTGGCGACCGCCGACGAGGGATCCGGCGCACTGCCCTCGGTCATCGGCCGCTGGACCTACACGCTCGAGGAAGAGGTCCTCGCCGAGGGCGCCTTGCACGAAACCGACACCCAAGCGCTCGCGCGCCGCGTCGAGGATCTCGCCGAACGCAGGTTGCTCGCGGTCGGACAGCGAGCCGCACCGTTTGCGGCCGCATTGCGCGGTTACCGGCGAGCACTCGCCACGGGCGACACTGCGACTGCCGAGGGCCTACTCGCATGGCTCGGTGGGCAGCCCAACGTCGCCGCAGCGGTCAAGCGCGGCGCAGGGGTGAAGGGCGAGCTCGACCACTTCGGCGCACTCGCGGCGCTCCAGGCACTGCTCGTCGTGCTCCGCGAGGCAGGGCACCCCGGATTGCTGCTCATCCTCGACGAGGTCGAGACGCTTCAGCGGATGCGCACGCGACATGCGCGAGAAGGGCCTCAACGCGCTGCGCCAATTGCTTGACGAGATCGATGCCGGGCGGTTCCCCGGTCTGTACCTCGTCATGACAGGAACCCCGGCGTTCTACGACGGGCCGCAGGGCGTACAGCGACTCGCACCGCTCGCGCAGCGCCTGCACACGTCGTTCGCCGCCGACCACCGGTTCGAGAGCGCGCGCGCGGTGCAGATCCGCCTTCCGGCGTTTGACCATGCCCGGTTGGTCGATGTGGGCCTGCGCGTGCGGGACATCTACGCCTCCGGACAGGACAGCGCCGCACGCATCGGTCGACTCGTCGACGACGCCTTCGTGACGGACTTCGCCACGCAGGTCACCGGTGATCTCGGCGGTAAGGTCGGGATCGCGCCGCGCATCTTCCTCAAGAAGCTCGTCTCGGAGGTGCTCGATCGCGTCGACGAGTTCCCCGACTTCGACCCCCGCCAGGACGGCCCGGCTCCGATCGCCGAGAGCGAACTCACGCTCGAGGAGCGCGAAGCGCGCGCGCCGCGTACCGCAGACGACATCGCGCTCGATGTCTGACGACCGTTCGGGCGCCTGCATCCGGCCGTCCAGCACCACGTCGTCAACTCGCTGGGATGGCGGTCGCTGCGTCCGCTCCAGGAGCAGGCGATCGCGCCCGTGCTCGCCGGTCGCCACGTGCTGCTCGGCGCGCCGACCGCCGGCGGCAAAACGGAGGCCGCCGTTCTCCCGCTGCTGTCGCGCATGGTGCAGGAGCGCTGGTCCGGCCTGTCCGTGCTCTACGTCTGCCCGTTGCGCGCGCTGCTGAACAACCTGTACCCGCGGGTGGAGGGGTACTGCGACCTGCTCGGGCATCGCGCGGCGATCTGGCACGGCGATGTGGGCGACGGGGAGCGCAAGCGCATCCTCGCCGACCCGCCCGACGTGCTCCTGACCACGCCCGAGTCGCTCGAGGCGATGCTGATGTCGCGGCGCGTCGAGTCGCGAGCGACTCTTCGGCGGCGTTCAGGCCGTCGTGGTCGACGAGATCCACGCATTCGCGGGCGACGATCGCGGATGGCACCTGCTTGCGGTTCTCGCGCGGCTGGACGCGACTCGCGGGTCGAGAGATCCAGCGCGTGGGACTTACCGCGACGGTCGGCAACCCGGAATGGCTGCTCGACTGGCTCGTCTGCGGCGGCACGGGCGAGCGCGAGGTCGTGATGGTCGGAGCGGGCGCGCCCGGCGAGCTCGAACCTGACCGCCGACTGGGTCGCCAGCGAGGGCAACGCCGCGAAGGTGATCTCGTCGCTGCACCGCGGCGAGAAGCGCCTCGTGTTCGCCGACAGCCGCGCACGCGTCGAGTCGCTCGCCGCTGGCCTGCGAGCGGCAGGCACGACCGTGTTCGTCTCGCACTCGTCGCTCAGCCGCGACGACCGCCGCCAAGCCGAGCGCGCATTCTCCGAGACCCGTGACTGCGTCATCGTCGCCACCTCGACGCTCGAGCTCGGCATCGACGTCGGCGACCTCGACCGCGTCATCCAGATCGGCGCGCCTCGCACAGTCGCCTCGCTCCTGCAGCGGATGGGCCGCACCGGGCGGCGCGACGGGACCGTGCGCAACTGCCTGTTCCTGGCGACGTCGGACATGGAGCTGCTGCAGGCGCTCGCGCTCATCCGGCTCGTGCTCGACGGATGGGTCGAACCGCTCGTCGCACCCCGCGAGCCGGTGAATCTGATCGCGCAGCAACTCTTGGCGCGCGTGCTCGCGGAGGGGAGGGTTGGGCGGACCGATTGGCCGGGCTCCTTCGATCGCGTGCGCTCTCAGGCGGGGCTGTCGGCGGCAGTGCCGCTGGAGGTTCTCGAGCACATGCTCGACCGCGCCGTCCTCGTCGAGGACGGCGGGATCCTGGCAATCGGACCAGTCGGCGAGCAGGAGTACGGGCGACGCAACTTCATGGACGTGACATCCCTGTTTCTGACCGAACCGCTGCTCGCCGTGCGTTGGGGACAGCGCGAGCTCGGATCCGTCGATCCGTCGTCGCTGGCCTCGCGCGACGACGCGCGCGCGACGATCCTGCTCGGCGGCCGCGCCTGGGGCGTGCGCGATGTCGACTGGAACCGTCGCGTCGTCTGGGTCGAGCCGGTCGACGAGCCCGGCCGTTCCCGATGGGCCGGCTCTGGGGCTGCGTTGTCGATCGAGGTCTGTCACTCCATTCGCTCAGTGCTGTGCGGCGACGATCGTCTGGACGAGCACGTGACGCGGCGCGCGGCCACGAAGCTCGACGAGGTCCGCGGCGAGCACGACTGGGCACGCGTAGGGAGAACCACCCTGGTCCGGGACACGACGCGCAGCCGCTCGCGGTGGTGGACCTTCGCCGGCGCCCGAGCGAATCGAGCCATGGCGGCGCGGCTCGATGCGGCCGGCACAGCGACGCTGGGCGTCGACGATCTCGGGATTGGGCTGCGATCGTCACCCCCGCTCGACGACTTGGTCGCGGTGGTCGAAGCGATCGACCCGGCGGAGCTCCGTGCGCCGGTCGACAAGCGCCGGCTGGACACGGTCAAGTTCGGATCATGCGTGCCGGATTCTCGATTGGAGCACATGCTTGGGGCACGTGATGCCGATGTGGCTGGAGGAGCGCACATGGTGAGCGAGCCACTTCTCCTCGCCAGTCGCGGTTGAGGCGAGTGGGGCCTGCAGCGCCCACCCCGAAATGGCCGGGGGTCACGCGGCCGCTGTGGTGCGACATCAAACGGTTGGAGCGACACGATCACACCGTCCAGGCACCGCCAGCAGCGCCGCGGCGCGCTCGCGCTGCCCAGCCACCGGATCGATCTTTCCGAGTTCGGACGCCTGCCCTTTCGAGCGCGTGCGCGGTTACGGGCACGAGGCCGAACTCTGTTCGGCCAGGGCGTTCGGGCGACTACACGCTCGTGGCGATGTGAACGCAGAGGCGCTGGGTATGCCATGGCGGACCGAGCAGCGCGCGTGCGCCACCTCCGTAGACTGGCGGGACCTCTCGCCTCCGTCCGAAGATGCCGGCCGTCACTCCGACAGAGACCCCGATGAGCCTCCTCGCTCACGATCGTTTCGAGCGAGTCATCGCCGAGTGCTACGAGGACCTCAAGCCCGAGGTCCTCTCGACCGTTCGCGGCAAGCTCGCCGTCGACAGCCTGCACCCCGACCCGTCCGGACCTCGAGGCCGCGTACAACGCGGCGTGGCACGCGCTGTACGAGCGGTCTCGGGAGCACGACGGAGGAGGTCGGCAACCTCGGCGGGTGGCTGGCAACGATCACCTATCGGCGCGCGATCGACGACGTGCGTCGCGCGCGCAGGAAGTACCTGGCGCCTGTCGCCGTCGGGGAGGGCATCAGCGACCTCGGCTACGAGCACGACGTCGACGCCGAGATCGCCGATCGGCAGCGCTACCACCAGTGGCTGATGTCCGTCCGGCTGCGGCTGAACGCGCGCGAGCGCCAGGCGGTGAGCCTGTGCGTGCTGCACGAGCACTCACGCCGGGATGCCAGCGACATGATGGGCATCGACATCAAGCGCCTCGACAAGATCATGGTCGCGGCCAACAAGAAGCTCGGCGGGCTGCTCGAGGCGATCAACCGCGGCGATTGGTGTCGGGAGCAGCGGTCGCTCATCAAGGCGTTCGCCCTGGGTCTGCACGAGGAGGGCGGCGAGCGCCACGAGCTCGCCGCGGCGCACGTCATGGAGTGCCACGCCTGCGCCGCGTACGTGCGGTCCATGCGAGGCCTGGCGGCCGTCGTCCCCGCGCCCGCGTTGATCGCGAGCGGGGCGGGAGCCGGTGGCGGCATCGCCGGCGCGCTGAGCTCGCTGTTCGGCGGCGGCTCAACCGGCGCGGCGGCCGCTGGCGGTGCCGGCACGGCCGCCGGTGGAGGTGGTGCCGCGCTGCTCAGCGGCATCGGAGCGAAGACGGCGGCGCTGTGCGTCAGCGCGGTGTGCGCGGTCGGCGGCGCGGCGATCGTCGTCGAGAGCGCGCCCGACGCCAAGCGACCCGCGGACTCGGCGTCGACGAGCCGCCCAGCGCACCGCAGCAGCGCCGCCGCGAGCGCGCCGACGCCTACGACCACACGACCACGACACGCTCAAGCACGCCAGCGCGCGTCGAGCAGTTCCAAGAAGCGGACGCCGCCCGATCCCAAGAGCCAGGGCGCCCAGGAGATCGCAGAGTTCGGCATCGAGCCGCAGGCGACCTCGCAGGAGCCGACGAGCGCAGTTCGCGCCGCGTCGGTGCCGCGTCCTCCCGACGCCTCCGAGTTTGGCATCGAGCCCGTAGGGAGCAGCCTCATGCGCGCTGACGACTGTCCACGCCCGAGGGGCTGCGATCCAGGCCAGATGCCGGATCATCGAGCCGGTCGGGCGAGGCAGATCCTCGGCGCCAACGCGACGCTGGCAGGGTGCGCGAGCCCAGCCGAAGGACCCTCGCACGTCTCGCGATGATCACGACCAAGGGGCGGAGATGAAGCAGATGTTCAGCAACGGGCGCTACGCCAACGTCACGGCGACCATGGCGCTGATCGTTGCCCTTGGCGGCACGAGCTACGCCGCGATCAAGCTGCCGGCCAACAGCGTCGGCAGCACGCAGCTCAAGAAGCACGCGGTGACCGAACAGCAAGCTGCGCGCGAACGCCGTGACCTCCGGGACGGTGAGGAACGGATCGCTCCGTGCCAAGGACTTCAAGGCCGGCCAGCTCCCGGCCGGCCCGCTGGCCCGGCCGGCCCTGCCGGAGCGACGAACATCGTCAGCCGGCGCATGCCGTCCCTGCCGGTGGCCGCCGGCGCGATCGGCGCGGTGAAGATGACGTGCCTCCCGGGGGAGCGCGCCGTCATCGGCGGCCTGCAGAGCGACGCTGACCCGCTGAACATCTTCGCCGTCACGGAGAGCTTCCCGGTCACGACGGGCGACGTCCCGACGGGCTGGTACGTCGAGGTGAGGAACACCGCATCGTCGTCGGACCAGTTCCTCGGGTTCCTGGTCTGCGCGAAGCCGTGAGGAGCTGCGCCGCGTGTGTCTCAGGGGGTGACGAGCACGCGAACGCTGCGGGAGTGTCCGGTCGCCCAGTCGTAGCCGGTCTGGCTCGGGACGACCGCGCGGAACGTGTAGATGGTGGGCCGGCGGGTGGCCTCGAAGCGGTGGGTCATGCCGCCACCTGCCCGTTGGAGTCCGCCTGCGTGGTTCCGAACGGGCGCCAGCTTCCGCGGATGATCGCCTGCAGGTAGACGCTCTTGTTGGCGATCAGATGCTTCCTGATCACCTGGCCCGTGAGGACCATCGTGTCGCCGTTGCGGTAGCCGCCCTGGTCTGACTGGATCGTCGTCGTCGCCTGCACGCGTAGGGCGCGGCTCGGCGAGCTCCGCACGTCGCTGCGGTCGGTGGACGGGAAGTACAGGAGGCGCACGTCGCGGCTGGGGGTTCGCGCGGGAAGTCGCGCCGACACCACACCCTTGCGCGACGTGATCAGCGGCTTGCCGCGAGATCTGCCACTCGCCGCCCGCGCAGCCGCGACGCCAGCCACACGCGAGCACGCGCGACGGGCTTGCCAGCGCTTCGTCCTGACGCTCCCGCGGATCCGAGCGGCCTTCGAGTACCCGATCGTCTGCCGTCGGACGGTGCGGCGCCCGCGCTGGAATCCGAGCGCGAGCTTCGCGCTCGGATCGGCGTGCGAGCCGTTGGGCTTGGGTGGTCCGGCGACGCTCAGGTCGGGGTTGTAGAACCCGTTCGTGGGGTCGTAGAAGCCGCGCGGTGCCGCGAGCGCGACGCGCGCTGAGCCCAGGACCGTGTCCTGCCCGGCGGCGTCGGTCGCGACCGCGGTCACCTGGTGGGGCTCGTTGTCGGGCAGCTGCGCGGCGCTCAGCGTCAGTCGCCCCGTCAGCGTGCTCGGGCACGGCTTCATGAGGTTGTACTCGAGCGGATCGGCGTTGGATGGATCGACGTCGGCGCAGCCGGCGTCGGCCGGGAGTCGCTGCACGACGTTGCCGTCGACGCGCAGGGTCAACTCGCGCACGCCGCCGCCGGCGTCGGTGGCCGCGACGTCGACCGGCGAGCCCTGGCCGACCCGCAGTCCATCGCGCAGACCGTCGGCCTTGCCCGCGGGCGGCGCCGCGTCCTCGACGACCGTCTTGACGCGGTAGGCCTGGAACTGCGCGACGGGCTCGCCGGAACTGCATCCGCTGACGCACACGGCCCCCAGGCCGGCGACCGCGACGCCACGTCCGTCGAGACCCGCGAAGCTTCGGGAACGACTGGCGGTTGAGCTGCGCGAACGCGACGCCGGGACTGGTCGTCGTCGGCATGCCGAACGCGCCGGCCTTGAGGTTGACGAAGGCGCTGTCGCTGCAGCACCGTCCCTTGCCGTCGAAGGGGTCGGGGACGCCGGTCGGGTCGAGGAAGGCGTTCCCCAACGCGTAGACGCGGATCGCGCCGCCCGATGTCACCTGCCAGGTCCACCAGACGTCGAGGCTCGTGATCCGCGTTCCCTTGGCGGCGGCGACGACCCATCCGCCGCCTCCCGGAGCTTCTGCGGAGACAGCGCGGGCGCGTGCGTAGAGCGCGCCGACGGGTACCGAGGGCTCGCCGCACGTCGTCTGAACTCCGGTAGCGCCGGCGCCGGCGCTGCGGACCCAGCTCCCGACGCCCAGCGGCGCGCCGCTGCCATTCGCGCATGCCCACACGCTGTACGTGGCTGCGTCGGCCGTCGATGCCGTCGCGAACGGCACGGCGATCGTCACCCCGGCACCGAGTACCGCGGCCAGCCGCGATGTCGCGACGGCGAGCTTTCTCCCGGCTCTCACGGCGTTGACCGGCACGCGGCGGGGCCCGCGAAACCTCGACATCGGCGCTTCCTTTCCCCACGACTCGACGCCTGCGACCGCGAGCTGCTGCCAGCGGGCGTCCGTTGATGCGTCACATGCCCGGCGCGTCTGGTTCTTATGCAACTGCTACCAGCTTTCGATGCGCGGCGACGTTGCTTGCACATGGGGCGGGCGCAACGCCCGCGCCTCGACGCGCCTTGCTCGGCCTCGGCGGACTGACGAACAGACGTGCGGTCATCACGACCGTCTGTCGCAGCGCGCGCGGTGTTGACCCCCTCCCGCTGATGGCCGCGAGGCGGCTCACCCGGCGGCGAAGCCCACTCCGCCGGGGGTCGAGCCGCCCGCGGGCACGACAGTCGGGCACAGCTTTCGGAGGCCCCGCTCGAGCGACTTGAGGAGAGTGCCGATGGCAGCAGACGATCACCGCGCGTGGAATCTCGGAGACGACACGGTCGCCGCCGACGACTCGCGCCCGGACGCCGTCGCGGAGGACGGCGATCGGGCGGCCCGTCGTCTGGACCCGGTGTACGTGCGCTTGCGCGAGATCCTCCACCGCACGCAGCGCGGACTCAAGCGCGGAGCCGTCGCCGATGCTGCCGGGCATGGAGGCGTACTGATTGGCGCGCTTCAGCGATGCCGCGATCCATCGCGTACGCGAGGCGACCGACCTCGTCGAGCTCGCCGGCCGCTACACGGAGCTGCGGCGTGCCGGCGCGGACCGGATGGTGGGCCGCTGCCCGCTGCACGACGAGCGCACACCCTCGTTCACGATCTCGCCCGCCAAGCAGCTGTTCAAGTGCTTCGGCTGCGACGCCGGCGGCGACGCGCTGAGTCTGGTCCAGCTCAAGGAGGGCCTCGACTTCCCGGCCGCGCTCGAGTTCCTTGCGCAGCGCGCCGGAGTGCAGCTCGAGGACGAGGATCCCGGCGTCCAAGCACGCCGCGCGCGTCGCGCGCGCGAGCTCGTTGCCGCTCGATCGCGCAGCCGCGTTCTACGCCGCGCATCTGCGCTCCCCGCGATCGAAGGCAGCGGCGCAGGCCGCCGAGTACTTGGCCGCCCGCGGCATCAACGAGGAGACCCGCCAGCAGTTCGAGGTCGGGTTCGCGCCCCCCGAGAGCGCAGCCCTGCTCCACGCCGCCCAAGCGGCGGGATTCTCGGTGAAGGATCTGACCGACGTCGGGCTCGTGAGCCGACCACGCGGAGGCGGCCCGCCGCAGGATCGATTCCGCGGCAGGCTGATGTTCCCCGTCTGCGACATGCAGGGTCGGGTGCTCGGGTTCGGCGCGCGCAAGCTCGGCCGGGCGCGCGGCCCGAAGTACGTCAACTCGCCGGCCACCGCGATCTTCAACAAGAGCGAGCTGCTGTACGGCGCCCACCACGCTCGCGCCGCGGCCGCGAAGGCCGGCGCCGTGATCGTCGTCGAGGGCTACATCGACGCCCTCGCGATGCACCAAGCCGGGATCGTCAACACCGTCGCGCTGATGGGCACCGCCATCAGCGAACCGCAGATCGCCGCGCTCAAGCGCCTCGCAACGACCGTCGTGCTCATGCTCGACGGCGACGACGCCGGCGCTCAGGCGATCCTGCGCGCCGGCGCGCTCGCGCGGGCCGCGGGCCTCGAGGTGCTCGTCGCGTCGCTTCCGGCCGACGTCGACCCCGCCGCTCTGGTGCAACGCAACGGAGCCGCGGCGGCACGGGAGCTCGTCGCGTGC
This sequence comes from uncultured Actinomycetes bacterium, assembly GCA_963806515.1. Classification (GTDB taxonomy): domain Bacteria; phylum Actinomycetota; class Thermoleophilia; order Solirubrobacterales; family Solirubrobacteraceae; genus CADCVQ01. The sequence continues at coordinate 210,404 of CAWDYO010000002.1, read as the reverse complement.
TGCGATCGCGTTCGCACGCTTCCACGTGCTGCACCATGTCGAGCGCGCCGACCTGAGCACCGCCGAAGGCAAGGATCGCCTGGTCAGCGAACTGCGAGACGTGTTCGCCGACATCCCATCCAGCGCGGTCCGCGAGGACCTGATCGCGCTCGTCGCCGAGCGCCTCGCGTTGCCGCCCGCGCTTGTGAGCTCATGGATGCCGACGCCGGGAGGCGCCGAGCCGACGAGTGCCGACGAGCGTCGCCGGCCGATAGTGCAGCCAGTCGCCGCCGAGGGCGGCGCCGGCTACGCGCATCCTGGTGCGTTGCGTGACGGATCCTGAGCGCAGCGAGGGCTCTGCCCTCGGGTGCCGAGCTCGCGAAGCTCTTCCCCGATGCGCTCTCCCGTCGAGCAGCCGAGCACATCCGCGTCCACGCGGCCGATCCCGCCACCGACCTTCCGGACGACGACCACGAGTTGGTCTCGTTCATCACCGGCTTGCTCACCGTCCCGCAGCGCGCCACGTTTGAAACATCCTCCACGAAGGGCGGCGTGGGCACCGAGCCCGCTCGGCAGCGCTCCCTGTGCGGTGTGTGTATTCTGCCGCAGTCATCCTCGCTAGCTGCTCCTCCAAGCCCTTGCTGCCTCGAACCAACAACCGTGCTCATCGCTAGCTCTCATTCGCCGCGTCAGCCGGTCGCCGATCTAGCGCGGGCTATTTATCATCTCGTTCCCGCTCGTCGCCCGGGCCGAAGGTTCAGAAGCGCTGGTCATCCGGGCCTCGGATCGGTTGCGTTCCTACCTTCCCAGCCGCCTGCTTGGCCCGGACGTCCAGACCTAGTGACGGCATGAGCCTTGCCGACCCATACGACGCAGCAGTAGCTTCGGTTACCGAACGGCACCGGCGTCTCCATGAAGGCATGGAGCTTCCGCCCTACGCGGTGCGGCTGGGCGCGTCCAATGTTCCGCATGACTGCCAGATATGGGCATCTGACTGGCGCCAACATCTCGATGTCCATCCTCGACACACACATGACGACGCAGTCGCCGCTCCCGCGCTTCGTAGCGAGTCACTACCGCAGGCTTACGCGGCTCTCTTGGCGTCGGCACGACGGACTGGGTACAGCGGTCCGTCCTAGGTCGGGCCCGAATTGAGCGGAAGTAGCGGACCACAATCGCCCGACCGCGGGCTCGGCGTGACGGACGACTTGGACTTCATCGAAGAGTGGCAGCTATCCGCACTCTTTGAAATGCTAGTGCGACCATCGCACTATACTCGGCGCGTCTTCGAGAGCCTCGTGTTTCTACCTGGAGGTGGCCAACAGTGGGAGCGTCACCTTCAAATTCGGTTGCCGCGCATCCCCTGCAACTGGAGCGATCGTCGTCTGACCGGCCGTCCGTAAGCCGAATTCAACGCCACACCCCCACGGCTTTCATCGTGTCTCTTGGGATGTTCGAGCGAAAGCGCTTTCCTGACCTTCGAGCCGAGGACGCAAACGGACGCGCACTTGGTTTGCTCACACGCTTCGAGCATGGTTTCTGCCTTGCCAATGGCATGCTCCGGAAGTTCTTGTCGGATGATGAATGGGGACGGGTTCGCACGACGGAGGTGGGGCGCACGGCGCTCGATTCTCTGTTTCCGCGTCTCGCTTCCATGCTCACCAACGTCCTCCCCGAGCGGGATCCTAGACGAGAAGACGTGCTGAGAGACCTCGAGCGACTGCTTAAGTTGCTGGATGCCCACCGCCGGCACGGATCAACCTCGCGCGTAGTCTGGATGGCACACGCATACGACCAAATGCTGACGCAGGTACAGTACCTTTGTTGGGTGCCAGCGGACGCTGGATCACTAGTAAATCTGAGGGCTTCTTACACGATCCGGCGGATGCCCCGGACCTTCGTGCGGCGAGCGTTCGACTCGCCTGATCACGCCACTGCGCGGACCGGCCGCTTCAATCCCCGGCTCCTACACGCCAAATGGCGCGACTTTCGCATGCGTCGCTACGCATCAGTGGGTCTGCTGAGACCGTTGTACTATGAAATGCGAGCACCTGCACACGATCACTGTGCGAGCTACTAATTTGCCGCGTCGCCTCCGCCAAACTCCCAGATTACGTATTTGGACTGGGGACTGGGACGAACGTTTGAGAAGCGGTCGCGCGAACTCGATTCCGCTCATTACACCTGCCACGTGCACAACGGCGCGGACACGCCGGAGCGTTCGTCGATTTGTTGGCGCCAAAGTGGCGCTGTTGAGCGAGGGATCCGCGGATCACGGAGTCTTAGCGGCGCTTGCGATCTTCGGCATCCTGCTCACCGTGCTCGCGCAGAAAGGAACCTTCGCGACGACGGCGGTCGGTGCTGCTCCAGGATGCTACTTGTGCCAGCGGCTGTCGTGTTAGTCATCGGCTTGCATCGCCAACACCATTACGCTCCAGTCATGCGCCCGCTGCGAATGACGTTGTGGCTATATGTAGCGCTATCGGTCGTGTTTGCGGCTGCTTCCATCTTCGATATTGTGCCGGAGATACTGGGGCGGCCGCGTCGATGCACTGGACGACGTGGCGTCGGGCACATTTGGCTTGGCCGAGCGTAGCTTTGCTTGTGATGCTGGCGGCATCCGGCCCGTACTACAACAGGGCGACGCAAAGGCAGTTTCAGCGCGTTTTTGGACGCTCACGGAGCTATCCAGGGTGCTGGACGAGATTCCAGCGGTTGGCGAGATGCCGGTGGTTCTGGCCGGACATGGAAGAGAAGAGGCGTCTCACTGACGAGGTGTACCCCGACGATGGCCGACATCACTACCAAACGGCCCGCATGTATGCCAGAGCGTATGTAGAAGGTACGCTGAGCCGGCGCCGACTACTGTCACTGACGCTCTGTGCGTTCTTGCTGTCTTGGGGTAAGCAGGTCCTGGGGTGAGGACCGGTCTCGTGCCGAATCGATGCAGCGGGCGGTTTGTGCGTCAGGGCAAGCCTCTACTCCTGTGCAGGCGGTACGTTGTCCGTAACTCGCGGTTTTGGGCGAGCCCGCACATTCACCTCGCCAGAGTCGATGGGCGGTGAGCGACTCGCGGGTTTCGCCCGGCGATCGCGACGACGGGGCGACGATCAGCCCAACCGAGTCCGATGGGATTCGCAGCATGCCGGGCGATCGGCCTCTTGGCCGTCTGATGCGAAACCAACTGCGACCAACGTCTTCGAAGTCACGCGTATAGACCGAGCGGCCCTGGCCCACCTCGTAGCGAGCATGTCAGTCAGGGCACCGCATGCGGCGCAGGTCGCACTCGTGACGCCGCGTGTTTGGCACCCAGATCGAGGCGACGCCAGCGTTTGACTCGCCGGCTGCCGAATCCAAGTGCCGACTTGGCCGCACGTCGAACAGCCCCTGCGCCGGTGGCGCAACCGGACCATGGCATCCCCTCAGCCAAAGCTCGCATCGATGACCCGATGCGCCGGGCATACGCAGCAGACGGCCGCATGCCCGGGTGACGCGCACGCGTCGTACTCCTTCGCGAGCCGCTCGACTGTGAAGCAGCCAGCAGCCTGCCCGCGCGCCGAGGACGGCGGCGCGTCATCTGCGTTGTGCGCGGAACAGATTCCGAACGAATCCTGCGCCTCGAACGCCTTGTTCAGGCGGTTCGACCTGCGCCAGCGTCACCACCAACGGCAGAGACCCGAACTCGGACTACGAGTCTGGCGGCGCGCGGGAGGCGTCCGGGCCGCGATTAGAATGCTCCGCCGATGAGGTTTAGGCCATCGAATAGGCCATCGAGCCACTTTGGGGTCTGCGGCCGCCGCCGGCGGGCGACCGCAAACCCCTTCATTTCCAGCACTTTCTCGTCATGGGCGCGGCGGGTTTCGAACCTGCGACCTCTCGCGTGTGAAGCGAGCGCTCTCCCACTGAGCTACGCGCCCTTCAGGGGTCGCGGATTGTACGAGACCCTGGCTGGCGCGTCGTGGCGAGGCGTGGCACCCTTCGCGGGAGCGCATGCCGAGCACCGTCAAAGAGGAGCGCCGGGTCGACGGGCCGTCGAACCACGGTGAGGAGATCTGCCACATCGTGACCGAGGAGGACCCGGACACGGCCCTCTGCGGCAAGGACGTCACCGGCTGGCCGTGGAACCCGCCCTGGCCGTACTGCGTCGTCTGCCTCGACCTGCTCCACGGCGCACCGGGTCGCTGAGAGGTGTGCGGATGGCGCGTGTCGTCTTGACCCCGATATCCGGGGTCAAGACGACATTCGCGCGCTGCTACTCCTCGTCGCCCTTCGCGCGCCGCGCCTCGCGCTGCACTCGCGAGTACTTGCGCCCGAGCTGCGCGCGATCACGCGCGGCCTGACGGCGGTCCTCGATCCACTGCTGCTCGCGCTCGAGCTTGCGCCACGCCTCGACGCGCTCGGGGTCGGCCTCGTCGCGCACCGCGCAGCCCGGCTCGTTCGTGTGGCCGCAGTCGGTGAACCGGCACCGCGCGGCGAGCTCCTCGATGTCGGAGAACGCGCCGCCGGTGCCGTCCCACAGGCCGGCCTCGCGGATCCCGGGCGTGTCGATGAGCAGCGCTCCGCTCGGCAGCATCATCAGCTCGCGCGTCACCGTCGTGTGGCGCCCGCGACCGTCGTGCTCGCGGATCGCGCCAACGGCCTGGCGCTCCTCGCCCAGCAACACGTTGACGAGCGTGGACTTGCCCGCGCCCGACGGGCCGAGCAGGACCGTCGTCGTGTCGGGCGCCATCAACGACGACACCGCGGCGACCGAGTCCTCGTCGTGGACGCTCACGGCCAGCGCGTCGGCGACGCCGAGCCGGCGCCCCAACGTCCGCGCGACCGAAGCCGCGGACGGCGAGAGGTCGGCCTTCGTCAGCGCGAGCGCGGCAGGCACGCCGCCCGCCAGCGCGAGCGCGACGAGCCGCTCGGAGCGGCGCGCCTCGGGGTCGGGCAGCGGCTCGACGACCAGCACGAGGTCGACGTTCGCCGCGAGCACCTGCGACGCGAACGCCGCGCCGGCAGCCCGCCGCACGACGGTCCCGCGGCGCTCGAGCACGAACGCGATCGCACCGTCAGCGTCGATCGCGACCCAGTCGCCGGTCGTCGGCGCATCCAGGGATCGCAGCCGCCCGCGCGCGTGCACGAGCCGCGGTGGGCCGCCATCCAGGCCGGCAACCAGCCAGCGGGCGCGATGCTGCGCGAGCACGCGGCCCGCGACCAGCAGGGGATCGCCGAGCTGCTCGAGCTCGGCGTCGAGATCGGGTCGCCGGCCGAGGCCGGCGGGTGTGACTTGCATCAGAGGGTCCTCCACATCATCGTCAGGAACACGGTCGCGAGCCAGGCGAGCGGGCGACGGCCCGTCGCCTGCCTAGGCAGACGTGGCGCTGACGTGAGACGGGTGGAGGAGTCGTGGCATACGCCACGTACTGTAGGCGCTCAAGCGCCCGCCCGCAACGGCCGGTCTAGCTGATCCGACGCGTGATCTTGCCCCGGGAGTTCGCGAGGTAGATCTTGCCGCCCTTCATGTACGCCCCCCACGTCACCTTGCCCAGGGTGCTGTTGAGCGTGATGTAGTCGACCCGCGAGACCGGAAGGCGGGCGCGTCCGGCCGCGCTGCGGGCAAGGCGCTGCGGTGTGCCGGCGTCGATCTTCGCGAAGGGGACGGTCTCCAGATGCGAGAAGCCCGCGCCGCTCGTCGACGTGGTGTCGATGTTGGGCTCGTCGAATCGAATGTCCACGGAGCGCAGGCTCCCGCCCTTCGTGAGCAGCTGCGCATTGAGACGATCCGGCCAGATCGTGAGCGACCGCATGCGTCCGAGTCCGCTCGTGCCGAGGCGCTTGAGCGCGGGACCCAGGTTGCTGCGCCGGAACATGGAGTTCGAGCTCAGCCCGGACGGCACGGCGTCCTCGCCGCCGTCGTCACCATTTCCGCTCGTGCCGGGGATGTTGATCTCGCCGGAGGAGGGGATGTCGCTGACCGCGTCGCGCACGTCCTTGCCGGCGTCCCAGATCGGCTTCGCGACGCCCGCGATGACGCCGAGCACGACGAGGAAGACGACGAGCTTCACCACCCGGCCCACGGTCTGCACGGACTTCGCGACGTTGAGCCCGCCGCCGAGCTGCTGGGCCTGGCGGATCACCTCGGCGAGCGCCTGGTCGGCCTGGGGGTTCCCCGTGCGAGGCGCCGACGACGACGCCGACGCCGACGGCTTCGGCTTGGCCGCCGCCGCCGCAGCCGCGGCCTTGGCCTTCGGTGCTGCCGACCAGTCGCCGGCGACGGCGGTCGGCTCGGGAGCCTTCGTCGGCGTGCCGTCGCTGAACGCGCCAAGCCCTTCGAGCGGGTTCTCGTCGGGAAGGCGCCCGAAGGCGTCGCGCTCGGCCATGGCGCCCATACCACCACCCGCGGGCCATGCGTGTCAACGCAGACTCCCCGGGGGTTCAGGTCCGGCCCCCGCGATACTCCGGCGATGCCCGTACACGCCCCGCCCACGCTCGACGACGTGCGCCGCGCCGCCGATCGGCTGGAGGGCGTCGCGCACCGCACGCCGGTCGTCACGTCGAGGACGCTCGACGCCCTCCTCGGCGCCGAGGTGCAGCTCAAGGCCGAGGGCCTGCAGCGCGGCGGCGCGTTCAAGTTTCGCGGCGCGTACAACGCCGTCTCGTCGCTGGATGCCGAGCAGCTCGCCGGCGGCGTGCTCGCGGCCTCCTCCGGCAACCACGCCCAGGCGGTCGCCCTCGCGGCGCGCCTCTGCGACACGACGGCGACGATCCTCATGCCGCACGACGCCCCGCAGAGCAAGCGCGCGGCGACCGAGGCCCACGGCGCGACGGTCGTCGGCTACGACCGCTACGCCGACGACCGCGAGGCGCTCCTGGCCGAGCTGTCGGCGCAACGCGGGCTGCACGTCGTGCACCCCTACGACGATCCGCTCGTCATCGCCGGCGCCGGCACCACCGCGCTCGAGCTGCTCGACGACGCCGGCGAACTCGATCTGCTGGTCGTGCCCGTCGGCGGTGGCGGGCTGATCTCCGGCTGCGCGACGGTCGTCAAGGCGCTGTCGCCGGCCACGCGCGTCGTCGGCGTCGAGCCGCTCGCGTCCGACGACGTCGCCCGCTCGAAGGCGAGCGGGCGCCGCGAGCGCGTCACCGTCGGCAAGACGATCGCCGACGGCCAGCAGCTCCCGACGCCCGGCGCGCGCACCTGGCCGGTCATCGACGCGCTCGTCGACGACGTCGTCACGGTCTCCGACGAGCAGATCGTGGCGGCGATGCGGCTGCTCTTCGAGCGGCTGAAGGTCGTCGCCGAGCCCAGCGGCGCGAGCGCCCTCGCGGCCCTGCTCGGCGGTGCCCTGCACGAAGCGCACAGCCGCGTCGGCGTCGTCCTCTCAGGAGCGAACGTCGACGCGGCGCGCTTCGCGACGCTGGTCGGCTGATCCTCAGGCGGCGACGGGGACGCGCTCGCCGACCGCGGGCGCGACCGCCGGCGCGCGGCGCGGCATCCCGGGCACGGCCAGTGCGATGAACGCGCCGACCGCCAGCACGACCGCCGCGACCGGCAGCGCCGCCACGACGCCGTCCGAGAACGCCTGCGGCGACGCGTACGAGCCGTTCGCGCTGAACACCGACGCGAGCACGGCGACGCCCATGACGCCGCCCAGCTCGCGGATCGCGTTCGTCGCGCCGGACGCCTGGCCGGCCTCCTGCGGGCGCACGCTCGAGAGGATCGCGTTGGCCGACGGCGCGAACACGAGCGCCATGCCGGTGCCGGCGACGATGAACGGCCCTACGAGCGTCGAGTAGGCGACGTCCGGCGACGTCACGAGGGCGAGCCATGCCATCGCGATCGACTGCAGCGCGAGGCCTGCGACCATGAGCGGCCGCGACCCGATGCGGTCGCTCAGAAGGCCGGCGATCGGCGCGACGAGCATCGGCATGGCCGTCCACGGCAGCGTCCGCACGCCGGCCTCGAGCGGCCCGTAGCCCTGTGCCGTCTGGAAGTACTGCGACAGCAGGAAGATCGCGCCGAAGACGCCGAAGTACATCGCGAACGAGACGCCGTTGGAGGCCGCGAAGCCGCGCGATGAGAAGAACCGCATCGGCAGCATCGGCGCCGCCGCGCGCAGCTCCCACGCGACGAACGCGGCGATGAGCACGACCCCGCCGATGATCGAGACGAGCACCGTCGCGGACGTCCAGCCGAGCGCGGTCGCCCGCACGATTCCGAACGTCAGCCCGAAGAGGCCGCTGCCGGCGAGCGCGAGGCCCGGCAGGTCGAGCCGGTCGGCGGGGCCGCGCGACTCGTCCAGCATGCGCCAGGCGAGCGGTGCGATGACGAGCCCGATCGGGACGTTCAGCCAGAAGATCCACTGCCAGTCCAGGCCCTCGACGACCGCGCCGCCGACGAACGGCCCAAGCGCGACGCCGAGCCCGGCGACGCCCGCCCAGATGCCGAGCGCCATGCCGCGCTTCTCGCTGGGGAACGCCTCGGACAGCAGCGTCAGCGTGAGCGGCAGGACGATCGCCGCGCCGAGTCCCTGCACGGCGCGCGCGGCGATGAGCGACTCGATGCTCGGCGCGATGGCAGCGAGCGCGCTTGCGCCCGTGAAGATGCTCAGGCCGACCACGAACATCCGCTTGCGTCCGAAGCGGTCGCCGAGCGCGGCGCCGGTGATGAGCAGGACGGCGAAGGCCAGCGTGTAGGCGTTGACCGTCCACTCGAGCGACTCGATCGAACCACCGAGGTCGATCCGGATCGACGGCAGGGCGACGCCCACGACGAGGTTGTCAAGCGACGCCATGAACAGCGCGATCGACACGATCGCGAGGGTCCAGCCGGTACGAGTGGTGGGAGCGGATGACATGAGGCGGTCCTTTCGAATCATGGTGTGTGATCGGTTACTCACTCGCAGGCCAAAAAAAGAGCGGTCAGCAGCAGTCGATGGCCTTGGGGCCGAGCAGGACCGTCGCCCAGTGCGCGTCGACCTCCGACGCCCCCATCGCGGCGAGGACGTTCAGCAGCATCCCGTGGGCGAAGAACGCGCGGACCTCGTCCGGGCCGGCGCCCGACTCGCGCTCGACGAGCTCGACGAGGCTCGCGAACGAGGCGCGCATCTGCTCGCGCAGCGCCGGGTCGTCGCAGGCGGCGAACGAGTGCAGCTGGTTGAGCAGCAGGTTGCGGTCGGCCAGCAGGCCGATGTAGGCCATCCCCATCGCCGGCAGGACGTCCTCGCCGGCGGCCTTCGCGGCCTGCGCGGCCTGCGCGAACGTCTCGCGGACGCGGGCGTTGCAGCGCTCGTTGAGCGCGAGGAAGAGCTCGGCCTTCGTCGGGAACAGGCGGAAGAGGTAGGCCTGCGAGATCCCCGCGGCCTTCGCGATCTCGAGGGTCGGCGTGCCATGCAGGCCACGTGCGGCGAAGACGCGCTCGGCGGCCTCGAGGATCGTCTCGCGCCGCTCGTCGGCGGTCGAGAGGGTGCGGGTGGGTGGTGAGGAGGTGGCCATGGACAGGTGTGAGTATGCACTCACTCACTGGCCGTGTCAAGTCGCGATCAGGACCGGCGGCGATTGATCAGCACGATCGCCACGATGATCGCCACGAGCACAGCGCCCTGGATCGCGAGAGACGTCGCCGCGTTGGACACCGACGAGTCGATCGCGCGAAACATGATCGAGCAGCCGAAGAAGAGCGCGATGCTCCAGAGAATGATCTTGCGGTCCACGAGCCAGGCACCCTACGCGACAGCCGACCACGTAGACTCGCAGGCGGACCGTGCTAGGCGGGGAGTCAGCGGTGCCCTGTCGCTCGTAATCCGCTATAGCGAGGCCGAATCCCCTCTCGAGGGGCGCGGCCTTCGGGGTCAGCCCGCCTGCGGTGGTGCTGATGGCCCGGGTCCCGCGCGGTGTCGGCCTGTGAATCAGGTCAGGTCCGGAAGGAAGCAGCCTTAAGCGGTCACCGACATGCGCAGCGGGAGCACCCGAGCCGGAGCCATCGCAGACGCCAGCGCCCGGGGGACGTGTCTCGATTGAGGGTGCACGGTCCACTACCTTGCCGGGCGCCCACCCGGGCAGAGGCGCTGCCGGCGGGTCAGCGCTTGAGAATCATCGTCCCGTCGAGCTTCTGCAGACGGCTGCCCGTCGTGGCCGTGACGGCCAGCCCGATGCTGCCCTTGCGCGTCTTGCGCAGCTTCTTGATCGCGGCGCGCGTGAGCTTGATCGTGACGACCGAGGTCCGCGCCGACGTCCAGCGAGCGTTACCGGCACCCAGCTTCGAGCCCTTGAAGCGCAGCGTCGCGTTGAGGCTGCAGGCGTACATGCACTGCACGCGAACGCTCGTCTTGCCGTCCGTGAGGCTGGCCACGCTCACGCGGCTCGGCGGGTTGACGAGGCGGGCAAGCTGCGGCGTGGGGCTGGCCGGAGGCCGAATCATCTCGCCCGGTGGCGGGGGCGGCACGGTGCCCGGCGGCGGCGGCGGCGGTGGCACTCCGGGCGGCGGGGGCGGCGGCGTCACCGGCGGGGGCGGTGGTGGTGGCAGCGGGGGCGGTGGTGGCGGCGGCGTTTGCGGCGGCAGGCAGATCGGGGCCGGCGGCATCGACGGCGGGTTGCCGATCTTGACGCGCTCCTTGGCGATCGCGCGGTCGCCGTCCGGATAGGACACCTGCACGCGGACGTAGCGATAGCCCTGCGCGGGATCTGACAGCGACGCCGTCGCGCCGGTCGCGTCGTCGAAGGCGCAGTCGCCGTCGAGGTCCCAGCGGTAGGTCGGGGCACCCGACTGGCTCGCGGGCTTGACCGACGTGGCAGTGAAGTACAGCGGGTTGGTGGGCTGTGGCGCCAGCGGCTCGTACGACATCGCCGCCGCGGGAATGCGGTCGCGCAACCACTGGTTGAGGACCGGCCGGCCGGTACGCGCGTAGACGGCGGGGTGTGCCGCATCGGCGCAGCCCTGGCCCCACGACGTGATCCCGGCAACGAGGAAGTCGCCCTGGCGCGGTACGAGGAGCGGGCCACCCGCGTCACCGGCGCAGCTGCCCGCCGTGCCCGAGCCGGCGCAGACCATCGACATGATGTTGAACGCGTTGCCGTACGCCGACGTGCACGCGCTGTCGCTGACCATCGTGATCGGGGCCTCGCGCAGCTGGGGGACGGGTGCGCATCCGTTGCAGAGCGCGCCCCAGCCGATGATCGTCGCGACCGCGCCGGGCGCCCACAGCCCCGACTGGGCCGAGGTCACGAGCGCCGTGGGCTCGAAGGGGGGCGGCGAGGCGAGGTGCAGCAACGCCATGTCGTAGGACGGGACCGGGGACTCGACGTACGACGGGTGGCGCTGCACGGCGTCGACGGAGAAGCGGTCCAGCGCGGTCACCTGGTTGAGGTCGGTCTTGCCGAGCGAGATCGTGAACGCGCTGGGTGCGAGCACGCTGCCGTCGGTGTTCGTCACGCACTGCGCGGCGGTCAGAAACCAGCGACCGCTGATGAGCGTGCCGGAGCAGAAGTACGCGCCGTCAGCCACGACCGCGGCCACGTGGCCGTTGGCCGGCCACGCGCGTGTCGGGGCCGTCCCGCCGACGATGCGCGCGTCCGAAGCCGCGGCGACGCCCGTCGCCGAGAGGAGCGATCCCAGAAGGATCGCGATGAGAAGGTGGGTAACTCGTCCCCGCATGCTGTAGTCGATCGATCGACTGGAGCCGATCATTGAGGTTTGGGGGCAATTAGCAAACAGCTGTTGCATTCCATGACGCATTTGCGCGGATCACGGGAGAATTCCGTCGCTGTGGCGGGACGGCTCGATCGCGGTCGCGGCGGTCGAGGATGTAGTCGCTCGCGACCCTAGCGGTACGGGGGGCGAGATAGGTCCCACGCAGCGGCACGCCCCCCTGCGCGTCGACGAGCGCGCGAGGGTCGACCTTGAGCCACAACGCCAGCAGCGGGATCGGTCTGCGGTTCGGGACGGCGAGCGGCAGGCACGGCACGCCGTCACGAACGATGTCACCGAGATCCGCTTGGATCGCCTCCTGGGTTCGAAGGGCGTCGCCGAGGCGCTGGATGCGCCCCGCCTGGCTCGGGACGAAGGCCACGAGCGCGACGAGAGCGAGTGCGCCGAAGCGCGCCCACCATGTCTTTTGCCTACCCGCAGGCAGGTCGCGCCAACCGAACGCGCCGGCGCCGGCGAAGATCGCGAGCAGCGCGGCGGGTAGCAGGACGTAGCGCGTGATGATCGGCAGGCCCGCGGCGGCGAGCACGCAGAACGCCGCGACGGCGAGCGCCCCGGCGGCGATCGCGAGGCGCGTGCGCCGGTCGCGATGAAACGCGAGCGCGAGCAGGCCGCCGCCGGCGGCGGCGAGCAGCACGGGCTCGCGCAGGATCTCGCCGATCCGCCGCGGCATGGTCAGCGCCACGTCGTCGAGGCCGGTCACGCGGCCGAGGGTCGCCGCGTTCTCGCGCGTGCCGGTCAGCGAGTGCAGCGGGTTGTGAGTGATGAGCACGTCGTGCAGGCACCACAGCAGCGGTCCGCTCGCGGCGAGCGCGAGCAGCGGCGCGGCGTCGCGCCACGCCGCCGCGCGGCGCAGCTCGCTCGCGCCCGCCGCGCGCAGCCCGGGCGCCAGGAGCCAGGCGAGGTACGCGAGGCTGAACAGCCACGCCTCCGGGCGCAGGAGTCCCGCGAGCGCGAGGAGCGCGAGCACCGGCGTGCCCGCTCGCGGCCGGCGGGTCTCGACGAGGAGCGCGCCGAGGACGAGCACGAGGTACGGGATGTCGACGTACGCCCGCGCTCCGAAGTCGAGCACCGGGACGCGCGTGAGGAAGATCGCGGCGGCGACGAGCCCCGCCGCGGCGTTGAACCACTCGCGCCCGAGCGCGAAGACGACCCAGCCCAGCAGCGCCAGCGACACGTAGGCGATCCCCACGACGACGACGGCCGCGAGCTCGCCGTGCAGTCCGTCGATCTCCAGCGAGCTGAGCGGCGAAAGCAGCGTCGCGCCGAGCGTCGCGAGCGGGTGTGGGGTGGGCGCGATCGCGACCTCGAGGTCCGGCAGCGCTCCGTGCGCGAGCTGGCGGCCCCAGACGAGCGAGTAGAGCGTGTCGTAGTTGACGAGCCCGTTCTGCGTGATCGTCCTGAGCAGGGCGGCGGCCGCGAGTACCGCGGCCGCGAAGCGGATCCGAGCCATCGCGGGGGACCGTATCGCCGGAGGCTCGCGAGGCTATCCTCGACGCGTGCCCCAGCCCCCTTCGCTCTACCGCCGCCACCGCCCGCGGTCGTTCGCCGAGGTCGTCGGCCAGGAGCACGTCGTGCGCACGCTGCGCAACGCGGTGACGCACGGCAAGGTCCATCACGCCTACCTCTTCGTCGGCTCCCGCGGCACCGGCAAGACGTCGATGGCGAAGATCCTCGCGGCCTGCCTGAACTGCGAGCGCGGACCGACGATCGAGCCGTGCGGCGTCTGCGACTCGTGCGTGTCGATCGCCTCGGCGACCTCGCTCGACGTCATCGAGATGGACGCGGCGTCCAACAACTCCGTCGACGACATCCGGGACCTGCGCGAGAGCGTCGTCTACGCGCCGGTGTCCGGGCGCCACAAGGTGTACATCCTCGACGAGGCGCACATGCTGTCGACGCAGGCGTGGAACGCGTTCCTCAAGACGCTCGAGGAGCCGCCGCCGAACACGGTCTTCGTGCTGGCCACGACCGAGGCGGCGAAGGTCCTGCCGACGGTCGTCGACCGCTGCCATCGCTTCGACTTCGGCCGCCCGACGGTCGAGCAGCTCGCGGCGGTCGTGCGCCGGGTCGCCGGGATCGAGTCGATCTCGATGGCGCCCGACGCGGTCGCCCTGCTCGCGCGTCATGCGACAGGCTCGTTTCGCGACGCCCTGGGCACGCTCGAGCAGCTCGTCACGTACGCGGGTTCGACGATCGCGACCGAGGACGTGCTCGCCGTGCTCGGCGTCGCCGACGCCGACCTGCTCTTCGCCTCGCTCGACGCGATCGCGGCCTCCGATCCGCGCGCGGCGCTGCTGGCCGCCGCCCGGCTCACGGACACGGGGCGCGACGCCCTCGGCTTCGTCCGCGACCTCGAGGCGCACGCGCGCGACCTCATGATCGTGCAGACGCTCGGCGAGGTGCCCGCGGAGCTCACGCTCACTCCGGAGCGCGACGCGCGCCTGCAGGACCAGGCTGGCCGGGTCGGCGCGGCGGCCGTCGCGCGGCTGCTCGACCTGCTCGCCGCGGCAATGGAGGCGACGAGGAACGGCTCCGACGCGCGCACCCAGCTCGAGCTCGCGCTCGTGAAGGCGGCGTCGCCGAACGTCGATCCCTCGGTGCAGGCGCTGGGCCAGCGGATCGAGCGCCTCGAAGCGGCCCTGGCCGCCACGTCCGGCGAGCCGCCGAGCGCGCCCGCTCGCGTCGAGTCGCCCCCGCCGCGCAGCGAGCCCGCGCGTGCGGAGTTGCCCGCACCGCCGAGCGAGCCCGCGCGCGCGGAGTCGCCCGCGCCGCCGAGCGAGCCCGCGCGCGCGGAGTCGCCTGCACCACCGAGCGAGCCCGCCCCGGGCGTGGAGTCGCCCGCTCCGCCACCCCCCGCGCCTGAGGCGCCGTCGCCGCCGAGCCAGCCGCCGCCGCCCGTGCCGCCGGCGGCCGCGCCGGAGCCCGAGCCCACGGGCAACGGCGCCGCGCATCCCGCCGGCCCGCCGGGGACGCTCGAGCTCGACAGCCTGCGCGCGGTCTGGCCTGCGGTCATCGACGCCGTGCGAGCGGAGAACGCGCTGTGCGCCGCGCTGCTCGAGGACGCTACGCCGGTCGCCGTCGACGGCATGCAGGTGACGGTCGCCTTCCCCCCGAGCGGGGACTTCCTGCGCCGCAAGGCCAACGACGACGGCTACCGCCAGTGCGTCGCGATGGCGGTGCGGACGATCACCGGCGCCAAGGCGCAGATCGCCTACGTTCTCGCCGAGGCGCCGCCCGCCGACGAGCCGCTGATCGAGGTCGCGCCGACCGACGACGAGTGGGTGGCGCGCTTTCAGTCAGAGTTCGACGCCGAGGAGATCGTCCCCGACCCCGACCCACCGAGTGAGAGCGAGGCGCGCTAGATGCCGCAGCCGAACATGAACAAGATGATGAAGCAGGTTCAGAAGATGCAGCAGGACATGGCTGCCGCGCAGGAGCAGCTCGCCAACGAGACGGTGACGTCGTCCGCCGGCGGCGGCATGGTGACGGTCACGATCACCGGCGACCTGGTCCTCAAGGACATCACGATCGACCCGGACGCGATCGACCCCGAGGATCCCGAGCTGCTCCAGGACATGGTCCTCGCAGCCGTCAACGAGGCGCTGCGCCAGGCCCAGGAGCTGGCCGCGACGAAGATGGGCGGCCTCACCGGCGGCCTGGACCTCGGCAGCATGGGCTTGCCCCCGGGCCTGGGCTTTTAGATGGTTGATTCCACGACCAGCGCCGCCATCTGCACCCGTCTCGCGGCGCAGGATCGCCACGGACCGAAGGAGTCCGTGCCGCTGGCACTGTCCTCCTTCGCCCCGCGGCGACCTGCATCCACGATCCGGGCACATCTGACGGCCCTGGCCGCGGAATCAACCATCTAGACCCGCTTGTACGCCCCGCCGATCCAGCGCCTCATCACCGAGCTCGGCAAGCTGCCGGGGATCGGTGCGCGCACCGCGCAGCGGCTGGCGTTTCACATCCTGCGCGCGTCGCCCGAGGACGCGGCATCGCTGGCCGACTCGATCAAGGAGGTCAAGGAGCGCATCGGGCTGTGCGAGGTGTGCTTCAACCTCGCCGACGCGCCGCGCTGCCGGATCTGCGAGGACGGCCGCCGCGACGCGACCCTCATCTGCGTCGTCGAAGAGGCCGGTGACGTCATCCCGGTCGAGCGGACGCACGAGTACCGCGGGCGCTACCACGTCCTCGGCGGGGCGCTGTCGCCGATCGACGGCGTCGACCCCGACGACCTGAAGATCGCCGAGCTCTACCGCCGGGTGACCGATCCGGCCCAGGAGATCACAGAGGTCGTCCTGGCGACGAACCCCACGACGACCGGCGAGGCGACCGCCTTGCACATCGCCGACCGGCTGCGCGAACTCGCGCCAGAGGTCGTCGTCACCCGCCTCGCGAGCGGCCTGCCGGTCGGCGGCGACCTCGAGTACGCCGACGAGGTCACGCTCGGCAAGGCCTTCCTCGGCCGCCGCCGGCTCTGACACTCACCGGATCGGCAGGTCGAGCCAGCGCTCGAGCTCGTCTCCGCGAAGCAGCCCTTCAAACCCCCCAGCGAAGCGCTGAGGCCCGCGGCCCCTGCGCCCGGCGAGGCCGAGATTCGCATGGATGGCCATGACGTCGTCCTCGCCCATATCGCAGATGGCGAGCTCGTAGCCCGGACGGATGTGCTCCGCAAGCAGCTCCACGGCGTGCGGCTCGGCCCCGCGCCTGCCGATCGTCAGGAGCCGGTCCACGCTCGGGATCTCCTCGGTGAAGCGCTGAAGATGGTCAGTCGGACACTCGAACGTCTGCTTCAGATCCGTGGGCACGGCGATCCCCGGGATCTGTGCGGTCGGCTGATGCTGGTCTCCCGGCGCAGCCAGCCGTTTGGCGGCTTCCTCCATCTCGCCGCTCGTGGTGATGATCAGGTGTCCGCGACGCACGTCGATCTCGTCAGCGTGAGCGATCATCTTGTCCGGTCCGATCCACATGCGGTCGGTCGGCACGATCCGGCTCCATGCGGTCGAACCGTGAAGCTTGTACAGGCGCCAATCATGGCGGTCGACGTACGATTCGAACGTCGTCAGCGTCCAGTTGGCGGCCTGCGCCTCGATGCTGCGGTCGAGAAGTTGGTCGTAGTTGAACGTCACGAGGACGATGGCCTCACCGGAGCTACTGCGCCAGGCGCCCAATCGCTGGAGCAGGTCGGCGTACAACGTGAAGCCATGGAACGAGTTCCACCACTTGCGGGCCTCGCTCTCGACGAGGTCGGCCAGGTAAAACCGCAGCGCCAGGAGGTGACGGGCACGCTCGGGATCTGTCGACGCTAACTCGTACAGGCGGCCGATCTCCTGCTCGATAGGCGATTCCGGTCTCTCGCGCAATATCTGACGGAGTCGGACGATCGCGGGCCGACTGGCCGGGTACTTCGCGGCATATTCGCCGAAATGCTCGGCGAACAGACCCTTCGTCAGGGGAGGGCGGGGGAGCACGCGCGGGCCGGACTCGTTGTCTCCCCACCCGTCGCTCGCCACAGGCCGACTTCCATACGACGCTCCCGCGCCGAAGATGACGATGAGCACAGGGGTGAGTCTGCCAATCCTGGCCGACACGGTCTGTCCGGAGCGGATGCGATCGGCGGGCGAACAGTGCCGCGGACACGCCCCGTCGTGCGACACTTCGTCCATGGCTGAGAGAGCCACGCTCAGACTGGACGCCGGCGACGAGGTTCGCGTCGTGGTCGAACGGGAGGATCTCGATCGTCAGGAGATCACCGTGCGACGGATCGACGTGCCCATGCAGGCCAACGGCGACCTCCTGGGTTTCATCGACGAGCATCTGGCGACGGCTAGGCCGCACCCCTCGGGAACCACGGATCGGCTGCTCGAAGCCGACCGTGATCGCCCGTACTGATGGCTGGGCTCTATGTCGACACGGCCGCGCTCGGCCGCGTGTTGCTCGCTGAACCAGATGCCGAGGCGATACGCGCCGTGATGGGGCGCTACGACGCGTGGTGGTCCAGCGAGATCGTCATCGTCGAGCTTCGCCGTCTCGCCGCTCGCGCGAACCTCGCAGCGGCAGGCGAATCGATCTTGTCGCATCTGAGCCAGCACCCGATCGACCGAGGCGCCCTCGAACGCGCGTCGAGGATCGAGCCATTCGTCGTTCGCTCGCTGGACGCCGTCCACCTCAACGCGGCGGTTGAGCTGCGATCGCGTGGAGCGATCTCGGCGGTCATGACGTTTGATCGGCAGCTTCATGAGGGTTGCGCCTATCACTCGCTGCTGGTCGAGGCGCCGATCTCGTAGCCCGGTCCGGAGCCCAACGCTGCCGGTCGGCGGCGACCTCGAGTACGCCGACGAGGTCACGCTCGGCAAGGCCTTCCTCGGCCGCCGCCGTCTGTAGAACGCGCCTCGCTCAGCGCCGGCGGACCTCGTCGTCGCGCACGGCCGAGTCGTCGCGCAGCGCCGACGTGCCGGCGAAGCGGTCGCGCTCGTCCTCGGAGACGAGCTCGTGGTCGGCCAGCCCGTCCTCGTGCAGCGCAGCGCGCTCCTGGTGGCGCTCCGCCTCGGCGCGGTCGCGACGCGCCTCCTGCTCGGCGATGCGGGCACGGCGCTCGGCCTCTTCCGCGCGCTCCTCGCGCAGCGACGCCTCCTCGCGGTGCTCGGCCGAGACCCGCTCGCGGCGATGCTCGAGCTCGCGCTCACCCTCGCGCACTCGCGAGCGCTCGCGCAGGCGGGGCAGTGCGACAAGGATCGCGAGCACGATCAGAACGACGACGAGGATGGCGATGATGAGTCCGGTGTCCATCGCAAGGACCTCCTGTGTCCGGGTGCTTGGACCCCCGCGTACCCGCCGGCCGGAAGCCGCGAACGCCGGCTCAGCGGTCCAGCAGCGACGGCGCGTGGTCGGCGATCGCCTGGCGCGCGCCCTCCGGCATGAGCGCCGCGAGCGGGAGCAGATCCTGCAGGAGGTCGGCGGCGTGCGCCGCGTCGACGATCGCGGCGATGACCTCCGGCTCGTGCAGGGCCGGGAGCAGCGCGAAGCGCTTCAGGCCCGCGTCGCTCATGTTCTGGGTCACCGGAAGGACGACGTCCCAGAGCCCGTCGCGCTGGGCCGCGGCGACCATGCCGTCGAGCACGTAGTCCTCCTCGCCGGCGGCGAGGTCGGCGAGCGCGCCCGCACGCTCGGGCGAGACGCGCGTGAGGAGGTCGAGGGCCTGCGGCCACAGGTCCTCCTCGGACGCCGACCGGATCGCCTCGCGCACGCGATCGATGTGAAGCAGCCCAACGACGTGGTCGAGGTGGTCCTTCTCCTCGACGAAGTACGAGATCCGCAGGAGCGTCGGGCTGTCGATGACCGCGAAGCAGGCGATCAGCGCGTCGTCGGTCATGTTGCCGACGAAGCGGCCCATCGCGATGTGCTCGTCGAGGCGGTCGAGCTCCGCGGCGACCTTGCCGATGAGCGCCGGCGGCAGCGCGAAGATGATGTCGCGAGCGCGGCGCGGGTCGAGGTGCATCGCGAGCTGGGCCAGGAACGCGGGCGGCATGCGCTTGGCGAGCTTCACGGCGTGGCGGGTGTCGAGCAGGCCCGCGACGCGCGCGCACAGCAGCGGCCCGAAGAGGTGCTGGGCGAGCCATGCCGTCACGGGGACGGGTGGGATGCGGCTCGCGAGCGCGACGCGGCCGAGGCGGCGGTCGTCGGAGTGGAAGACGTCGTTGGCGCGCTCGCGCAGCGCGCGCGTGTCGGCCGGGTCGAGGCGGCCAAGGTAGGCCAGGCGCTCGGGCGTCGTGCCGAGCAGCCGCGCGAGCTTCATGACCTCGGCATGGCTCTCGAGGTTCATCCGACGAGCACCTTCTTGACGAGGCCCGAGATCGGCCACGGCAGGTAGCGCAGCGTGTGGTCGATCGCGCCGTCCAGCGCCCGCGACTGCTCGCGGTGCGCCTCGGCGAGCGCGGTCGCGAGGTCCGCGAGCTCGTCGTCGGTCAGCTGCGCGAGCCCGTCCGGCAGCGGGTCGCCGATCTGCGCGCGCACCGGCTCGAGGCGATCGCGAGCGCGTGGCATCACTCGCCCGGCCGGATCGGGTCGCGCGAGTCCTTCGTCAGCGCGCGCAGGTCGGCGATGTGGCCGAGCGCGTCGGCGACGCGCGAAGGCTCGATCGTGCGGCTGCGCACGGCGGCGACGACCGCCCGGTAGGCCTCGTCCTGCTGCGCGCGCCCGCCGGGCACGACGAGCAGGTCGACCCCCGCCTTCAGCGCCTCGATCGCGGCCGCGCCGACGCTGCCGCCGGTCGTCGCCGTCGTCGCCACGAGGTCCGCCGACACGATCGCGCCCTCGAAGTCCAGCCGGTCGCGCAGCTCGTCGACGGCTTCGGGCAGCAGCGTCGCCGGCGTGACGCCGTCGAACGCGGCATAGATCGCATTGGTCATCTGGATGGCCGGCACGGCGCGCTCGCCGGTTGCGATCGCCTCGAACGGCTTCATGTCCGAGGCGCGCAGCGCGTCGAGGCCGAGGCCGACCGGCGCGGGCCCGTCGGCGGGGTCCTGCGACGCCGCGCCGTCGCCGGGGAACGGCCCCGGCGCGGCGACGACCTTCGACTGCCGGTACGCCGCGACCGACGCCTTGACCGCGCTGACGACGCGCTCGACCTGGTCGGAGAACGCGCGTCCCTGGCCGGGACCGCCGGCGACGGCGATGTCCGCGTTTGGAGCGAGCGTCATGCCGACCCCGAGCGCGCGCAGCTGGCGCCCCGCGCCGAGCGCGGCTTCGCGGGTCCCCTTGCGGGCGTTGCCGACGTCGACCTGCGCCGGCGGAGCGAGGTTGCGAAACGCGCTGAACTCGCCGCCTTCCTGCCCCGCCGCGATGAGCGGCGCCGGGTGGCCCGCCTCGCGTGCGGTCCTGTGCAGCGCGAGCGTCAGGGCCGAGAGCTGCGCGGGCTGCCCGCTGTAGTTCGTCCGGGTCAGGAGGATGCCGCCATAGGGAAGCGACTTGAGGCGCCCAAAGAACGACGCCTCGTCGTTCGTGCCCTTGAAGCCGACGAGGAAGAGGCCGGCGACGGCGTCCTGGGGCGCGCGCGCGATCTCGTCGGCCGTCGGCGGCGCCGGATCGGAACCGCCGCTGGTGCCGGTGCGCACGCGCGCGGCGAGGATCGGGGCGAGGGTGTCGATGAGCGTCCCGCCCGACCCGCTGGCGCTGTCCTCGCCGAAGCGCGACCCGGCCTCGAGCGTCGGGGCGTCGTCGCCGCCGCGCCCGAACAGCAGCCAGATCCCGCCGCCGAGGATCACCACCACGATCACCGCGAGGATTGCGAGCCGTCTCAGCTCCACGACCGGCTACCCTCCGACCCCGAAATGGCGGGAACAGTGGTCATGAAGTTCGGCGGGACGTCCGTCGCGGACGCCGAGCGCATCAAGCGCGCGGCGGAGCGGATCGTCGCCAAGCGCGAGGAGGGCAACCGCGTGGTCGCGGTGCTGAGCGCGCGCGGCAAGACGACGGACGCGCTGATCGCCGACGCGTTCGAGATCTCGCCCCAGCCCGACCCGCGCGAGATGGACATGCTCCTGTCGACGGGCGAGCGCCAGTCGTGCGCGCTGTGCGCGATGGCGATCAACGACCTCGGACATCGAGCGATCTCCCTGACCGGGTCACAGGCGGGGATCGTGACAGACACGTCGCACACGAAGGCGCGCATCCTAGACGTGCGCGCCCAAAGGATCAGTGACGCCCTCGACGACGACGCGATCGTGCTCGTCGCGGGCTTCCAGGGCGTGTCGACGGCGAAGGACGTCACGACGCTCGGCCGCGGCGGCTCCGACACGACCGCTGTGGCGCTCGCGGCCGCGATCGGCGCCGACGTCTGTGAGATCTACACGGACGTCGCGGGCGTGTTCAGCGCCGACCCGCGGGTCGTACCCGACGCGCGCAAGCTGCCGGTCGTCTCGTTCGAGGAGATGCTCGAGATGTCGGCGAGCGGGGCCGGCGTGCTGCAGTTGCGCTCCGTCGAGTACGCCCGCAACCACGGCGTGCAGATCCACTGCCGGTCGAGCTTCTCCTCCGAGTCGGGGACGATCGTCGTCGGCGAGGCGGACGGCACCGTCGACCGCCCTCCGATCACCGCGGTCACGCATTCGACGGACGAGGCGCGCGTGACGCTCGAGCACGTCCCGAACGCGCCGGGCATGGCGGGCCGGATCGCGACGGCGCTCGCGGACGCCAACGTCAACATCGACATGATCATCCAGAACGAGCCCGTCGTCGCCGGTGCGGGCGCCGACATGTCGTTCACCGTCCCGCGCGCGGACCTGCGCCACGCGCTCGACTCGCTGAGCGCGCTCGCCGCGGAGCTCGACATCGAGATCAGCACCGACGAGTCCGTCGGCAAGGTCTCGGTCATCGGCGAGGGGATGAAGACCCAGTCCGGCGTGGCCGCGCAGGTGTTCCGGACGCTTGGCGAGGAGCGCGTGAACATCCAGATGATCTCGACGTCGCCGATCAAGATCTCCTGCGTCATCGAGCTCGACCGCGTGCAGGACGCCGTCCGCGCGCTGCACGCCGCGTTCCTGCGGTAGCTGCGTGGCCTTCTCCGGCTGGTCCTTCACGGGGCGCTGGCGGGGCTATCAAGCGCAGTGCCTCGACGCGTTCGAGGCCGACCGGGCAGCCGGGCGCCACCAGACGCTGCTCGTCGCGCCGCCGGGATCGGGCAAGACCGTCGTCGGGTTGGAGATCGTCCGGCGGCTCGGCGTGCCGGCGCTCGTGCTCTGCCCGAGTCGCACGATCCAGCGCCAGTGGGGCGAGAAGCAGGCGCTCTTCGGGCCGGTCAGCGCCGACCTGCACGCGCTGACCTACCAGTCGCTGTGCCGCACGTCCGACCCCGAGGGCATGCTCCGCGAGGCCGCCGAGCGCGCGTGGGCGGCGGAGCGCGCCACCGTAACCGGGCAGCCCGTGGCGGAGGTCGTGGCGGAGGTCGCCGCGTGGGACGGGCAGGCGTCCGAGCGCCGCGAGCGCGACGTCGGGCGGCTCGTCGCGGCGATGAAGCGCCGCGTGGCGGCGGGCAAGCTGCCCGACCTGCCGGCCGACCAGCTGCTCTCGTCGGCGGCGCGGGCCCGGATCGCCGCCCTGCGAGACGCCGGCGTGCGGGTCGTCGTGCTCGACGAGTGTCATCACTTGCTGTCGCTGTGGGGCGCGCTGCTGAAGGCGGTGCTCGATCTCCTCGAGCCCGAGCACGTCCTGGGGCTGACGGCCACGAACCCGCGCGACGTCACGGCCGAGCAGGCGGCGCTCTACGCCGAGCTGCTCGACAGCGAGGACTTCTCGGTGCCGACGCCGGCCGTCGTGCGGGAGGGCTACCTCGCGCCCTACCAGGAGCTCGTCCAGCTCTGCGAGCCGTTGCACTCCGAGCACGAGTGGCTCGCCGACCGCCACGCGCGCTTCGAGCTCGCGCTCGAGGAGCTCGCTCGGTTGCCGGTGGGTGAGGAGCACCTCGGCCTGGACGCGTGGCTGTCGTCGCGGCTGTCGGAGCGGCTGTCGGCCGGCGGAGGCACGCTCTCCTGGACCGAGCTCGCGCGCCGCCAGCCGCGCCTGGCCGACGCCGGCCTGCGCTGGATGCACGCGCGCTCGATCGCGGCGCCGGTGGACGCTCCGCGCGGCGAGCAGCACCGGGCGGCGCTGACGGTCGACGACTGGGTCGTGCTGCTCGAGGACTACGCGCTGCGCTGCCTGCGCGCCGAGCCGAGCGCGGAGGCGGGGCGCCGTCTCGACGCGTTGCAGGTCGCGCTCGGCGACCTCGGCTTCGCGGTGACGCGCCAGGGCATCCGCCGGGTCGGCGGCGAGGTCGATCGCGTGCTGCTGAGCTCGGCCTCCAAGCCGCTGGCGATGTGCGACGTGCTCGCTTGTGAGTACGACGCGCGCGGCCCGGCGCTGCGCGCGGTCGTCATGTGCGACTCCGAGCGCCCGCCGCGCCAGGCCGCGGACTCGCCGCTCGTGCTGACCGGCGGCGGCCGAGGCCTGCTCGCGTCGGCCGGCGCGGACGAGCGGCTCATCGGCGCGCGCCCGGCCCTGGTCACGGGCGAGACGTTCGCCGTCCTGCCGGTGGACGCGGACTGGTGGGTCGAGCGGTTCTGCGCGCTCGCGGCGGAGGGCTTCCGGGCCGCGGCCGCGAAGGGTCCCGAGGGAGCTGGCGGCGAGGGCTCGGCCTCCGCGGGCGCCGCCGGCGAGGGCTCGGGCTCGGCCGGCACCGCCGGGGAGGGCTCGCCGTCGGCTGACACCGCCGCCGAAGGCCTCGCCGCGGCGTGGCCTGGCTTCGCCGACGGCCTGCGACGCGATGCCGAGGACGGCCTGGTCGTCCTGCGCCACCCCGACGCGGCCTTCGACTCGCAGGTCTGGACCGCGTGGGCGACCCGGTTGCTCGCCGCTGGTGAGACGCTCGTGCTCGTCGGGACGCGCGGGCTGCTCGGCGAGGGTTGGGACTGCCCGCCGGTGAACGTCCTCGTCGACATGACGGCGGTCGCCGCCGACGTCTCCGTGCGCCAGATGCGCGGGCGGTCGCTGCGCCTGGACCCGGCCGACCCGTCGAAGCTCGCCAACAACTGGGACGTCGTCTGCGTCGCGCCGTCGCTTGGTCGCGGCCACGCGGACTACGGGCGGTTCGTCCGCCGTCACGCGCACCTGCACGCGCCGTGCGAGGACGGGACGATCGAGACCGGGCCGTCGCACGTGCACCCCGAGCTGTCGCCGTACGGGCCGCCGGGCGCCGATCGCTTCGTCGCCATCAACATCGAGCAGCAGGAGCGCGCGGCGGACCGCGACGCCGCGCGGGCGCGGTGGAACGTCGGCGTGCCCTACCGCGGCATCGATCTCGACGTGCTCGTCGTGCGCAACCCGCGCCGTGCCGCGCAGGCCGGCGGTCCGGCGCCGTCGGCGCTGGCCACGGTCCGGCCCGCGCGCTGGCGCTGGCTGACGCCGCGGCGCGCCCACCCGTCGCAGCTTCCGCTCGAGTGGGCGGCGGGCGCGGTCTGCGACGCGTACGTCGCGCTCGGCGAGCTGCCGGCGCAGGTCGCATCGACGATGGGCTTCACGGTGCGCCCCGAGGGCTGGGTGCGCGTGAGCCTGCCGGACGCCGAGGTCGAGATCAGCCGCAACGTCAGCGCGGCGCTCGACGAGCTCTTCGGCGGCGGCGGACTGCCGCGCTACGTCGTCTCGCGCAGGGTCGTCACGTCGCCCGTGCCGTTGCTCGGCCGCACGACCGCGTGGCACGCGCGTGCCCGCCGACCTCGCGCGACGCAAGGAGCGCGCGGAGGCCTTTCACACCGCGTGGAAGCGGTGGCTGGGCAAGGGCGAGCTCGTCTACTGCCACGGCACCGACCCCCGCGCCCGCGATCTGGCCGTGCAGGCCTCGAGCGTCGCACCGCTCGAGACCCAGCGCCGCCGCATCTGGCGCTGACCAGTCATGCGTGTCGAATTGTGAGCGGATATCGCTCACTACTCGACATCCGCGGACCGCTCGGCCGGGTGGCGCCGCGAACGCTGGCTAACGTTCCGACCCGCCCATGAAGATCATCTACACGCACACCGACGAGGCTCCCGCGCTCGCCACCGCCTCCCTGCTGCCGATCGTCCAGGCATACGCCGCCGCCGCGGGCGTGGAGATCGAGCTGCGCGACATCTCGCTCGCCGGCCGCATCCTCGCCCGGTTTCCCGAGCACCTCGAACCCGAGCAGCGGGTCCCCGATGCGCTCGCCGAGCTCGGCGAGCTCGCCACGACCCCCGAGGCGAACATCATCAAGCTGCCGAACGTCAGCGCCTCGTTGCCGCAGATCAAGGCGGCGATCGCCGAGCTGCAAGCGCAGGGCTACGCGATCCCCGACTACCCCGACGACCCGGCCGATCCGGCGCGGGCGAAGTACGACGCGGTCAAGGGCTCGGCCGTCAACCCGGTCCTGCGCGAGGGCAACTCCGACCGCCGTGCGCCGGCGTCGGTGAAGGCCTACGTACGCAAGCACCCGCATCGCATGGGCGCGTGGTCGCCGGACTCGAGGTCGCACGTCTCCACGATGTCCACCGGCGACTTCCGCTCCACAGAGCGCTCGATCACCGCCGCGGCCGCGGGCGACGTGCGGATCGAGCACGAGGCCCAAGACGGCACGGTCACCGTCCTCAAGCAGGGCACGCCCGTGCTCGAGGGCGAGGTGCTCGACGCGGCCGTCATGCGCCGCGAAGCACTCGACGAGTTCCTCGCCCGGCAGGTCGCCGACGCCAAGGCCGAGGGCGTGCTCTTCTCCGTTCACCTGAAGGCGACGATGATGAAGGTCTCCGACCCGATCATCTTCGGCCACGCCGTCCGCGCGGTCGTCGGCGACGTCTTCGACGGCCTCGACGCCAACCCGAACGACGGCCTCGGCAGCCTCCTGGCCGCGCACCCGGAGGCACGCGAGGCGGTCGACGCGGCGCTCGCGGCCGGGCCGTCGATCGCGATGGTCGACTCCGACAAGGGCATCACGAACCTGCACGCGCCGTCGGACGTCATCGTCGACGCTTCGATGCCCGCGGCCATCCGCTCCTCGGGGCAGATGTGGAACGCGGCCGGGGAGCTCCAGGACGCCAAGTACGTCATCCCCGACTCGTCGTACGCCGCGCTCTACGCGCAGGCGATCGACCACTGCCGCGAGCACGGCGCGTTCGATCCCGCGACGATGGGCACGACGCCGAACGTCGGACTCATGGCGCAAAAGGCCGAGGAGTACGGCTCGCACGACAAGACGTTCGAGATCGCGTGCGCCGGCACGGTCCGCGTCGTAGACCCTGCCGGCACGACGCTGCTCGAGCACGACGTCGACGCGGGCGACATCTGGCGGATGTGCCAGACCAAGGACGCGGCGATCGCGAACTGGGTCGCGCTCGCCGTGGCACGTGCCCGAGCCACCGGCGCGCCCGCGGTCTTCTGGCTCGACGAGACGCGACCGCACGACGCGGAGGTCCTCAAGAAGGTCCGCCCGGCGCTCGAGGAGCTCGACACCGACGGCCTGCAGATCGAGGTCATGGCCGTGGCCGAGGCGACGCAGTTCACGCTGCGGCGCGCCCGCGCCGGCGAGGACACGATCTCGGTCACCGGCAACGTCCTGCGCGACTACCTCACCGACCTCTTCCCGATCATGGAGCTCGGGACGAGCGCGAAGATGCTCTCGATCGTGCCGCTGATGAACGGCGGCGGCCTGTTCGAGACCGGGGCCGGCGGCTCGGCCCCCAAGCACGTCCAGCAGCTGCTCTCAGAGAACCACCTGCGCTGGGACTCGCTCGGGGAGTTCCTCGCGCTCGCGGTGTCGCTGGAGATGCTCGCGGAGAAGACGCAGAACGCGAAGGCGAAGATCCTCGGGCAGACGCTCGACCGGGCGACCGGCCTCGTACTCGAGAACGGCCGCTCGCCCGGCCGCAAGGTCGGCGAGCTCGACAACCGCGACAGCCACTTCTACCTCGCGCTGTACTGGGCGCAGGAGCTCGCGGCGCAGACCGAGGACCCCGCGCTCGCCGAGCTCTTCGCGGCCCTAGCCGACGAGCTGAGCGCGGCCCAGGACAAGATCGCCGAGGAGAACCACCTCGGCAGCGGCAAGCCGGTCGACCTCGGCGGCTACTACCGGCCCGACCCGGCCTGCGTCGCGGCGGTCATGCGCCCGAGCGCGACGTTCGCGGCATTGCTGGCCGGTCTGCAGCCGGACTAGCGGCGACCGTCGCCGCCCGTCACGGGCGACACGCGGGCACCTCGGCTACTCGCGGTAGAGCTTGTCGGCGTAGCCGGGGCCGTAGTAGCGCTCGAGCTGCTCGAGCGTCTCGTCGATGCTCTCGAGCGCCTTGACGATCTGCGCGCGCGACGGCAGACCGCCGGCGTCCCAGGTGCTCGCATCCCACAGCTTGGAGCGCATGAACGCCTTCGAGCAGTGGTAGAAGACCTCGTGCACGTCGACGACGAGCGCGAGCTTGGGCCGGTGGCCGGCGACCTGCATGTCGTCGAAGAACGGCGCGTCGTCGAGGATCTGTGCCGCGCCGTTGACGCGCAGCGTGTCGGTGCGACCGGGCACGAGGAAGACGAGTCCGGCGTGCGGGTTTTCGAGCACGTTGCGAAAGCCGTCGACGCGGCGGTTGCCGGGACGATCGGGGATCGCGAGCGTGCGCTCGTCGAGGACGTGCGCGACGCAGCCCGCGGGGTCGCCGCGCGGGCTTACGTCGCAGTTGCCCGCGGCGTCCGCCGTCGCGACGAGGCACATCGGCGAGGCCGCGAGCCACACCCGGTCGATCTCGCTCAGCACCGGGCGCGCCTTCTCGGCGACGCGCGCGATCGGCGTGCCGACGAGCTCCCGCAGGCGCGCCTCGCCGTCGACGACCGACCAGCCGGCGCGCGACGCCCGCGTGGCGCCCGCTGGCCGAGCGACGCTCACGACGCCGCTCCGACGAGCAGCTCGCGCGTGCGCTCGGGGCCGAGCGAGAGCATGAGCGTGGGAAGCCGGGGGCCGGTGTCCGACGCGACCAAGAGCTGGTAGAGCGCCTTGAAGAACGTGCGCTGGGCGACCTTGAGCTCGGGGTTCGGCGACGCGTCGCGCGGCAGGCCGAGCATGACCTTTGGGATCGCGTAGACGAGCGCCGTCAGGCCGTCGAGCGTCCATCCGTCGCCCATCTCGGCCGCCAGCGCGCTCACGCCCGCTCGCGTGGCGTCGTCGAGTCGCTCCCAGGTCTCGTCGTCGAAGGCCTCGCGTACCGTCGTGCGCTGCTCGGGCGCCAGCAGCTCGACGTAGGCGATCGCGCACGACAAGCGTGGCTCGAGTTCGGCGAGCAGGTCGCCGGCCGGGGGCGCCGTCCCGTCGAGGTGCTGGGCGACGATCCGGGCGATCTGCTCGCGGTTGCCCTGCGTGAGGTCGGCCGCGGCCGCGAGCAGCCGGAACGAGACGCGGCGCGCGGTGGCCGCGACGTCGCCCGCCGAGGTGCGCACGGCGGCCCGGTACATGGCCGCGTCCGCCGCCGTCGCGTCTGGCGCGGTGGCGCCCGCGACGAAGCGGTCCCACTCGTCGTAGAGCTTCTGCACGCCCTTCGCCGACAGGTCGATGGCGAAGCCCTGCGATGGCAGCCGCCGGATGTAGAGCCAGCGCACGATCGCCGGCTCGAGCACGCTCAGCGCCGTCTCGGGGGTCGGCGCGCCGCCTGCGGAGCCCGACAGCTTGCCGCCGAGGCCGGCGAGCGAGACGAACGAGTAGACCGCCGAGTTCGGCGCCTGTGCGCCGAAGACCTCGCGCACGAGCGTGCTGCCGACCGTGTAGCTGCCCGTCGGCGCGTGGTGGTCCTCGCCGGCGGGTTCGAAGGCGACGCCCTCGAACGCCCAGCGCATCGGCCAGTCGACCTTCCAGACGAGCTTGCCGCTGATCGGCTCGCCGTCGGCGAGCGACATCGTGCCCTCGTGCCCGTGGCGGCAGCGGTAGCTTGCGACCTCGCCGTCCCACCCCGTGACCTGCGTGTCGTCGCGCCCGCAGGTCTCGCAGAACGGCTTGAAGGGGTAGTACGCGCGCCGGCGATCCTCGGCCGGCGTGTCGTGGCGGCCCGAGGTCTGCTGGGCGGCCAGGGTGTCGAAGATCAGCTCGCGCGCGTCCATCGCGCGCCGGACGAGGGCGTTGTATGTGCCCGCCGGGTAGCGCTCGGACTGGCGGACCTCGAACATCCCGATGCCCAGCTCGCGCAGTGAGCCGGTGAACTCGTCCATCCAGTGCTCCGCGTAGGAGCCCGCGTCGGCATCCCACGGATCCGGCACGCGGGCGAGCGGCATGCCGATGAACCGCTCGAACGCACGGTTCACGCCGGCGGGCACCTTGCGGAGGCGGTCGTAGTCGTCCCAGGAGTGCAGGTGCACGACGTCATGGCCCCGGGCGCGCAGCGCCTCGGCGACGAGGTGCGTCGTGAAGACCTCGCGCAGGTTGCCCATGTGGATCGACCCCGACGGGGAGATGCCCGACGCGCAGACGATCGGCCCCGCGGACCCGCTCGCGGCGACCCGCGCCTCGACCTCCTCCGCCAAGCGCTCGCTCCAGACAGCGGCCTGCGCAAGCGGCTCGCCGGCGGGGTCGTCAAGGGGTCGTGCGGGAACGTTCACGGTGCGTCTCAGCGTAGCCCGCGGGTGGCCGCCGAGCGCGGCGGCGCCACGTCGCGCCGCGGCGTCGCCGACCGACCGCCGCGATCGCCTTGCGGGGCGCCGTCGATACGCGGGCGTTCAGTATTGCCTCGCGCCGGCCGATAGGTCCACTATGGCGACACGTCGCTCACGCTTCGCAGCGCTCCTCGCGGTGCTCCTGGCAGCGCTCTGCCTGCCGGCCGCCGAGGCACACGCGCAGCGGTCGCTCGGCGGGCTGCTCAGCCCGCCCCCGCCGCCGCCCGCCGTCGCGCCCGTCGGCGACCCGATGACGCGCGACCCCGCCGACGGCGACGTCAAGGGCACCGTCGTCATGGTCCATGCCGGCGGCTGGGCGGGCCACGACACGAACGCCCAGCGCATCCTCTTCGAGCATCCCGGCGATGTCTTCCTGGCGCGCGGCTGGCGCGTCGTCTCGATCGACTACGAGGAGGGCACGGCCGGCCTCGGCGACGTCCTCAACGCCGCGGGCGAGGAGGTCAGCCGGGACAGTGGCAGCGGCCCGGTCTGCATCTACGGCGAGTCCGCCGGCGGGCACCTCGCGCTCGTCGCCGCGGCCCGCTTGACCGCGATCGACTGCGTCATCGGCCTCGGTGCGCCGACCGACCTCGCGCTCTACGAGGCCGACGCCGCGAAGAGCGACAACCCCCAGGTGCGACTGATCGGGTTTCAGATGTCGCGGTTCTTCGGGACGACGGCGGACGCGCTCGCGCCCTGGACGCCCGTGTCGCTCGCGCGCTCCATTCGCGCCGATGTGCTGCTCATCAACGAGGCCGACGACGTGTACGTGTCGACGGCGCACGCCGAGCGCTTCAAGGCCGCCCGGCCCACGACCCAGACCCTCGTCCTCGCGGCCGGCGATCCCGCGGACGCATCGACGAAGTTCGTCCACGGGACGATCTCCGCTGCCGCGCGCGGGGCGTACGTCTCCACCCTCGGCGCGATCGTCGACCGGGTGACGGCCGCGCACCAGGCGGAGAAGGACGCTGCTGCCCTGGGCTGTGGCGGCGTCACCCGCAGCCTCCGGCAGGTCGGCACGGCGAAGGTCCAGTCCGCGCTCGCCTGCCTCGCGCGCCGCGACGCGACCTCCCGCAACGCCTACAGCGCCCGCTGGCGCCGCACGAGCACGAAGCTTCGCGGGGAGATCAACGCCGCGCGCATCTGGGCGCGGCTGCGCACGACCACCGCCGGCCGGCGCGCGCTGGCCGCGGGCGCCAAGCGGCGTGCGAAGCTCGCGGTCGCGGTGGGCGATCGCTCGCAGGTCACGCTGCGCGTCTCGCGCTGATCAGCGCTTGACGCGGAACGCCCCGCGCATGAACGGGTGCACGCGGCAGAAGTACGTGTAGGTGCCGGGCTCGAGCGACTTCGGCGTCGACCAGGTCGCGTGGTTGGCGGCGGCGGTGGCCTGGCGCCGGGCCGAAGCCGAAGCTCGCCCGATCGCTGATCAGTCCGTGCGCCAGCGCTGGTGCTCGCCGCCGGCGTAGGCGACCGGCGAGACCACGTCCCGCGAGACCGGCGCCGCGGGCGGCTGGGGATAAGCCACCCGCGGCGCGTCATGGGTCTCTCCGGCGCATCCAGCGAGCAGCGCCGCGAGGAGGAGGATCGCGGCGGCGGGCTTGGGGTGGGGACGCGGTGTGCCACGCATGATCGGCCGGGCCGCGGTTTGCCACCAGGACCCCAAGGTGTTGGGTTTCACACCCTGATCAGCCGTGCGGTTCGAGGCGGACGTCGTCGACGACCACGCGCAGCGGCGCGTCGTTGTCGACCTCCGCGAAGCGGAGGCGAACCGTCTGGCCGGCCCATCGCGACAGGTCGAAGCCGATCGTCTGCGTGAGCCGGGGCGAGTCGCCCCGCTCCGTCCGGAAGACCGTGGAGAGGACGTGTCCGCCCGCGACGGAGAGGACCGGTGAGTCCGGGTCCATGACATCCACCCGGAGCTGGTGGTTGCGATAGGGCGGGAGATGGTTCAGGGTCGGCGACGCGGCGAAGCTCGGGGCAGCGCTGCGGTAGACGATGGTGAATCGCAGCACACGAGGGCCGTCGAGCTCGAGATCGCGGTAGAGCAATCTCGATCCGGCCGTGCACATGTCCGTGACGGCTGCGAAGCGTCCCTGCGGCGGGTCGGGCACGGCGAACGGGGACGTAGAAATCCTCCGCGGCGTCCCGGCGTCCGCGGCTGGCAGCGAGGAACGTCGCGAGGAACGTCCAGAAGGCGGCGCCGAGCATGACGACGCAGTCGCCCGCGAGGAAGTTGAAGACCTCCGTCCTGTCGGAGGCGCCCAGCGAGACGCCCCTGCGCACGAGCTCGCCGCTCCCGAGCACGATCGCCGCGGTCGTCGTGGCCATGCCGACCAGGAAGATCGGATGGCGCAACAAGCGAGCACCCTCGACCCGCGCCAGGGCCGCGACCGCTGTGACGCCAGCGCTCACGAACGGGCGCGTTCGAGCCTCACGTCGTCGATCACGACGCGCAGCGGGCCGTTGTTGTCGACCTGAGCGAAGCGCAAGCGGACCGTCTGCCCCGCCCACGGCGACAGGTCGAAGACGACTGACCGCGGACCGAGCTCGAGCGGGTCGCCCGCCGTCGTGCGGACGACCGTGTCGAGGATGTGGCGTGGCGCCAGCGAGTCGACCGGCGCATCCGGCTTCACGACATCGACGCGAAACTGGACGTTCTCAGACGGCGAGGAGTAGTCGAGCGTTTGCGACGAGGACAGCGCAATGGAGCTCCGGTAGAAGAGCGTGAAGCGCAGCGCCCGGCGATCCTCGAGCTTCACGTCGCGATAGAGGACCCGCGTTCCCGCCGAGCACGTGTCGGTCACGATCGCGAAGTGCCCTTGCGGCGGATCGACGACATGAAACGGCACGTTGAGATCGCTGTCGGCGGGGTCGGGCGGCGTCCTGCCGTCGGTGTACACCCGCCACGACCCGCCGCCCTGCGTCCGGATGCGCCAGCCATCGAGGTCGCCACGCTCGAAGTCGAAGTTGCCTGTCGTGACGCGGGCGGGCGCGATGCTCGGCGACCCGCCGGGCTGCACCACGGGCGGCGTGCAGCCCGCGGTGACCCCGTCGTTCGTCGGTCCGGCGATCGCGACCGCGGCCGTCGCGCCGAGCCCCGCGCAGGCGAGGAGCACGACACGCAGCCGCTGGTCGTTGCGCAGCATCGCGATCGCCGCGGCGAGCACGATCAGCCCGGCCATCGTCAGCAGGCGCCATCCCTCCGAGATGTCGTCCTGGAGCGAGAAGACGGCGCCCCGCGGCCGTTGCTGCTCGAAGACGATCCACTCGACGAGGCCAGCCGGCGGGAAGAACATCGCTATCGCCGCAGGCACGGCGATCCAGACGTGCCGCGTCCAGCTGCCGAGCAGCACGCCGAGCACACCGGCGAGCACGACGAACAGCGGACCCTGCGCGAGCTCGCGGGGGGTGACCGCAACGAACGTGCCGAGCACGTCGTGCCCGCCGTCGGGACCGAGCAGCACGAGCGTCGCGATCCCCACGAGCGCCGCGGCGGCGACGCCCGCGTAGC
Organism: uncultured Actinomycetes bacterium; assembly: GCA_963806515.1. Taxonomy (GTDB): domain Bacteria; phylum Actinomycetota; class Thermoleophilia; order Solirubrobacterales; family Solirubrobacteraceae; genus CADCVQ01. The sequence goes on along the minus strand of CAWDYO010000002.1, from coordinate 177,068 downwards.
CGACGGACAGCAGCGCGGCCGCCGTCCGCGTGCGCGGCGTCACGGGCTCGACGTCGTAGAAGTCCTGTGCGCTGTCACGGCGCTCGCGGCTTATGGCCAGGAACGTCGCGAGGAAGGTCCAGATGGCAGCGCCGATGAACAGAAAGCAGTCGCCGGCGAGGAAGTCGACGATCTCCTGCTGAAACGCGCCGCCTTCGTTCGGTGAGTTCGTGGTCGCTTGGGCGAGGATCACGATCGAGATGGCCATGCCGATGAGAAAGAGCGGGTGGCGTAGCAGGCGCAGACCTTCGGCGCGGGTGAGCGCGAGCAGCGCCGAGCGCGGGCGCGTTGCTCGTGCGCCATCCCCCGGCGCGGGCGTGACGGACGCCGCGCTCACGACCCCGAGCCTCCGGCCACGGCCGCGTCGCCCGCGAGCAGCAGGTAGCCGTCCTCGATCGTCGGCTCGACGAGCTGTGCCGCGGGCGGCGGGTCGCCGATGTGGCGATGCACCCCCACGGCCGTGCGCCACGAGAGCTCCGCGCGATCGTCGCGCTCGTCGGCCGTCCACACACGGCCGTTCGCGAGCGCGCCGAGCTGCGCGGGCGTGCCGTCGAACGCCGCGCGGCCGTCGTGCAGCACGATCACGCGCTCGCACAGCGCGGCAACGTCGTCGGTCTGATGGGTGGCGACGAGCACGATGCGTCCGCCGTCGCCGAGCTCGGATGCGAGCTCGCGGAAGCGCATCCGCTGCTCCGGATCCAGCGCGGAGCTCGGCTCGTCGAGCAGGAGCAGCTGCGGGTCGCCCAGCAGCGCCTGCGCGAGCGCGACGCGCCGGCGCATCCCACCCGACAGCTTCCGGATCCTGCGGCCGGCGACGTCGCCGAGCCCCACCCGCTCAAGCACGCGGCGCACCTCGCGATGGCGCGCTCGCGCGTCGGTCATCTCTTTGAGGATCGCGACGTAGTCGACGAACTCAAAGGCCGTGAACTGGCGATGAAAGCCCGGCTCCTGCGGCATGTAGCCGAGGTGCCGGCGCAGCGCGGTACGCTCGCCGGCGTCGTGGGGATTGAGGCCGAGCAGGCGCATGCAGCCGTCGGTCGGCGCAAGCACGGTCGCGAGCATCCGCATGAGCGTCGTCTTGCCGGCGCCGTTGGGCCCGAGCAGCCCCGTGACGCCGGGCCGGATGCAGAGGCTGAGGTCCGCGACGACGTCCGTCGCGCCGTAGCGCTTGCAGAGCTCCGAGGTCTCGATCGTCATGTCGGTCATGCCATGCCTCCTCGGCGTTCGAAGCCGTCGGCGTTGCGGGCGAGGGCGAGCGCGGCGAGGACCGCGAGCGCGGCGAAGCAGATCTGCCCACCGGCGCCGAAGAGCTCGAGTGGCTCCTGCGCCCAGCGCCAGCCGGCGCCGGTGCCGGCCATCCACAGCACCGCGAGCCCTGAGCACGCGACAGCCGGCGAAACGCGCGTCGAGCACGCGAGGCTCGCGAGCGTCAAGCCCAGCGACGGCGCGAGCCACGCGGCGGCGCTCCAATGCGGGCCGTCGAGCACGAGGCCGGCGACCGTCGCCATCACGCTCGTCGTCGCGAGCACCGCGACGGCGCGGATAAGCAGGAGGCTGAAGCTGCGCATCGGGGCGGCGAGGCCGATCTCGTAGGTCGGGTCGACCTCCGGTCCGTAGGCGACGGCGACGCCCGCGAGCGGCAGCAGCGGCGCCAGCACGAGGAACCAGTACTCCCCGTGCTCGCGCTGGCCCGCCGCCCAAACGGCGAAGCCGAGCACGAGGGCGCACGCCAGCAGCCATGAGAGCCGCAGCGCGGGCGTCGCGCCGAGCAGCCGTACGACGTGGTCGGGCACCTTGAGGCGCGTGAGCGCGGCCTGGGCCGGGCCCGGGCGCGGAGCGTCGAGCTCGGCCACGATGCCCTCCCAGGAGCGGTCTACGAGCGCGTCGCCGACGAGCGCCGCGATGTCCTCACGGCACTGCTCGCACGCGGGGAGGTGGGCCTCGATCGAGTACGCCTGCACCTGATCGACGTCGCCGTCGGCGTAGCGTGCCAGCAGCTCGGGTGCCACATGCCAGGTCATGCGATCGCCGCTCTCAGCTGCGCGCGGGCGCGCATCATCCGCGTCTTCACGGTGCCCGTCGGGATGCCGAGCAGCCGTCCCGCCTCGCGGCTCGTAAGGCCGTCGAGCACGGTCGCCTGCACGACGGCGCGCAGCTCCGGCGACAGCTGCGACAGGGCGCCGCCGAGGTCGCCGTGCTCGACGCCCAGGACGACGTCGTCCTCGATGCAGCGGCGGTCGTCGACCTCGGCGACGAGGACCTCCGAGCGCGGCAGGCGTCGCCGCGCATCGATGAGGCGGCGGATCGCGATGCCCCAGATCCAGGCGCCGACCTCGCCGCGCCCGTCGTAGCGCCCGGCGCTGCGCCAGACCGCCATGAACGTGTCCTGCAGCGCCTCGTCTACGACGCCGGGGTCCGCGTAGCGCCGCGCGAGCCGCAGCGCGAGCCACGGCGCGTGGCGGTCGTGCAGGACGCGCAGCGCCTGGCGGTCGCCGCGAGCGATCGCCGCCAAGACGTCCACGTCGCTGCGCTCGATGCCCATCACGGATGACCTCATGTACCACCTGTCGGTAGCTGAGCGTAATCGGGTTCACCGGATGTGTGCGAGAACGCACAGAGGCCTCGTGAACCGTTAATGGCGGACCGAGCGACAGGCGGGTGTGCGTGTCCCCAGCACCTCCACCCCTGAAAGGCGCTCATGCCCGCTCCACGTCTTGCCTGGATGTTCGCCCTGCTCCTGCTCTGCGCAGGAGCGCTCTGCGCTGCGTCGGCATCCGCCGCGAGCGTGGCCAAGAGCGGATTCGACCGCCGTGCCGGCGCTGCCGCGCCCGCGGCGAAACCCGCGGCGACCGCCGCACGCCGCGAGCTGCGCGCGAAGCTCGGCCGTGGCGCGCTGCTGTCCGTCGACCGCGCCTCCGGGCGGCCGCGCGTCGTCGCACGGCTTGACGGCACGCTCACCGGTCCAAGCGGCGACACCGCCGCCGAGGTGGCGCTGGGGTTCCTGCGCGAGCACGCGGCGGTCTATGGCCTGAGCGCGGCGGACATCGCCGGCCTTGAGGTCGGATCGCAGCGGCGTTCGCGCGGCGGCCTCGTGAGCGTCCAGCTCACGCAGTCGCACGGCGGCGTGACGTCGATCGACTCGGGCGTTCGCGGGGTGCTCGACGCGCGCGGTCGCCTCGTCGAGCTCGTCGGATCGCCGGATCCCGACCTCGCCGTCGCCGGCACGCGCGCCGTGGTGTCACGCGATCGGGCGGCGACGCTCGCCGCGCAGGCCTCGGGCAAGCCGTCCGCCGCCTCGACGGCGCGGGTCTCGGCCGTCATCTTCCACATCGGCCCGACGGCGCGGCTTGGCTGGCGCGCGCTGGTCGCCGCCGGCCCGCGCCAGCTCGACGACGTGCTCGTCGACGCGACGAGCGGCGCGATCGTGCGCCGCGCGAACCGGGTGCTCTTCGCGAACGCCGCGAGCGTCTATCCCGCGTGGCCCGGTGCTCCCGCCGGCGGAACGGCGACCACCGTGGACCTCGCGCCGTACCTCGATACGCCCGCCGCGCCGACGAAGCTGCGCGGCCCCAACGCGTACGCCTTCACCGACGCAACCGACGTGGTCCCGTTCAGCCCGTCGGGCGCGATCAACATCACGCCCGCGGCCGGCAGCGACGTCGGACCGTCCTCGGGCACGGACTTCGTCTATCCGCTGCAGGGCTTCGCGCTTGGCGCGGGCCGCTGTCCCGGCGACGCGGCGACGTGCACGTGGGACCCCGCCACGCGCTTCTCCTGGCAGGCCAACCGCGAGCAGGACGCCGTGCAGCTCTTCTGGCAGACGAACGCCTTCCACGATCACCTCGCCGCGCCGCCGATCGGCTTCACCGCCTCGGAAGGCGCCTTCGAGGGCGACGATCCGATCTACGCGCAGTCGATGGACGGCGCCGACACGGCCGGCGGCCTGCCCGACGCGTTTTACTCAGACAACGCGTTCTTCATCCCCCTCCCCGACGGGCAGCCGGGCCTCATGTCGATCTTCCTCGTGGGCGCGGCACCCGGCCCGTTCGGCCCGAGCCCGCTCTTCTCACTCTCGGGGTCAAACGACGCCGAGACGATCTACCACGAGTACACGCACGGCTTCACGAGCCGCCTCGTGACCGACGCCGAGGGCTTCGGCGCCTTGAATACGGCGCACGCCGGCGCGATGGGCGAGGCCTGGAGCGACTGGTACGCGTTCGACAAGCTCGACCGCGACGGCAACCTGCCCGACGCCCCCGGCGTCGCGGACGTCCGCCTGGCCAGCTACCAGACGGGCGACAAGGACATCCTCCGCTCGCAGCCGATCGACTGCCCGGTCGGCGGCGGGAACCCGGCCTGCCCCGGTACGCCGACGGCGGGCGAGGGCGGCTACACGTTCGGCGACTTCGGCAAGGTTCTCGGGTTCCCCGAGGTGCACGCCGACGGCGAGATCTGGGCGCAGACGCTGTGGCAGCTGCGTGAGGCGCTCATCGCCGAGCACGGCAGGGTCGCGGGCATCGCGCGCGCCGAGCAGCTCGTGACCGACGCGCTGCGCTTGTCGCCGCCGGAGCCGTCGTTCCTCGACCAGCGCAACGCGATCCTGCAGGCCGACGCGATCGACGCGCCCGCCGGCCAGGACGCCGGCACGATCTGGGCGGTCTTCGCGGCGCGCGGCATGGGCTGGTTCGCCGCGGCCGACTCGTCGAGCGACGTGCGCGTCGTCGAGGACTTCTCGCTGCCGCCCGGCCCGGCCGCCGGCGAGGGGACGATCGAGGGCACGGTGCGCGACGACGCCGGCAACCCGATCGACGACCTCCCGGTCGCGGTGAGCGGGCACGCCACAGGGCTCGGACTCGACCTGTCGGCGACAACGGATGCGACCGGCGCGTACGCGATCGAGCACGTGCCCGCCGGCGCGTATCCGCGGATCGTGGCGATGGCCCCTCCCGGCAGCCTGGACGGCGCCGGCAGCGTGACCGTCCCGGCCTCCGGCAGCGTGACCCGCGACCTCGTCGTGCGTCGCAACTGGGCGTCCGCCGCGGGCGGCGCCCTGGTCCGCAGCTTCAACGGCGTTGACTTCTCGCCGTTCTGCGGGCCGGGCCAGGCGCTCGACGACGACCCGTCGACGGTCTGGAGCACGGATGCCGTCAACGCCCCACCGCCTGGCGTCGGCGGACCCAAGCAGATGGTCCTGACGCTGCCGGCCGACATCACCATCAAGCAGATCGCGATCGATCCGAGCCCGAGCTGCGGGGACGACGCGAGCGCGGAGCTCGCGGGCTACCGCGTGAAGGTCGCTCGCGACGACGACGGCGATCCGGGCGCGTTCACGACGGTCGCGTCCGGGACGTTCGGTCCCGCGGACCTCGGGGCGGCGCGCGACGTGACGCTGGCGGGCCCGATCCCGGGTGCGCGCTACGTCCAGCTGCAGGCGCTGAGCAACAACGGCCACCCGTGGTTCATGGACGTGGCCGAGCTGCAGGTCTTCGGGCACACGACGACGGTGGACGAGGGCGGCGGCGGCACGGCGGCGCCGGAGATCACGACGCTCCCCGCGAACGCCGGCGCTACGACCTCGAGCACCGCGACGTTCCGCGCGCAGGTCACGCCGCACGGGGCGTCGACGGTCGTGCGGATCGCGTACGGGCTCGCGAGCGGCCAGCTCGCCTGGCAGACCGCGGACGTCCCGGTGGCCGGGAACAGCACGCAGACGGTCAGCGTCGCGGCGGGCGGCCTGCTGCCAAACACGACCTACCACTACCGCGCCGTCGCGACGAACTCGCGCGGCACCGTGACCGGCGGTGAGCTGACCGTCACGACGGCAGCGGCTCCCGCACCCGTGCCGGGGCCGCAGGGCGACGCAGGCCCGGCGGGCGCTCCCGGCGCGGCGGGTATTCCGGGCGCGCCGGGCAGTCCGGGCGCGCAGGGCTCGAGGGGTCCGCAGGGCGCCCCGGGTCCGAAGGGCGCCAAGGGTCCGAAGGGTACGCGCGGCCCGCGCGGTCGCAACGGCAGGACGGTCGTCTGCACGCGCAGCGGCACGCGGACGGTGTCCTGCCGCTTCGCCGCACGCGCGACGCGCACGGCTGGGGCGCAGGCGCGCCTGAGCCGCAACGGGCGCACGGTCGCCAGCGGGACCGTGCGCGGACGCGTGCTGCACATGCGGACGACGCGCGCCGTGTCCCGCGGGACCTACATCCTCACGACGACGAGCGGCCGCGGCCGGTCCGCGGTGGCCAGGAGGCTCGCGGTCACGTTGTGACGCGCTCGGGCTGCGGTCGCCCCGGCGACCGCAGCCCGATTCGCTACCGTAGATCCGCTCATGGAGCAGCCGCTCATCACCGCCGTCACCCACTCCACCGAGGAGGCTCGGGTGACGCTCAAGGACGTCCCGCACAGCCCGGGGATCGCGGGCCGCATCGCGACGGCGCTTGCCGACGGCGAGGTCAACATCGACATGATCATCCAGAACGAGCCGGTCTCCCGGGGCAAGCTCGCGGACATCTCGTTCACGATCCCGCGCTCGCGGCTCGCCGCCGCCCGCACGGCGCTGGCACCGCTCGAGTCCGAGCTCGGCATCGAGGCGTCGGGCGACGAGCTCATGGGCAAGGTCTCGATCATCGGCGCCGGGATGAAGTCGCATCCCGAGGTCGCCGCGAAGGTCTTCACCGTGCTCGGCGACGAGGGCGTGAACATCGAGATGATCGCGACGTCGCCGATCAAGATCTCGTGCGTGATCGCCGGCGACCAGGTGCCCGTGGCCGTCCGCGCGCTGCATGCGGCGTTCGAGCTGTCGGGACCCGACACGATCCGGCCCGAGCGGCCATTCGGGGAGTTCGCATGAGCCCGGCCAGCTTGCGCGTCGCGGTCGTCGGCGCCACGGGCGCCGTCGGCACGGTCATGCTGCGGTTGCTGCGCGAGCGCGACTTCCCCGCATCCGAGGTGGTTGCGTTCGCCTCGGCGCGCTCGGTCGGCCGCGTGCTGGACGGCGGTCTTTCCGTCGCCCCGCTCGACGACGAGTCGATCCAGGGCTTCGACGTCGCGCTGTTCTCGGCCGGCGCCACGCGCTCGCGGGAATGGGCGCACCGCTTCGTCGACGCGGGCGCGGTCGTCGTCGACAACTCGAGCGCGTTTCGCAGGGACCCCGCGACCCCGCTCGTCGTCTCGGAGGTCAACCCGGCAGCGCTCGAGCGCCACCACGGCATCGTCGCCAACCCCAACTGCACGACGATGGTTGCGATGCTCCCGCTGAAGGCGCTGCACGACGCCTTCAACCTGCGCGCGATGGTCGCGACGAGCTACCAGGCCGCGGGCGGCGCCGGGCAGAAGGGCATCGACGAGCTGGCCGCGCAGGTCGCGCCACTCGCCGAGGACGTCCAGCAGCTCTGCGACGACGGCGCGACGGCCGCCGCGAAGGTCGAGCACGCCGTCCACGCGGCGACGCTCGCGTTCAACGTCGTGCCATTGCTTGGCACGGTGGGCGAGGAGGGCTACACGGACGAGGAGCTCAAGCTGCGCGACGAGTCGCGCAAGATCCTCTCGATCCCCGACCTCGCGGTCTCGCCGACGTGCGTGCGCGTGCCGGTCATGGTCGGCCACGGCGTAGCCGTGCGCGCGACGTTCGCCCTCGAGGTCGACCTCGAGGGCGCGCTCGACGCGCTGCGCTCGTTCCCGAACCTCGTCGTCGACGACGTCCCGACGCCGCTGGCCTACGCCGGCCGTGACGAGGTCGCCGTCGGGCGCATCCGCCGCGACCTCGCCGACCCGTGCTCGCTGAACTTCTTCGTCGTCGGCGACAACCTGCTCAAGGGCGCCGCGCTGAACACCGTGCAGCTCGCGGAGGCCCTGCACGAGCGGGGCCTCATCGGCGCGCGGGTCTGATCCGCCGCCCAGCGCGTGCCGGTCAGCCCTCGGGAACCATGACCGCCATCACCGCCAAGGGGTCCGCGTGGCCCGTGCTCGCCGTCACGCTCGGGTTTCTTGCCGCGCTTGGCCTGGCGTTCTGGTTCGTGGAGCCGCTGCGCGAGGTCGCCACCGCCGCGTTCGAGGGCGACGGCAAGCTCGTGCGCTCGCGGACGCACGACCTCGGCGCCGCCGGCGCGCTCGTCCTGCTGGCGCTCGTCGTCGCCCACGCGGCCATCCCGTACCCGGCGGAGCTCACGACCGCTGCCGCCGGATACGTGTACGGGTTCGGTGCCGGCTTCGCGCTGATGATGGTGAGCTGGTTTCTCACGGCGCTGCTCGCCTACGAGCTCGCACGTGAGGTCGGGCGGCCCGTGGCCCGCAAGCTCATCGGCGAGCGGCGCCTGGAGAAGGCCGAGCAGTTCGTCGATCGCGGCGGTCCCACCGGGCTGATCGCGTCGCGCTTCGTGCCGCTCATCCCGTTCAACGCCGTCTGCTACGCGGCCGGCATCACGGGCGTGGAGCGCAGGCGCTACGCGTGGACGACGGCCATCGGGATCGCGCCGTTCTGCCTCATCGTGACGTACCTCGGAAGCCGCCTGCAGACCGTGAGCATCGCCGACTGGCGGCTGTGGCTCGTCGTGATCGGCCTGCTGGCCCTGCTCATGGCATGCCACCGCTTCATCGCGCCAGACGGCGGACGCCGCGGCGACGCGCCCGCCGCGTAGCTCAGTTCGGCGGCAGCGATGCCGCGCACGCGGCGCGGAGTGATACCTCGCCCTTCCGCGTCGCCCTGTCCTCGGCCAGCACGAGTAGCCGGTGCTAGCACACGTGATAGCACCGGCTACTCACGTCAGATCACGACCACCTTGTCGGGTCCGCGGGCGTACCACCGCCGCCACGAGCACAATGCGCAAGGCCCGGTGCCGAAAGCGGCACACGGGCGCCACGCGCGCTTTGCTTCATGACGGCGCTCTGGGAGGTTGCCGACCGAGAGCGCGGCTTCTCGATCTCTCGCCGTCGCTGCGACTGGATGGCGGCGGCGGTCTCACTCGCCTCGGGTAGGCCGAGCCGGCCGTCGGTCGCCGGGACCCGTCCCGCGTGCCGAGCCTTCATCGGAGCCAATGGACAAAACCGGGGTACGGCGATTGCGCCGTGAGGAAGGCTTCCAGCGAGGTCACGAGCGTGCCGATCGTCTGGTTGCCTTGAGCGAAGCGCCGCGGGTTCAGGATGACGATGCCGTGGTGGTCGCGGCCTGCCTGGCGATAGCGGCTATCGAGCGTGAGGAAGTCGTCGCGGTTGTACGTCACGATCGCTCGCGCGTCCCGCTGAGCGTGCTCGAACAGGTCGTCGTCCGGGAGGCCGCGGAGCTCAACGACCTCGTTGACGGCGAGGACATCGTGGCCACGGTTGCGGAGCTGCCGCGCGATGACGGGCGGCAGCATCTCGTCGAGCAGAAGCCTCACGCGAGAGCGTCGCGCTCACGTCGCCACTGCTCTTCAGCCGCGTCGGCCTCCTCTACGTGCCGGTGGATTCGGTCGTCGATCTCTTCGCGGTACTCGCCGTAGTAGCGAGCGGCGGCACGCACTTGCATAGCCGTCAGGTTGCCCCACTCTGAGGCTGCGGCGAGAGCCGCGTCGCCCTCAAGCCCGCTGGCGCGGATCGCGTCGATGACCTCCCAGACGTCGGGACCGCCGGCCAGACCGGCGCGCCGGCCGCTCGGACCGTCGCGGAACACCACTCCTGGGTGGTCCTCCATGCGCATTCCCTCGTCGAGATAGCGCTCGGCGAGGCGGGACTTGTTGAGTCCCGTGCGCGCGCCGCGACGTTCCAGCCGGTCGAGCAGCGCGGCGTCGAGTCGTGCCGAGAACTGCCGCGCACGTGGCATGTAAGACAGTGTAACGCGGCGGCCGACCGAGGCGGGCGAAGTTACGACGGTCAGCGGTCCGCAGCCACGGCGGCGACACCCTGCGCGACTACTCGCGGACCGCGATCGCGCTGGCGTCAGCGAGAGAGGCTTGAGAGCTCGCGCCGGCTGCTGACGCCGAGCTTGCGAAAGACGCTGCGCGCGTGGGTGCGCACGGTCTCGACGGACACCGAGAGGGCGGCCGCGATCTCGCCGTTGGAGCGCCCGAGCTGGAGCTGGCCGAGGACGTCGGCCTCGCGCGGCGTCAGGACGTCGTGGCCGCTCGCCGCGGTCGCGCCGCGCGGCACGACATGCAGGCCACGGGAGGCGAGGTGGATCGTCGTGAGGACGTCGCGGCTCTGGACGTCGCGACCGAGACATGCGGCGGCGCCGAGGGCGAGGAGCTGACTGCACTCGGCTGGCGAGGGGCTGTGCGCGAGCACGATGAGCTGGGTCGCGGGATGGGCCCGGTGCAGGCGGTTGACGTCGCCCGGCGTCAGGAGCGCGACGAGGTTGATGATCGCGACGCGGGGGCCGTGCTCGCCGATGACGGTCGAGAGGCGGTCAGCGGTGACGTCGCTGGCGACGATCTCGAGGCTCGGGTCGGCGCCGATGAGGCTGCGCAGGCCGGCGCCGACGAGATCCTCGAAGCGGGCGAGCAGGACTGTCACGGGACCGTGGGGAGCCATGTGCTCGTCTTATCGGCATGAGGGTGGGGAAGGGTGAGCCGGACCCTCCCCCCAAGATCACCCGTCCCGGGGGACGAAACGCGGTCGCCGACCCGCCACTATGGAACACGTCAGCAAGGCGAGCCACACCGCAGCATCAGGGGGGCTCGCAACGCCGCCACGAAGACCGGGAATCCTCGTGGCGGACAGATCTTCTCTCGGGGATCGGCAAATGGGGTACGGCGAGAAGGGGCCTACGGGCCCCTTCTTCGTGTCCGGGGTCGGCTCGCGGACGGCGACGGGGGGTCGCCGTCCGCCGAGACCTCGGCGTTCAGGGTGTGGCGCAAGACGACGACATGGGGGACGTCCTGCACCACCCACCCGCCGGCGACGACGTCACGCCGGTGCGGCCGGGTCCTCCTCGTCGGACGGTGCGACGATCGTCGCGCGCAACCGCTCCCGGGCGGCGTCGAGGCGTGCCGCGGCCTCCTCGGCGGCAGCGTTGCGGCGCGCCGCCTGCTCGGCGGCCGTGGGCCCCGTGTCGGGCGACGGCTCGGTGGCGGCGGGGGGCGCGCTCGCGCCCCGGCCCGTCACCGCTCGCACGCCGCGCGCGAGCGCGTCGCCGCTCAGCTCGAACAGCGCACCCGCGATCCGGCGAGCGCCGGGGCGATCACCCGCCAGCGGGCGCACCGACTTCGGCGACGACGGAGGTCGTCCAGTCGATCACCGCCGACGGCTTCACGACGTGGCGCGCCAGCCCGAGCTCGGACGGTGAGAGGCCGAGCGCCAAGCCGACGAGCTGCGGCAGGTGCAGGACCGGCATCTTGAGGTCGCGCCCGACGACCTTGGCCGCGAGAGGCTGCTGCAGGTCGAGGTTCAGATGGCACAGCGGGCACGGCGTCACGAGGCAGTCGGCGTCGGCGTCGGTCGCGTCGCCGAGGTGGCGGCCCGCCTGCTTGAGCGACGCCTCCTTGTTCATCGTGATGATCGGAAAGCCGCAGCACTTGTGCGAGCCGGCGTAGTCGATGACCGTCCCGCCGAGCGCTTCGATGACCAAGCCGAGGTAGGAGTCGCGCGGCTGCTCCTCGTCGATGTGCAGCCGCTTGACCGGGCGCACGATGTAGCAGCCGTAGAACGGTCCGACGCGCAGGTCCGTCAGCGGCCGCTTCACGCGCGAGCGCAACTCGGCGAGGCCGATCTCCTCGACGAGCAGCCACAGGAGGTTCTTGTTCGACAGGCCCTTCTCGTACACGAGACCCTCGGCGGCGAGGGTGGAGTTCACGTGCGCGCGGTACTCGGCGTTCGCGTCCAAGCGCTCCTGGCACTCCGACTGCGCGCCCTGGCACGTCGAGCAGATGTTCATCATCAGCGCCGTGCCTTCGGCCTGCTGCGCGAGCGCGAAGGTCCGCGCGTTCAACGTGTCGGCGAGCTCCTGCGAATGCTCGGCGATGACGCCGGCGCCGCAGCACGCGCCGCGGTCGAGCTCGACGAGCTCGATGTCGAGCAGCGGCGCGAGCTTCGCCATCGAGCCGTGCAGCTCCGGGGTGAAGCCGCGCGAGACGCAGCCCGGCCAGTAGGCGACCTTCATGGCTCGAGGTCCTTGTCGTCGCCGGTGATGTAGAGGTTCAGCTCGTAGCGCTCGTCGCGCCCCTCGACCTCGTCGTAGATCCGCTTGACGGCAGCGAGGTCGGACTTGGCCAGCTTGTGCGGCGCGAGCGCCGTCTTCGGCGTGACCTTGCGCCGCAACAGGGCCTTGGCGATCACGGGCAGCGAGCTCGAGAGCTCCTTCGCCGCGGCCGGCGTGAACTTCGCGAGCGGCGAGTCGCCGCCGTAGGAGCGGGGGAGCAGCTCGGCCTCGTTCAGCAGGCCGTACTGGCGTACCAGCGAGACGAACGCGCGCTCGTGGCGCTCGCCGTTGTTGGGGTCGGTGATGTGGAAGTCGTTGCCCGCGCGGCGACGCAGCCGCATGATCTGGCTCATTGGCGCGACGCCCTTGGGGCAGGCGTCGATGCACTTGAAGCAGTGCGTGCAGTCGTAGATCCCGTGCGGGTCGTCGGCGAGGTCCTGCAGGCGCTCGGCGGTCTGCGCGTCGCGCGGGTCGCCGACGAAGCGGTAGGCCTTCGCGAGCGCCGCGGGACCGACGAACAACGGGTCGACCTCCATCGACAGACAGTCCGAGACGCACGCGCCGCACTGGATGCAGGCCATCGACTGCGTGACGTCGACCATGTTCTCGTGCGGCACGACGTTCTCGCGCTCCGGCACGGGCTGGACCGGCTCGAGCCACGGCTTGACGCGCTGGATCTTCTTCCAGTGCACAGCGTCCATGTCGACGATGAGGTCCTTGATGACCGGCATGTTGCCCATCGGCTCGACGGTGATGACGCCGTCGGTCCCGCCGCGCTCGGCCTTGTCGAGGTGCGTGTGGCAGGCCAGGCCGGGCTGGCCGTTGACGCGCACGCCGCACGAGCCGCAGATCGCCGCGCGGCACGAGCAGCGGATCCCGATCGAACCGTCGTGCAGCGCCTTCGCCTGCAGGATCGCCTCGAGCACCGAGCGGTGGGGCTCGAGCTCGACGGTGTGCTCCTCCCAGTAGGCGGGCTCGAGCGTCTCGGGGTCGTAACGGCGGAGCTTCAAGGTGTATTCGGCCACGTCAGTACTTCCTCACTTCCGGCTGCCAGCGCGTGATCGTCACGTCTGAGTATGAGATCTCCGGCGAACCGTCCTCGCCGCGCGTGAGGTCGATGTGCTTGAGCCACTCCTCGTCGTTGCGCTCGGGGTAGTCGAGGCGGTACTGCGCCCCGCGCGACTCCTTGCGCTCGATCGCCGCGACGACCGTCGTCTCGGCGCACGTCAACAGGTAGCCGAGCTCGATCGCGCCGAGCACGTCCTGGTTGAAGATGGTCCCGCGGTCGTCGATCGCGGCGACAGCGGCCTCCTCCTTGAGGCGGCCAATGGTCTCGAGCGCCTCGGTGAGGCCCTCCTCGTCGCGGAAGACGGCGACCTTCTGGTTCATCATCGTGCCGAGCTCGTCCTTGATCGCCGAGATCCGCCGGCCGCCGCGCTCGCGCGCCATGATGTCGTCGATCTCCTTGACGTCCGCGCGCAGGCGCGACGCGGGCGCCGCGGGCATCGACATCTCTCGACCGCGCGCCGCGGCATGCTCGCCGGAGCGCCGTCCGAAGATCAGCGTGTCGAGCAGCGAGTTCGCGCCGAGGCGGTTGCCGCCGTGGACCGACACGCATGCGACCTCGCCGGCCGCGTACAGGCCCGTGATCGGCGTGCAACCGTCGACGTCGGTCTTGACGCCGCCCATGATGTAGTGCTGGCCGGGGCGGATCATGATCGGCTCGCGGGTGATGTCCGTGCCGGCGAAGTCGCGCCCGATGTTCACGATCTCGCGCAGCGCCTCCAGGACGCGCTTGCGCGGCACCACGGTGATGTCGAGGTAGATCCCCTGGCCGTCGGGCCCGACGCCGCGGCCCTCGTTGATCTCCGTCTGCTCGGCGCGCGAGACGACGTCGCGCGAGGCGAGCTCCATCTTGTTGGGCGCGTAGTCCTCCATGAAGCGGCGGCCCTCGGAGTTCAGCAGGTGCGCGCCCTCGCCACGCGCGCCCTCGGTGATGAGGAAGCCGTTCTCGGCGAGCGTCGTGGGGTGGTACTGGACCATCTCCATGTCCATGATCGGACAGCCGATCCGGTAGGCCTGGGCGATCCCGTCGCCGGTACAGATCAGCGCGTTCGTCGTCGGCTTGTAGCACTGACCGTTGCCGCCGGAGGCGAGGATCACGGACTTCGCGTTGAAGACCTGCATGTCGCCCGAGCGGATGTCGCGCGCGACCGCGCCGCTGCACGCGCCCTCGTCGTCGAGGATCAGCGAGGTGACGAACCACTCCTCGTAGCGGTCGACGGTCTCGTGATGGCGCATGAGCTGCTCGTAGAGGACGTGCAGGATCGCCTGGCCGGTGATGTCGGCGACGTACGCCGTGCGCTTCTTCGAGGCGCCGCCGAACGCGCGCAGGTCGAGGTGGCCCGTGGCGTTGCGATAGAAGGTCACGCCGATGTGCTCGAGGTGCATGACCTCGTGCGGGGCCTCCGAGCACATGATCTCGATCGCGTCCTGGTCGCCGAGGAAGTCCGAGCCCTTGACGGTGTCGTATGCGTGCTCGGTCCAGTCGTCGTCGACGGCGATCGCGGCGTTCATCCCGCCCGCCGCGGCGACCGAATGCGAGCGCACGGGGTGGACCTTGCTCATGATCGCGACGCTGGCGCCGGCGTCGGCGGCGGCGAGGGCCGCGCGCTGGCCCGCGAGGCCGGCACCGATGATGAGCACGTCGTGTGAGGGCACGTTCTGCACTCTATAGACCCCGGTTGGCACGACCGGGGACGCCGCGCGTCGCGTCCGCGAGGGCTACGCGACGCGCTGCGGAAGCGCCGCGCTCAGCGCGCGCCGGACCTGCTCGATCGTCACGACGCCGCGCAGCACGCCGTCGCCGTCGACCGCCATGAGCGCGCCGTTGGCTCGCAGGTGCTCGTCGCCCAGCAGCGCCTCGAGCGGGCGGTCCGGCGGGACGCGCCACCGTTCAGCATCGCCGGCTTCGACGAGCTGGCCGACCTCGAGCGCCGGTCGCCCGGCCGCGATCTCGGCGTCGATGCGCTGCTCGGAGACGACGCCGACGAACCGGCCCAGGTCGTCGACGACGGGAAACCAGTCCCAGCGGTAGCGCAGGAAGAACTCGTCCTGTGCGCGCAGGATCGTCGTGCTCGCCGGCATCGTCACCGGCTGTGCGTCCATGATGTCCGCGACGGTGATCCCGTCGATGCGCTCGGTGAACGCCGTGGCCGCGATCGCCGTGCGCGCTGCGTGCGCGAGGAACATGCCGACGACGGCGAGATAGACCCCGCTGAGCACCTCGATGCTCACGGCGACGAAGACGCCGAGGCCGACGAGCAGGTAGGCGAAGTACTCGCCGGCCCGGCCCGAGACGCGCGTCGCGCGGTTGCGGTCGCCGGACACCGCCCAGACCGCCGCGCGAAGCAGCCGCCCGCCGTCGAGCGGGAGCGCCGGGACGAGGTTGAAGACCAGCAGCGCGAGGTTCCACATCGCGAGGAAGCCCAGCAGCGCGACGGCCGGCGTCACCTCGGTGTCGGTGTCCAGCAGCAGGACGTCGAGCGGTGCGCCGTCCGCGAGCGCCGCCACGAGGCCGATGCAGACCGCGCAGACGACGGCCGTGATCGCGGGCCCGGCCCCGGCGATCTTGAACTCGGCGCCGGGCGACTCGGTGTCGCGGCTGAGCTTCGCGATGCCGCCGAAGAACCACAGGTCGATCGCGGTCGTCGTGATCCCCTCGCGCCGCGCGGCGAGCGCGTGCCCGAGCTCGTGCAGGACGATCGAGCCGAAGAACAGCAGCACGGCGAGCACCGCGACGAGGTACCCCTCGGTGGCCGTGCCACCCGTTCGCTCGGTGAACGAGCCGGACAGCAGGTAGATCAGAATGAAGAGGACGAAGAACCAGCTCGGGCTCGCCCCGACGCGGATGCCGAACACCCGCGCGATCTGGATCGACCCTCCCATGCGCTACATCGTCGCAGGCCGGGGCGCGGCGTCCCACGCCAGCCGGCCGCGGGCTTGACGCCGGGGCCTCAGCGCAAGATGGTTGGCACGGATCAGCCGTCGAAGCGCAGGTCGAGGGGGAATGAGCGATGCGAGTCGTCGTGGTCGTCGTGGTGGTGTTGGTGCTGGGCGTGGGGGCGGGGCTGCTCCTCACGCGCGACGACGACTCCAAGAAGGAGGAAGGATCGCCCGTCGCGGTCCTCAAGCCGCCCCCGTTTGAGGCCGGCGACGAGCTCGCCGAGCCGCCGGTCGTCCGCAGCAACGCGAAGACCAGGACGCTGAGGACCACGATGGTGGCGCGCAACGGCACTGTCACGGTGAGCGGCGTCCGCGTCGCCGGCACGCAGACCTACGCCGCGAGGCGGGGCTCGCGCCTCACGCCCCGCGGCATCCTCGGCCCGACGTTGCAGGTGCAGCCCGGCGACAGGATCGAGATCACGCTCGACAACCGGCTCGTCGTGCCCGACGGCACCCAGAGCACCAGCACCTGCGCGCAGTCCGGCGACCACGCCGCCGACGCGAAGGGCGAGCACCAGACGGGCACCGCGGGCGACAAGCAGTTCACGAACCTGCACTACCACGGCCTGCACGTCACGCCACGCGCGCGCAGCCCGTACGGCGACAGCGTGCTCATCCACCTGCCCAACGGCTCCTCGCGCTTCAGCTTCACGATCCCCTCAAACCACGCGGTGGGGACCTACTGGTACCACGCGCACATGCACGAGTGCACGAACGACCAGGTCTTCCGGGGCCTGGCCGGGATGCTGCTCATCGGCGACGCGCGCAGCAACCTGCTGCCGAGGGCCCGCTACGCGAAGCTCAAGACGAAGCTGCTCGCGCTGAAGGACGTCCAGGTCACGCAGGTCGGCGACTCGGACGCCTTCCAGATCGACCCCGCGCACTTCTGGGGGAACCCGACCCACCGGACCGTCAACGGTCTCATCCAGCCGAAGATCACGATCCAGCCGGGCGAGACGCAGCTGTGGCGGTTCCTCAACGCGTCGGCGGGCGTCTGGTACAAGGTCGCGCTCGTCGACGACGGCGGCGCGCGCGACCGCCTCGTGATCGTCGCGCAGGACGGCAACTCGCTGCGGCGGGTCGTGCGCAAGACCTCCGTGCTGATCGCGCCCGGCCAGCGCTACGACGTCCTCGTCTCAGGGCCGGCGAAGGGCACGCGGGTGCTGAAGACGCTCCCCTTCGACCAGGGCGGGGCGTCGTTCCCGGAGGACACGCTCGCGAACGTCGAGGTGAGCGGCCGGGCCGTACGGTCGATCCCGGCGCCCGAGCGGCTCGTCCGCGACCCGCAGGTCTTCCCCACCGCGCGCGGGCAGACGCGCCAGTTCGTCTTTGACTTCAACACGTCGAAGAAGTTCGAGGCGACGATCAACAACAGCGTCTTCAACGCCAGGGTGGCCGGCGCGACCCCGATCCTCGACACCACCGAGCGCTGGATCATCTACAACAAGACGAAGGAGTGGCATCCGTTCCACATCCACCAGGATGACTTCCGCGTACGCAGCACCGGCGACGGCACCGCCGAGGGTCCGGCGCCCCTGCCCGGAGTCCAGGACGTCGTCGCGCTGCCACCGGGCACGCCGGACAAGCCGTCGCGCGTCGTGATCGAGATGCCGTACACGGACTTCCCCGGAAGGTTCGTCTTTCACTGTCACATCCTCGACCACGAGGACGCGGGAATGATGTCGCTCGTCGACCTGCGCCGCAACGCGAAGGGCGAGCGCGCGAGGCGCTGACTCGTCAGCGCCCGCGGCCGGCTCGCTCACGCGCGACCGGGCCGGCCACGAGCGCTGCGCGGATGCCCTCCGGCGCATCCTCCAACCCGTCCAGGATGCGCTCCTCGAGCAGCAGCATGCGCAGGATCTGCTCGCTGTAGCGCTCCATGGACTCCCTCGCGAAGCCCACGAGCGGCCACCCCCAGACCGACGAGAGGTAGACGCCGTCGACCACCATGACCGGATCGTCGGGCGTCGTGCACTCGACGATCGGCTCGACCGCGCCGCGGTTGGTCGCGCTGCCGCCGACGAGGTCGACGACGACCGTGCCGGGGCGGATCACGGCGCCGAGATCGTCGTTGGTGATGACGTAGCTGCGCGGATCCTCGCGCCCGTCGATGCCGTTGATGATGAGGTCCGAGTCCGCGAGGTGGGGGCGCAGCAACGCGTGCTCGGTGGTCCGCTCCGTGCGGATGTGCACATGGGAGATCCCGCTGCGGATGCACTCGTCGAGCGCGCCGAACGCGACGTTGCCGTAGCCGAGCACCGTCACGCGGACATCGCTCGGGGCGTCGAGGCGCTCGCTGGTGCGCAGTGCGAGGTCGATCCCGAAGCGCGCGCCCGCGCGGCCTGTCTCGTGCAGGGACTCGATCTTGCGGCGCGCCGGCAAGCGCTCGAGCTCCGGGTCGACGTCGGCGGCGGACATCTGCGCGGCGACCCGGGCCAGTTCGCCGAGGTCCACGATCAGCGTTCCGCCGTCGCTGTCGGGAGGGCGATAGTCGCTCGACGACGCGAGCATCTGCAGCGAGCGCGGATGGCTGCGGGCCGCGTGCTGGAGCGCTCCGAACGCGTCGGCGCAGAACCCGGCGAAGGCGATGTGCAGCTCTCCGGCGGGCCGGCCGTCGTCGGCGAGGATCCGCTGCATGGCGAGCTTGCTGCGCACCCACGCCTCCCCGGCGGGCGGGCGCTCGGTGACGAGTTCGAGCGCGAGCAGGTCGATGCCGCGCTCGTCGCAGATCGCCGCGCGCTCGGGGATCGACTTCACGTGCGCCATGCAGACGAGCAGCGAGCCGCGATCCATGCTCGCCACCTCGGCGTGTGTCGGACCCTTGATCTTGATGACGACGTCGCGATCGCGGTAGAGCTCCTCCCGCGACACGATGGCGGCGCCGGCCGCGCGGTACTCGTCGTCGGCGAAGCCCATGCGCGTGCCCGCGCCGGCCTCGACGGCGACGCTGCACCCGTGGTCCGACAGTTGCCGGACCACGGCGGGCGTCAGCGCCACCCTGATCTCCGACCCGGCGGGGTCCTCGGGCGACTCGTGCTCGGCAGCGAGCCCCACGTGCTCCATGGGAGGCATTCAGTGCGCGGATGTGTGGCGGTCGACGATCGCCTTGGCGTCGACGCCCGCCGGCAGCGTGCCATAGGCGAGGCCGCCGTCGCCCGCCAGGCGCGACGCACAGAAGGCGTCGGCGACTGCGGGCGGTGCGTGGCGGACGAGCAGCGAGGCCTGCAGTGCGAGCGCCATGTGCTCGACGACGCGGCGCGCGCGCTGCTCGAGCGCGTCGCGATCGGCGAGCTGGACGCGCAACCGCGCGCAGAACGCGTCGAGCCGTGCGTCGGCGCCGGCGGCTTCGTCGAGCTCGTCGTTCAGCGCATCGAGCGCCGCCGGCGTGCGCGCCAGCGCGCGCAGGACGTCGAGCGCCATGACGTTGCCCGAGCCCTCCCAGATCGACGACAACGGCATCTCGCGGTACAGCCGCGGCATGCCGGACTCCTCGACGTAGCCGTTGCCGCCGAGACACTCGAGCGCCTCGAACGCGTGGCCGGGGCCGCGCTTGCAGACGTGGTACTTCGCGATCGCCGTCGCGAGGCGCCGGAAGCCGAGCGCGCGCTCGTCGCCCGCGGCCGCTTCGTCGTAGGCGCGCGCGAGGCGCATCGCGAGCGCCGTCGCGGCCTCGGACTCGATGCACAGGTCGGCGAGGACGTTGCGCATCAGCGGCTGGTCGGCGAGCAGCGCGCCGAACGCGCTGCGATGCGCGGCGTGCCAGGTCGCCTGCGCGACCCCGTGGCGCATCCCGGCCGCCGTCCCGATGACGCAGTCCAGGCGCGTGTGCCCGACCATCTCGATGATCGTCGGCACGCCGCGCCCCGGCTCGCCGACCATCCGCGCCAGCGCGCCGTCGAGCTCGATCTCACTCGACGCGTTCGAGCGGTTGCCGAGCTTGTCCTTCAGGCGCTGCAGGTGCATGGCGTTGCGCGTCCCGTCGGGCAGGATCCGCGGCAGCGCGAAGCACGACAGGCCCTCGGGAGCCTGCGCGAGCACGAGGAAGAGGTCGCACATCGGTGCCGAGCAGAACCACTTGTGGCCGGTGAGCGCGTACTCGCCGGCCGCCCCGGTGGCCACCGCGACCGTCGTGTTCGCACGCACGTCCGAGCCGCCCTGCTTCTCGGTCATCGCCATCCCGCACAGCGCGCTCGCCTTGCCGGGGGCCGTCAGCGACGGCTCGTACGACGTCGCGGTCAGCCGCGGCTCCCATTCGGCGGCGAGCTCGGGCTGCGCGCGCAGCGCCGGCACGGCGGCGAAGGTCATCGTGATCGGGCACGCGAAGCCGCCCTCCGGCTGCGCCGCGGTGAGGTACATCGCCGTCCGTGCGGCGTGGGCGCCGTTCTCGCTCGAGGTCCACGGGAGGCTGTGCAGCTCGTGGTGCACGGCCAGGCCGATGAGGTCGTGCCACGCGCGATGGAACTCCACCTCGTCGATGCGATGGCCGTAGCGGTCGTGCGTCCGCAGCCGCGGCGGGTGCTCGTTGGCCTCGAAGCCCCACCGGACGGGCTCCCCGCCCCAGGCCGCGCCGACCTCCCGACAGCGATCGGATGCCCAGCCCGCGCCCTCGCGCGTCAGCGCCTCGACGAGCGCGACGTTGTCGTCGAAGAGGTTGCGTCCCTCCAGCGGGGGAGGCTGGTTTGCGACCTCGTGTGTCAGCGCCACGCGCTCAATGCTGACGCAGGCGCTCGCGGAGCTGCGCAACAACGCGGGGAGCGGGCTCCAAGCCCGCCCCCCGCAACGCTGCAGTGGTGTCCGCAAGCAACGCAACGCGGTAGGCCGAATCAGCCTCGGCGAGCGACACGAGACGTTCGATCTCGCGCCGCGCCCGTGGCAGCTCCTGCGCCGCCTTGACCCACGCCCCCGGGGCCGGCGGCAACTCGGCCAGCAGCTCCGCGATGCGTTCCTCGTTCATCTCCCACCAGACGCGGTAGGGGCGGCCGATCTTCCCTCGTGCTCGAGCTTTGCTCGCAGCTTGCCCAGGCAGCGCGAGATGCGGCTCGCGATCGTCCCCTGAGGGATGTCCAGCGCGGCGCCGATCGTCGCGTAGCTCTCGTCGCGCGCGAAGAAGCGGTCGAGGATCTCCGAGCAGTGCTCGGGCAGGTCGGCGAGCGCGGCGCGCACGCTCAGCGCCTGCTCGAGGCGCTCGAGCTGGTCCTCGGCGACGGCGTCGACGTGCTCGATCTCGGCGACGTCGCGCGCGCTCTCGCGGGCGTCCGCGCGCAGGACGTCGATCGCGATCCGGCGGGTCAGCTGCGCGAGCCACGGACGCAGCGCGCTGGGGTCGCGCAGGCGGTCCAGCTGCTCGTAGGCACGCGCGAAGACCTCCTGGAAGGCATCCTCGGCGGCGTGCTCGGGGAGCGTGAACCCCCGCGTCAGGATCGCGTGCACGTAGCGCGCGAACCGCTCGACGAGCAGCTCCCAGGCGTCCTCGTCGCCGGTGCGGCAGCGGGCGACGAGCTCGGCGTCGGTTGGCACGGTCGACATCCTCGCCGGACGATACGCGCCACCGCTTGACAGCGTGAGCGAATCCCGCGCACACTCCGCCATTCCCATGGACCACGACGACCCGAGCGCCGGCCTCGAGGGCGGCGGCGAGCTGTCGGCGCGAACGCTCGCGCTCGCGGCGCGCGTCGTCGCCGATGCCGCGCGTCGCTCGGCGCCCGGCTGGGACGGCGCCGCGGGCGCGAGCGCACAGGGCGAGGCTCTCGCGCGCCGGGCCGTCGCGCTCGGCGTGGCCAACGCGAAGGCCTACCGCGGCGCGCGCGAGGCGCTCGCCGGCGACCTGCCGAGCGCCCCCGCCGCGACGCGCGACCACGTCCTCGGCGACATCGTCGAGCGCGCCGCGGAGGCTCCGCTCGCGCTCGCGGGCGCGGCCGCCGACACGGCCACGCTCGGCGCGCACGTCGCCGACCACGCGCCCGGTCTCGCGGCCGCGGACGCGATCGCGGCCGCCGCGATCGCCGCCGGCGTCGCGCGCGCCGCCACGCATCTCGTGGCGGTGAACCTCGCCACCCGCAACGGCGACGAGCGCCTCGCGCAGGCGCGTCGCGAGGTCCGGCGCGCGCTTGCCGCGCTGCCCGAGGGGACGTAGAGAACCCGGCGCGCCGGCGCCGATCGGCACCGCCCCGCCGGTAGCATCGCCGGCTTCCGGCTTGCACCCGAACCACCCCGAGAGGCCGCCATGGCGCACGACGTGACCTTCATCCCCGGCGACGGCACCGGGCCCGAGCTGACGGAGGCCACCCGCCGGGTCCTCGAAGCCACGGGCGTCGCGCTGAACTGGGACCGCCACGAGGCCGGGATCGACTCCTACCACGCGCACGGCGACCCGTTTCCCGCCGCGACCCTCGAGTCGCTGAGGTCAAACCGGGTCGGGATCAAGGGTCCGACGACGACGCCTGTCGGGTCGGGCTTTCGCTCGATCAACGTGCTCCTGCGCAAGGAGCTCGACCTCTACGCCTGCATCCGCCCGTGCAAGGCGCTGGAGGGCGTGCGCACGCGTTTTCCGGAGACGGACGTCGTCATCGTGCGCGAGAACACCGAGGACCTCTACGCCGGCATCGAGTTCGAGCAAGGCAGCGCGGGCAACGCTGCGCTGCGCGAGAAGCTCGAGGAGCTGGGGTCGACCGTCCGCGAGGACGCCGGCATCTCGATCAAGCCGATCAGCATCTTCGGCTCCGAGCGCATCGTCCGCCACGCCTTCGACTACGCCGTCACGCACGGATACCGGAAGGTCGTGGCCGCCCACAAGGCCAACATCATGAAGTTCTCCGACGGCCTGTTCCTCGACGTCGCGCGGAGGGTCGCCGCGGACTATCCGGCGATCGACTTCGCCGACTGCATCATCGACAACCTCTGCAACCAGCTGATCACGTATCCCGAGGACTTCGAGGTCATCGTGCTTCCGAACCTCTACGGGGATATCGTGTCGGACCTGTGTGCCGCCATGATCGGCGGACTCGGAATGGCAGGAGGAGCGAACATCGGCACGGAGGCCGCCGTCTTCGAGGCGACACACGGATCGTCGCCGACGTACGCTGGATCCAACCGCATGAACCCGACGGCGCTGATGCTGTCGGGCGTCTACATGCTCGACCACTTGAAGGAGACCGCAGCGGCACGCGCGCTACAGGACGCGATCGAAGCGGTCATCCGTAAGGGCGAGAAGGTCACGTACGACCTCAAGCCAAGCCGCACAGACCCCACCGCAGTTGGCACGAGCCAGTTCGCCGATGCGGTGATCGAGGAGATGAATGCATGAGTGAAGGTTCCGCTGTGAAGGTCGCCGTCACCGGAGCAGCAGGTCAGATCGGATACGCGCTGCTCTTTCGGATCGCATCCGGACAGCTGCTGGGCCCCGACACGAAGGTCGCGCTGAAGCTGCTCGAGATCCCGCCGGCCCTCAAGGCCGCCGAGGGCACGACGCTCGAACTCACGGACTGCGCCTTTTCGCAGCTTGCGTCCGTGGACATCTACGACGATCCCAAGCAGGCGTTCGACGGCGTGGAGATCGCGCTGCTCGTGGGCGCGCGTCCGCGCACGAAGGGGATGGAGCGTGCCGACCTGCTCGAGGCAAACGGGCAGATCTTCAAGCCGCAGGGCGAAGCGCTCAACGAGGTCGCAGCCGATGGCGTGAAGGTGCTCGTCGTCGGCAACCCGGCCAACACGAACGCGCTGATCCTGGCGTCCAACGCGCCGGACATCCCGTCGACGCAGATCACGGCGATGACTCGCCTGGATCAGAACCGGGCGGTCGCGCTGCTCGCGCAGAAGCTGGGCGTCTCGGTCGACGAGGTCTCAGACCTCGTCGTGTGGGGCAACCACTCGCCGTCGATGTTCCCGGACCTGTACAACGCGACGGTCGGCGGCACGCCCGCGATCGACCTCGTCGACATGGACTGGTATGAGAACACGTACATCCCGCGCGTGGGCAAGCGCGGCGCGGAGGTCATCGAGGCGCGCGGCGCGTCGTCGGCGGCATCGGCGGCCAACGCGGCGATCGATCACGTGCGCGACTGGGTCTCGGGCGCCGACGGCCTGCGCTCGATGGCGGTGGCCTCGGACGGCTCCTACGGCATCGAGGAGGGGATCATCTCGAGCTTCCCCGTGCGGCTGCAGGGTGGCGGCTACGAGATCGAGCAGGGGCTGAGCGTCGGCGAGTTCGCTCAGGCGAAGATCGACGCCACTGTCAAGGAGCTGACCGACGAGCGTGCGGCCGTACAACGGCTCGGATTGGTGTGAGAAACGTCTGACACTTCTGGCGCGCCGGCGCTCACTCGGCGCGCACGCGGCGTCCGGGGTCAGGCTCAACGGGACCTGACCCTGGACATCGCTCACTCGCCTACGCAGCTTCCTTCGGATGCCATCCGCGGCCGTCCTTGGCGACAAGGCCGTCCTCGGCGAGCCCGGGCAGTACCCGGTAAAGGTAGTTCTGCTTGATGCCCATCTTCTCGGCCAGCTCGGGGATCGTGATCCCGGGGCTCTCCTTCACGAGCGCAAGCGCTTCCGCTCCGCGGGTGCCGCTGCCCTTGGGACGGCCGCGACGACCGCTACCGCTGGAGCTGCGTCGCTTGGCGGCTGCCCTGGCGGGACGCGCCGCGCTGCCCGGTGCCTTGGTCGACGGCATTCCGTCAAGCGCGGCAGCGGCTGCCTCCAAGCGCTGGTACTCCTCGACGAGCGGCTTGAGCTCCTTCAGCCGCGCGCCGATCTCGCTTCGCTTCTCGTCTAGAAAATCGGCCATGTACGTCTCCCCGTTTTGATATTGCACTTAACTCGGCACCGACAAGACTAGCCCAATCCGCGGGCGGTCTGATCCACGCAACCGTTTTGCCTGCTGTCAGACCACTTGGCCGGTTTCGAGGATCTGCTTGAGCTTCGCCAGCGACGCCCTGGCTTCCTTCTCCGGAATGCCGCCGACGATCACCTTCGAGGCGGCGGCGCCCAATGGACCGAACGGCGTCCGGAACTCGTTGCGGTAGTCAAAATGCGTAAGTCCGTTGCGTTCGGAGAGCCGGTGCTCGGTGACCGCCCGCGAGCGCGCCGGGCCGTTGCCACGCCAGCGGGCATGCAGCGGCGGCCTGCAGACGTCGAGCCTCCAGTGCACGCGGAAGCGCACGCCGCGCAGGTGCAGTGTCTGGTCCATGCGAAAGCCGGTCCGCATCGGGCCTCGATCGACGTTGGACACCGCATCGACGATCGTGACCCAGTCGCCGTAGTGGGAGGGGTCCATGACGTAGTCCCACACGTCCTGCACGGGCGCGGCGATGTCGATGCTGGCGATGACCAGAGACACCGCGCGCACCCTACTTTGCGCGCGTCAGCGCGCGCCCAGCGGCTCTCGTGCCTCCCATTCGCGCAGCGCGGCCTCGACCGCGCGGTCGAAGTCGTGGCGGCGAACGCCGAGCAGCGCAGCGGCGCGATCGTCGCGCGCGAGCAGGTCGCCGGAGAGGCTCTCCATGAGCCGGCCGATGAATCCCGGGTCCTCGCCGGCGATCCTCGCCGCGATCGGCGCCGCGACCGGCGTGACGTCGCGGCCGATCCGCCACGCCGGGCGGCGGACGAGCATGATGTCGGCGATCCGCTGCACGATCGCCTCGTAGGTCAGCGTCTGCGGCCCGGCGATGTCGAGCGACAGTCCGCCGGCCGCGTGCGGTGTGGTGGCGGCCGCGACGAGGAACGCGCGGACGTCGCGCACGTCGATCGGCTGGGTGCGATGCTCGCGCCACGCCGGCAGCGCCAGCACGCGCATCCGCTCGACGAGCCGCACGAGGAAGCGAAACGAGCGCGAGCTCGCGCCGATGACGATCGACGCGCGCAGTGCCACGGCCTCCTCGAATCCGGCGCAGAGGATCCGCTCGACCTCCAGGCGGCTGGAGAGATGGCGCGACGGCTTGCCGGCCGGGACGATCCCGCCGAGGTAGACGACGCGCCGCACGCCGGCGCGGCGTGCGGCCTCGACGAAGCCGGTCGCCGCGGCGCGCTCGCGCTGCTCGAAGCCGGCCGACGCGCCCTCCATCGAGTGGATGAGGAAGTAGGCGACGTCGATGCCGTCGAGGGCCGCGTCGAGCCCTTCGCCCGAGATCGCATCACCGCGCACGACGGGCAGCGGGGTCCAATGCCCGGCGGCTGCCTTGCCCAGCGCGTCGCCGCGCACGACGGGCAGCGAGGTCCCGGCGGCCGTCTCGCGCGCCACGGCACCGCCGGCGGGCGTCGCTCGCGGCGAGATGCGCGCCGGATCGCGTGCGAACCCGCGCAGCTCGTGACCCTCGCGGACCAGCGCGGGCACGAGGGCGGCGCCGATCGCGCCGCTGACACCTGTCACGAGGATGCGCATCGACCTACCATCGTGGCTCATGCATCTGCTCGGCGAACTCGAGGCGCGGGCGCGCGAGCTGCTCGACGTCGCGCACTACGACTACTTCGCCGGCGGCGCCGGCGACGAGCAGACGATCGCCGAGAACGCCGCGGCGTGGCGCAAGCTCTGGATCCGGCCGCGGGTCATGGTCGACGTCAGCGTCGTCGACACGTCGACGACGCTGCTCGGCCGCCGCCTCGCGCTCCCCGTGCTGCTCGCGCCGGTGGCCGCCCAGCGGTTGCTGCACCCCGACGGCGAGTCCGCCGCGGCACGCGCGGCGGGCGCCGCCGGCACGGTCTACTGCCTGTCGACCCGCGCCACGACCGACCTCGCCGACGTCGCCGCCGCCGCGAGCGGGCCGCTGTGGTTTCAGCTCTACGTCGACCGCGACCGCGAACGCACCGAGCAGGTGCTCGCGCGCGTCGCCGAGCACGGCTTCGACGCGGTGCTGCTCACGGTCGATTTGCCGGTCGGCGGGCGCCGCGAGCGCGAGCAGCGCCACCTCGACGTCGCGTTCCCCGACGGCGTCGCGCTCGCGTCGCACCTCGGCCACGACCTCGACCGCCGCCACTCCGCGATCGGCGGCTGGGACGCGTCGCTGACCTGGGCCGACGTCGCCTGGGTCCGCGATGCGAGCGGGCTGCCGGTGATCGTCAAGGGGATCCTCTGCGCCGAGGACGCCGACGCCGCGATCGACGCCGGCGCCGACGCGGTCGTCGTCTCCAACCACGGTGGCCGCCAGGTGGACGGCTGCGTCCCGACGGCCGTCGCCCTGGGCGAGGTCGCCGCCGCGGTCGCCGGCCGCGTGCCGGTCCTCGTCGACGGCGGCATCCGTGACGGCGGCGACGTCCTGCGCGCGCTCGCACTCGGCGCCAGCGCCGTCCTCGTCGGCCGCCCGTACGCCTGGGGCCTGGCCAGCGGCGGCGAGGCCGGCGTGCGCACCGTGCTCGACGCCTTCGCCGAGGACTTCGCCCGCGCGCTCGCGCTGGCGGGCTGCCCGACGGTCGCCTCGATCGACGGCCGGCGCGTTCGCACATCCGGCTGGTGACGTCGATTTCTGGCGCAAAGAGCGAGAACGCGGCCGACGCGAGGGGGCGAAGTTTGCATGTCCGCAACCTCTTGATGGAAGGCAGACGGAAACCTCCGCCATTTGCGGGATGCCCGCGCTGAAAAACCGTGAAGGAGCGGAAAACGGCCTTCCGGGCCTCTTGAGAGGTGCGTCGTCGCATGCTCTGATTGCCCCTGTCAGCAGGACTCATCTCGGGGGGACGACGGGCACATGGCGACGAGCACAGCGACGACGAAAGCGGCATGCGAGGACTGCTTCTTTCGCTGCAACCTGCTGTGTGCGCTCGAGCTCGACGAGCCCTGCGGGACGTTTCGTCCCAACAGCCCCGAAGGCCTGCGGCCGCCGCAGCAGCTGCGCTTCAGCTTCCGCCAGGAGCGGCGCACGCAGGCCGCGTGGGCGTTCCCGACCGCGCAGGAGCAGGCCGCGCTGCACGCGTCCTGAGTTCGGAGCGCCGTCACACACGGGCAGGGTCCGCCGCGCTTAGAGTCCGCGTGTGCAAATCACGGTGCTGGGGAAATCGCCCTCGTGGCCGGACGCCGGAGGGGCCTGCAGCGGCTACCTCGTCGAGGACGCCGCCACCTGCCTGCTGCTCGACTGCGGCAGCGGCGTGTTCTCGCAGCTGCGTCGTGTCCGCGAGTACGTCGACGTCGACGCCGTGCTCATCTCGCACATGCACGCCGACCACTTCATCGACCTCGTGCCGTTCGCCTGCGCGCTCTCCTACGCGCCCCGCCAGCAGGCCTACGCCGTCGGCGACTGGCCGGGGACCGACGCGCCGGCTCGCCCGCGGCTGCTGCTGCCCCCCGGCGCGACGGAGCTCATCCGAACGGTCGCCGCGGCCGGCGGCCAGCCGGGGCTCTTCGACTCGGCGTTTGCGTGCAGCGAGTACGACATCGCCGAGCCGCTCGCGATCGGCACGCTGCGCGCGCGCTTTCAGCCGGTGCCGCACTACGTCCCCTGCAACGCCATCGAGCTGACGTCCAGCGAGGGCGGCGGGCGCTTCACGTTCGGCGCCGACCACGGCCCGACGGACGCCCTGCGCGAGTTCGCGCACGAGACCGACCTGCTCATGCTGGAGGCGTCGCTGCCGTTCGTGCCGCCGGAGACCGGTGGGCCGCCGCGCGGGCACCTCTCGGCCGCCGAGGCGGGCGAGCACGCGGCCGGCTGCGCTGCCGCGCGGCTGGTGTTGACGCACATCACCGACGAGCTCGACGAGCAGCAGGCGCTCGCCGAGGCCGCGCGCGGCTACGGCGGCCCGATCGAGGTCGCGCAGGCCGGGGCCGTCTACACCGTGTAGGGCCGCCCCGGCGCGCAGTCGATCGTGCGATCCGGGCCTCTGAACTGGGTACTGTGGGCCGATGCCCAGGGAGCGCGACCTGTTCGCCAACTTCGAGCGCATGCGCCGCGAGATGGACGAGCTCTTCGGCGACGTGTTCGGCAGCGTCGGCTTCACCTCGCGGCGGACGGGCTTCTCGCCGGCCGTCGACGTCTTCTACGCCGACGACCCCGCGCGGGCGATCGTCCACGCCGAGCTCGCGGGGATCGACGCGGGCGACCTCGGCCTCGAGATCCAGGGCCGTGAGCTGACGCTCACCGGCAACCGCCGCGAGGCCGACGTCGAGGGACGCGTCTACCAGCAGCTCGAGATCGAGCACGGGCCGTTTCGGCGCACGATCGCGCTGGGGGCCGACGTCGTCGCCGAGCAGGCGCGGGCGACCTACCAGGACGGGATCCTGCGCGTCGAGCTGCCACTGGCCGACGTCGAGGCCCGCGCGCGCTCGGTGCCGATCGAGCGCGGCGGCTCGATCACGACGGCGGGCGCGCTGCCAGAGCCGGGCGGGGACGAGTCGTGATCGACATCGTCAGCGACGGCTCCGCGCAGGAGATCGAGGTCGGCGTCGCGCGGGAGCTGCCGACGACGCTGCCGGTCCTGCCGCTGCGCGAGACCGTCCCGTTCCCCGACACGCTGACGCCGCTGGCGATCGGCCAGGACCGCTCGGTGCAGCTCGTCAACGACGTGCTCGCCGGCAACCGCATGCTCGTCATGGTCGCCAGCCGCAAGCCCGAGCTCGAGGAGCCGGGCCCGTCGGAGCTCTACGAGGTCGGCGTCGTCGGCGTCGTCGCGCGGATGCTGAAGGTCCCCGACGGCACGTTGCGCCTGCTCGTGCAGGGCGCGCAGCGCGTGCGCATCGACCGTTGGGATCGCGAGGTCCCGTACCTCGTCGCCGAGATCTCCGAGCTGCCCGACGTCGTCGAGGAGTCGCTGGAGCTCACGGCCCTCATGCGCAGCGTGCAGCAGACGTTCTCGCAGATCGTCGAGGCCGTCCCGTACCTGCCCGAGGAGCTGCAGATCGCGGTCGCCAACGTGGAGGACGCGAGCTCGCTGAGCCACCTCATCTCGGGCTCGCTGCGGCTGCCGACCGACGAGAAGCAGGCGCTGCTCGAGGAGACCAACGTCGCGCGCCGGCTGCGGCGGCTGACCGAGGTGCTCGCACGCGAGCTCGAGGTCATCTCGATCGGGTCGGAGATCCAGAGCCAGGTGCAGTCCGAGATGGACCGCACGCAGCGCGAGTTCGTCCTGCGCCAGCAGCTCAAGGCGATCCAGGACGAGCTCGGCGAGTTCGACGAGTCGGCGGCGGAGGCCAACGAGCTGCGCGAGCAGCTCGCGGCGCGCAACCTCCCCGACGACGTCCGCAAGCAGGTCGACCGCGAGCTCTCGCGGCTGGAGAACCTCCCGACCCAGGCCGCCGAGCACGGCGTCATCCGCGCGTACCTCGAGTGGATCGCATCGCTGCCGTGGGACACGTCGACCGAGGACAACCTCGACCTCGACAACGCGATCAACGTGCTCGACGAGGACCACTACGGCCTGGAGAACGTCAAGGACCGGATCATCGAGTTCCTCGCCGTCCGCAAGCTCAAGCCCGACGCCCGCGGCACGATCCTCTCGTTCGTCGGGCCGCCCGGCGTGGGGAAGACGTCGCTCGGACGGTCGATCGCGCGGGCGCTGGGCCGCGAGTTCGAGCGCATCAGCGCGGGCGGCGTGCGCGACGAGTCGGAGATCCGCGGCCACCGGCGCACGTACATCGGCGCGATGCCCGGCACGATCATCCGCGCGCTGCGCGACGCGGGCTCCAACAACCCGCTGTTCATGATCGACGAGATCGACAAGATGGGCGCGGACTTCCGCGGCGACCCGGCGAGCGCGATGCTCGAGGTCCTCGATCCCGAGCAGAACGAGCACTTCCGCGACCACTACCTCGACCTGCCGTTCGACCTCTCGAAGGTCATGTTCATCACGACGGCGAACACGCTCGACACGATCCCCGGGCCGCTGCGCGACCGCATGGAGATGATCGACATCGCCGGCTACACCGCCGACGAGAAGCTCCAGATCGCCAAGCGCTACCTCGTCCCGCGCCAGGCCGACCGCAACGGGCTGCGCAAGTCGCAGCTGCGGATCACCGATGCCGCGTTGCGCGCGGTGATCTCCGACTACACGCGCGAGGCCGGCGTCCGCGAGCTCGAGCGCCAGATCGGCGCGATCGCGCGCAAGGTCGCGCGCGGCGTCGCCGAGGAGCAGCCGGCGAAGGGCTCGATCGGCGAGGCGAAGGCGCGCGAGCTGCTCGGCCGCCAGCGCTATCACTCCGAGGCCAAGCGCCGGACGCGGCTGCCGGGCGTCGCGACGGGGTTGGCGTGGACGCCGGTCGGCGGCGACGTCCTGTTCGTCGAGGCCACGTCGATGGACGGCGACGGCGAGCTGCAGATCACCGGCCAGCTCGGCGAGGTCATGAAGGAGTCCGCGCAGGCGGCGATGTCCTACGTGCGCGGCCACCTCTCGCTCGTCGCGCCCGACCTGCCGAGCGACTGGTTCAAGCACCACGACGTCCACATCCACGTCCCGGCGGGCGCGATCCCGAAGGACGGGCCTTCGGCAGGGATCACGATGGCGACGGCGCTCGTCTCGCTGCTGAGCGGTCGCCAGATCCGCGACGACGTCGCGATGACGGGCGAGATGACGCTGACCGGCCAGGTGCTCCCGATCGGTGGACTGAAGGACAAGGCGCTCGCCGCTCAGCGCAACGGCATCTCGACGATCATCGCGCCCGAGCGCAACGAACCGGACACCGACGAGATCCCCGAGCACCTGCGTTCCAAGCTGCGCTTCGAGTTCGTCGAGCAGATCGAGGACGTCCTCGCGCTCGCGCTGGAGCCCGCGCCCGAGGTGCTGCCGCCGCTCTCGGCCGCCCGGAAGCCGGCTGGGCGCAACGGAGACCGGGTATATGCTCGACCTAAGCGATCCGAGAGGTGAAATCGATGGCAGCGAAGGACAAGGCCGAGGCCGCAGCGGCGGCGGCCCGCAGCGCGGGTCACAACCCGTACGTGCAGCGCATCCTCCAAGACGCGGAGCTGCGCGACAACATGGTCGTTGCCGTGGAGGCCGCGCGCAGCGCCTACGGCCGGCTCAACAAGGGGAAGGCGCCGGCGAAGAACCTGCTCGACGACAAGAAGCTGCATCGTGAGCTCAAGCGCTCGTCGGACGCCCTGCGCGACGCGACGACCGCTCTGCGCGCGGCGCCGAAGGGCGCGACGCCCGCGAAGGCGAAGCGCAAGGGCGGCATCGGCCGCCTGCTGCTCGTCGCGATCATCGGCGGGGCCGTCGCCCTGGCCGCCAGCGAGGGCCTGCGCAACAAGGTGCTCGACGCGCTGTTCGGTGCCGAGGAGGAGTTCGACTACAGCTCCAACACCTCGCCCGCCGCAGCACCGGAGGCCGCGACCACCGGCTGACGCGACGCACGACGTTCGGATGGAGACGGAGGCGCCCTGCGGGGCGTCTTCGTCGTTGTCGGGACGGCTTGATGCCCGGTCCTGGCCGGCTGGCCAGTACGCTTCCGTCACGGTGCAAACGGCAATCGACAGCCAGCGTCAGCTGCCCGGCGACAAGGCGGCGCGGATCGTCGACGCGATGCGCACGTCGGTCGGCGAGCGCGGTACGGCGGGGTCGACCTTCGATCAGGTGGCGCGCGCGGCCGGCGTCTCGCGGGGTCTGTTGCACTACTACTTCGGGACGAAGGAGCAGCTGCTCGTCGAGGTCGTGCGGCGCGATTGCGACGTCCGGCTGTCGTTGCTGGACGAGCAGCTCGCCGAGGCGCGCACGGCCGACGACTTCGTGGCCGGGCTCGTCGCCCAGCTCGACGACCTCGTCCGCCACGACCCCGGGTTCGTGACGCTGATCTTCGAGCTCTTCACGCTGTCGCGGCGCAACGAGGAGATCGCGGCCGAGTTCGCCGAGCTCCTGCGCCGCCAGCGCGAGCGGCTCGCGGAGCTTCTGCGCTCGAAGGAGGAAGCGGGCGTCCTGGCGCTGCGCGCGGCGCCCGAGGCGGTCGTCGACGTCATCTTCTCGCTGGGCGACGGCGTCGCGATGCGCATGCTGGCCGAGCCCGAGCGCGACTTCGCCGCGACGGTGCGCGCGGGCATCCTCTGCGTGCGCGCGCTGCTCGACGACCCGGCCTGATCGGCCGCGCGTCCCGCCACCGCCTCCCGGACCGAAATCGCACCCGGAAATAGGCGGGGGCGTTTGCGCCGGGCCCAGACTAGCTGGCTGGCCAGCCAACACGTAGATGCGCACCATGCAGGCGCTCATGCTGTCGCTCGACGGGCTGGTCCACCGCCACCGCCGCGTCGTGCTGGTGGCCTGGCTCGTCGCGCTGGTCGCGGCGCTGCCGTTTGCCGCGCGCCAGTCCGAGTCGCTGACGGGGGGCGGGTTCGGCGTCCCGGGCTCGCAGTCCCAGCTCGTACAGGACGCGCTGGAGCGCGACTTCGACGCCGGTCAGAACGCGCGGCTTGCCGTCGTGCTCATCGCCCGCGACGGCGCGACGCGCGCCGATCAGGCGGCCGCGATCGCCCGCCTGCGCGACGTCGCCGCGGGCAACGACCGGGTCGCCGTCAGCGGCGCGGCACTCGCTGGCGCGGGGGATCCGCGCACCGTCGTCATCCCGCTCACCGTCGACGGCAGCGAGTACGAGGCGGTCGACATCGCGAGCGACCTGCGCGCGCAGCTCGAGATCGGCACGCCAGCCGTCTCGGAAGGCGCCGTCACGACGCACCTCATCGGCCAGGGGGCGCTGTGGGCGGGGCTGCAGGAGATCTCCAAGAGCGATCCGCAGACGGCCGAGAGCGTCGGCTTCTCGATCGTCGCGCTGATCTTGCTGTTCGTCTTCGGCTCGCTGGCCGCGGCCGCGCTGCCGCTCGTGCTCGGGTTCGTCTCGGTCCTCGTCACCGGCGGGCTCATCTGGGCCGTCTCGCAGTCGATGGAGATGTCGGTCTTCACGACGAACATGGCCTCGATGATCGGCATCGGCGTGGCGGTGGACTACTCGCTGTTCGTGCTCGCGCGCTATCGCGAGGAGATCGCCGCCGGCCGCACGGAGGACGAGGCGCGCTCCGTCGCGCTCGCGACGTCCGGGATCGCCGTGCTCTTCAGCGGCCGGCGGCCTCGCCGGCAGCGCTCGCACGATCACGAGCGCGGCGCTGATCATGGTCGCGGTGTTCGCGACGTTCGTCGCGACGGGCGTCCCGTCGATCCAGCAGATCGGCCTCGGCACCGCGGTAGCCATCGCCCTCGACGCCACCCTCGTGCGACTGGTGCTGGTTCCCGCGGCGATGGCCGTCATGGGCCGCTGGAACTGGTGGCTCGCACGGCCCCTCGAGCGCCTCATCCCGCATGCTCAGCTCGAGCGCTTCGAACCGGCGGCGCAAGCGCGCTGAGCGCGCATAATGTCGCGGCGTGTTTCGCTGGCGCTGGGAAAAGCTCGACGCGACGCTGGTCGACTCCAAGTTCGTGCGGCGCGAGCGCTTCAGCGCGCAGTCGCCGACGTTCTTTCAGGAGTGGGACTACATGGTCGAGCTGCCGCCCGGCCGCGACGGCGCGCCCACGCGACTCGTCATCCGTGAGAAGACGTTCAAGCTCGACCTCCCGGAGATCGGCGGCACGGTGCCCGTGCTCGTCAACCCGAAGCGCACCAAGGCCGCCTTCGACCTCGACGACCCGCGAATCGACGCCGTCGGCCGCCTGAAGCGCAAGGAGCAGGCACGCGACGAGCGCCGCTTCAAGGAGAAGCTCGGCGAGTGACCCCAATGTCGAATAGTGAGCGCTATTCGCTCACTATTCGACATTGAGCTTCGGCTTGAGCTCTTTCACCGTGGCGTCACCGCGCTCGAAGACATCGCCGTAGCTGAACGCGACGTGGTTGGAACGTCGCCGGCGAGCGATGTCCGCTTCGAACGCCTGGCGTGAGCCATGGAAGCGGTAGCTCATGAGCTCGACCGTGAGCCCGAGCTGCGGCCAGTGGCAGTCGACCTTGTCGCCGGCCCGATCGATGTTGGTGCGGGGCATCGGTAGCCCGTGCTTGCGAAGGAGCGCGAGGAAGCCGTCCTCGAGCGCACTGAGGGTGACGTCGGAGCCCGACGCGCGGCGCAGCCGGCGGGCGCCGGGCTTGCGCGGGTTGCGCTCGATGCACGCGATGATCTGCGCCGGTGTCGTCTCGTGGCGGATCCACGCCTCGTGGCATGCGCGGGTCAGCTCGGCGGGCGGTAGGAGCGGGGCGAGGTCGAGCAACGTGCGCGGCACCGAGGTCGCCCGGATCCGGCCGATCTTCATCGTGTCGAGCGGGTGAAGCTCGGCGACGCGGTGAATCGTGATGCCTGGCCGGGCGCGTCCCGCCGTCGTCGGAACGGTCACCTCGGGGCGAGGCACGCGTCGCGGCTTGATCAAGCCGAGCAGCATGGCGGCGG
Organism: uncultured Actinomycetes bacterium; assembly: GCA_963806515.1. Taxonomy (GTDB): domain Bacteria; phylum Actinomycetota; class Thermoleophilia; order Solirubrobacterales; family Solirubrobacteraceae; genus CADCVQ01. Next base: position 141,665 of record CAWDYO010000002.1, on the reverse strand, counting down.
CCCAGTGGCTGAGCGCGGCCAGTGGACCGCACGCCAGCACGGCTGCCATGTAGTCGCCGCGCAGCGATGGCGCCGGGCGGCCGATCGAGTACACGCCGTGATGGACGCGATACAGACGACCGTCGGCGACCCAGCGCCTGATCCGGTGGGTGTCGATGCCGGCGCCGAGGAGCTGGGCGCGCGTGACACGCCCCTCCTGCCGCGCCGCGATGCGAGCGGCGATGTCGAATAGTGAGCGCATATAGCTCACTAGGCGACAGCGGCGGAAGTTCGCCCCCTACGCCTCCTTTGGTGTGCGGAAGCGGGTGCCGATGGTGATGAGGAGGTGCGCCACGCCGAGGATGATGAAGAAGGCGGTGGGGGCGGTCTCGTCGCTGAAGGCGAAGAGGAAGGGCGCCGCGATGAGGATCGCTGCCATCGCGTAGTCCAGCAGGACGTGCACGGGGATCGGGATCGAGTTGACGAGCGAGCTCGGTCCCTCGGTGCTCGCCGCGATGATGAGGGCGACGATCCCCGCCACGATCGACACGGCGGTCGCCGCGCCGTCCTCGAAGGCGAAGATGAACGACGACGCGATCAGCAGCACGCCGGCGGCGTACTCGATGACGCCGTGCATGAAGCGGGAGATGGGACCTTGGCGGAGCACTGGCTGGACCCTACCCCTACCGGCGCCGTCCGGCGGGGCGGCGTCAGGCGAACAGGCGCTCGAGCTTGAGCAGGATCCGGGGGTTGCCGCGCACCCGCATGCGGCCACGCGCGACGAGCGCATAGGGCTGCGAGCGGCGTGAGACGAGCTCGGCGAAGTCGTCGAACGTCATCCGCAGGCGCACGGTCGGCTTGGCGACGCGTCCCTGGATCGCGCGCTTGCGCTTGCCGTCGAGCTCCAGGTACCACGGCTCCGCGTCGCGGAAGTCCCACTGGATCGTCGTCCCGCGCGGGACCTCCTCGCCGCGCGCGTTGCGGGCGAGCAGGTCGAAGAACACGCGCAACGTCGCCGGATCGCGCGGGGTCGGGCCGTTTCGCTGCCCGAGAAAGCCGGCGCGCAGCAGCGTGAGCGCCTGCTCGCCGCGAGCGCGCGGCGGGATGTCCATCGGAAACGGGAAGTGGGCGATGTCGTCGAGTGGCAGGCCGACCGCGCGCAGCCGCGCCTCGTTGGAGCGCGCGCCCTCCTCGAAGAGGTCCTCCATCGAGTAGCCGAAGCACTCGGTGTAGGACGTGTCCCAACCCGGCGGGATCGGCACGCTGAGCACCCACGGCAGGACGTCGCGGATGACGTCGACGATCGCATCCTGCGTGCCGCGCGGATCGGCCTCGTAGAGGTCCGCGAGCAGGCGGACGCCGAAGGCGATGTGGCGCTGCTCGTCCAGCGCGACCTGGCGCATCCCCTCGCGAAAGCCTGGCATGAGGTCGAGGGTGTCCAGCGACGTCTCGATGATGTGCTGACCGGGCTGGGCGAGCGTCCCCTCGACGACGACGTGGTAGAGCGTCACCGCCTCGGCGAGCTTGCGCGGCGAGCGGTCGCGGCGCAGCTCGTCGGCCATCGTGTCCAGGCGCCGGAAGAGCTTGCGATGCCCCCACGTGAGCTGGGGGAGCGTCGCGCCGAGGCCACCGGACAGGCTGCCGTTGCCGATGCCGACGACCTCGTGCAGGAAGCGGTGAAAGAACACCGCGTGGCGCGCCTCGTCGACCTGCTGCGTGGCGAGGAAGTACTTCTGCTCCTCGAGCGGCGCCGCGTCGATGTACGGCGAGAGGTTGTCGGCGACGGAGTCCTCGCCGTGGAAGAACAGCGAGTACAGCCACAGCGCGGCCGTGCGCTGGGTGGGCGTGAACTCGTGCTCCCAGTGGATGCGGTCCTGCGAGAAGTCGATCTCGGTCGCGCACCAGTTGCCGCGCTCCCAGCGCGCATACAGATCGGCGTAGTCGATCTGCTCCGTCGCAGCTGGGATCGTCACGGCCACAGGCCGGGACGCTAGTACACGCGGGCTACGCGCCGGCCGGAAGTGCGACGAGCAGGCCGACGAGCCACGCGATGGCGATGAGGGCGATGATGGCGATCTTCATGGCGCGAGCTTCGTCCCGAGTGCCATGTGGACGCATCGGCCATCTGGCCCATTGCCTCGATGACCGCCTGGAAGCTGGCGCGCAGACGCTCAGGCGGGCGCGAGCTTCGGCGACTGCCACGGCGCGGCGAGGCGTGCCGCGAGCACGTCGGCGAGCTCGTCGATCGCGACGCGCTCCTGCGCGAGCGAGTCGCGGTCGCGCACGGTGACGGTGCGGTCGTCGAGCGTCTGGTGGTCGACCGTGACGCAGTACGGCGTGCCGATCTCGTCCTGGCGGCGGTAGCGCTTGCCGATCGACCCGCCCTCGTCGTACTCGGTCTGCATGCGGCCGCGCAGCGCCGCGACGATCTCGCTTCGCGACCTCGGGCTGGCCGTCCTTGCGGACCAACGGCAGCACGGCGGCCTTCACCGGCGAGAGCCGGGGGTGCAGCTTGAGCACCGTGCGCTGCTCGCCTGCGACCTCCTCCTCGTCGTAGGCGTCGACGAGGAAGGCGAGCGTCGCGCGGTCCGCGCCGGCCGCCGGCTCGATGACGTGCGGGACGTAGCGCTCCTTGGTCTGCGGATCGAAGTACTCGAGCTTCTCGCCCGAGAACGTCGCGTGCTGCGTGAGGTCGAAGTTGCCGCGGTTGGCGATGCCCTCGAGCTCCGACCAGCGGGTGCCGCCGGCGGAGCCTGCGGAGCCCGCGGCCGGGAAGAGGTACTCGACGTCGGCGGTGCCCGACGAGTAGTGGCTGAGCTCGTCGGGGTCGTGCTCGCGCAGCTGGAGGTGATCGGCGCGCAGGCCGAGCTGCACGTACCAGTCGAAGCGCAGCCGCTTCCACTCGTCATACCAGCGCGCGGCGTCCTCGGGCGGGACGAAGAACTCCATCTCCATCTGCTCGAACTCGCGCGTGCGGAAGATGAAGTTGCCGGGCGTGATCTCGTTGCGAAACGACTTGCCGACCTGCGCGATGCCGAACGGCGGCTTCTTGCGGCTGAACTGCAGGACGTTCTTGAAGTTCACGAAGATGCCCTGCGCGGTCTCGGGGCGCAGGTAGACCGTCGCGCCGGAGTCCTTCACGGGGCCCATCGTCGTCTCGAACATGAGGTTGAAGTCGCGCGCCTCGGTGAGGTCGCAGTTCGGTCCCTCGCCCGGGTGCCTGGACGGCTTCTCGGGGCAGGCCAGGTCGCCGAGATGGTCGGCGCGGAAGCGCTGGCCGCACGTGCGGCAGTCGACCATCGGGTCGGTGAAGCCGGCGAGGTGCCCGCTCGCCTCCCACGTTCGCGGGTGCTGGAGGATCGCTGAGTCCAGCGCGACGATGTCGTCGCGCTCCTGGAGCATCGCGCGCCACCACTCGTTCTTGACGTTCGTCTTCAGCAGCACGCCGTAGTGGCCGTAGTCGTACGTCGAGCCGAGGCCCCCGTAGATCTCCGACGAGGCGAAGACGAACCCCCGCCGCTTGCAGAGGGCGACGATCTTGTCCATCGTGGCGAGGTCGGGCATCCGGGCCATGCTAGGCAAACCCTTTTGCACGCGCGGCGCGCCGCGGCGTAGGCTGTGCGCAGATGCCCAGCCGGCGTGCCTGGACGACGCGCCTGCCGATCGCGATCCTGCTCGCCGCATGCGTGCACGTCGGATCGGCGCACGCGGCCGTGCCGTTCAAGGAGATCGTCGCTCCAGGACCGCTGACGGCCATCACGCTCGGCGACGAGCTGAGCTGCCAGGTCGCCTACACGGGCGACGCGCGGCTGGAGCTCTTCCCGTCGACCGTCAAGCCCGGCGACTGCGGGACGCTGCTGTTCACCGCCGGCACGCTGTTCGCACCGAACTTCGCCGCGCACGACTCGACCACGACGTCGGGGATCGGCTCGAACACGCCCTTCACGCCGGCCGGCCAGACCCCGGTGGGCGGCGCCGGCACGAGCGCGAGCCCGTTCAAGGTCACGACCGTCGCGAATGCGGGCGCCAGCGGGCTGCGCATCACGCAAGCGGACTCCTACGTCACCGGGCAGGAGTCCTACCGCACCGACACGACGATCTCCAACCTCGGCCCCGCGCTCTCGAGCGGGGTCCTGTACCGCGCCGGCGACTGCTATCTGCAGAACTCCGACACGGGCTTCGGGTTCTTCGATCCCGCCGTCGGCGCCGTCGGCTGCTCGACGAACCCCAACAACTCGCCGCCGTCGCGCATCGAGCAGTGGTATCCGCTCACGCCCGGCAACCAGTACATGCAGGCGACCTACAGCCAGCTATGGAGCCACATCGGCACGCACGCCCCGTTCGCGAACACCAACCGCGCGGCCGAGTCGCTCGACAACGGCGCCGGGATCAGCTGGTCGTTCGCGCTCGCGCCGGGCGCCTCGCAGACGTTCTCGCACTACACGACCTTCTCGCCGACCGGCAACGCCGGGCCGCCGCCGCCCCCACCCCCGCCGCCTCCGCCGCCACCGGCCGTCACGCCGCCCAGCGGCGCCTTCGGACCCAACGGACTGCTCGACGCGCCGCCGCGCAACAAGTGCGTCAGCAGGCGGTACTTCCGCATCCGAGTGCGCAAGAAGTTCCGTCCGATCCTCGCCGCCGTCACGATCAAGATGCCGAAGACGACGCGTGTCCTCAGAGGGCCGCCGTGGGGCACGATCGTCGACCTCCGCGGCCTCCCTCGCGGCCGCTTCGCCGTGAAGATCACCGCGCTCACGACGACCGGCAGGACGATCAAGGGCACCCGTCACTACCGCACCTGCCGCGGCAAGCTCAAGGGCGGCAAGCCGCCGATCTAGCGCTTCGCCGCGCGAGGTTCTGGGCCGCGCTGGGTACCATCCTCGGCCGTGCCCTTCTACGAGTACCGACGGCCCGACGGCACGATCCTCGAGGTCATGCAGAAGATGACCGATCCGCCGCTCGCCGAGGACCCCGAGACCGGGGTCCCGCTGGAGCGCGTCTTCCACCCGATCGCCGTCCACTTCAAGGGCAAGGGCTTCTACAACACCGACTACGGGACGAAGAAGCGAGCGCGCGAGAAGGCCGAGACCGACTCGACCTCCAAGAAGGACGACGCGAAGTCCGCGGACGCGAAGACCGAGACGAAGTCCGAGACGACGAAGACCGACACCGCCGCCAGCTCGTCGAGCTCCGGCGACAGCACGAAGTCCTCGAAGGACTGACTCCAGGGCCAGCGCGGGCCCGATCGTCCACTGAACGGTCAAGTTCCAACGGCACCGGCCGATTAGCGGAGCATGGAGGTCGCCGCGTCGATGCCGCTCAAGGTGCGCGCCGCGCTGGTCGTACTCGCCGTCGTGACGATCGCGTACGCGGCGCAGGTATCGATGCTCCTCATCCCGCGGCCGGGCGCGGCGATGTACGAGAAGGTCGCGACGAACCTCGTCTTCCTCGGTGCCGCGCTGCTGTGCGCGTGGCGCGCGCTGCACTCCCGCACCGAGCGGGCGCCGTGGGCGTGCTTCGCCGCGGGGCTCGGGCTGTGGGGACTCGGCGACCTGTACTACGCGCTCGCGCTGTGGGACCTCAAGGTCGTCCCGGTCCCATCCCCTGCGGACGTCGGCTACCTCGGGCTGTATCCGTGCGCGTTCGCCGGCCTCTGCCTGCTCTTCCGCGCTCGCGGCGGTGGTGACGGCCGCAGCCTGTGGGTCGACGGGGCCATCGGCGCGCTCGCGCTGACGGCGCTCGGCTCGACCCTGCTCTACGGCCCGCTGACCGATGCGCTCGCGGACCCCACGGGGGCCGCCACCAACCTCGCCTACCCGCTCGGCGACCTCCTCCTGCTCGGGCTCGTGGGCGGCGCCGTGGCGATGACCGGATGGCGGCTGCACGGCGCGTGGGCGTGGATCGCCTCCGGGCTCGCCCTCTTCGCCGCCAGCGATGCGCTGTGGGCGTACACGAACGCCGTCGGCACCTACGGCGACGGGTGGTTCTTCGACGCGGGCTGGCCCGTCGCGGCGCTCGTGATCGCGCGTGCGGCATGGCTGCCCGCGGTCCCGGCTCGCCGCCGTGCAGAGCCGGGCTTGAGCACCATCGCCCTCCCGCTCGCGCTCGCCGCGATCTGCCTGGCGCTGCTCGTCTACGACCACTTCGCCAGGCTCAACGTCCTGTCGATCGTGCTCGCGACGACAGCGCTCGTCGCGGTGCTCCTGCGGCTTGCGATCACGTTCGGCCAGAACCTGCGCATGCTTCAGGCGAGCCGGCGCGAGGCGCTGACCGACGGGCTGACAGGCCTGCGCAACCGGCGGGCGCTCATGGTCGACCTCGAGCGCATCCTCGCGGACACGCCGCGCGAGCCCGTCGTCTTCGCGGTCTTCGACCTCGACGGCTTCAAGCAGTACAACGACGCGTTCGGCCACCCCGCCGGCGACGCGCTGCTCGCACGTTTCGGCGCGGCGCTGGAGCGCGCCGTGGAGGGGATCGGCCGCGGGTACCGCCTCGGCGGCGACGAGTTCTGCATCATCGCGACGGCCGCCGACGGCGATGTCGCGGCGACCGTCGCCAACGCCGGAGCCGCGTTGACGGAGCGCGGCGAGGCGTTCTCGGTGGGCTGCTCCTTCGGCTCCGTGCTCGTGCCCGACGAGGCGGACACCGCCCCGGTGGCGCTGCGGATCGCCGACCAGCGGATGTACGCCCACAAGCAGGGCTCACGCCCGTCGGCGGTGAGCCAGAGCAAGGACGTGCTGCGCCAGGCGCTGTCGGAGCGTCACCCCGACCTCGAGCCGCACACGAGCGAGGTCGCCGAGCTCGCCGACGCCGTCGCGCGGCGCCTCGGGCTGCCCGACGCCGACGTGGCCGAGGTCCGGCTCGCGGCCGAGCTGCACGACGTCGGCAAGGTCGCGATCCCGGAGGTCATCCTCGGCAAGCCCGGTCCGCTCGACGAGACCGAGTGGGCGTTCATGCGCCGCCACACGATCATCGGCGAGCGCATCGTCGCGGCCGCGCCCGCGCTGGCCGGGGTCGCGCGGATCGTCCGGTCCAGCCACGAGCGCGTCGACGGCGGCGGCTATCCCGACGGCCTGGCCGGCAGCCAGATCCCGCTCGCCGCGCGGATCGTCTTCGCCAGCGACGCCTTCGCCGCGATGACGTCCGACCGCCCGTACTCGCGCGCCGTCCCGATGCGCGACGCGCTCGCCGAGCTGCGGCGCTGCGCCGGCAGCCAGTTCGACCCGATGGTGGTCGAGGCGCTGCGCGGGATCGTCGACGAGCGCGACGTCAGCCGGCCAGAAAGCGCCGCACCTTCGCCTGCCTGACGCTCTCTGACACCTGGCCGGAGACCGTGCCGAGCACCTCGGTCTGCGGCGATCCGGAGAACGTCAGCGCGCCGAAGAGCCCGAGCAGCGTCGGGCCGCTCATGTCCGAGCGCAGCGAGCTCGGCGCCGCCCAGGCGATGAGCGGCAGGCGGACGAATGCGAACGGCGACAGCAGGCGGCGCTTCATCGCGCTGACGACCTTCTGCTGGCGCCGGGCTCGCGTGAGGTCGTCCTCGTTGCGGTTGCAGGCGTTCTTGCGCGTGCGGGCGAGCGCGAGCGCCTGCTTGCCGTCGATGTGGGACTTGCCGGCTTTGAGTCTGAGCGTGTAGCCGCCGTTGCGAAAGCCGCCGTTGATGTACGAGACGACGCAGCCACCGCGGTACGTGATGCCGCCCATCGCGTCGATGAGGTCCGGGAAGTCAGCGAAGCTCACGACGACGACGTGGTTGACGTCGACGCCCGTGTACTGCTCGACCGTCTGGATCGCGAGCGCGGTGCCGCCGAAGGCGAACGCGGCGTTGATCTTGCTGCGGCCGTGGCCGGGGATGTCGACGACCGTGTCGCGCGCGATCGACAGCCGGCTGTTCGCGCCGCCGCCGACGCGCATGAGCATGATCGAGTCCGCGCGGCCGCCGGTCGTCTGCGCGCCGGGCTCGCGCGTGTCGGCGGTCCGCTGGTCGGAGCCGAGCACGAGGACGTTGTTGGGCGACCACAAGGGGTAGCCCGCGCCGCCGAGCAGCGCGTTGGCGTCGTCGCCGATCTTGCCCTGCTGGATCTGCGCGCTGAAGAGGAACACGACGCTCGACACGGCGACCCAGGCGGCGATCGCGGCGAGCAGCCAGCGGACGACACGCCAGCCCGAGACGCCCTTGCGCGGGCGTCGAACGGCGGCCGGGGCGAGCGTCGCCGCGCAGCCGCTGCAGCTCGTCGCCGTCGCGCGCGCCCGGCCGCGTCAGCCAGGCCTTGCGCGAGCGGTAGACGCGATACTCCGGCTTGCCGTCGGGCTCTGAGGGTGGCGGCATGCAGCCCTGTATGGTGGCCCATCGTGTCGACCGGCTGCGTGATCGGGGTCGACCTCGGTGGCACGAAGCTCTTGGCCGGCGCGGTCGATCCGGCACTGAACGTCCATCATCGGGCGACCCGCTCGTCGCGCGGCGGCGACCAGACCGCGCTGCTCGACACGGTCGTCGGGGCGATCTCCGAGGTCCGCGACGCGATCGAAGGCGCCTCGGGAACCGTCGAGGCGGTCGGGATCGGCATCCCGTGCCTCATCGACACCGAGCGCGGCATGGCGGTGAGCTCCACCCACCTGCCGCTGCTCGACGTCCCGTTTCGCGCGCTCATGGCCGAACGGGTCGGGCTGCCCGTCTTCGTCGACAACGACGCGAACGCGGCGATGCTCGCCGAATGGCGCTTCGGCGCGGCGGTCGGCGCGCGTGACGCGGCGCTGCTGACGCTGGGGACGGGGATCGGCGGAGGCCTGGTCGTCGGCGGCGCGCTGCAACGCGGCAGCCAGGGCGCGGGCGCCGAGCTCGGGCACATGGTCGTGCAGGCCGACGGGCCGCCCTGCAACGGCAACTGCCCCAACCGCGGCTGCCTGGAGGCGATGTGCTCGGGGACGGCGCTGGCCCGCGAGGCCGTGCGGATCGCCGGGGAGCGGCCGCAGTCGGCGCTGGGGCGCGCGCGGGCGGAGGGGCGCGAGATCCTCGGGCCGCTCGTCACGGAGCTCGCGTTCGACGGCGACGTCGCGGCGATCGACGCGCTCGCGCTTTGCGGAACCTGGTTGGGTGTCGGCATCTGCAACCTCGTGAACATGCTCAACCCGGATGTGGTGGTCGTCGGCGGCGGGGTCATCGCGGCGGGCGAGCTGCTGCTGGGTCCGGCGCGCGAGGTCGTCGCGGAGCGGGCGCTGTCGCCGTCGCGCGAGCACGTGCAGATCGTCCCGGCGCGCTTCGGCGCGGAGTCGGGGATGCTCGGCGCGGCCGCGCTCGCGCTCGACGGGATCGGGGCGCCGGCGTGAGCGTCGCTCGCCACGCCGCGTCGCGTGCCGCCGTCGCGCGCGCCGCCTGCGCCCGCGTCGCCTCCGCGCGCACCCTCGACCGGCCGCGGGTGTCGGCATGAGCGGCCGGCTCGTCGTCTGCCCGACGCCGATCGGCAACCTCGAGGACGTCACGCTGCGCGTCCTGAGCGCGCTGCGCGACGCGACCGTCATCGCCTGCGAGGACACCCGGCGCACGCGCGTCCTGCTCGAGCGCTACGGCGTCTCGGCGAAGCTCGTCTCCTACCACGAGCACAACGAGCGCTCGCGCGCCACGCAGCTCGTCGAGCGCATGCAGGCGGGGGACGTCGTCGCGCTCGTCTCCGACGCGGGGACGCCGCTCGTCTCGGATCCCGGCTTCGTGTTGGTGCGGGCGTGCGTCGCGGCCGGGCTCGCGGTCGAGGTGCTGCCCGGCCCGAGCGCCGCGCTCTCGGCCCTCGTCGCGAGCGCGCTGCCGTCGGACACGTGGCGCTTCGTCGGCTACCTGCCACGCAAGAAGGGCGAGTTCGCGGCGCTGTTTCGCGCTCCGGAGACGATCGTCGCGTTCGAGTCGCCCAACCGCGTGGCGGCGTCGCTGGCCGCGCTGGCGGCGATCGACGCGGAGCGCCCGGTCGTCGTCTGCCGCGAGCTGACGAAGCTCCACGAGGAGATCGTGCGCGGCGACGCGGGGTCGCTCGCGGCGCGATACGCGGAGGCGCCGCCACGCGGCGAGGTCGTGCTCGTCGTCGGCGGCGCGCCGGTCGTCGAGCCCGAGCTCGGCCCCGCGCTGGACGCGCTGCGCGCGCTCGTCGAGGCAGGGGCCAAACCACGGCCCGCGAGCACCGTCGTCGCGGGGTTGACCGGCGTCAAGGCGAACGCGCTGTACCGCGCCCTCATGGCCGGCGGCGACGACGGCTCGCTACCGTCCCGCTCGTGATCCTCTACAGGGCGAACTTCTCCACGAACGTCGAGCGCGTGACGCTCGCGCTGGCGCACAAGGGGATCGAGGTCGAGTCGCGCTACGTCTCCTACGACGACCGCAGCGAGGTCGAGAGGGTCTCCAGCCAGCCGCTGGTCCCGGTGATCGTCGACCACCGCGACCGGGTCGACAACGTCGTGACCGACTCGATGCAGATCATCGCCTACCTCGAGTACTACGTCCCGTCGCCGCCGCTGTATCCGAGCGACGAAGCGCGCTACGCCGAGATGAACGTCTTCATCGACTGGTTCAACCGCGTGTGGAAGGTCCCGCCGAACCGCATCGCGGCGGAGCTCGCGTCCGAGGAACCCGACCACATGCTCATCACGAAGCTGGCGCGCGAGATGGCGACCTACCTCGACGGGTTCGACTCGCTGCTCGCCGGGCGCCAGTTCTTGTTCGGATCGGAGTTCTCCGCCGCCGACTGCTGCGCGTTCCCGTTCCTCAAGTACGCGCTGAAGCGCGAGCCCGCCGACCACGAGCCGTTTCACCTCGTGCTCGACGACTACCTCAACCTCACCGACGAGCACTTCAAGCTGCGGTCGTGGATCAAGCGCATCGACGCGCTGCCGCGCGCGTAAGCTGACATCCGATGGACGCCTACCTGGCAGTCGTGAGCAAGCGTGAGGTGCGGTCCTACGACGCGCGTGCGATCGAGCAGGACGCCCGGCGGCGGGTCCTCGAAGCCGGGCGGGTGGCCGGCAGCTCCAAGAACCGCCAGTCGCGTCGCTTCGTCGTGCTGCGCGACCCGGCGCTGGTGCAGCGTGCCGCGGAGTGCGTCTACGCGCCCGAGAACGTGCTCGGCGCGGCGCTCGTCGTGGCGGTCGTCGTCGGCGGCAAGGGTCCGACGGCGTTCGACGCCGGCCGTGCCGCGCAGAACATGATGCTCGCGGCGTCCAACGACGGCATCGGGTCGTGCCCGAACGGCATTGCCGACGCAGCCGCGCTGCAGGAGGTCGTCGGCCACGATGACGGCGAGCAGGTCGCGACCGTGCTGACGTTCGGCTATCCCGTCACGCCGCGCGACCCCGGGCGGCTGTCGCCCGACGAGTGGATCGCGCGCGCCGACCGCAAGCCGTACGAGGACGTCGTCGAAGAGCGCTGAAGGCGCGCGACCCTCGCGCGCTTTGCGCCGATCGGCGCACGACTTCGTAACAAAAGACCCGCATCCGGCCGATTTCGGCGGGCCGGACGTACCGTCGAGGGCGTGCTCGTCATCGCGCTCTGGCTCCTGCTCGTCCTCGCCGTGCCGGCGGCGCACGCGGACGCGCGGCAGCGCTCCCCGGGGGGCTCTCACGTGCCGGCGACGCGTGCCGTGCGCGCCGGTGGCACGCTCGGTGTGCCGGCGGCGTACGCCGGGACGTGGCTGCGGCCCGTCGACGGGCCCCTGCTGCGCGGCTTCGCGCTTGGCTCGAACCCCTACGCCGGCGGCTGGCATCGCGGCATCGACCTCGCGTCGGCGCGCGGCTCGCCCGTTCTGAGTGCGTGCGCCGGACGCGTGACCTTCGCGGGCCGGGTGCCGCGCGGCGGACCGACGGTGAGCGTGCGCTGCGGCGCCGTCGTGGCGACCTTCCAGCAGCTCGGCTCGCTCGCTGTCCGGGCAGGCGCCCGGGTCATGCGCGGCGCGCGCATCGGCATGGTGGGCGCGTCGAGCGATCCGCGCCAGCGGCGCTCGCACGTGCACCTCGGCGCGCGCGATCTGGCGAGCGGCCGGTACCTCGACCCGTTGGGCCTCCTGGGCGAACGCCCGGCGTCGCTGCCGCTCGCGCCGCTCGCGAGGCGAGCTCGCCCGCGCGGCGTGCCACTGCGGCCGGCCCCACGGACGGCGCCGCGGCCGGTGCCGCTCGGCCCCGCGCCGCGCGTGGTGCCGCGGGCGGTGCCAATCGGCCCGGCGCCGCGCTTCTGCGCCGGGGACGGCGCCAGCACCACTCGGATCGGCCGGCCCACGGCCGGGCGTCCCGTGGCTCGTCTGGCTCGGCCTCGCGTGCTTCGGGCTCGGCCTGCCCGTCGGCGGGTTCGTGCGACGTCGACGCCGCCGGCACGCGACGGTCCGGGTCGCGCGCACCGCATGAGCTCGTCGCCCACGCGCGCGCATGACTCGCACACGCGCTTATCATCCATGGCCATGCCCGCACCGCAGGTCGCGCTCGACGAGCTCTACCGGATGTCGACCGACCAGTACCACCGCCTCGCCGAGGCCGGCTTGGCGGAGGACTTCCCGCACTGCGAGCTCATCGACGGCGTGCTCGTCCGCAAGGACATGAAGTCCGCCGAGCACGAGAACGCGATCGCATGGCTGATGCGCTGGCTCATGTTCGGCGTCGACCAAGCGCGATTCGAGGTCCGCGTTGGAAGCTCACTGACGCTGACCGAGTCGGAGCCCGAGCCGGATCTCACGGTGATCGCGCGCGAGGCGTCGCGGCCCTATCACCCCGGGACGGCCGCGCTCGCGATCGAGGTGTCGTGGTCGTCGCTGCGGCGCGATCTCAACCGCAAGGCCCAGCTCTACGCGGAGGCGGGGATCGACGAGTACTGGGTCTTCGACGTCCAAGCCCGGCGCATCGTCGTGCACCGCACTCCCTCGGCGGCATGCTACGGCGAGGTCCGAGAGGTGCGGGCGGGCGAGCGCATCGCCGGCGTGCAGGCCGGCCTCCCGGACCTCGAGGTCGACGAGCTGCTGGCCGCGACGTACGCCTGACTCGCTCGGCGCAGCCGGGCTTCCGCGCCGCAACGGGTTCCCGAGTCACCGCGCGCCCGGGACTGCGGCGTGGGCTCGAACCCCCGGACGCGCCCGTCCGATCCCGTGCGGGGCGCACCCTGATCGAACGGGCCGATCACTACCCTCCTGCGTCGGATGAGCTACTACGTCACGACGCCGATCTACTACGTCAACGCCGCCCCGCACCTCGGGCACGCGTACTCGACGATCGCCGCGGACGTCTTGGCGCGCCACATGCGCCAGCGCGGCGAGGAGGTGTTCTTCCTCACGGGCACCGACGAGCATGGCGAGCCGGTCGCGCTCGCGGCCGAGCGCGAGGGCGTCACGCCGCAGGAGCTCGTCGATCGCAACGCGCCGCAGTTCGAGGCGCTCGCCCCGAAGCTCAACGTCTCCATCGACTTCTTCATCCGCACGTCGGACCCCGAGCACAAGGCGAAGGTCCAGGAGGTGCTGTCGCGAGTTCGCGACAACGGCCACGTCTACAAGGGCGTCTACGAGGGCTGGTACTGCCCGCGCTGCGCCGACTTCAAGACGGACGCCGAGGCCGGCGACGATCAGCTCTGCCCGATCCACCGCGCGCCGCTGATCCGGGAGAAGGAGGACAACTACTTCTTCCGCCTGTCCGCCTTCCAGGACGACCTGCTGAAGCTCCTCGACGAGCAGCCGGACTTCGTCATGCCCAAGCACCGCTACAACGAGGCGCGCTCGTTCATCGAGTCGGGCCTGCAGGACGTGTCGCTGAGCCGGTCGACGTTCACCTGGGGGGTGCCCGTCCCATGGGACCCCGAGCACGTCTTCTACGTCTGGTTCGACGCGCTGCTGAACTACTACACGGCGCTGTCGTATGCGAAGCCCGGCGAGGACCTCACGGACCGCTTCTGGCCGGCGCAGTACCACATCATCGGCAAGGACATCCTCAAGTTCCACACGATCTTCTGGCCGGCGATGCTCATGGCCGCCGGTCTCCCGCTCCCCAAGCACGTCTTCGTCCACGGCTTCCTGCTGATGTCGACGGCCGGCGAGAAGCTCGCCGAGGGCGAGGCGCCCGAGCTCGTGAAGATGAGCAAGTCGCTGGGCAACGTCCTCGACCCGTTCGCGATCATCGAGGAGTTCGGCGCCGACGCGCTGCGCTTCTACTGCATGCGCGACGTGCGCTTCGGCCAGGACGGGGAGGTCTCGACGGAGCGCTTCGCGGTGCTCTACTCGTCCGAGCTCGCGAACGACTTCGGCAACCTCGCGAGCCGCACGATCGCGATGGTCCACCGCTATCGCGGCGGCACCGTGCCGCCGGTGAAGCCCGACCCCGAACTCGTGGCCGAGATCGACCCGGTCGTCGACGAGGTCTGCGAGCTGCTGGACCGCGCCGACCTCACCGGCGCGCTCGACGCCATCTGGCAGCGCGTGCGCCGCCTGAACCGCTACGTCGAAGAGCAGGCGCCGTGGGTTCTCGCGCGCGACGACGAGCGCGCCGCCGAGCTCGATCGCGTGCTCGCCTCGCTCATTGCCGGCCTGCGGGCCGTCACCGTCGTCCTGCATCCGTGGATCCCGGCGACCGCGGAGAAGCTGCTCGACACGCTCGGCGCACCCGACCTCGCGCTCGCCGGCGCGCGCATGCAGGCGGGACGCCTCGGCGCGATCGCCAAGCTCGAGCCCCTGTTTCCCAAGCCCCAGCTCGACCCGGTCGCCCGGTAGCACCCGGGTCGGCACGGATGATCGACAGCCACACCCACCTGCACGTCTGCAAGCCCGCCGACGCCGAGCTCGTCGCGACGGCGGTCGACGCCGGGGTCACGCGGATGCTGACGGTCGGCACGACCTCGACGACGTGTCGCGAGGCGCTCGCGGCCGCCGAGCGCTTCCCGCAGGTGCTCGCAGCGATCGGCCGCCACCCCAACGACGCGACCGGCTTCGACGACGCCGACCTCGCCGAGCTCAAGGCGCTCGCTGCCCACGAACGCTGCGTCGCGATCGGCGAGACCGGCCTCGACTACTTCCGCGACTACGCGCCGCGCGAGGACCAGCTGCGCGCGTTTCGCGCCCAGATCGAGCTCGCACGCGAGACGGCGAAGCCGCTGGTCATCCACACCCGCGCCGCGGAGGACGACACGATCGAGACCCTCCTCGAGCACGCCGCCGGGGTCGAGGTGATCCTCCACTGCTTCACGATGGCCGCGCGCCTGGACGAGTGCGTGGAGCAGGGCTGGTGGATCTCGTTCGCCGGCAACGTCACGTACCCGTCGGCGGAGGATCTCGCGGCTGCCGCGGAGCGCGTGCCGGACGACCGCCTGCTCGTCGAGACCGACGCGCCCTACCTCAGCCCGCAGCCGGTGCGCAAGGAGCGCAACCAGCCCGCGTACGTCGCCCACACGGCGCGCTTCGTCGCCGAGCGCCGCGGGATCGAGTACGAGCAGCTCGAGACGCTCGTCGAGCGCAACGCGGCCGCGCTCTTCGGATGGTGAGCGCGGATGCCCCGCCGCGCGCCACGCCCGGCCGCGAGCGCGCGATGAGCGAGGACGGCGCCGCGGGGGCGAGCGAGCCGAGCCAGCCGAGCCTGCGCAGGATGCGGGAGTTTGGCATCCGGCCCAAGCGCGAACTCGGCCAGAACTTCCTCATCGACTCGAACATCCTCGGCGTCATCGAGCGCGCCGCGGAGCTGTGCGCCGACGACGTCGTGCTCGAGATCGGCGGCGGCCTGGGGGTTCTCTCCGAGCATCTCGCTCCGCTCGTCGCGCACGTCCACGTCGTCGAGCTCGACACGGGCCTCGAGCCGGCGTTGCGCGACGCGATCGATCCCTTCGAGAACGTCACGCTGCACCTCGCCGACGCGATGCGGCTGGACCTGCGAGCGCTGGACCCGGCCCCGACGAAGGTCGTCGCGAACCTCCCCTACGGCATCGCGGCGGGCGCGATCCTGAGGACCGTCGAGGAGCTCGACGGGGTAGAGCGCTGGGTTGGGATGGTGCAGAAGGAGGTCGGCGAGCGCTTCGCGGCGCGATCGGGCAGCGGCGCGTACGGGGTGCCCTCGGTCCTCGCGCAGCTCGCGTGCGAGGTGCGGGTGCTGCGCAACGTGTCGCGCAGCGTGTTCGCGCCGGTGCCGAACGTCGACTCGGTGCTCGTCGGGCTGCGCCGCACGGGACCCGCGCCGGAGCTCGCGCTGCGCGAGCTCGTCGGCGCCGCGTTCGCCCACCGGCGCAAGGCGCTCGCGGGTTCGCTCGCCCTCGCTCCCGGCGCGCCGGCCGGCATCCGCGAGCGGGCGCGCGCGGCGCTCGTCGAGCTCGGTCACACCGAGGACGTGCGCGCGGAGCGCCTGTCGCCGGAGGACTTTCGAGCCCTACACGAGAAGCTCACGGCATGAGAGTCCTCACCTCGCCGGCGCGGGCGAAGATCAACCTCTGCCTGTTCGTCGGCCCGACGCGCGCCGACGGGCGCCACGAGGTCGTCACGCTGATGGACTCGCTCGAGCTCTGCGACGACGTCCGGCTCGTCGTCGGTCCGCCCGGACTGGAGGTCGACGAGGTCATCTGCCCCGGCGTCGACGGACCGAACCTCGCGGCCGCGGCACTCGCCGCCTTCCGCGAGCAGACGAAGTGGGACGGCCCGCCGCTGCGCCTGGAGATCGTCAAGCGCATCCCGATCGCCGGCGGGATGGCCGGCGGGTCGGCCGATGCCGCGGCCGCCTTGCGCCTCGCCGCCGAGGCCGCCGGGCTCGACGACCGGCGCTGGCTCGAGGACATCGCCGCCGGCCTCGGTGCCGACGTGCCGAGCCAGATCCGCGGCGGCCTGACGCTCGCGACCGGCATCGGCGCGCGCCTGCGCCCGCTCGAGGATCACCTCGACTACTCGGTGGTCGTCGTGCCGCTCGAGGACGAGCTGCACGTGGCGGACGTGTACGCCGAGGCCGATCGCCTCGGCCTCGCGCGCGACGCGCTGGGGCTCGCGCGGTCGCTCACGCGCGTGCAGGCGGCGCTGTCCGCCGAGACGGTGCTCGATCGCGTCCAGAACGACCTGCAGGACGCGGCGCGCTCGCTGTGTCCGGCGGTCGACGACGCGCTGGAAGCCGTGCTCGCCGCCGGCGCCGACCACGCGATCGTGTCCGGTTCGGGGCCGACGGTGCTCGGGTTGTTCAGCGACGACGCGCATCGCGAGCGTGCGGCCGCGGCCGCCGCGGCGCTCGCCGTGGCCGGGCGCGTTCCCGCGCCGATCCTCACCTGGCCGGCCGGTCCCATCTCATAGGCGACGTTGAGTCGGTCGTCGGCGATGTACGGCACAATCCAGCGCAAATGACGAGCACGCAGATCACCTACTTCGTCGCGTCGATCTGCGCCATCGGCGTGCTGTCCGCGTTCGTCGCGCTGATCATGTATCCGGCGTGGAACGCCTACTCGACGATGTGGGAGCGTCTCGCGGCGAGCTTCCTGTCGCTGTTCGTGCTCGTGACGCTGCTGATCCTCGGCGCGGCGGGCGGTGCCGCGATCGCGTACTACTGGGACACCATCGCGGCGTAGCCTATGACGATGGCCAGCCCCGCCGAGAGGAGCCTGGGGCTCGATTTCGCTGCGCTTGACGCCATCACGGAAGCGGTCGAATCGGGCGCCGGACTGCCTGATGTCGTTCGCGCCGCGGCGCGCGTGCTCGAGGCGAGCCTCGTCCTGCTCGATCGGACCGGGTCCGTGCTCGCGGTCGCCGCGCGCTCGCCGGCCGACGAGCGCTCGCTGCTCGACGGCGCGGCCGGGGTCGACACGATCGAGCTGCGGGTGGCCGACGAGCCCGTCGGGCAGCTGCGGATGCGCGCTCGCGCAGAGCCGGGTCCGGCGCTCGTCCGGCTCGTCACGACGCTCGTGGCGTCGGAGGTCGAGCGGGTCCGCGCGCCGGCGCGGGCGTCACAGGAGGCGTCGAGCGCCTTCCTGCACGCGGTGCTCGGCAGGGAGCACGCCGGCGCGGAGGAGCTCGTCGCTCGGGCCGGGGAGCTCGGCGTCGACCTGCGGGCGGGCGGCAGCATCCTCGTCGCCAGGGCGCACGCACACATCCCGACCGAGGAAGGCTGGCGTGCGCGGGTCCTCGCGATCGCCGAGCGCGGCGCCCGCGCGGTCGTCGCGAGCACGATCGCGGGACCCGCCGATCGCGAGTCCTCGGCTGCCGAGGTCGTCTTGCTCGTCCCCGGTGGCGAGGACGCGGTCGCCAGGCGCGCGGCGGAGGGCGTGCTGCGCGAGCTGCAGGCGAGCCTGACGGGCCACACGTTCGCGCTCGGTCGGAGCCGGGTGGCCGACGATCCGATGGACCTGCACCGAGCGGGCAACGAGGCGCTGCTGGCGGTGAACGTCGCCGAGGGCGACGAGGAGCATCCCCTGCTGGCGTTCGAGCAGACCGGCGCCTACCGCCTGCTGCTGTCGGCGATGAGCGAGGACCCGGCCGAGCTGCAGCGCTTCTACGCGGAGACGGTCGAGCCACTCGTCGCGTACGACGACCAGTACGAGACCGATCTCGTGCGGACGGTCGAGGCGTTCCTCGACAACGACGGCAACGTCGCGGGGACGGCGCAGAAGCTCTTCACCCACCGCCATACGATCCGCTACCGGCTGGAGCGCGTCCGCGAGCTGTCGGGGCTGGACGTCGGCTCGACGGATGGTCGCGAGAAGCTCTCGCTCGGCCTCAAGGCGATGCGCGTCCTCGGCGTCACCGCGCCGAGCGGGCCGGCGACGGAGCCCGGCACCGGCGCCGGTCGCGTCCCGCGCCGAGGAGCCGGCAACACCTAAGCCTGCGCGCCCTTGCCGGTCCGCGCTTGCGCGGCCTGCGCGCCTCGCCGGTCCGCACTTCCGCGGCCGGCGCCCCGCCTCGCCGGTCCGAGCTTCCGCGGCCCGCCCGCCGGCGCCCCGCCTCGCCGGTGCGAGCTTACGCGGCCCGCCCACGCGCGAGCCGCTCCGTCCGGACGCGTCGTCTAGGATGCCGCGCGAATGCGGATCGGCATCCTCACGGGCTCCGGGACCTACGCGCTGCCGGGCATGGAAGCCGACGGTGAGCCCGAGCTCGTCGAGACGCGCTACGGATCCGCACCGGTGACCACCGGGAAGTTCGCGGGGGTCGACGTCTTGCACATCTCGCGCCACCGGCCGGGGCACGAGCTGCTCTCGAGCCAGGTCACCCACCAGGCGAACATCGCGGCGCTGAAGGAGCGCGGGGCCGACGCGATCCTCTCGGTCACCGTCTGCGGCGCGCTCGACCAGGACCTCTCGCTCGGCAGCCTCGTCGTGTTCGACGACCTGCACTTCCTCACCAACCGGCTGCCCGACGGCTCGATCTGCACGCTCTTCACCGAGCCCGGGGAGAAGGGTCGCGGCCACTGGATCTACGAGCAGCCGTTCTCCCAGCCGCTGCGCCAGGCCCTGCTCGACGGCGCCGCCGAGGCCGGTCACCACGCCCGTGACGGCGGCTGCTACGGCCACGTCGACGGTCCCCGCTTCAACACGAAGACCGAGATCCGCATGCTGCGCAGCTGCGGCGTGACCGTCGTCAGCCAGACGGCGGGACCCGAGACCGTGCTCGCCGGCGAGGCCGAGATCCCGTACGCCCTCCTCGGCTACGCGACGGACTACGCCAACGGCGTCAAGGCCGACGCGACGCCCGTCGACGAGCTCGTCCGCCTGATCGGCGCCAGCGGCGAGACCTTCGCCTCGACGCTCGCCGCCACGGTCCCGAAGATCGACGCCGACGCGCTCGAGCCCGTCGGCACGTTCTTCCGCTTCGACTGACGCCCCTGTCGCGGAGCCTCGACGGGCCGTGCAGCTACGGCGGCATCGCCCGCGAGTCCCCCGCCGCGTCCCGCTTTGCCGCTTCGCGCTCGTCTGGCGCACCCACTTGCGAACGGCGTTGTCCGACACGCCATACCTCCGCCCGACCGCGACGTAGCTCGTCTCGGCGATCTCTCGCACGAGCTGCTCGTACGGCGGGCGCTCGACCTGCCGACGAGCGGGGTTGGCCCGGCCGCGACGGGGCGCTCGCATCCCGCATGCCTGCGAGCAGTAGCGCTGCTGCGGCCGATTGGGCCGGAACGGCGATTCGCATCTCGCGCACAGCCGCTCGGGCTCCAGGCGATTCTTGCGACCACAATGCGTGTCCAGCGTCGCGGCGCAGTTCGGGCACACGATCCGAAGGTTCTCGAGGCGGTGGTCATCGCGGACACCGTTGATGTGGTCGAGCACCAGGCCCATCCCGGCGGCCGCGCCACAGCTCACCCTGGCCGCACAGCTCGCACTCCCGAGCCTTAAGGCCGCTGCTGTAGAAACGCCGCTTCAGCGATCCGCGTGAGTAGGTGGAGTCTTGGACCAGGAGCTCGTCAAGGGGACGAGCACGAGCGCGGGCGGCTGCCGCGTTGCTCGCATTGGGGTCGAAGTGAGCGGTGGAGATCTGCCAGCGCTCGGTCCACAGGCGCAGCGTTCGCCAGTTGCCGCCGGTCGCGCCAAGACCTAGCTTGCGCAGCGTCTCTGAGTAGCTCATCGATGCGGCGACGGCTTCACGAGCTTGCTGTTGCGAGTAGCGCGGCACGAACACATGTTCGCACACAAATCAGACGGAACCAGCTGGGGAGCCAGGACTCGAACCCGGTCTCTGTGGACCAAAACCACATGTGCTCGCCGATTACACCACTCCCCAGTAAATTGGGCGCGAGGGCCCACTAACAGAGTAGCCATAGGATCCGGGGATGCCAGCTCTCACCGTCATCGTCCTCGCCGCCGGCCAGGGCACGCGCATGCGCTCGCAGACGCCCAAGATGCTGCATCCCCTCTGCGGCAGGCCGCTCGTCGGCTGGCCGATCGCGGCGGCCCTCGAGGCCGGGGCGCAGCGGATCGTCGTCGTCGACTCGCCTGACGGGCGACTCGCGGACCACCTGCCCGAGGGCGTGCTCAGCGTCGTGCAGCCCGTCGCCAACGGCACCGGCGGGGCCGTCCAGGCGGCGGCGGCCGAGATCGCCGAGGACGTCGTCGTCGTCGTGCTCCCGGGCGACGCGCCGCTCATCACCGCCCAGGCGATCCGCGAGCTCGTCGACGCGCACGCCGCCAGCGGCGCGGCCGCCACGATGGCCACGATGGAGCTCGACGACCCTTCCGGCTACGGCCGCGTCGTCCGCGGCGAGGACGGCGAGGTCCTCGGCGTCGTCGAGACGAAGGCCGACGGCGACGCCACCCCCGAGCAGCTCGACATCCGCGAGGTCAACAGCTCGATCTTCGCGTTCGACGGCGCGGCGTTGATCGCCGCGCTCGAGGACCTGCGCCCCGACAACGCGCAGCAGGAGCTCTACCTCCCCGACGTCCTGCCGGCCCTGCGCGCCGGCGGTCGCACCGTCGCCGCGCACGCGCTCGCCGACCCCGACCTCGCGCGCGGCGTCAACGACCGCGTCCAGCTCGCCGAGGTCCGCGCGATCGCGCAGCGGCGCATCCACGACGCCCTCGGCCGCGCCGGCGTGACGATCGTCGACCCCGGCTCGACGCTCATCGACGTCACCGTGACGATCGGCGAGGACACGACGATCGAGCCGAGCTCCTACCTGCGCGGCGCGACGACGATCGGCGAGGGCTGCACGGTGGGACCCCTCACGACGCTCATCGACGCCACGCTGCACGACGACGTGAAGATCCCGCACTCCTACGTGGTCAACGCCGATGTCGAGGACGGCGCCACCGTCGGCCCGTTCGCCTACCTGCGGCCGGGCACGCGCCTGCGGCCGCGTTCGAAGGCCGGCACGTTCGTCGAGATCAAGAACTCCGACGTCGGCGCGGGCAGCAAGGTCCCGCACCTCTCCTACATCGGCGACGCGGACATCGGCGAGGACACGAACCTCGGCGCCGCGACGATCACCGCGAACTACGACGGCACCAACAAGCACCGCACGACGATCGGCGATCGCGTCCACACGGGCGTCGACACGACCCTCGTCGCTCCCGTGACGCTCGGCGACGACGCGTGGACCGGCGCGAACTCCGCGATCACGAAGAACGTCCCGGACAAGGCGCTCGGCATCGCCCGCGAACGCCAGACGAACTACGCGGGCTATGGCGATCGGAGGCGCCGTCCCGCCAACTAGACTGTCGCCAGCGATGAGCGTGGTCGAAACGCAGCCCTCAGCGGCGACACGGCTGAACCTCGGCTACGACAAGAACCTCATGCTGTTCGCCGGGCGGGCGAACCCGGAGCTCGCGGCGCGCATCGCGGGCAAGCTCGGGATCGACCCCGGGCCGGTCACGCTGAAGACCTTCACGAACGGCGAGGTCTACTGCAAGTACGGCGAGTCGGTGCGCGGGGCGGACGTCTTCATCGTCCAGCCGACCTGCGCGAATCCCGTCACGGGCCTGTCGCCCAACGACGCCCTGATGGAGCTCATGATCATGATCGACGCGGCCGTCGGCGCGAGCGCGCACCGCGTCATCGCCGTCATGCCGTGGTTCGGCTACAGCCGCCAGGACAAGAAGTCCGCGCCGCGCGAGCCGATCTCCGCCCGGCTCGTCGCCCGTGCGCTCGAATCGGCCGGCGCCGACCGCGTGCTCACGATGGACCTGCACGCGGGCCAGATCCAGGGCTTCTTCTCCAAGCCGGTCGACCACATGACCGCGCTGTTCATCCTCACGCAGCACTTCCGTGACATGGGCCTCAAGGATCTCGTCGTCGTCGCGCCGGACGCCGGCCGCGTCAAGCTCAACAAGAAGTTCGCGTCCAAGCTCGGCGCCGACCTCGCGATCCTCGACAAGGAGCGCCCCGCCCAGCAGGTCGCCGAGATCGGCCACATCATCGGCGACGTCAAGGGCAAGACCGCGATCATCGTCGACGACATCATCGACACGGCGACGACGCTGCGGGTCGCCGGCCAAGCCGTCCTCGACGCCGGCGCGCAGACGGTCTACGCCGCCGCGACGCACCCGGTGATGAGCGGTCCGGCCTTCGAGAACCTCGCGGCCTCGCGCTTCGAGCAGATCGTCGTCACCGACACGATCCCGCTGCCGCCCGGCGCGCCATCGAACATCCGCCAGCTCTCCTGCGCCGACCTGCTGACCGACTCGATCCGCAGCATCTTCGCCGATCGCTCCGTGAGCGACGTCTTCGGCGGCGAGAACCAGCTCTTCTAGCTGAGCCGCGCCCTACGGCACGCTGAGCTGAGCTGCCCACACCGCCGGCATGCAGGTGGCGTTGCAGGCGTAGATCTCCACGAGGCGCGACTGGCCGTGGGCGAAGAACAGGCCCCATGGGGAGCCCGGGTAATGGATCTCGGCCGCGCCCCCTGGTCGAACGTGTGGCACTTGTGGCTGACGCAGACCATCGTGGCTGTCGGCGAGTTGCCGACCCTGATGTCGAGGACGTCACCGAAGCCCGAATAGACGTACGCGCCCGGGTTGGTGAAGTGCGCGTACGCGACGTACGGGGCGGCGGACGCCGCCTGTGCCGAGGCCAGCGCGCCGAACAGATGGCCGCGCTCGCGGCGACGAGCATCGCCCTGTGCCGAAGTCCTGATCTCATGTTGCGTGCCCCCGCTTCGTGATGGCCCTCAGCGGTCCGATCGGCAGGGTCCTCGAACCTTGAGGCGAGCCGGAGGTAGCCTGCACCGATGCCGTCGCCCGCGGTCGACCTCATGCAGCGCCTGGCGCTCTCCGACGACGAGCTGTGCGAGATCCTCGCCGTCGATCCGATCTCCGTCATCACCGGCGAGCTCGATCACCGGCCCGAGCTGGCGATCCTGCTCGATCTCACGAGCGAGGCCGCCGAGCGCGTCGGCGAGGCGACCTTGCGCCGCTGGCTGCGACGCAAGGGACCCGGCGGCGTCCCGATCGAGCACCTCCTCGCACGCGACTTCGCCGCCTTCGAGGACGACCTCGACGTCCTCGCGGCACGCGGATTCGTGCTCGGAGGCGGGTCGAGCGATTCGCGCTAGTCCATGTGTCCAGGGCTCCGCGAGGGTGCGGGATCCTGTGGCATGGCCGCCGGCGCCTCGCGGTCAACGGCGCGAGGTGCCCGGCGGTCTACTTCGTTGCTGCGTCCCGCGATCAGCCGCGGGAACCGGGACGGGCCTATTCGATCTCGGGCCGCTTCTCGCCCGGCCAGATCCCGGTCAGCCACTGAAAGCCCTTGGCGCCGCTGCGATTGACGGCCGTCTTCGTGACGGCGAACGTCGCGCCCTGCACCGCTGCAGCGCCGAGCACCCGGCCCCACGACGTCTCGAGCGTGGTGGCCTTCGGCGGCTCCCGATCGTCGATGTGGCCCCAGACCTGATTGAAGACCTGACGCGCGAGGATTCCGGCCACGATGCCGATGATGATTCCGAAGGGTTTGTAAAGAAGCTTCATATGTGGCGCAGGGTACCCCTCAACCGTCACAATGATCCAGAACGACTCGGGAGGCTGAGATGGACCAAGCCGACGATCTTCTCCAGCGCGCTCTGCTCGACGCCGAGGCATGTGCGTCCGTTGCGCTCAAGGTCCCCGATCTCCCGCTCTCCGAGGCCCTCACCGTGATCTTCCACGGCCGCCGCGACCTCGGCACCCTGCAGACGTACGTGACCCACGGCGGGCGCGACGCCGGCTCGGCCGTCGGCGCCTCCGAGCTCCTGCGTGTCCCCTGCGATCTCGACCTCGCCGACGCCTCGACCCGTGACGAGGCGGAGGAGCTCTACGCCCAGCAGGCACGCGCGCTGCGCGACGCGATCGTTGCCGCCGACACCGTCCTCGCGGTCTGGGCCGGGCCGCTCGCGTCGGCCACCGGGGGCGACGTCACGGTCGAGCGCTCGATTGAGCTCGGGGTGCGGCTGCCCGCGCACCGCCTCATGCCCGTGGCGCTGACCGCGCCCGAGCGACGCATGTTCGTCGCCGCCGTCTGCGGTGCGCGCACGCTCGCCGAGGGTCGCCCGCCGATGGGCATCGTCTGCGCCCAGCAGGATCTCGTCCGCGTCTACCAGCTGTCCGACGACCCGGAGGCCTGCCTGGAGGACTTCGAGCAGCACGCCTTCGACCACGCGCAGCGGATGGCGGTCCGGCTCACGCACCAAGAGGCCTCCGTCCAGCGCTTCCTCGAGCTCAACGGCGACGACTTCCACGCAACCTCGTAAGGATGAGGCGCGTGAAGCGCCTCCTCATCGCCGTCGCAGTCATCGCCGTCCTCGCCATCAGCGCGCTCGTCGCGCGCTGGATCAACAACGACACCGTCGAGCGGGGCAAGGTCACCGACCTCCTGCGCGCCCAGGCGAAGGGCGACGCGCAGCAGATGCTCACGCTCGTCGAGTGCCCGGACGAAGCGTGCAAGGCCCTCATCCGCACGAACGCCAGCAAGCTGCGCGCACGCGGCGAACTGAAGATCGCGCTCTACCAGTCCCAGACCGCCCACGCGCTGCGCTCGCGCACGAAGCCGACCCGCGTCGTGTGGTTCACGCGGGGCCGCCTGACGAAGGTGCAATGCGTCCTCGTGCAGCGCAAGGGGAACGTGTTCGCCGGGACCTCGGTTAGCCTCCTGCGCCTCAGCGCCCCGATCGACCGCGAGTCGAGCTGCCCGTAAGAGCGGCACAACTCTGTCGCGGCAGGGGTGTTTGGCCCCGTCGACAGATGCACCGCCACCTCACACCAGCGATCGCTCTCCTGATCGCGCTTGCGCTGCTCGCGGGGGCCGGCCCGGCGCAGGCCGCCGACGGCATCACCCGCGGGACGACGTACAGCGACGCGCCGGACAGCCGCTACATGCTCGGCGGCAACTGGCTGTTTCGGCTGGACGCGCAGGGCGTCGGGCTGACGCAGAAGTTCCAGCGCCAGAAGACGACGGACGGCTGGAGTCCGACGACGGTCCCGCGCGCGTGGAACGCCGGCGACAACTCCGTGACGTCGTTTCAGGGCACGGTCGGCTGGTATCGCAAGGACTTCACGCTGCCCGACGCCCGCAGCCGGCTCAACTGGCTCGTGCGCTTCGAGTCGGTGAACTACCGCTCGCGCGTGTGGCTGAACGGCAAGCTCCTCGGGCGCAACACGGGCGCCTACCTGCCGTTCGAGCTGCGCCTGCCGCGCAACGGGCTCAAGCTGCGCGGCACGAACCGCCTCGTCGTGCGCGTCGACAACCGCCGCCTGCCGACGGACTTCCCGCCCTCGGGGCTGACCGGCGCCGGCGATCCGGCGGGGGGGTGGTGGAACTACGGCGGGATCCTGCGCGAGGTCTACCTCCAGCGCATCGACCGGATCGACGTCACGAGCGTCGTCGTGCGCCCCGACCTGCCGTGCTCGACGTGCGCGGCGGACGTCGGGATGCGCGTCACCGTGCGCAACTACGCCGACCGTGCCCTGCGCGTCAGCGTCTCCGGGAGCTACGGCACCCGGCGTGCGCGCTTCGGCACGAAGAGCGTTCCCGCCCACGGCTTCGCGAGCTTCTCGGCACGCGTGCGCGTGGCCGAGCCGAAGCTCTGGTCGCCTGCGAGCCCCACCCTCTACACGGCGCGCTTTCGCGTCGCGCTGAAAGGCCGCAAGCTCGTCTCCTATCGCGTCGACAGCGGGATCCGCTCGATCAAGGTCGTCGACGGCCGCGTGCTGCTCAACGGCAAGAAGGTGGCGCTGCGCGGCGTCGGCTTGCACGAGGACGACCCGCTGACCGGCTTCGCGATCACCCCCGCACGCCGCGCCCAGATCGTCGCGCAGGCCAAGGAGGTCGGCGCGACCGTCATCCGCTCGCACTATCCGCTGCATCCCGACATCCACGACCTCGCCGATCGCGCCGGCCTGCTGATCTGGTCGGAGATCCCGGTCTACGCGGTCAAGACGCAGTACCTCAAGCGCGAGGAGGTTCGCAAGCTCGCCGCCAAGGAGCTCGCGCAGAACATCATCGCCAACCAGAACCACCCGTCGGTCATGCTCTGGTCGATCGGCAACGAGCTGTCCGCGCGCCCCGGCCCGGTGCAGGCCCTCTACATCGCGCGAGCGGTTCGCGACGCCAAGGCGCTCGATCCCACGCGGCCGGTCGGGCTCGCCGTCGCCGGCTATCCGTCGGCCGGTTGCCGGCCGCAGTACGCGAGCCTCGACGTCATCGGCGTCAACGAGTACTTCGGCTGGTACCCCGGCCCCAACGGCCAGATCGCCGACCGCGACACCCTGCCGGAGTACCTCGACAGCGTCCGCGCGTGCTACCCGAACAAGGCGATCTTCGTCTCGGAGTTCGGCGCCGAGGCCAACCGCGACGGCCCGGTCGAGGAGAAGGGGACCTACCCCTACCAGCGCGACTTCGTGAACTACCACCTCGGCGTGTACGCGACCCGGCCGTGGCTCAGCGGGGCGATCTACTGGGCGCTGCAGGAGTTCCGCGTGCGGCCGAACTGGGACGGCGGCAACCCGCACCCGGCCTCGCCGATCCACGCGAAGGGCCTGCTGAGCTTCGACGGCGCGAAGAAGCCGGCGTGGTTCGACGTCCAGCGGCTGTTCGCCGCGACGCCACAGCTCGCGGTGCCGTAGCCGCGACGGGCGGGCGGCCGCGCCTCGCGCGGGGTCGCTACCCTTCTGCGTCGCCATGGCATCTCAGAGCACGAAGCTTTCGATCTCACCGCGCACGCCCGAGGGCTCGCGCGCGACCCGCCGCCTGCGCCGCAGCGGCCGCGTTCCCGGCGTCCTCTACGGCGGCGACGGCGACCCGATCGCCTTCAGCGCCGACGCGCGTGAGCTGCGCAACGCGCTCGCCGCTCGCGGCGCCGTGCTCGAGGTCGTCGACGACGGCCACGCCACGCCCGCCGTGCTCAAGAGCGCCCAGTATCACCCGGTGCGCGGCGAGACGATGCACGTCGACCTCCTGCGCGTGAACCTCGACGTCGCGATTCACGCGGTCGTCCCGCTCGAGCTCATCGGCGGCGACGAGTCGCCCGGCGTCAAGGACGGCGGGGTGCTCGAGCACATCACCCGCGAGCTGAACATCGAGGCGCTGCCGACCGAGATTCCCGAGTCGCTGACCTTCGACGCCTCGTCGATGCAGATCAACGACACGATCACGCTCGCGGACGTCCCGGTGCCGTCGAACCTCACGCTGCTCGACGATCTCGACGAGACCGTCGTCGCGACGCTGTCGCCGCCGCGCGTCGAGGCCGAGACCGACGAGATCGAGTCCGAGACCGCAGTCGTGGGTGAGAGCGCCGCCGCACCCTCCGGCGACGCCGCCGGCGACTCAGACTGAGTCTCGCCGTGCGGCTGCCCGGCCGCTCCATGACCGTGCCGGTCGACTGGCTCGTCGTCGGGCTGGGCAACCCCGGCTCGCGCTACGCCGGGACGCGCCACAACATCGGCTTCGAGGTCGCGAACGTCCTCGCGCAGCGCTGGGAGCTGCCGAAGGCCAAGACGAAGTTCAACGGCCTGCTGACCGAGGGCCGCACGGGTCCCGGCGGCCCGCGCGTCGCGGTCCTGTTGCCGCAGACGTACATGAACGAGGCCGGGCGCTCGGTCGGGCCGGCGCGTGGTGCCTTCAAGGTCCCTCTCGATCGCGTGCTCGTCGTCCACGACGAGATCGACGTGCCGTTCGGCGAGGTCCGGACGCGCGTCGGCGGCGGCCTTGCGGGCCACAACGGCCTGAAGTCGCTGAAGGCCGACCTCGGCGGGGCGGACTTCGCGCGCGTGCGGATCGGCGTCGGGCGGCCCGACTCGACGGATCCCGAGATCGTCTCGGCGCACGTCCTCGGCGCGTTCTCCGAGCCGAAGGCCGACGTCGCGGACCTCGTCGACCGTGCCGTGAGCGCCGCCGAGGCGATCGTCCTCGGCGAGCGCGAGCCGTAACGGCGCCGCGGACCTCGCGCGGTGCGCGCCTGACGGCTGCGGCCGAGCACGCGCGCATCGTCGGGCCTCACGGGGGGTTGCGATGGGTGTGCCATGGATGGCGGCGTGCGCCGCAGCGACGACGCTCCTCGCCCTCTGCGCGCCGGCCGGCGCAGCAGCCGCGACCGTCGACTTCCCGTCCGCGTTCGGCGGCGGCGCCAGGGTCGACGTCAACGCGCTCGGGCAGGCCGTCGTCGCTTGGGACGTCCCGACCGGCGTGCGCGCCGTCGTCGGCGATCGCGCCGGACTGCAACCGCCCGTGCGGCTGTCCGCAGCGGCCGACACCTCCGGCTCGCCGCAGGCGGCGATCGACGATCGTGGCGACGCGATCGTCGTGTGGGAGACCTATCGCGCGACGGGTGGCGGGGAGTGCTCCACGTGTGGCGCGCATCTCGTGTCCAACGGCGTGTGGGTGGCGGTACGCCGCGCGGGCTCCGGGTTCGCGGCTCCCATCGCTCTGGCCGGGCCGCAGCGCGACACCGGCGCCGAAGTCCAGCTCGCCTACCCGCAGCTCGCGATGAGCGCGACCGGGCACGCCGTCGTAGCCTGGTCGAGCGCCGGCGGAGCGATGGCGGCCTTCCGCTCGCCGGGCGGGGAGATCGGCGCGCCGCGGCTCGTCCTGCCCGCGGGCTTCGCCGTTGGCAGCGCCGCGATCGCCGGAGACGGCGAAGCGTTCCTCGCCGACATGACCGGCCGCGTCGCCATCCGGCCCGCCGGCGGGACGTTCGGGACGCCGGCGCTGCTACCCGGCAGCGCGATCCCGTACGGTCCGCCCGCGCTGCTCGCCGCCAACGCCGCGGGCGACGCGCTCGCCGCATACCGGGGCACGCGCGGCGTCGAGGTCAGTCGCCGACCGGCGGGAGGCGGTTGGGGCGAACCCGCGGTGCTCACGTCCGCCGGGGGCGCCGCCGCACGCGCCGTGGCGCTGTCGGACAGCGGCTCGGGGACGGTCACCTTCGCGCAGATCACCAGAGATCCGCGGCTCGGCGGACGCAGCAACCTGCTCGCCGCGACGATCGCGCCCGGCAAGCCACCCACTGTCGAGCAGGTCGACGCGACCAATCTCGACGCGGACATGAGCTTCGACTCCGCCGGCCTGGACATGGACGCCACGGGCGCGTCGGCGCTTGCGTTTCACCGCTCGGACGGCTTGCTTGCCGCCGGCGTCGCTCGGCTCGCCTACCGGCCGGCACCCGGACCGCTCGCCGCGGTCGGCACGCTGACTGCGCCCGAGGCGAGCCGGCACGCATTCGGCGACGGCGCCGACGTGGCGTTCGGAGCCGCCGGCGAGCTGCTCGCCACGTGGGCCGACCACTACCCCGGCGAGGACCGGATCATGGCCCGCTGGATCGGGCCCGCTGGGCCGGGTCCCGCGCTCCTGCTCGACCGCGCGCCGGCCACTGACATCGTGCTGCCCGCGCCGGCGGGGCACGCCGCGCAGCTGACGCGCCAGCCCCGGCGCAAGCCCGACCGGCTCGGTCGCATCCTCGTCGGCCTGCGCTGCCTGAGCTTCGACGGCCAGCCCTGCTCGGGCAGGCTGAAGCTCACCGCCGGCCCGCGCAAGTGGTCGGCCGGCAGCAAGCGCTTCGCGATCGCGCCCGGAGCGACCAAGCGCATCAAGGTCAAGCTCGGCACGCGAGCGCGCCGCGTCCTGCGGCGCCGCGGGACGATCACGCTGACGGCGACCGCCGTCACGACGGCGCCCGGCGGGACGTTCGGCGCGATCACGGCCCGCATCGGCGTCCGGCGCTGACACCGCGCGGCGGAGACCTAGACTGCGTGACGTGCGGCCGCGCCCTTCGTCCGGCGCTGACGCCGCGCGGCGGAGACCTAGACTGCGTGACGTGCGGCCGCGCCCTTGCGCGGTCGCTTCGCCTGCACGATGCCCCTGCGCTCCCTCCTCCATCACCTCACCGACGACCCCGCCGGCGGCGCGCTCGCGCGCGACGGCGGCCGCGCGTTCGCGTCCGCGTCGCTGCGGCCGTACATCCTCGCGGCCCTCGCCGACGACGACCCCGCGCGCCCGACGCTGATCGTCGCCGGCGACGACCGCCAGGCGCGCGACCTCGCCGGCGACCTGCGCGCGTGGCTGCACCCGCGGCGCGTGCGCTTCTACCCGAGCCGGGGCGTCGCGTACGAGTCGCACCTCACGCCGCCGCCGCACCTCGTCGGCCTGCGCGTCGCTGCGCTCGACGCGCTCTTGGAGGACCCACGCGCCGGGGTCGCTGGCTCCGGTGGCGGCCGCTCCGCAGCACCAACTGGCTCCGTCGGGCGCGACGCCCCCGTCGTCGTCGTCTCGGCGGTCGCGCTGAGCGAGAAGGTCCCCGACCCGAGCCTGCGCCCGCACTCGTTCACGCTGCGCGTTGGCGACCTGCTCGACCTCGACGAGTGCATGCGCGACCTCGTCGCCGCAGGCTACGTGCGCGTCGATCAGGTCGAGGACCGCGGCCAGTTCGCCGCACGCGGCGGGCTGCTCGACATCTACCCCGCGACCGAGGACCGCGCGGTGCGCGTCGACCTCTTCGACATCGAGATCGAGTCGCTGCGCTGGTTCTCGACGTTCACCCAGCGCTCCCTCGGCGAGGCGACCGAGGTCGAGATCGCGCCGGCCGCCGAGCTCGCGATGGAGCACCGTGAGCTCGCCGAGATCGCCGCCATGGACCTCCGCGACGACGCGGAGGCGCGCCCCGACGTCGCCGAGCTCTTGCCCGTCGATCGCTTCGGCGCGTTTCTCGACCTCGCGCCGGACGCGGCCATCCTCCTCGCCGCCGAGGAGGAGATTGGGCCCGCGCTCGCCGACCACTGGCAGGACGTCTGCGCGGCCTTCCACGCCGACGACGCCCACCAGCTCTACGTCTCGCCCGGCGAGATCACCGCCGCGCTCGACGCCCGCGCGCGCGTGCGCCTCTCCTCGCACGACACCGACCAGCCCGTCGAGTTTCGCGCCCAGGCTCCCGACCTCGCGGCGCGCTCGCTGAAGGAGGCCGAGCCCGAGCTCGAGAAGCTCGTGCGCTCGGGCTACCGCACGATCGTCGCGTGGCCGCAGCGCTCCGAGGGCGAGCGCGCCGCCTACAACCTCGGCCGCCTGAAGGCGTCGTGGCTGGGGGAGGGCGATCCGGCCGGCGTCGAGAACCCCCTGAGGTTCGCCCACATCCGGCTCCGCGACGGCTTCATCGCCGCCGGCCTGAAGCTCGCCGTGCTGCCCGAGCACCGCCTCTTCCGCCGTCGCCGCCAGGAACGCACCGGCGGGCGCGACCACGCCGCTCGCCGCCGCGGTGCGCTCAGATCCTTCGCCGACCTGCGCACCGGCGACATCGTCGTCCACGAGGACCACGGCATCGCGCGCTTCGCGGGCTTCGAGACGAAGACCGTCGCCGGCGTCACGCGCGACTACCTCTACCTCGAGTACCAGGGCGACGACAAGGTCTTCGTCCCAAGCGATCAGCTCGCGAAGATCAGCCGCTACGTCGGCGCAGGCGGCTCGCACCCGCCGCTCTCAAAGCTCGGCGGCAAGTCCTGGGAGCTCGATGAAGACGCGCGCCCGGCGCGCCGCGCAGGAGCTCGCCGGCGAGCTGCTCAACCTCTACGCCGAGCGCCGCCGGCGCACCGGCCTCGCCTACCCGCCGGACTCCGACTGGCTGCGCGAGTTCGAGGACGCGTTTCCCTACCAGGAGACCGCCGACCAGAAGGAGGCGATCGAGCTCGTCAAGGCCGACATGGAGTCCGAGCGCCCGATGGACCGCCTCATCTGCGGCGACGTCGGCTACGGCAAGACCGAGGTCGCGCTGCGCGCCGCGTTCAAGGCGGCGGACGCCGGCAAGCAGGTGCTCATGCTCGTCCCGACGACGATCCTCGCCCAGCAGCACTACGGCACGTTCACCGAGCGGCTGAAGGACTATCCCTTCACGATCGGGCAGGTCAGCCGGTTCAGCGCGCCCGCCAAGCAGAAGCAGGCCATCGAGGGCTTCAAGAGCGGCGCCGTCGACATCCTCATCGGCACCCACCGCGTCCTCAGCCGCGACGTCCGCGCCAAGGACCTCGGCCTCATCATCGTCGACGAGGAGCAGCGCTTCGGCGTCAAGCAGAAGGAGCTGCTGCGCCAGCTCAAGCTGCGCGTCGACGTCATCTCGATGAGCGCGACGCCGATCCCGCGCACGCTGCAGATGTCGCTCGCCGGACTCAGGGACATCTCGGTCATCGAGACGCCGCCCGAGGGCCGGCGGCCCGTCAAGACGTACGTCGGCGAGTACGACGAGGAGCTCGTCAAGCAGGCGCTGCTGCGCGAGCACGCCCGCGGTGGCCAGGCGTTCTTCCTGCACAACCGCGTCGAGTCGATCGACGAGACCGCCGAGCGGCTGCGCGGCCTGTGCCCCGGGATGCGCTTCATCGTCGCCCACGGGCAGATGGAGGACAAGATCCTCGAGGAGCGCATGCTGAGCTTCCTGCGCGGCGAGGCCGACGTCCTCGTGAGCACGAGCATCATCGAGTCGGGCATCGACATCCCGCAGGCGAACACGCTCGTCGTCGACCGCTCGGACGTCTTCGGCCTGTCGCAGCTCTACCAGATCCGCGGGCGGGTCGGCCGTAGCCGCGAGCGCGCCTACGCGTACCTCCTGTATCCGAGCGCGGCGGCGCTCACGCAGGAGGCCGCGCAGCGGCTCGCCGCGCTGAGCGACTACACCGAGCTGGGCGCCGGCTTCAAGATCGCGATGCGCGACCTCGAGCTGCGCGGCGCGGGCAACCTACTCGGCGACGAGCAGTCCGGCCACGTCGCCGCGCTCGGCTTCGAGCTCTACATGCAGATGCTCGACGAGGCCGTCGCGGCGGCCGAGCAAGCGGCAGGCGAGGGCGCCGAGGAGATGGCCGAGCCCGTGCGGATGGACGTCAACGTCGACGCCTACGTCCCGGCCGACTACATCCCCTACGAGCAGGCGAAGATCGACGTGCACCGGCGGATCGCCGGGGCCGTCGACGTGGCCGACCTCGAGCTCCTGCGCGAGGAGCTCGACGACCGCTTCGGCGAGCTGCCGCAGCCGCTGTCGAACCTCATCGACCTGCAGCGCGCGCGCATCAAGCTCGGCCAGGCCGGCGCGACGAACGTGAGCTTCCGCGGCGGCCGCCTCGCCGTGACGCCGATCGAGCTCGACTCCGTGCGGGCGAAGAAGCTGCGCGCGCAGATCCCCGGCGTGCTGTACGAATCGGGCAAGAGCCAGCTGTCGATGCGCGTGCCGGACGATCCGCTCCAGCGCTTCCCCGCCGTGGTCCGCGCCGCGGACATCCTGCTCGCCGTCACACGCGAGGCGGCATAGCGTGTCGTTGTGAAGAATCTCGTATGAAGCTCGCGTTACGTGCGTACATCAGCGCGGCGAGCGGAGCGCCTTCGCTACGATCACCCGATCGTGACCCGAATCTCTCGCTTGCTTCCGGCGCTTGGCGCCTTTTTTGTGGCCGCAGCCACACTTTCCGCGTGCGGGGACTCCGTCCCGGGCAACGCCGTTGCCCGCGTCGACGAGTCGTCGATCACGCGCGTCGACTTCGACCGCTGGTTCGGGGTCGCTGCCGCGGGCAACCCCTCGACGGCCGCCGGCAAGGCCAACTACGACCCGCCGACGTACTCGAAGTGTGTCGCGAACAAGCGCAAGACGGCGCCGAAGCCCGCCAAGGGCCAGCCGGCGACGACCGACGCGCAGTTCAAGACCCAGTGCAAGCAGGAGTACGAGGGCCTGCGCGACCAGGTGCTGCAGTTCCTCATCCTCGAGAAGTGGGTCACGGGCGAGGCGGCGGACGTGGGCGTGAAGGTGACCGCCAAGGAGAACGCCGCGGCCTTCGCGAAGGCCAAGAAGGACACGTTCCCCAAGGAAGCGGACTTCCAGAAGTTCCTCAAGCAGTCGGGCATGACCGTCGCCGACGCGAAGTTCCAGGTCGCGTTCAACACGGTCTACGTCAAGCTGCGTGAGAAGGCGATCAAGAGCGCCAAGAAGGTCACCGACAAGGACGTCGCCGCGTTCTACGCAAAGAACAAGTCGCGCTTCGCCCAGCCCGAGACGCGCGACCTGCGCGTCGTGCTGACGAAGACCAAGGAGAAGGCCGACGCCGCGCGCAAGGCGCTCGACAAGGGCGACACGTGGGGCAAGGTCGCCAAGAAGTACTCGATCGACCAGGCGAGCAAGGGCAACGGCGGCTCCCTGCCGGGCGTCGCGAAGGGCTCGCAGGAGAAGGCGTTCGACACCGCCATCTTCGCGGCCGACAAGGGCAAGCTCTCCGGCCCGGTCAAGGTCCAGTTCGGCTACTACGTCTTCCAGGTCCAGAAGGTCACGCCTGCCAAGCAGCAGACGCTGAAGGAGGCGTCGCCCGCGATCAAGCAGGAGCTCACGGCGCAGAACCAGAAGAAGGCCGACGACAAGTTCAACAAGGACCTCCGCGACAAGTGGAAGCAGAAGACGAACTGTCGCGAGGGCTACGTCATGGACCAGTGCAAGAACGCGCCGAAGCCAAAGACGGCGACGGCAGCGCCCGGCGCGGTCCAACAGGCTCCGCCGCCCGCGCAGGCGCCGCCGCCCGCGCAGGCGCCGGAGTAATCCCGACCGGCCCGGAATCTCAGGCGCGAAGTCGTAGGCTTCGCGCCTCGATGACGCCACGCACCGAGATCACCGAGGCACTCGGCCGCCTCGACGACCTCACGCGCCGCCTGCGCGTGGAGTGCCCGTGGGATCGCGAGCAGGACGAGCGGTCGATCGTCCCGCACACCGTCGAGGAGGCCTTCGAGCTTGCCGACGCGGCGCACAGCGGCGACGACGCGAAGCTCCTCGACGAGCTCGGAGACGTCCTGTTCCAGGTGCACTTCCTGTCGTTGCTGCTCGAGGAGCGCGGAGCGGGCGACCTCGCCGCCGTCGCCGAGCACTGCCGCCAGAAGCTCATCCGCCGTCACCCCCACGTGTTCGGTGACGTCGAGGTGGCCAATGCAGGCGAGGTCCTGGCGAACTGGGACCAGATCAAGTCCGGCGAGGCCGGCCGCGAGCCCGGCGTCTTCGGCGACGTCCCCGAGAACCTGCCGGCGCTGCTCTACGCGCGCAAGGTCCAGCGGCGCGCGGCGTCGGCGGGGCTGCTGGAGCGCGCCCCCGACCCGGACCCCACCACCCGTGAAGGTGACTTCCACGACGTCGGCGAGCGGCTCTTCGCCGTCGTCGACGAGGCGCGCCGGCTGCGCGTCGACCCCGAGCTTGCATTGCGAGCGGCGTCTCAGCGCTTCCGCGACCGCCTTGACGAAACCCCCCAAGGAGAACCATGAGCCAGATCGAACGCGTCCATGCCCGCCAGATCCTCGACAGCCGCGGAAACCCGACGGTCGAGGTCGAGCTGGGCCTGCGCTCCGGCGCGACGGGTCGCGCCGCGGTGCCCTCGGGCGCGTCGACCGGCGAGTTCGAGGCCACCGAGCTGCGCGACGGCGGATCGCAGTGGGGCGGCAAGGGCGTCACCAAGGCCGTCGCGAACGTCAACGGCGAGATCGCCGAGGCGATCGGCGGCCTGGATGCGCTCGACCAGGCGGCGCTGGACCAGGCGCTCATCGACCTCGACGCCACGCCGAACAAGTCGCGCCTCGGGGCGAACGCGATCCTCGGCGTGTCGCTGGCCGCCGCGCACGCGGCTGCCGCGCACTCCGGCGTGCCGCTGTGGCGTTACCTCGGCGGCGATGAGGCGTGCGTCCTGCCCGTGCCGATGATGAACGTCCTCAACGGCGGCGCGCACGCCGACAACAAGGTCGACTTCCAGGAGTTCATGGTCATGCCCGCGGGCGCCGCGTCGTTCTCGGAGTGCCTGCGGATGGGGACGGAGGTCTTCCACGCGCTGAAGAAGACGCTGCACGACGCCGGCCTGGGGACCGCGGGCGGCGACGAGGGCGGCTTCGCGCCCGACCTCGGCTCCAACGAGGAGGCGCTCGAGATGCTCGTCAAGGGCATCACCGCCGCCGGCTACGTGCCCGGCGAGGACGTCTTCATCGCGCTGGACCCGGCGACGAGCGAGATCTTCGACGACACCGCCTACGTCCTCGAGCACGAGAACCGCTCGCTGTCGCCGGACGAGATGTCGGCGTACTGGGCCGACCTCTGCGCGCGCTACCCGATCGTCTCGATCGAGGACGGCATGGACGAGGAGGACTGGGACGGCTGGAAGGTCCTGACGGAGGCCGTCGGCGACCGCGTGCAGCTCGTCGGCGACGACCTCTTCGTGACGAACACCTCGCGGCTGAAGCGCGGCATCGAGCTCGGGGTGGCGAACTCGATCCTCGTCAAGGTCAACCAGATCGGAACGCTGACCGAGACGCTCGACGCGATCGCCGTCGCGCGCGCCGCGGGCTACTCCGCGGTCATGTCGCACCGCTCGGGCGAGACCGAGGACACGACGATCGCGGACCTCGCGGTCGCGACCGGCTGCGGGCAGATCAAGACGGGCGCCCCGTCGCGCTCGGACCGCGTTGCCAAGTACAACCAGCTGCTGCGCATCGAGGAGGCGCTCGGCGCCGACGCGCGGTTCCTCGGCCGCAAGGTGCTGCGGGCGTAGCGGTTCAGGGGCAGGAGCCGGCCGGCGCGGGGCGAACCTGAGTCCCGGATGGCCGCGACGGGTCCACGGGTGCGATGGGACAGGCTTGGGCGCTTCGCGCTCCTGTTCGTCGGCGTCCTGCTCGTCGCGCTGTACGTCAACCCGCTGCGCACGTACATCGCCACGCGCCAGGAGGCGAGCACGAAGCGCGCGGAGGTGGCCAAGCTCCAGCAGGAGCACAGCGCGCTCGTCCGCCGTCAGGCGCAGCTGCGGCGGCCGAGCAGCGTCGAGACCGAGGCCCGGCGCCTCGGCATGGTCCGGCCGACCGAGCGGGCCTACTCCGTGAAGGGACTGCCGCGGGGCGAGTGACGGTCGGGACTGCCGCGGGGCGAGTGACGGCCGCGCGCTACCCTGGCGTGCCGTGGCGACGAGCTTCGAGACAGCGCTGTTGCAATGGCGCGAGGGCGAGCGGCGGATGGCCGGTGCGCCGCTCGAGCAGCGTCCCGCGCTCGAAGCGGCCGTCGCAGCGATCGAGGCGGAGCTGCGCCGGCGCCTCGGCGGCACGTTCACGACCGACGAGCTCGCCGAGCTCTATGACCGCGGAACGGACTGGTGCACGGACCTCGCGGCCGAGGTCGCCCCCGGCGCGCCGTGGGCCTGGGATGCCCGCACGGTCGCCGACGCCGCCTTCCTGCGCTACCTGCGCGACGCAAGCGACTTCGCAGGCGGCCGGCGCACGACGCTCTGAGCGCCCGGCGGCGTCAGTCTTCTGCGGCGACGTCTGCGCCGGCGCGGCGGATCACGATCTGGTCCTCTTCGATCGCGACCTCGACGGGCCGGTGGCCGGCCCAGAACTCCGCGTAGATCGGGTTGTCGGCCACGGCGGGATCGAGCCACAGCCCGTAGCCCTCCTCGCCATGGTCGAACGTGCCTTCGAGCGCGCCGGTGCCGGCGCGGCCCCGACCGCGTCCTCCGCGGCGCCCGCGACGGCGCGGCGCGGGCTTCGCGGCCGCTTC
Organism: uncultured Actinomycetes bacterium; assembly: GCA_963806515.1. Taxonomy (GTDB): domain Bacteria; phylum Actinomycetota; class Thermoleophilia; order Solirubrobacterales; family Solirubrobacteraceae; genus CADCVQ01. The sequence continues at coordinate 103,316 of CAWDYO010000002.1, read as the reverse complement.
CTCGTCGTCGTCCTCGGACTCTCCGGCCTCCGCGCGACGCGCGTCCTCCTCGGCCTTCAGGCGCTCCTCCTCGGCCTTGCGCGCCTCGGCCTCCTCGAGCTCCGCGGCGACGAGCGCGTCGTCTTCGGCACGCAGGTCGATCTCGTCGTCGAAGTCGACCGTGGGGGCTTCGCCGTTCTCGGCCTCGGTGAGCACCAGCCCGTTGTCGCGCTTGAACGCCATGATCTGCTCGACGGTCGCGTCGAGCTGGTAGGCGATCCACGCGTCGGTGCGCCTCTGCCGGACCCAGCCGCGGATCTGGTTCAGATGTGGTTTCAGAGAGCGTCTAGCCATGCGCGCGAGACCTTACAAGAACCGGCCCGCAGACCACCGGGCACGGGGGCTCGCCGCGGCGCGGCGGACGCTGCGGTTGCCTTCTCGCGAGGAACGTGATTGAGTGGCCTCGGCGACAAGGAAGGTGGCCCGTTCATGCTGGTCCTGACACGCAAGTCCAACCAAAGCATCATGATCGGGGACGAGATCGAGATCTCCGTCCTCTCGATCATGGGCGAGAAGGTCCGCATCGGAATCCAGGCTCCGAGAGACATCCCTGTCTTTCGCAAGGAGGTCTACCTGGAGATCCAGGCCGAGCGCGGCCAGGTAGCGGTCGGTCCGCAGGTCGAAGCAGCGCTGCGCAAGCTCAGCACGTAGCCGTACAGCCGCGAGATGCAGCCCTGTGACGGCGCGCGTCGCGCGCTTGAGGGCCAGGCTGGCCTCGGAGCGATCCGGCGGGACCGGGCTTCAGCCCATGACGACGTACAGCGTCTGGAACATCGCGACGGTGACGATCACCGCGGTCGCGATCAGCGCGAGCACGAGGACGATGAAGCGCGCCGTCCCCCGCTTGTGCGTCTGCTGGAGCCTGCGCTGCTGCGAGCGCATGACCGCCTTGCGACGCAGCGACTCCCGGCGGATGCGGTCGTCGTTGGTCTCCTCGTGAAACGCGCGTTCGAACTCCGCGAGGGACTGTCGCATACGGGTTGCCATGCGTTACGGAGGGTAGCCCACTTCGAGGACGCTGTGGCGATCTCGCCGCACGATCGCCGCGGGCCGGCTCGCGGCGCGCAGCGGTCCTCGGCAGCCCGCGCCGGACCGCCGTCAGCGCCGTCGTCGTCGACCACAGGCCGCGGGCCGCGCTGCGGGCGTCGTTCTCACGCCGGTGCAGGCGCGCGGCGTAGCGGATGTTGGGCGCGATCTGCAGCGTGCGCGCATAGCCGCCCGCGACGAGCAGCTCGTTGACGAAGCGCCCGTCGGCGAGCCACAGGTAGACGAGCGCGCGACCGTAGCGGTCGCGCGGCTCGACGCCGGTCGCGTAGCGCACGCGCCGACCGGCGAGCAGGCGATCGGCATACGCGGACGCCTCGGGTCCGAAGCACTCGCCGGCGGCCGTGGACCTCGGGCGTGTCGACGCCGATCAGGCGGCTGCGGCCGACACCAGAGAGGATGACCGTGTCGCCGTCGACGACCCGCGTGACCGTGGCGCCACGCGCCGATCCCGACACGTCCGGCGCCTCGCCCCGGTCGAGCAAGCCGCTGCCGACGGCGAGCGCGGCGAGGAGGAGGCAGGCGATGAGGAGGCGCGCGACGATCGTCGGGACGCTACGCGCCGGCCGGGCCGGTCGCTCGGTTTGCGACTGATTCGTTGCGAAGTCGTACGCGTCGCTGCGACCCTTACGGGTACGCTCCGGCGCGATGCGCGATAACTTCACCGGGCCGGCGTGCACGGTCGGCGTCGAAGAGGAGCTCATGATCGTCGACGCCTCGACGTATGACCTCGTCAACGCGATCGAAGCGCTCCTCGCGGCCACCGGCGCGGACGCCGACGGGGCGAACGGCGACGTCAAGCCGGAGCTCATGGAGTCCGTCCTCGAGATCGCGACGAAGCCGTGCGCGTCGACGAGCGAGGCCGGCGAGCAGCTGCGGTTGCTGCGCGCCCAGGTCCGCCAGACGGCCGCGCACCAGGAGCGCCGCGCTGACGATCGGCTCCGCGGGCACGCACCCGTTCGCGATGTGGGAGGACCAGCGGATCGTCGCCCGTCCGCGCTACCGCGACCTCATCTCCGCGCTGCGCTTCGTCGCGCGCCAGGAGCTCATCTTCGGCATGCACGTGCACGTCGGCATGGACGACGCCGACAAGGCCATCCACGTCGCGAACGGGATGCGCGTCCACGTCCCCGTGCTGCTCGCGCTCAGCGCGAACTCGCCGTTCTGGCGCGGCGACCGGACCGGGCTGCTCTCGACCCGCACCCCGATCTTCCGGCAGTTCCCGCGCGTCGGCATGCCGCCCGCCTACAAGGACTGGGAGGACTGGGAGCGCCAGGTCGCGTTCATGGTCTCGAGCGGCGTCATGGTGGACTACACGTACCTCTGGTACGACGTCCGCCCGCACCCGAACCTCGGCACGGTGGAGATCCGCTGCTGCGACTCGCAGACGCGCGTCGAGCACACGGTCGCGCTGACGGCGCTCATCCAGGCGATGGTCAAGGAGCTCGCCGAGCACTACGACGCGGGCACGCCGCTGTCGGACTACCCGTGGCAGATGCTCGACGAGAACAAGTGGCTGGCGGCGCGCCACGGCCTCGAGGGCGAGATCGTCGACCTGCCGTCCAACGAGAAGGTCGCCACGAAGGCGCTCACCCGCCGGCTGCTCGAGCGCCTGACGCCGTACGCGCAGGACCTCGGCTCGGTGGACGCGTTCGACGGCATTCGCGACCTGCTCGAGCGCGGCAACGGGGCCTCGCGCCAGATCGTCGTCTACGAGGCCAACAACGACCTCAACGAGGTCATGGCGGAGATCATCGCGGCGACCGCGGAATAAACACGCCGAGTTCGCCGAGCACGCCCGGCGGCTCCGTAGAATCGAACGCCATGTCCCAACCCGACCTCTTCGTCGTGTGCAAGAACTGCCAGGCTGAGGTCAGCCCGTACGTCACCGAGTGCCCGTACTGCGGGACGCGGCTGCGCAAGCGCGCGCCGAAGATCGAGCGCCCGGACGCCTCGCCACCGGCCAAGCCGCCGCGCCGTGCGTCGCGCGGCGCCGGCGCCCGCGGGCGTCCGAAGGTCTCTGCGCGGACGAGCCCGAGGGCGAAGCCCGCCAACCCGCGCCTCGGCCGCCTGCGCAGCGGCGAGATCCCGGGCATCCGCGGCGACGAGACCGGCAAGCCGTGGGCGACGATCGTCCTCGTCGCGATGTCGTTCGGGATCTGGCTGTCGCTCGCGTTCTACGCCGCGCGCCGATCTCGCGCTGAACGCGCTGAGCGCCGACCCGTGGCTGTACCTCACCGCCTCGCTCGTCAACGACGGGCTCTCCGCGCAGCTTGCGATCGTCGTCGGGCTGGGCCTCTACGGATGGCTGCTGGAGCGCCGCCACGGGCCGTTGGCGGTCGTCGGTCTCTTCCTGCTGTGCGGTCCGGGAGCGCTGGCGATCGCCGTCGCGATCGACCCCGGCACGTTCGTCTTCGGCTCCAACGGCGCGGCGCTGGGCTTTCTGTGCGCGTGGCTCGTGCCGGTGCTGCTGGCGCGCCAGCGCAGCGACGAGGACGACGACGCCGACCTGCTCGGGACGCTCGTCATCGCGGTCGTGCTGCTGCTCGTGCCGGTGCTGTCGCAGGGCAGCTGGCTCGCGGGCGTCGTCGGCGGCGCGCTCGGCGCGATCGTCGGGCTCCTGCTCGGCGTGCTGAGGTCGCGGTGACGGCCGAGGCGTATACCGCCGAGGAGGTCGACGCGGCCGTCGACGCGCTGTCGGACCCGGATCGCTTCGGCCACGCTCAGGCGATCGTCACGCACGCGGCGCCCGGGCTGCAGCGCGTGCTGGGCTCCGCGCTCGAGGCGGGCGGCTGGTTCGACGAGGCCCACGACGCGCAGCTCGCGCGTCCTGTCCGCCGAGGAGGACCCGGGCGAGCGCGCACGGGCGATCCACGCGCTCGTGGCGGAGGAGACCCGACTGGCGATGCTCGTCGGGGTGTCCGTCGGATTCGAACTCGCGCGCGAGCTGGCCGCGCGCCGCCACGACAACGGAGAAGGGAACGAGCCATGACGCACGCGATCGTGCTTGTCGAAGCCGAACGAGACGTGATGTCGACCCTCGGAGGCGCGCTGGCCGAGGTCGAGGGCGTCCGCGAGGCCTACTCGGTCACGGGCGAGTGGGACTTCGTCTGCATCGTGGTCGTCTCGCGCCACGAGGATCTCGCCAGCGTCGTGACCGGCAACATCTCGGCGATGCACGGCGTGGCGAGAACCCACACGATGGTCGCCTTCGAGACGTTCTCCAGGCATGACCTGGAGGCGATGTTCTCGATCGGGGAGTAGCTCCCCGGGGGCGTGCTCAGTCCTCAGCCTGCCAGCCGCGGCTGAACCAGACCGAGCGGTCCTTCCAGTCGTGGGCCATGAGGGCCACGCCGACCGCGCCGGCGAAGGTCAGGAGTGCGCCCGTCGCGCCGTGATGGCAGCGCTGGCCGAAGATCCACAGGCGACGGCGAACGCTGTCGTAATGAATCGGCTTGTGCAGTTGAGAAGTAGTCGTCGTGGCCATGTGGGCATCTCTGCTTCCTAGATCGGAAAACGCGCGCAGAAATACAGAGTTGCGCGAGTAGACCGTTCTTCCGTCCAGTGCGCGACCCGATCCGGCCGGCCGGGCGGGTCGTCACAATGCTCGGCGTGTCCGTCGTCAAGCCGCAGTACGGCCCCAGCCTTCCGCAGCTCGTGCGCACGCTGTCGCGCGCCGGGCAGCTCGCCGTCATCGCGCTCGTCGCGCTGCTCATCGTCCTCGCGGTGGCGCTCACGGTGCGCTCGCGACCCGACGAGACGCACGTCGTCGTCCGCGACGGCGTGACGTTCAACCTCGCCTACGGGCCGCAGCTGACGCGCGAGTCGCGGCCGGACGCGCTGTTCGCCCTGCGCCGCGAGCGCGGCGGTCTGTTCCTGGACTCCTACGTCGTGCGACCGCTCACGTTGGCGCCGTACCGCGGCGCCGTCGGCGGCACGCTGCCCGTGTACGCGTTCGCCTACATGGAGCGCTTGCGCAAGCGCTACGGCGACGTCGACCTCGTCCTCGAGGGCCGCACCCGGATCAACAACGCGATCGGCTACCAGCTCGTGCTGCGCGGCAAGCTCGGGGCGCGCACGCTCTACGTCCGCCACCTCCTGCTCGTCTCCGACGAGCGCGAGGGCGAGCGCCGCGGCGTGATCATCGAGCTCGAGTCCACGCCGGCCGCCGGCACGCCGAACGCCATCGGGATCGGCAACGCCGGGCCGCTGAAGCAGGCGATGCGATCGTTTCGCTTCGGCACGTCGCGCGAGGGCGGCACGCAGTGATCGAGTACCCGGACTTCGAGCGCGTCGACATGCGGGTCGGCCGGATCGTCGCGGTGGAGGACTTCCCGGAGGCCCGCCGGCCGGCATGGAAGCTGCGCATCGACTTCGGCCCGGAGATCGGCGAGAAGCGCTCGTCGGCGCAGATCAAGAACTACACCCGTGAGCAGCTCGACGGGCGGTTGGTCGTGGCGGTTGTGAACTTCCCGCCGCGCCAGATCGGACCGGTGCGCTCCGAGGTCCTCGTGCTCGGCGCGGTCGCCGACGACCACCCGGTGCTGCTGCTGCAGCCCGACGCGGGGTCGCAGCCGGGCGACCGGATCGCGTAGCTAGCGCAGCCTGAGGCCGCGGGAGCGCTCGCCGACGACGGTCTTCGCGCCCGCGCCGCCCGTACGATCGCGCTGGCGCTGCACGCGCTGGCGCAGCTTGCCCGCCGGTGCGCCGCCGGTGCCGGCGACCGTGGTCGTCGCGTCGGCGACGGGCGCGGGAGCCGGAGCCGGGTGCCGGTGCCGGTGCCGCGGGCGGCGTGGCGGCGGGCGGCGAGGGGACGGTCGGCACCGGCGTGGCCGCCGGCTCGGCGGGAGCCGCGACGCCGCCGGTCTGCTCCGGCGGTCCGGCGGCGCCGGTCAGCGTCGTGCTGTCGCTCTCCTCCTGGACGGGGGCGAGCGGCGGGTCGGTCGTCGCCGGCGCGGACGCGGGGTCGGTCGTCGGCGCGGGCGGCTCTGCGACCGCCGGGGGCTCGGCTGCCGGCGTCGTGGCGACCGGCTCGGCGGGCGTCTGCGCGGCCGGCTCGGGCTTCGCCGGGAGGGGGTCGGTGGCCGCGGTGGACGGCGCCGCGGGCGGGTCGATCGGCTGCTGGGCGGATGCGACGACCTCGGTCTCCGACGGGGCCACCGCGCGCGTGGCCGGCGGAGCGGACACGGCGGCGACGGCGCGGCTGGGCACCTTCGTCTGGACGTGCTTGACCTCGACCGCGCCCGCCGTGACGATCGCCGCCGCGGCGAGGCCGGCCGCGGTCTTCGTCGCGATCGTGCTGATGCCCGCGGTCATGACGCTCGTGCCGCCGGTCGCGGCGACGCTCGCGGCCGCGGCGCCGGCCGCGCTGCCCGCGCCGGCGGATGCGGTCATGCCGAACTGGGCCAGCAGGAACTTCTTGAAGAGCAACAGCGGCGCGACGGGGTAGACGGCGGCGAGCGCCTTGTTCGTGCTGCGCAGCTGGGCCTTGAATCCCTGGCAGCGCTCGCACGTGCGGATGTGGCGGCGGGCCGGCGCGGTCGAGCGCCGCAGGCCCTCGGCGACCTCGCCGAGCTCCTCGCGGACGTCCTCGCACGTCAGCAACCGCGCCTCGGCGGCCTCGGCCAGCGAGACCCGCGCGCGGACGAGCAGCGACTTGACCGAGGGGATCGTCGTGTCCATGACCTCGGCGATCTGCTCGTAGGACAGCGCGTCGATCTCGCGCAGGAGCAAGGCGGTCTTCTGCGTCTCGGGGAGCTCCTGCACGTCGGCGACGAGCAGGCGGAACTCCTCGCGCTTGTGCACCTTGTCGGCCGTCGTCGCGCCGCCCTCGGAGAGGTGCACGTCCATCGAGTCGACGCCGATCGCCTGCACGCGGCGAAGGTGGTTCAGCGAGCGGTTGCGCGCGATCCGGTACAGCCACGGGCGGACGTTGATCGCGCGGTCGTCGGCGAGGATCGCGTTGAACGACGCGGCGAAGACCTCCTGCAAGACGTCCTCGGCATCCTCGCGCGAGCCGAGCATGTGCCGGCAGAACGCGAGCAGCCGCGACTGGTAGCGGCCGACGAGCGCCTCGAACGCGCCATGGTTGCCGCGCCGGATGAGGACGATGAGCCGCTCGTCGGATTGCAGGCGAAGCAGCGGGGTCGGACCCCGCATGCCCATCGCTGCGGAATGCTTGAGAGCTGAGGCTTCCATGGTTGCCAGACGACGGTCGTTGAAACTCCGAACGTGGCGCGAAGTTCCGAGGTTGCGCCTACCGATCTTTGAGCCTAGCGAGAGCCGTCGCCGTTGACCGGTCGTGCCCGCGAACCCTCAGGATTGCCTCACGAAGGCGCCGCGCTCGAACGCGTCCTCATGCCCGGGGCGGGATTCGAACCCGCAAGCTCTCGCGAGCCAGCGACTTTTAAGGCCGCCTGCCTGTGCCGTTGGGCCACCCGGGCGCGCTCAGACGCGCGCATCGTAGTGCGCGCGCCGAGCGAGTACCTCTAGCGCTTGAACGACGCCAGGTTCTTCTTGAACACCGCGTAGGCCGGGCGCGGCGTGCCGTCGACGTTGACGAGGCCGCCGTCGAAGATCGAGACCTCGCAGTCCGGCGACGGGGTCCAGTTGTACGTGTACAGCCGATCGAAGTAGCGGTCGAAGCGCTTCGCGAGCGTGAACATGTACTGCGTCCGGTCGGCCGCTCGCTTCAGGTCGCACGGGAATGCCGAGCCCTGAGCCGCGAGCCCGCCCGTCTCGGTGTACCAGAACTTCGCGCGCTTGTTGGCCTTCAGCACGGCGTCGATGATGCGGCGCGTGCCCGGGTAGTTGTTCGTGCCCTTCTTGAGCTTGCGGTTGACCTCGGAGTAGTTGTGGACGCCGACGATCCGCGCCCGTGCGGCGTTCGCGCCGGCGGCCTTGTAGAAGCGGGCGATGTAGCTCTCGACGCCGCGCTGGTCGAGGACGTCGAGCGCGACGATCGTGCAGCCGGTGCACAGCTGGCGCATCGCACCGAAGAACTGTGCCGCCGCGCGCGGGCTCTTCGAGGTCGGCTGGGTCTTGTGGTTCGCCTCGTTCCAGGCGCCCCAGTCGGTGACGCCCAGCGGCTTCAAGGCCCTGATGAGCGCGCCGACGCGCTTGCGGTAGTTCGCGAGACTCGGCAGCTTCGGCGTGCCGGCCTTGATGTCGGCGGTGGAGATGTGGACGAGCACCTTCACGCCGCGCGCCCGCGCGGCCGTGACGAACGCCTTGGCCTTCGCGAGCTCGACGGGGTCGGTGACCGCGTTCCACTCGACGAAGTAGCGCGAGAGCTTGAGGTTCAGCGCCTGGTAGTCGCTGTTGGCGAACATGAGCGGACTCTGGTCGCCGATCCCCACCCGGATGTTGACCGCCGACGCCGAGGCGGGGACGGCGAGCAATCCGAGGACGGTCAACAACGGCAGTAGGCGTCGAAACACGGGGGGGCTTCCTTTCGGCGGGGTCAGACCGGGTCGGGATGACATCGGCATCCCGGGTGCGGTCCTGAAGCCTAGTGCGCCAAGCCGGTCCGCTACGCCACTCGGATCCCGCGCGCCGCGCACGCTCCTACGGCGTCGAGCAACATCGAGGCGAGCCGCTGGTCGCCGCCGATGCGCAGTGCGCTGCGGTCGGCGTCGGGTCCGAGCGCGTCGATCCAGTCGTCCTGCGAGCCGGAGACGAACGCGTCGGCGCCGGCGTCGGCGGTCTCTGAGATCGTGACGCTGCCGCGGCTCACCGTCAGCGCGTAGTGCCGCACCGTCATGGCATCCAAGCGCACCTCGAAGTCGGCTACGCCGCTCATCGACACGGGCGGCTCGACGAGGCCAGGGGCGATGCGCAGGATCGCGCCGATGTCGATCGCCTCGGACTCGCGGGGCGCGGTCCACGCCCAGTCATAGCCCCAGCGCGCGAGCGCGCCGAGCACCGGCAAGAGCTCCTTCGAGCGTGCGGTGAGCTCGTAGTCGACGCGTGGGGGCACCTCGCGGTAGCGCTGGCGGGTCAACAGGCCGTCGGCGACCATGCGGTTCAGGCGCGAGCGCAGCTGCTCGGTCGAGATGCCGGGCAGGACGCGCTGCAGCTCGACGAACCGGCGCGGGCCGGCAGCGAGGTCGCGGACGATCAGCAGCGTCCACTTGTCGCCTACGAGGTCGAGCGCGCGCGCATCTGGCGCCCACTGGTGGTAGGGGTGGCGCTTCGGTGTGGGATTGGGGGGCATGTTTGCTCCGATCGCCGGCGTGTGGGGAGAGACGCGGCTCCAGGGACACCGCCACGATAAGTCACCCTCGCGGCCTCTGCATCCTTTGATCCAGATGTTGGACCTTTACGGGTTCAATCGGGTGCGAAGGTTCCCGCAAGTTTCCATTCCGGCGTGCGTTACGGCTTGGCATGGACGTCGTCACGTCGCTTGATCAGTACCGGCGCGAAGCTGCGCGCCGCCGGGACGGCGCCCGCCGGAGACCGACGTTCTACTTCGACCTCGCCTCGCCGTACACGTACCTGGCGGCCGAGCGCGCGGACCGGATGTTCTCCGGTCTCGAATGGCGCCCGGCATCGTCGGACGCCCTGCAGTGCCCGTCGGAGTTCGGCGACGATGAGCGCGGGGCGATCACGCGCCGCGCCGGGTTGCTGGGCCTGCCAATCGTCTGGCCCATCGGTCCGGCCACCCCGGTGGTCAGCGCGGTCCGCGTGGCGTCGCTGGCATGCGAGCGCGGGCTCGGCGCCGCGTTCGTGCTGGCCGCAAGCCGGCTCGTGTTCTGCGGTGGCTTCGACATCGACGAGCCGGAGATCCTCGCGGAGGCCGCCGCGGCCGCCGGCATGGATCTCGGCGAGATGCTCCACGCGGCCGGCGACGCCGGACGCGACGGCCCGATCGAGGACGCTGGACGCATGCTCCTCGCCGCCGGCGCCGACCGGCTGCCGGCCTTGCGCGTCGGCCGGATGCTGTTCTGCGGCGAGGATCGCCTCTCCGAGGCGTTCGCGGCTCGCGCGTCGGCTTGACGCGCCACCAGCGGGCGTGGCGCGCGCCCGTTTGCGGGGTATTGCAGTCGTCGTGATGACCGCTGTTAGGCTCGGCCCTCGATGCTGAGCGATGCTTCCGAGCACGCCGACGCAGCGACACCTGACCTCCCGGACGTCGCCGGCGGGCACCTCGTCGCCCGGCGGCTGAAGGCCCATGGGGTCACGACGCTCTTCACGCTCTCCGGCGGGCATCTGTTCTCGATCTACGACGGCTGCCGCGCCGAGGGCATCGCCATCGTTGACGTGCGCCACGAGCAGTCGGCCGCGTTCGCCGCGGAGGGCTGGGCCAAGGTGACGCGCCAGCCGGGCGCCGTCGCGCTGACGGCGGGACCGGGCGTGACGAACGGCATGAGCGCGATCGCGTCCGCGCAGCAGAACCACTCGCCGATGCTCGTACTCGGCGGCAGGGCGCCGAACGCCCGCTGGGGCCAGGGGTCGCTGCAGGAGCTCGACCACATCCCGTTCGTGGCGCCGCTGACGAAGTTCGCCGCGACGTCCGCGAGCACGTCCGAGATCCCCGCGCTCATCGACAAGGCGCTGTCGGCGGCGGTCGCCCCGCACGGCGGCCCGGCGTTCATCGACTTCCCGCTCGACCACGTCTTCGGCATGGGCCCCGACCTGCCGGAGCTCGTCAACGTGTCGCACGCCGCGGACGGACCCCTCGCCGGCGACGAGGCGCTCGCGCGCGCGACCGCCGTGCTGCGTGACGCGCGGCGCCCCGTCGTCATGGCCGGGACCGACCTGTATTGGGGGCACGGGGAGGACGCGCTGCGCGAGCTCGCCGAGGAGCTGCGGATCCCGGTCTTCCTCAACGGCCTCGCACGTGGATGCCTGCCCGCCGATCACGAGCTGTTCTTCTCGCGAGCGCGCCGCGAGGGACTGCGCGAGGCGGACGTCGCGCTGGTCATCGGCTCGCCGATGGACTTCCGGCTCGGCTTCGGCGGCGTGTTCGGCGACGAGACGTCGCTCGTCGTCGTCGACCGGGTGTGCCCGGAGCGCCCGCACCCGCGTGAGATCTGCGCGGAGCTCTACGGCGGGATCGGCGCGACGCTGCGAGCGCTCGCCGGGGCGAACGGCGGTCCGGACCGCTCGGCGTGGGTCGCGCGCCTGCGCGCGGCCGAGCAGGCGGCGCGCGACGGCGAGCAGGCCGAGCGGGCCGACGATCGCGCCCCGCTACATCCGATGCGCGTCTACGCGGAGCTCGGCGAGCTGCTCGACCGCGACGCGATCGTCATCGGCGACGGCGGTGACTTCGTCTCCTATGCCGGCCGCGTCATCGACTCCTACGAGCCGGGATGCTGGCTGGACCCCGGCCCGTTCGGGTGCCTCGGATCGGGACCGGGCTACGCGCTGGCCGCGAAGCTCGCGCGTCCGTCCAAGCAGGTCGTCCTGCTGCTCGGCGACGGTGCGTTCGGCTTCAGCGGGATGGAGTTCGACACGCTCGCGCGCCACGGCGTCGGCGTCGTCGGGATCGTCGGCAACAACGGGATCTGGGGGCTCGAGAAGCACCCGATGGAGACGATCTACGGCTACTCGGTCGCGGCGGACCTGACGCCGGAGACGCGCTATGACCTCGTCGTCGAGGCGCTCGGCGGCCAGGGCTCACTTGTTCGCACTCCGGCGCAGCTGCGCCCGGCGCTCGAGCGGGCGCTCGCGGCGGATGGGCCGGCGCTCGTCAACGTGCTGACGGATCCGTCGGTGGCGTACCCACGGCGCTCGAACCTCGCCTGACCCGGGCTTAAAGTCGGAAGCCGCCCCCAGGGGAAAGGGCGGCTTCCTGATGTTGGCCCCGACAGGACGGGCAGGGGTACGTACCGACTGGGCCTTATGTGATGGTCCGGGCGGCGGGAGGCGCCGATCAAACGGCTGGCCCGGACCTATGGCCGGCAGTCAGGTTCCCCGCTTCGAAACTGGGTCCCCTTTCGCCGGCACTCGCTGTATCGGGCCGTGCCGTGAAAACCTTGAGTCGGACGTTCGTCCATCTTCGTCAGGCGGATGTGCGTGGGGCCGGCGGAGGCTCGTCGTCGCCGCCCGCTCGGGCGAGTGCGAGCGCCGCGCCGCGCAGGATGTCGTGCTCGGAGACCTCGACGCGCTGCAGGCCGAACGCGCGCAGGACCTCGATGAGCATCGCGATCCCGGCGACGATCGTCGGTGCGCGGGCGGGGTGCAGCCCGACGACCTCGCGGCGCTGCTCGTCGTCCATCTGGGCGAGGCGTGCGAGCAGCAGCTCGCACGTCGCGAGCTCGAGGACGTGGCCGTGGACCCTGGACGAGTCGTACGGCTCGAGCGCGAGCTCGATCGAGACGCACTGCGTGGCCGTCCCCGCGACGGCGATCGCGGTCGTCGTCCGTTCCCGGACGTCGGCGGGCACCGCGCCCTCGACCATCGCCTTGAACTCTGCCGCGAGCGTCTGGAGATGCTCGGGCTTCGGCGGGTCCTCGTGGAGGTGGCGCTCGGACTGGCGCACGACGCCGGCCTGCGTGGAGACGTGGAAGGACACGACGCCGTCGTGCCCGACGACGAACTCCGTCGAGCCGCCGCCGATGTCGACGACGACGGTCTCGGCGCCGTCGCGGGCGCGCTCGCTCGTCGCGCCGGCGAACGTCAGCGTGGCCTCCTCGTCGCCGCCGATCGTGCGGGCGTCGAGGCCGTAGCGGTCGCGCACGGCAGCGGCGAACTCCGCGCCGTTGGCCGCGTCGCGCACGGCGCTCGTGAGGACCGCGATCGCGTGCGTCGCTTGATGCTCGTCGATGACGGCGCGGTAGTGGCCCAGGACGTCGAACACCCGCTGCATCGGCGCATCGCCGAGCCGCCCGCTGGCATCGACGCCCTCTCCGAGCCGCGTCACGGTCGACTCGCGATGCAGCTCGCGCGTCACGGCGCCGTCGCTCACGTCGGCGACGAGCAGCCGCGTGGAGTTCGTCCCGATGTCGACGACGGCGACGCGCATGAGCTGGCGAGGGTAGTGCCCGCCGCCGGCCGTTGACCGTGTCGAGGGCACGTTGCTAAGCTGTGACGTCCACGCCGCGGGGTGGAGCAGTCTGGTAGCTCGTCGGGCTCATAACCCGAAGGTCGCGGGTTCGAATCCCGCCCCCGCTATACGAAAACCCCCTCTCGCCAGGGGGTTTTCGTGCTTTAAGGGCTAGCGCGCGCCGCTTCCTTCGAGTGCCGGCATGTCGAAGGCCGGGTGGACGTGGCGCTCGGGAGCCGGCTCGGCGTATTCGAAGCCTGGGACATGCCAGGTGTAGTCGCCCGCGAAGCGCAGCGCGGCCGGGAGGAGGACGAGGCGGACGAGCGTCGCGTCGATGACGATCGCGATCACCAGGCCGACGCCGAACTGGCGCAGGCTTGCGACGTCGGCGAGCGCGAAGGCGACGAAGACGCCGAGCATGCTCAGGGCGGCGCCCGTCACGACGCGCGCGGTGCGGGTCATGCCGACCTCGAGCGCCTGCGCCTCGTCGCCCGTGCGCAGCCACTCCTCGCGGACGCGGCTGAGGATGAACACCTGGTAGTCCATCGAGAGAGCGAAGACGACGCCGAAGATCGCCGTCACGGCGACCGCGTCGATCACGCCGGGGCCGCCGAGCAGCGGGTTGTCGCCCTGGAAGAGCAGCGCGAGCAGGCCGAGCGTCGCGCCGACGGCCAGCAGGTTCAGGACGACGCCGACGATCGGCACGACGATCGAGCGCAGGAGGATCCCGAGCAACAGCGCCGTCACGAGCGTCAGGACGATGACGATGATCGGCAGCCGGCTGGACGCGACGTCGTTGTAGTCCGCGAGCGTCGCCGCCGGGCCACCGACGGCGGACTGGCCGCCGAGCGTCGCGCCGAGCTCCTTGGCCGCCGCCTGCAGGCGCTCGTAGAGCGCGACGGTGCGAGGGTCCGACGCGACGTAGCGCGGCACGACCACGATCCGCGCGCCCTGGCCGCCCCGATCGACGTTGACGCCGATCGGGCTGGTGCCCTCGCCGCTCTCCAGCGCCGCGAGCAGGAAGTAGCCGGAGTCGAAGAAGCTCGAACGCGCCTTGTGCGACGTCGCGCCGCCGCCGCCGGCCGCGCCGCCGCCGAGGCCCTTGACGGCGCTGCGGGCGTCGTCGAGGCCGCTCGCGAGCGTGCTGCTGCGCGCCGAGCCGCTCGAGACGCCGTCCGCGAGGCCGGTCGCACCCGAGCGCATGCTGCCGGCGGCGTCGCCGATCGCGGATGCGCCGCTGTCGAGCTCGGCGAGCGACTTCGCGAGCGAGCTGCTGCCGTCGGTGAGCGCGCCGACGGAGCCGCCGAGTGCACGCACCTCACGGGTGATGCTCTCGGCGTTGTCGGCGAGCTTGGCGACGGCGGTCGCGAGCTTCGCGGCGTCATTCGTAGGCGTCGCGGAGGCGATCTTGCCGGCGTAGGCGGCATCCGTCGCGAGCAGGCGAATCGGTTCGTCGAGCGCCGCGGCCGGGTCGCCGGTGAGCGCGCGGCGGGCACGTTGGATCGCGCTGCGAGCGCGGATGGCCGACGAGGTCGTGGGGACGATCGAGCGCTCCGCGGCCGCGAGGATGTCGTCGGCGTCCTGGCGCTGCGAGCGCACGAGCGACTGCACGTTCGTCAGCGTCGTGCCACGCGAGCCCAAGCGGCCTTCGAGGTCGCGAGCGGCCGAGGCCAGCGCGCCGAGGCCCGTGCTGAGCGTCCGGGCACCGTCGCGGACGCCGCGAGCGCCGTTGCCCGCAGCCGCGGACTGCGCGGCGAGGCCATCGGCGCCGCGTCCGGCGTCGGCGAGCTTCTCCGCGAGCGAGCGCGCGCCGCTGCCGGCGCCGTTGATCCCCGACTTGAGCTTGCCGACGCCGCCTTCGAGGCTCTGCGATCCGGCGGCGATGCGGGTCGCCGCGCTCGTCGCGCTCGACAGCGAGTCGCGCAACGAGCCGAAGCCGTCGGCCGCGGAGCTCACGCCGGCGTCGAGCCGGCGCAAGCGCCCGCCGTCGCGGCGCGGGATGCCCTTGCTCGCGGCGAGCGCGCGGCGACCCGAGCTGCGCAGCTTTGCCGCGGATCCGGCGAGCGAGCCAGGGCCGAGCACGGCGCGCACCGCGGGGTCCTTCGCGAGCTCGCGCTGCAGCGCCGCGAGCGCGGCGAGTCGCGGCGCGGTCGTGACCGCACCCTTGTCGGCGACGGCGACGATCTCGAACGGCTCGGTCCAGCCGGCGCCCATCGACTTCGCGACGGTGTCGTACTGGGCACGGGCAGCGTTGCCCGACGGCAGCGACTCGGCCGTGGGCGCGCCGGTCTTCAGGCCGAGCACGGGGAGCGCGGCGAGCAGCAGGACCGCGGCCGCGACGAGCCCCAGCGCGGGGCGGCGCGCGGCGAGCCGGGCGAGGGACGCGCTGACGCCCCCGCCGGCGGTGCCCGCCACCGAGCCCTGCCCCAGATACGGACCGGCGAGGACGAGCATCGCCGGGACGACGAGGATCGCGGTGCCGGCCGCCAGCAGCGCGACGACGCTCACGCCGAGCGCTGTGGCGACGAGGCCGGTGCCGGGCGCGACCGCTGCCGCGACCGCCATCGCCACGACTATCGCTGCTGCCGCCACGGCGACCGTGCGCATCGTCGGCGCAGCGGCCTGCCCGGCAGCCGCGACCACGTCGCCGTCGTGTCGCTCGGCGAGCTCCTCGCGCATCCGCGAGACCATCAGCAGCGAGTAGTCGACCGCGAGCGCGAGGCCGACCATGCTCGAGATCGCCAGGGCGAACGCGTCGAGACCGATCGGCCGGGCCAGCAGCGCCAGGGCGCCGGGCGACGCAGCGATCGTCGCGGCGCCGAAGGCGGCCGGAATCGCCGCGGCGGCGAAGGACTGGAAGACGAGCAGCAGGGCGATGAAGAGCAGCGGCAGGGCGATGAGCTCCGCGCGGTGGATCGCCGACAGCGAGCTGCGCGTGCCCTCGCTGGACAGCAGCGGCATGCCGGTGACGGTCGCCCGCACGGGATCGACGGTCCGCCGGTCGACGAGCGCGCGAGCGGCTGCGCTGCGGCGCGCGATGTCCGCGCGGCTGCCGGAGATCGTGAGCAGGAGGAGCGCCTTGGTGCTCGACGGGCGTAGCGCCGACTTCCCGGACGATGCCGACCACGGGCTCAGGACGCGCACGCCCGGGCGCTTGGACAGCGCGGTCACGAGCTTCCTGCCCTGGCGCTTGACGTCCGCGCGCGGACCGCGAAGCAGGACGGGCACGGTCGCCGAGTCGCCGAAGTTGCCGCCGATCAGCGCGCGAGCGCGCGCTGACTCGGAGTTGGAGACCTCGAGCCCGCCCGGCGCCAGCCGGTGCTCGACCCCGAGCCCGGCGACGCCGAGCAGCGCGATGACGACGAGCCAGACCGACAGGACCGCCAACGGGTGCGTCGAGGCGAAGCGCGTGGGTGCCGGCACGGGTCGACCGCGCCCGCCGTGTGGCGGCTGCATGATGGTGAGTCCCCTTGATGCTGGGAGGCGGGTCCTCGCCGCCTCGTGGTCTCCGCATCGGCGCGAGCGGGAAGAAACTTGACATCCAGCCGCTCATCTGCCTGTCCGACCGTCAGGTCGCGGGCGCGCGCACCGCGGACGGGGTGCGGTGCTCGTGCACGACCGCGACGCCGCGGCAACGTGACGGCAATCTCGCGGCAACCGCGGCGCGCCACCATGCAAGCGTGCCTACGAACGACCACGACGACCGCGCCGTGCACATCGACCTCGACCTCGCGCTGCACGGCGACGAGCTGCGCGGCCGTGCCGCGGTGGACGGACTGCCCGAGCGTGACTTCACGGGCTGGGTAGGGCTCATTGCGGCGCTCGACGCGCTCATCGAGCCGCTTGACGAGTAGCCGCTGAGACGGGACGAGACGCAACGGGAGATCACATGGTGAGCGAGCCTCAGAGCCGGGTCGAACATCTCAGACAACGTGTTGCACGGGAGGTCGATGGAGCTCACGGAGGATGGGATCCTGACCCTCGACGCCCGCTATGAGCACGGCATCCTCGTGTCGTCGGTGCGGCGAGACGCTGCGGGCTGTGTCATCGCGACGTTCGAGATCGACCCGGCGAGCCTGAACTACGCGTGGCTCGAGCGACTGCGCCGGGAGCGGCGGTAACCGCCGGCGCGCCTCAGCCGCCGGGTTTCAGTCGCGCGAGCAGGCCGAGGGCACCGCACCGGCGGGCCAGGTCGCGCGCGGTCGCTGCCGCCGCTGCCGCCTCCGCGCCGTCGGCCACGTCGGCAAGCGCGGCGTGCGCCTTCGCGCGATCGAGGCGCGCCGACGTTCCGTCGAGCAGCGCGGCGGCCTCGCGCAGGTGCTCGATGCCGGCCGGGCCCTCGATCTCGCCGAGGATCCGCAGGCCGCGCCCGACGACCCATGCCGCCTCGGTGCGCCGCGCCAGGGCGAGGTCTTCCTCGGCCAGCGCGACGGCCTCGTCGCGGCGGCCGAGCGCCAGCAGCGCGCGTGCTCGCAGGGAGCGCCATGGCGCCCACACGGGATGGGTGTCCGGCGGTCGCATCGGACGCAGGCGGTCGGTGACCGCGAGCGCCTCGTCTGCGCGACCATCCGCGAGCAGCAACGCGGCGTGGCTGGCGAGCCAGAAACGCGCGCCGTCCGAGCTGCCCTCCGACCCGTCGATGCGCCTCAGGCTCGACCACGCGCGCTCGCGGTCGCCGATCTCGAGGCACGCCAGCGCCAGGAACGCGGCCGAGTAGCCCATGACCGCGCTGAACGTCGTGCCCCACAGGCGCTCGCCCTCGTATGCACGCTCCACCGAAGCGACCGCCTCGGCGAGGTCGCCGCGCCAGATCAGCGTCACGCTGCCCCAGAGATCCGCGCCGACGATCGCGAGCAGGAGGCTGTTGGGCCGAGCGAAGGCGGCCATGCGCTCTGCGGCTCGCACGCCTTCGGAGGGCTCGGCCAATGCGAGGGCCTGCTGCGCGCCGGCCGTGATGATGCCGGCGTCGAACTGCAGCATCGCGTCGTCGTCGAGCACCTCCCACGCCATCGCGGCGGCATCCCGAGCCGGACCGCACCCGACCGCGAGCGTCAGCGCCGCCATCGCGGTCAGCGTCCCCGCGCCGGGTCCGGTGGTGCGCGGGCCGCGGCGGACGTCATCGAGGACGGCGAGCTCGGCCGGATCGACGACGCCGAAGAACACGCCGACGAGGCGGATCGCGAGCAGCCCCTTGCGGAGGTCGTCGAGATCCTCGGGCAGCTCGGCCATCGCGCGCGCGGCGAGCTCCGCGCCGTCGCGCGGCGAGCTGACGAACATCAACAGGCGGCTGAGCTTGACGGCCGCCAGCGCTCGCTCGGTGGGATCCGTGAGCGCCGCGTACGCCCGCCGCAACGGCTCGACCGCCGCGGGTCCGCGCACGAACGCCGCCGAGCCGCCGAGCTCGTGGGCGATCGTCGCCTGTAGCTCGGGCGGCGGCGGCTCGACCTGGGCGCGTTCGAGCAGCGCCATGGCGCTGTCCGGCGCCCCGCGCGCGATCGCGACGCTCGCTGCCTCGCGCAGCCGCTCGACGACCCACTCGTCGCCGCGCGGCGGCGCGAGCAGCAGCTGAGCGGCGACGGACTCGGGGCTTGAGCCGAGGTCCGCCAGCAGGCGCGCGGCACGCGCGTGCTCGAGGCCGCGGCCCGCCGCGGACAGCTCGCCGTAGACCGCGTCGCGCACGAGCGGGTGGACGAACCCGAGCGACTCGTCCTCGCGCAGGATCTCCGTGCGCGCGAGCACCTGCACGGCGGCGGCGGCCGTCGGCTCGTCCACGGCCGCCAGCGCTGCGACGGCGGGCAACGCCGGATGCTCGCCGAGGATCGCCACGGCGCGCGCGACGGCGACGGTCTCGGCAGGCAGTCGGGCGAGCCGCAGCAGCACGGTGCGCGAGACCGCGCGCGGACCGACCGCTCGAACCTCCTCGGCGCGGTCGGCGTCCGGCGCGACGTGCTCGGCCTTCAGCGCCGTCAGCAGCTGGCGCACGAGCAGTGGGTTGCCGGCCGTGACCTCGTGGCAGGCGGCGGCGAAGCCGGCATCGGCGTTCTCGCCGAGGCGCGCTCGCACGAGCGTGCCGGTCGCCGACGCGGTCAGCGCAGCCGGCCGCAGCGCGATCGCCGCGGGGTCGTTCGACAGCTCGGCGAGCAGGGCGTCGTCGACGTCCGGCTCGCCGGTGCGCACGGTCGCGGCGACGAGGATCGGCAGGCCGCCGACCCGCCGCGCGAGGTAGGCGACGAAGCGCAGCGACGCCGGGTCGCTCCACTGCAGGTCGTCGACGCAGATGACGAGCCGGCCGCGTTCGGCGAGGGCGGCCGTGAGCCGGAAGAGGCCGTCGAGGACGGCGAACGAGCTGTCGGCCGCGCCTGCCGCGTCGGCGACGGCGCCGCGCGCGGGCGACGCCGCGCCGTCGAGCAGGGCGGGGTCGGCCGCGACGGCGCCGGAGAAGAGCTGGCGCGCGACGCCGAAGCCGTAGTCGCGCTCCAGGATGCCGGCGCGCGCGTCGAGCACGCGGGCGTCGTCGCGCAGCGCGCGCGTGCGCAGCTCGGAGAGCAGCCGCGTCTTGCCGATGCCCGCCGGGCCCTCGAAGACGACCACCCCGCCGTCGCCGCTGGCCAGGCGCCGCAGCGCGGCTTCGACCTCGTCGAGCTCGTCGTCGCGCTCGACGAGGTCGGCGGGCGCGGGGGCGGAGGACGCGGCCGCCGTCTCGGCGCCGCGAGCGGTTGCCGGAACGGAGCCGCCGGCCCAGCGGGACGCCGCGGGCTCGGTCGAGCCGGAGCCGCCGGTCTGGCCGGGCGCCGCGGGCGCGGCCGAGCCGGAGCCGCCGGTCCAGCGGGGCGCCGCGGGCGCGGCCGAGCCGGAGTCGCCGGTCCAGCGGGGCGCCGCGGGCTCGGCCGAGCCGGAGCCGCCGGTCTGGCCGGGCGCCGCGGGCTCGGTCGAGCCGGAGTCGCCGGTCCAGCGGGGCGCCGCGGGCGCGGCCGAGCCGGAGCCGCCGGTCCAGCCGGGCGCCGCGGGCGCCGCCGCGCCACGCTGCGGACCGGCCGGCTCGCTCAGCCCGAGCAGGCGGTCGTGCAGCGCGACGAGCTCCGGGCCCGGCACGGTGCCGAGCTCCTCGCGCAGGAGCGTGCGCACGGCCTCGTAGGCGCGGACCGCCTCGGCGACGTTGCCGCGCGCCCGCAGGACCTCGATCAGCGCCGCGCGGGCGGACTCGCGAAACGGCGCGCCGGCGACCGCGCCGCGTGCGTCGGCTTCGGCCTGCCCGAGCGCCGCGCCGCCGAGTTGCGTGCCCGCGCGCGCGGCGAGCTCGAGCGCCTCGATGCGCGTGTCGGCGAGGGCCGTGCGGGCGTCGTCGAGCCACGGCGCGTCGAGTCCCGGCAGGAGGCCGCCGTCGGTGAGATCCGCCGCCACGCGGGCGGCCGCGAGGATGACGTCCGGCGCGCCGCCGCCTCGAGCCGATGCGAGGGCCGCGCGGGCCTCCTCGACATCGACCCACGCCGGCTCGGGGAGCGCCAGCGTCAGGCTTACGCGCCCGTCGATCGTCGCCGGCTCGAGCGCGCCGCGCAGGCGCGACAGGACCGGCGCGAGCGCCGTCTCGCGTGGCGGTGCGCCGGCCTGGGCCCACAGCGCCTCGACGAGCTCGTCGCGGCGGACCAAGCGGTCGCGGTGCAGGACGAGGTAGGCGAAGAGCAGCCGCCCCTGGCGCCCGCGCAACTGCGTCTCGCGCGCCGTGCCGGCGACCTCGACGCGGAGGTGGCCACAGAGGTGGATGCGCGTCGGAGGAGCGCTCATCGGGCCGTCCGGTCCGCTCGTCCGGACCCCGCGCAGAGGATCCTGCGCGCCGGCCCGCCGGGCGGTCGGTCGCGCGGACCGTGGTTCGAAACGCGCTTGGGTTCAGTCGGTCAGTGCACCACCGTGAGCGTCTGATGGTGGCGGGTTGACCGGATCGCTGTCGAGGCGAGGCCGGAGGCCGAGGCTCGTCAGCGATCCGCGCGGCGTTGTCGCGGGCCCCTCGTCAAGCAGTTCGCGCAGCTTCTCGGCGGGGGTCATGAACCCGAGTGTCTTTCGCGGTCTGCCGTTGAGTTGCGCGGCGACGTCGTCGAGCTGTGCCTGGGTGATGCCCTTGAGCGTGTGGCCCTTGGGGAAGTACTGGCGCAGCAGTCCGTTGGTGTTCTCGTTTGACCCGCGTTGCCATGGGCTGCGGGGATCGCAGAAATACACCAGCAGCCCGCTGTCGATCGAGAACTGCTTGTGCTCGGCCATCTCCTTGCCTTGATCCCACGTCAGCGAGCGTCGCAGCTGCTCGGGCAACGTCGCGATGCTCGCGGCCAGGGCCTGGCGCACGGGCTCGGCGCGAAAGCCGTCAGGCAGCGCAACCAGCTGGGTGTAGCGCGTCTGGCGCTCGACGAGCGTCGCGATCGCGGTGGTCTTGGTGCCCATCAGCAGATCGCCCTCCCAATGGCCCGGGACGGCGCGATCCTCAATCTCGGCCGGGCGCTCAGAGATCATCACCTTGTCGTTGATCTGACCGCGCCCTTGCCCCGACCGGCTGCTGCCCTGCGGCCGGCGCTTGACGCGCCCGCTGCGCAGATGACGGGCGAGTTCGCGCCGAAGCGTCCCGCGCGACTGCACATACAACGCGCGATAGATCGTCTCGGGCGACAGACGCATGCGCTCATTGTCGGGGTATGAGCGCGCCAGCCACCCGCAGATCTGCTCCGGCGAATGATCTTGCTCCAGCGCGCGCTCGACGATCCATCGCAGCTGCGGGCAGCGATCGATCTTGCATTGCTTGGGGCGCCGCGCGCGCTGCCACGCCTCCTCATCGGCAAACACCGCGCGGTAACGCCGCCGGCCGCCGCTGCGCTTGATCTCCCGCGACACCGTCGTGTGAGCGCGACCCAGCCGCAACGCGATCCGTCGCGCCGAATCGCCGCGCGCGATCCCGCGCGAGATCTCCTCACGCTCACCAACCGTCAAACACTGCGCCGAACGCGTCCGCCGCGCCGGACAGATCCCGCCACACGCCACCAAGTACCGCGACACCCGCGGCGCCTCGAGCCCCAACCTCCGCGCGACCTCGCGATCGCTCAACCCCTCCCGACGCACCACCCAGATGCGCTCCTTATCGGCCTGGCTTAAGCCCTTACGCCCCACCCGCATCGCAACCCCGCCCTCTCTCAGATCGAGGCCCATCAGACCCGATCGATCGAGGTGGTGCACCAATGCCGCGAATCCGCCCGCCTATACGTCACGTTTTGAACCACTGTCCGGATCCGAGGGCGCGCGCCAGGCCGTCGGCACCGCTACGCGACGCGAGGTCGTGGGCTTCGCTTGCCCGGGCGGCGGCCTCGTCGCGGCGGTCGCCGGCGTGCAGCGCCCGCGCCAGCGCCGCGACGGCCTTCGCGTGCTCGAGCCGGGCGCCGCTGCCAGCCAGCAGCCGCACGGCCTCCTCCAAGACGGCGACCGACCCGTCGAGCTCGCCAAGCAGCCGCAGCGCCCGCCCGAGGACCCACGGCGCGCCGATCCGCCGTGCCAGCGCGAGCTCCTGCATGGCCTGCGCGCGGGCCTCGTCGTCGCGGCCGAGCGCGGCGAGCGCGCGCGTGCGCAGCCCGCGCCACGCGACCCAGAGCGGATGGACGTCCGGCGGGCGCGTGTCGCGCAGGTACTCGGTGATCGGGAGCACCTCGGCCGCGCGCCCCTCGGCGAGCAGCAGCTCGGCGTGACTCCCCGCCCAGAAGCGCGCGCCGTCGGCGGGATCCGGACCGGGGTCGTCGAGCCGCTCGAGCGCCGCCCGCGCGCCGGGCAGGTCGCCGCGCGCGAGTCGCGTCAACGCGATGAACGCCGACGAGTAGCCGTTCTCGGCGTTGATCTCCATACCCCACAACAGCTGGCTCTCATACGCGCGCTCGAGCCACGCCTCCGCCTCGATGAGGTCACCGGCCCACAGATGCGCCACGCCGCCCCACATCGCGTAGGCCACGACGTCCAGCGGCGAGCCGCGGCCTTCGGTGATGCGGGCGATGCGCTCCCAGACCGCGACGCCCTCGGCCGGGTCGCCGAGCGCGATCACCTGCGTGGCGGCGACGGTCAGCAGGACGGGATCCCACGTCACGAGCATGTCGTCGTGCAGCGCGACGCGCGCGAGCGCGGTGGCCTTGGCGGCCGGGCCGCTGCTCAGCGCGACCTGCAGCGCGGCGAGGCCGAGCAGCGAGCGCGCCCCCGGGCCCTGCCCGCGTTCCTCGCCGGGGACGTCGTGCAACCGCTCGAGCTCGGCGGGATCGCCGGCACCGAAGTAGATGGCGATGAGCTCGAGCGCCTCGAGGCCCTGGCGCAGGTCGTCGTGGCTGTCGGGCAACTCCGCCGCCGCGGCGACCGCCAACCGCGGCGTCTCGCCAGGATCGCCGAGGAACAGCAGCAGCCGGCCGAGCTTGAGCGCCGTCTCGGCGCGGCCGACGGCGTCCGGCGCGAGGTCGTGCGCCTCGCGCAGGTAGGCCACGGCCCGCTCGCCGCTGACCATCGACGCGACCTCGCCGAGCTCGGCGACGAGCTCCGTGCGCTCGGCCCCGGGCGCGAGCTCGGCCAGCGCCCGCTCGAGGTGGGCGAGCGCACTCTCGGGCGCGCCGCGGCCGCGCGCCAGCCGCGCCGCCGCCCGGAGCTGCTCGACGACCCACGCGTCGCCGCGCAACGGTGCGCGCGCGAGCTGGACGGCGATCGCCTCGGGTCCCGCACCGGCCTCGGCGAGCACGCGCGCCGCGCGGCCATGCTCGAGCGCGCGCCGGGCCGCAGGCAGCTCGGCG
The DNA here is from genome assembly GCA_963806515.1 of uncultured Actinomycetes bacterium. Lineage (GTDB taxonomy): Bacteria > Actinomycetota > Thermoleophilia > Solirubrobacterales > Solirubrobacteraceae > CADCVQ01. The sequence continues at coordinate 79,454 of CAWDYO010000002.1, read as the reverse complement.
TACACCGCGTCCCGGACGAGCGGGTGCACGAAGCCCACCGGCGCTCGGTCCTGCACGATGTCCGCTCGCGCCAGCGTGCCGATCGCCTCCGCCACCGACCACTCGTCGCTGCCGACGAACGCTGCCAGCGCCGCCGTGTCGGGCTGCTCGCCGAGGATCGCGAGCCCGCGGGCGACGGCCACGACGTCGGGCGCCATCCGCGCGAGGCGCAGGAGGATCGTGCGGCTCACCGCGCGCGGGCCGATCGCTCGCACCTCGGCGGCGTGGGCGGCATCCGGCGGGACGCACTCGGTCGACAGCGCCGTCAGGAGCTGGCGCAGCAGCAGCGGGTTGCCGCCCGTGACGTCGTGGCAGGCGGCGGCGAACGCCGGGTCGGTCTCGGCGCCCAGGCGCCCGCGCACGACGCCCGCCGTGCCGCCGGTGCTCAGCGGCGCGGGCCGGACCGCCCGGCTCGCGGGGTCCTGTCCGATCTCGGCCATGAGCACGTCGTCCGCGGAGGGCTCGCCCGTGCGAACCGTCGCGGCGACGAGCACCGCCAGCCCGTCGAGGCGCCGCGCGAGGTAGGCGACGAAGCGCAGCGACGCGAGGTCGCTCCACTGCAGGTCGTCGATGCACAGGACGAGCGGCTGGCGCGCGGCGAGCGCCGCCGTCAGGCGAAACAGCGCGTGCAGCGCCGCGAACGAGCGGTCGGGCCCGGTGGCGTCCGCGCCGACGTCGCCGAGCACGGCGCGCGCGGGATCGGCGACGCCCTCGTACGCGTCGGCCTCGTCGGTCGCGGGTTCGAGCAGCTGGCGTACGACGCCGAAGCCGAAGTCGCGCTCGAGCACGCTGGCGCGCGCCGTCAACGGACGGGCCCCGACTTCCGCCGCCAGGGTGCGCAGCTCGGTCAGCAGGCGGGTCTTGCCGATCCCGGCCGGTCCCTCGAACAGCAGCAGCCCGGCGTGGCCGGCGCTCAGGCGCGCGAGCGCGTCGTCGACGACGGCGAGCTCGGCCTCGCGCTCGACGAGGTCGGCCGGCGCGGGCGGGGGCGCGGCGGTTCGCCTGGGCGGCAGCGCGGGCTCGCCACTTGCACCCGCACGCGCAGCCCCCGCCGCGGGGCCGGCCAGGGCAGCCTCCGCCGCGGGGCCGGCCAGGGCAGCCTCCGCCGCGGGGCCGGCCAGGGCAGCCTCCGCCGCGGGGCCGGCCAGGGCAGCCTCCGCCGCGGGGCCGGCCAGGGCAGCCTCCGCCGCTGGGCCGGCCAGGGCAGCCTCCGCCGCTGGGCCGGCCAGGGCAGCCTCCGCCGCGGCGGCGGTCCGCGCAGCCCCCGCCACCCCGGCGGCCCGCGCAGCCCCCGCCACCCCGGCGGCCCGCATTGCGGGCGGCGAGGGGGCGGCGCGCACAGCGTCCGGGGGCGCGGCCGAAGCCGGGCCGGGCGCGAGCAGGCGCGCGTGCAGCGCCACGAGGTCGGGGCCGGGGACCGTGCCGAGCTCGTCGCGCAGGAGCACGCGGAGGTCCTCGTAGGCGCGGACCGCCTCGGCGACGTTGCCGCGTCGGCGCAGGACCTCGATGAGCGCGCTGCGCGCGGACTCGCGAAACGGCGCGGCGGCAACCGCCGCGCGCGCCGCCTCCTCGGCACCGGCGGGGTCGACCTCGACGCCCTCGCGCGCGACGAGCTCGAGCGCTTCGACGCGCAGCTCCTCCAGCGCGCCGCGCGCCCGTTCGATCCAGTCGGCGTCGTTGCCGGGGAGCAGGCCCGCCGCGACGAGCTGCGCCGCCTCGCGCGCGGCGGCGACGGCCTCGGCCGCCTCCGTCGCGCTCCGGGCGCCGACGAGCGCCGCGCGAGCCGCCTCGACGTCGACCCACGGCTCCTCGCCGGGCAGCACGAGCACGAGCTGGTCGCGTCCCTCGATGGTCGCGGGTGCCAGCGCGCTGCGCAGGCGTGACAGCACGGGCGCGAGCGCGGTCTCGCTCGGCGGTCGCGATCCCTCCGGCCACAGCGCCTCGACGAGCTCCTCGCGCCGGACGGGGCGGTCGCGGTGCAAGACGAGGTAGGCGAAGAGCAGCCGACCCTGGCGCCCGCGCAGGTCGTCCTCGATGCGCCGCCCCTCCAGCTCGATGCGAAGCCGGCCACAGAGATGGATACGCGTCTGCGGACCGGTCACAGCGGGGGCGATGCTAGCCGTCCCACGGCCGCCCCGCGAAGGCCCTGGCCGTTTGGCCGGGCGCCCGCGGTCGTGGCCGCGCGGCCGAGGAGGGCCGCACCCCGGCGATGCGGTAGCGGCCGCCCGAAGGCGACCGCCGCCGCGTCGCGAACTACTTGCCGATGCGCCGGCAGACCTTCGCGGCGAGCTTCGCCTGGACGCCCGCGGCCATTGCCGGCGGCTGCAGCGTCACGGTGCCCTCGTCGTTGACGCTCCACGGGCCTGCGTCGATCGAGCCGGTCGGCTTCGCGCGGCCGCAGTTGTCGAGCTCGACGCCGACGCCCACGCCGACACCCGGCAGCGACGCCTTCGCCTGGGCGACGATCGTCTCGCCGTCCGAAGCGAGCCCGCCGTTGTCGACCCCGAAGTCGACGCCCACGCCGAAGCCGACCTCGAAGCACACGGACATGCCCTCGTCGGTGGAGCAGATCTGCGCCCCGGCGCCGACGCCGTCGTAGACCGAGCCGCCGACGCACCACAGGCCGAGCGGGTCGCGCAGCGAGACGGGGTCGTTGCCGACGTAGACGTAGAGGTTCGCCTGGCCGCCCTCGTAGAGGACCGGGTCGCGGGCGGTCCAGCGGCCCGCGGCCGTGTCGAGGTCGCGGAAGCCGAACCGCACGAGCCCGGTGACGCGGTCGTCCAGGCCGCCGGCGTAGCCGATCGGCAGGTCGACGGACGGCGCGCTGTCGCTGGCGAGGTTGCCGAACGCGTCGTACTCGAGCGTCTTCACGACCGCTCCCGCGCTGTTCGTCACCACGCGCGGCGTCCCGACCTGGTCGGTCGCGACGAAGAACCTCGCGCCGCCCCGCTCGAACGCGAACAGCAGGCCCTCGTCGTCGTAGTAGTACGTCGTCAGGACCCCGGCGCCCGAGCGCGTGGCCGTGACCTGCACGGCGTTGCCGGGGTTGCCGTAGAGGTACTGCGTCGTGTCGCCGCCCTGCGTGCGGGCGACGCGCCGGCCCAAGCCGTCGTAGCGGTAGGTGACCGTCACGCCGCCGACGGTGGCCGACAGCAGCTCGCCGCGAGCGGAGTAGTCGAACGTGTCGGCGCCGCGCGCGGTCGATGAAGCCCGCGCTGTCGAACGAATACGCCGTCGCGCCGCGCGCGATCAGCCGGTCCTGGTCGTCGTAGGTGGCGATCTCCTCGGCCGCCGCGCCGAGCTGGCGGCTCGTGCGGTTGCCGTTGGCGTCGTAGCCATAGCGCTCGGTGACCGTCCCGTCGCGCTCGACCTCCGTGAGCTGCCCGTCGTCGTCGTACGTGTAGTCGTAGGTGTGCGTCGTCCCCGCGACGGTCTCGGTCTTGCGGGCGATGCGGCCGTCGTCAGAGCGCTCGAGCGCCGCGCGGTAGCGCTGGCTCGCGCCCGTCCCGAGCGTCCGCTCGGACAGGCGGCCGTGGCCGTCCTGGTCCAGGCCGAGCGCCAGCCCCGCGCCCGTGATCGCGCTCGGCGCGCCGTTCGTGCCGCCGCGCGTGATCGTGAACGGGCCGTAGGTCGCAAGCAGCCCGTCGCGGTCGCGCGTCAGCGCGGTGTTGACCGTCTGCGCGCCGCTGACGAGCTTCGTCGACGTCAGGTAGCGGTTGTCGTCGTAGCCGAACGTGAACGCGCCGGCGGCCGTGCCCGTCGTCGTCAAGCCCGTCGTCAGGGAGCCGTCGAACGCGAACGCCTGCTGTTCGGTCGCGCCGCCGGCGGCCGGGGTGCGCTTGATCGTCGAGGGCTGCTGCAGCACGCCGCCGTCGAAGCCGATCTCGACCGTGCCGTCGGCGAACGTCATGCCCGTCCGGCGACCGCTCGCGGGGGCGTACTCGTGCACCGTCTGGTTGCCGGCGACGCCCTCGGTGACGAGCTGCTTGTCGGCGTTGTGATCGCGCTCGAGCTTCGCGCCGCCCGCGGGCGTGTAGCCCGAGAGCAGGTCGCGCGGGTCGTGGTTGAGCTCGTGGCGCTCGCCGTCCGGCATGACGACCGCCTTGCGGCCGCCCGCCGCGTTGTACTCGTAGCGCTCGATGCCGCCGCCGGGCCGCTTGATCGCGACGACGCGGTCGTTGTCGTCGTAGGTGAACTCCGTGCGCCGGTCCGCCGCGTCGATGCGCACGCTCGGGCGATCGCGGTCGTCGTACTCCCAGCGCAGGGACTGCGAACCCTGCTCGGAGCGCTCCAGACGCCCGCGGTCGTCGTACTCGTACGTGATCGGCGTGACGCCGGGGCCCGGCTCGTAGCGGACGAGGTGACCCTTGGCGTCGTACGTGCTGAGCGTCGCGCGACCCTCGGGCGACGTGCTCGTCTCGCGCCGCTGCGCGGCGTCGTAGGAGACCGTGAACGCGTTTCCGTTCGTCGTGAACGTGTCGGTGAGGGCCTGCACCGAGAGCGGGTCGGCGTCGTCGGCGAGCGACACCTGGCGCAGGCCGGTCGTGGTCGTCGTGCGGCCGCCCGGCGTCTTGCGCACGAGGCGCTTGAGGACCGGCACGTAGAAGCCCCAGCGCGGGTCGGGCGACTGGCTGAGCTCCATCGTCTCGCCGTTGGGGTAGGTCCCGCGGCGCACGCCGTCGATGCCGACGGTGACCCGCGTCTCGCCGCCCGCCGGGTCGGTCGCCGTCGAGAACGCGTCGCCGTCCGCCGTCACGCCGACCTCCCAGCTCCGCTTGCGGCCCTCGGGGCTCGTGAGCGTCACCTTGTGGCCGGTCTCGGTCTCGACGCGCGCGAGCCGCTGCTCGCGACCCGTGGCGTCCTCGTCGCGGATGAGGCGCCCTTCGTCGTCGTAGTCGAACTCGTGCTGGCCGCCGCGGCGGTCGACGAGGCCGGCGAGGCGCACGGCGTCGTAGCTGAGCTTCGTGGTCGCGCCGCCCGGCTCCTCCACCTGCGTCAGGCGCTGCTGGCCGTCCAGCTCGAGCTCCGTGCGCTGGCCACCCGGTGCGACGATCGCCGTCGGGGTGCCCGCGCCGTCGCGCTCGATGCGCGTCGCGCGGTCGTCGGCGTCGAGGACCTTCGCCATGCGTCCCGCGTCGTCGTACTCGAAGCGCCAGGTCGTGACGCCGCTCGTGCCGTCGGCGGTGCTCAGATGGCGGCCGGAGCCGTCGAAGCGGTAGACCTCGCGGCCGTCCTTGGACGGGATCGTGAGCACGCCGTCCTGCGAGCGCGGGAACGGCCGCGAGACGCGGCCGAGGCCGCCCATCGACGTGACGTACAGCGCGCCGTCGTGGGCGACGTCGATGCCGGCGGCGCCGGAGAACCCGACGCTGCCCGCCGGGACGCGGCGTGCCAGCGCCGCGCTGCCGGCACCGCCGCCCGCGACGGTCGTGATGAGGCCGTCGGCGGACACGCGGCGCACGCGCTGCGCCTCGGCGATGTAGAGGCTGCCGTCGGCGCCCAGCGAGAGGCCCTGCGGGTTGCTCATCGAGGCCTCGCGGGCCGGGCCGCCGTCGCCGTTGTCGTCGGGGTCGAACGGGTGGGCGCCGGCGACGGTGGTGACCTTCCCGTCGGGGTCGATCCGGCGCACCTTGTTGCCGGGGCCGCCGCTGTCGCCGAAGTAGACCTCGCCCGCGGGACCGACTTCGACGGCGAGCGGCTCGAACAGCCTGACGTCCTTGCCGAGCTTGCCGTCCTCGTAGCCCGTGGCCTCTGGGCCGCCGCCGGCGACGGTCGTGATGATGCCGTCCGTCCCGATGGCGCGGATGCGCCCGTTGCGCTGGTCGGCGATGTAGAGCGTGCCGTCCTCGGCGACCGCCATGTCGGTGACGGTCATGTTCGACTCGAGGGCCGGTGCGTCGTCCTTGTACGTGTTGCAGATGCAGCCCGCGATGCGGTGGATGCCACCGTCGGTGTCGACGCGGTAGACGATGCCCTGCGACAGGCCCCAGTCGATGAGGAAGTCGGCGATGTAGTAGCCGCCGTCGGGCGCGAGCGCCACTGCGACGGGCCGGGCGAGCGAGAAGCCGAGCGCCTTCGGGTCGCCGGGTGCGCGCTGCTTGATGGTCGTCAGGCAGCTCTCCTCGCACCCTCCGCCGCCGACCGAGCCGGCGACGACCGTGCCGTTGCCCTCCTGGTCGAAGCGCAGGACCTGGTCCGTCGCGGCGTTGGCGACCCAGACGGAGCCGTCCGGCGCGATGTCGGCGTCGCGCGGGTCGCCGGCCTGATCCGTGCCGGCAAGGGCGTCGAGCACGGACTCGGCCGCGACCTCGATGCCGTCGCCGCGATACAGCGTGCGCATGCGCTCGTCATAAGCGTGGTGGATGTCGAGCTCCCAGCCGCCGAGGCCTGCGCCGCGGGCGTCGAGTGAGCCGACGGCGACGCCGAACTCGTCGCGGATCGTGCGCCAGCTCGTCATCTTGCCGGCGTTCTCGCGCGAGATGCCGACGCGGTCGTAGTCGTCGGTCGGGCGGGCGAACGCCGCGGCTGCGGGGCTCGGCGTGCCGTAGCTGAGGTTGTACTGAAAGCCGATGCGGATGTTGACCGGCTGGCGGCCCTGGACCTCGCGGCCCCAGGCGTCCTTGCGATCCCAGGTGAACTCGTAGGACAGGTTGGACTGCGGCGCGAAGGAGCGCTTGAGGCTCTGACCGGCGACCGAGACCTCGAGCAGGACCCGCTGGAGGCTGGCGGGCACGCTGCGGCCCGTCAGCGGGATGTCGATCGAGCGGTCGGTGCGGCGGCCCGCGCGGCGGGTGTCGTAGCGCAGGTTGAACGGGGTGCCGACGATCGGCAGCTCCTCGGACAGGGTCTGCGTCTGGCAGCCGATGATCGAGCCCTTGCCGGTGCACTCCGGGGAGTTGTTGTTCGTGCCGGGGCCGTTGGGGTTGGGGTTCGGACCGTTCGGCCGGACGGCGTCGTCGGGCGCCGTGAAGGGCCAGTTGTGGTCCCAGGGGGTGAAGTGCGTCATCGGCACGCGCCAGAGCTCGTCGCCGGGCGCGCGGGTCGCGGCGAGCTGCTCGCGCTCGGCGTCGTCGATGGAGAGGCCCTCGTCGGCGGTGCCGTCGCCGTCGGTGTCGACGAGCGCCTTGCCGAGCTGCACGGCGAGGATCTTGATGACGCGGCCGTTGCGCGAGGGCTTCCACTCGCCTTCTTCCCGGTCGTAGTAGCCGGTCGGGACGATGCCGCCGACGGGGAACTCGAGGAAGTTGTCGACGTAGTTGATGACCGCCTTGTCGAAGCGGACCTCGGTCGCGCCGGCGGCGACGGCCTCGTCGACGGACAGCTCGGCCGCGTACGTGTAGGCCGACGTCGCGGGCAGCGTGCCGGGCATGGCCTGCGGCCCGCTCTCGCCGACGGTGAACTCGGTCGCGCGGACGCTGAGGTCGGTCAGCGGCGTCGTGGTGCCGTCCGGCTTGACCATCGTCGCGCCCGTGCCCTCTTCGAACAGGATGCTTGCCTGGCGGGTGCCGTCGGCGTCGGTGACCGGTGAGGCCTCGGCGATCTTCGCGCCGGGGGCGTCGAGGTCGATCTGTGTGACCTTGGGGTCGTAAGCGACGAGGACGACATCGTCGACGATCGCGAAGTCCTTCGACGGCGCGGTGACCTGGCGCTGCGCGTCCGCGTAGCCGTCCTTGTGGAACTCGAGCGTCAGCGGGCCGCCGCCGTTGACGGCGAGGTCGAACTGGCCTTGGTTGCGGGTCTTCGTCGTGCCGAGCTCGGGGTGGTCGAGGACGGTGATCTCGACGTTCTGGATCGGCTCGCCCGAGCGGTCCTTGACGCTGCCGCGCAGGACGGCGACGCGCGCGGCCTTGATCGTGTTCTCGGCGACGCCGGTCTGGATCGGGTTGGCGCCCGTGTAGAGGAAGGCCGTCGAGTCCGAGAAGTCGGTGGGGACGTTCACCGGGAGCGGCGTGGGCTCGATCGGGTCGGCCGGGGGCGGTGGCGGCGGAGGCGGCGGAGGCGGAGGCGGAACGGGCGGGGCGGCGGAGGCGGCGGAGGCGGAGGCGGAACGGGCGGCGGCGGCGGAACGGGCGGCGGAGGCGGCGGCGGAACGGGCGGCGGTGGCGGAGGCGGCGGCGGGGGAGGCGGCGGCGGCGGGGGAGGCGGCGGCGGTGGCGGGGGAGGAGGCGGTGGCGGGGTCGTGCCTCCGGGGCCGGGCGTCTCACCGGGTCCGCTCGGGCCAGGAGGCGGCGTGCCGGGTCCGACCGGGCCGGGGCCGCTGCCGGGGCGCGGCGTCACCCTCACGTGCCGCGAAGCGACGCGGCAGCGCGGCGCGGTGCGAGGCGAGGGCGCGCAGGCGATGACGAAGTACCGGCCCGCCGGCGTGGACGCGGGAACGGTGAGCGTCGCGCGCAGCTTGCGGGTGCCGCGGGCCTTCAGGGCCGGGACGCGCAGGGCGCCGAGCCGGACGTCCCTGCTGTCGCTACGCCGGTCGGCGGACAGCAAGACGCGCAGCCACGCGGGCCTGGAACGCACGCGGCCGGGGTTCGCGGCGTCGACCGTGATCGGCAGGCGCCCGCCCGCTGGAGCCTGGCCGGCGGCGGTGAGCGCGCGAAGCTGAGGTGGTGCGGCGCGTGGCGTGGCGGCGTGTCCAGCGCTGGCGGTCAGCAGCCAGGCGGCGAAGGCGGTGAGCAGCAGGATGCGAGTGGCGACGACGTTCGTGGTCATGGCGGGCACGGTCGCCGGACGGGGTTGCCACGACGTTGTCCACCGTTTGCCGGTGCATTGCCGCAGGGTTGTCTGTGATTGCCGTCACGCCCGCGCGGTGATCGACGTCACGGAACGCGTCGCGACGGGCGCGTCGGTGGCGGTGATCGTCGCGCCGATGCGCGCCTCGAGGGCGTCGCGTCCCGACGATGCGCGCCTCGCTGCCCGACGATGCGCGCCTCGCGGCGTCGCGGCTCGACGATGCGCGCCTCGGGGGCGTCGCGGCCCGACACGCTCTGCGACTCAGCGTCCCGAGTCGTACGCGTAGCTGCGCGGCGTCGTCGCGGCCGAGACCGCCAGACCGTCGCCGTCGGCCTCGGGCAGCGTGACCTTGCCGCGGGCGTCCGTGGTGAGGGACGCGATGAGCTGCTCGTCGCTGTCTCGGACCTCGACCGCGACGCCCGCAAGCGCCAGCCGGCCGGTGATCTTGCTGCCGCGGACCTTCGTCCGCACGACGGTCGCGACACGCTCGTCGATCGCGATTCGCGGCGGCAGGATCCGCTCGCGCGCGAGGTCTGCGACCACGATCCGGCACGGCACGCGGGCGATGATCTGCTCGAGGAAGTCGCTGCCGAGGGCACAGCCGGCGTCCGAAGGCGCCTCGACGAAGACGGCGCGGTCCCGCGTGATCGACACGCCGGTGGCGCCGCCGTCGAACTCGCCAGGCAGGTCGCCGACGACGGCGAGCGTCGTCCCGTCGGAGTCAAGCGTCCGGGGATCCATGTTCGCGACGACTGCCTCGCGGCGCGCCTTCCCCGGGCCGAGTGGCCGCGAGAACGCCCTGCGCCCGACGATCCAGAACACACGCCCCTTGCCGACCGCGAGGTCGGTCGCTCGCGCGAACCCCTCGTCGACGACGCGCGACCGCTTGGCCGAGGGCGAGTACGCGACGAGGTCGCAGGTCCCGCCACAGCGCAGATACACCACGACGCGCCGCCCCGCGCGATCGCGCCCGACCCCGATCGGGCTCTCGCGGCGCCCGGCGTCCAGCCGCACCGCGGGCTTGCTGCCATCACGCACGACGACTTCGACCCCGCGCGTGCCGACGCGGTGCGCGTAGGCGACGACGCTGCCGTCGATCCCGACGTCGATCGGCCCGCTGACCTCGTCGGCGACGCGATCGGGCACCGCCGCGCCGGATGCGCACGTGGGGAAGGCCGCGAGAACCACGAGCAGTGACACGAAGAGCATGCGGCCGGTCATGCAGCGCCAACCTCGCCGGGCGAGGAAGGTTGCGCGCTCAGCGCGCGCTCGTTCGGCTCGCGACCGCACGCTGGACGCGGTCGGCTGCCGGGCGGGGATCCTCGTGCTCCCACACGCGAATCACCAACCAGCCAGCCTCCGCGAGCGCCGCGTTGTTGCGCTCGTCGCGTTCGACGGTCTGGGCGAGCTTCATCCGCCACCAGTCGGCATTGGCCTTGGGGAAGGTTGCGTGCTCCGGGCACCGATGCCAGAAGCAGCCGTCGACGAACACCGCCACCTTCGCGCGGGAGAACACGACGTCGGCGCGGCAACGCAAGCCCGCCAGCGGGGCGACGTGCTTGCGGAATCGGAGCCCGCGGTGATGCAGCTCGGAGCGCAGCGCGACCTCGGGCGCGGTATCGACGCCGCGATTGGCCACCATGACGGCCCGCGAGGCCGGAGACGACGGCGGGGGCGCGGGGGGCAAACGGCCGCTGGGGGCGCGGTCCACGACGTCATCGTGACGCGTTCGTCGCAAGCGCGTGCGAGTGGCCGGCGACGGCGATCACATCCGAGCCAGAACGTAGGTTTGCCCGAGCATGACCGAGACCACCGTCGAGCTCGCGCCCCCATCCTTCGAGCCGACCTCCACCGGCAGCCCGTTGGAGGAACGGCTCTTCGCCTCCGGCGCAGCCGTCTTGCGGACGGTCATCCCCAGGCAGGGTGCTGCGGTCACGACGGAGCTCGCGCCCGCACCGTCGCCCCTGGTCGCAGGGCCGGTCGCGGCGAGCGTCGGCGACCGCCTCTTCCTGCGGCTTGCGTCGCCGCCGGCCAGAGCGGAGGGACCCGAGGTCGGCATCGTCGACCTCTTCTCGGGGCTCGGGGGGTTGTCGCTCGGCTTGGCCGAGTCCGCCAGGGCACTGGGGCTCGCAGCACGCTGCGTCGGAGTCGACTCGGACGCGGCCGCGATCGCGATGTACCAGCGCAACCTGGACGGCGGGCGGGGATTGCGAGCCGACGTCTCCGCGGTGTTCGACGGACGGCCACGCGAGCGAGCCACGGCGAGCGAGCAGGCGTTCATGGACCTGGCGGGTCCGACGTCCGTCCTCGTCGGCGGCCCGCCGTGTCAGGGACACTCGGCCTTCAACAACCGGACGCGCCATGCCGACGGTCGGAACACGCTGTACCTGACGATGGTTCGCGCCGCCGAGGTCCTCGAACCCGAGCACGTGGTCATCGAGAACGTTCCGGGCGCGTTGCGCGATCGATCCAGCGTGGTCCAGCGCTCGATGGAAATGTTGACCGCGCTCGGGTACTCGGTCTCGCACGGTGTCGTGGACATGGCGAGGATCGGCGTGCCACAGCTTCGCCGCCGGCTCATCGTGCTGGCATCGCGCGCGCGGCTGCCCGGTCTCGAGACGGCACTCGCGCCGTTCCAGGCGCCACCGCGCACCGTCCGCTGGGCGATCGAGGACCTGGTCGACCGACCGCCCGACGAGCTGTTCGACACGCCCGCTCGATCCGCTCCGCAGACCCGCTCGCGGATCGACAGCCTCTTTGACGGCGAGCTCTGGAACCTTCCGAACGAGTACCGGCCTGCCTGCCACGCGCACGGCGATCACAGCTACGGCTCGATCTACGGCCGCCTGCGCTGGGACGAGCCCGCGCAGACCATCACGACCGGCTTCTACAGCATGTGCATGGGCCGCTACGTCCATCCGTCGCGGCGACGGACGATCACCGCACACGAAGCGGCACGGCTCCAGTTTCTGCCGGACTACCTGGACTTCGGCGGCGTGACGCAGCGCGGCGACCTGGCCCGCCTCGTCGGCAACGCCGTGCCGCTCAAGCTCGGCTACGTCCTCGGACTGGAGCTCCTCGGATGAGCGAACCGACGCCGCGCCTGAACGTCGTCAGCCTGTTCGCCGGCATCGGCGGATTCGAGCTCGGCTTCGCGCGCGCAGGTCATCAGACGACGCTCGCGGTCGACAACGCGCCGGCCGCTCAAGCGGTTCTGCGGGCCCGTTTTCCTCGTGTCGAGCTGGTCGACGACGTACGCGCGGTGGATCGCGTGCCTGCCGGGACCGACGTGATCTGTGCCGGCTTTCCGTGTCAGGACCTGAGCTCGGTCGGTCGCAAGGAAGGCATCGACGGGGCACGGTCGAGCCTCGTCGGCGAGGTCTTGCGCCTGCTCAAGACCGAGCAGGTCCCCTGGCTCGTGTTGGAGAACGTCCCGTTCATCCTCCAACTCGGCCGGGGCGGCGCGATGCACCTCATCACCTCCGCGTTGCGCGAGCTCGGCTATCGCTGGGCCTACCGAGTACTCGACACGCAGGCCTTCGGGCTCCCGCAACGCCGGCGGCGCTGGTACCTCGTCGCCAGCAACGTCCACGATCCGCGCGGCGTCCTGCTCCCCGGCGAGGCCGCGGCGCTCACCACGGTGCCCGAGCGCCCGGCGTACGGCTTCTACTGGACCGAGGGCATGCGAGCGCTTGGCTGGGCCGTCGACGCGGTGCCGCCCGTCAAGGGCGGTTCGTCCGTGGGGGTTCCCTCGCCACCGGCGATCCTGATGCCGAACGGTGAGATCGTGACTCCGGACATCCGCGATGCGGAACGCCTGCAGGGATTCGAGGCCGGTTGGACCGAGCCCGTCGCGGACGTGGTCAAGCCGGGCTTCCGGTGGCAGGCCGTCGGCAACGCGGTGTCCGTCGACGTCGTCGCCTGGATCGCGCAGCGTCTCGTGGCTCCGGTCGCGTTCCAGGACTCGGACGACGGACCGCCTCCGGCCGGCCGCTGGCCGCGTGCCGCGTGGGTGGACGACGACGGCCAGGTCCGAGCGTCGCGTGCCGGCACGTATCCGGTCTGGCTCCCGCGGCCGTCCCTCGTCGACTTCCTCGAACACCCGACCAAGCCGCTCTCACCGCGGGCTACGGCCGGGTTCCTGCGACGGACGCGCAAGGGGAGTCTGCGCTTTCAGGACGGCTTCATCGATGCCGTGCAGGCGCATCTCGACGGACAGCTCGGTCCTGCGCGCCTCGCTGCTTGAATGCGGCGATGACCATCGACGAGGCAGGCGTGGCCGAGCTGTCCGCGCGGGTGCAGAAGGGCATCGACGCCGGCCGCTATAGCTCGTCGAAGTGGAGCGACCTCTACGACTGGCTCTCCGAGTACTTCGAGATTCCGCCAGAGCGCATACGAGCGTCGCTCCTGGCCGAGCTCGGAAACATCACCAACCGCGTCAACAAGGACAACGCGTGGGAGAACCCCGAGGTTCTCGCGCTCGTCTGCGTCGAGCACATCACGCCGGACGTCGCGTCTCGCTACCTGGACAGGTTCGTCACCGAGTTTCACTCCAGGTTGGAGGTGCTTCCCAGGCTGCGGATTGCGCTGATCTTCGACGGCGACACGCTGGTCAAGGTCAAGAAGCTGAGCTCCGTCCCGCCCGATCCCGCCGGCGAGGACGACCAGCAGTGAGCCCGCTGGATCCCGCCGACGAGGCTCGCCTTCACGAGCGGGCAGATGCACTGGTCGCCGCGACCGGCGCGGCGTCCGAGACCACGGCACTCACCCAGATCGCGCCGGAGATCGGGGTGTCGGCGCCGTGGAGTCCTGTGCCGCGCACAGCGGTCACGCACGTCGCGCCGTCTGTCACGGCCGCCCAGCGGCTCCTGACCGACACGACGCGCCATCTCGCGGCGGCGGGCATCGACTTCGACACGTCGACGGTGGTCGATCTGCTCGCGGCCTATCTCTCGTCGCAGTTCCTGTTGTTCGCGGGACCGAGCGGCACGGGGAAGTCGACGGCTGCGCGCGCCCTCGGGCACGTCTTCTGCACGCCGAACTCGCTCGGCGTCATCGAGGCGCGCAGGCAGATGATCGGGCCGGAGGACGTCGCCGGCTACTACTCGGCGCTCTCGGAGAGCTACGTGCGCGTGCCCGACCTCAAGGTGCTGCGTCAGCTTGCCGTGGAGGCGGAGGATGCGGCTCCCGGCCTCCTCGTCGAGGAGATCAACCTGTCGGCCGTCGAGGGCTACCTCGCGCCGTTCACCCACGGCATGAGCGGACCGTCGACGCCGCGCATCCGCTGGGAGCTGCACGACGCGGAGATCAGCGATCCCCCGAACGAGCTGGTGCTCAAGCCGTTCCCGCGTCTCGTCGGGACGATCAACGTCGACGCGACGGCGATGGCTCCGGCACCGAAGGTGACGGCGCGCGCATGTGTCGTCCTGCTTGAGCCACCCGAGTCGGCAGCCCTCGACTCGACGCTGCAACGACTGAAGAATCCGCCCTCTGAGCCCGCGGCCGGCGCCCGGGGCGCCGGCGCCGCGCTCGTCGGCGATCCCGCGGAGATCTTCACGGCGCGCCCCGCTCAGGACGGACTGCTCGTGACGCACTCCAACGAGCTGCTGGACGTGATCCGAGCGGCCGGGTCGCACGCGCAGGCTGGCGAGACGATGCCCAACCCGATCTCCCGCCGCCAACTCGTCCAGGTCCTGACCTACGCGTCGTGGTTCGTCCTGCTCGCCGATGCGCACGAGGCGAACGGCGGGATCGTGCTTGGCGATGCGCACCGGTTGGGCGTCGAGAACGCGATCCTCCACTTCGTCCTCCCGACGCTCCCCGGCGTCGAGTTCGGCCTCGCGCTTCAGCGGCTGCAGGGCGCGGCGGCATCGCTGCATCGCTCCTCGCCGATCGCCCGGGAGCTGGGCGCCGTGCTCCTCGCGCGCGTCGAGCGCCTCACGAGTGCCGGGGGGGAGGCTCTCGGGATGGGTCGGATCCTCGACTTCTGGGATCGCCTGTCTTGATCGCACCGGCCGTCGAGGTCGTCCTCGTTGGCTCGGACGGCCACGTCGTTGCGCTCTCACCCAGACCGCACGTCTACGACTGGTTCCTCGTGCCGCAAGGCGAGGTGACCGTGCAGCGACGCACCGCCACAGCGGTGTGGCTGCGGCTGACGTCCGACCGGGGGGTCGGGCGCAGAGGCAAGCACGGCGAGGAGCTCCCCGACCTGCCCGTCGGCGATCTGCCGATCGCAACGCTCAACCCCAATACCGGCGAGCTCGAGGTGGTCTCGATCTCGCTGCCGCCTCCACTGCCGCTGGCGAGCGACGACGTCGACGCCATGTGGGCCGCGCTGAACGCGCTCCCGCCGGCGTCGAGGCGGTGGGTGCGGCGACGAGCGCTCTGGGACGACGCCGCGCTGCAGGCGCGCTGGTCGGACTTCGAGCTGTTCGTGGCGTCGCTGCCCGATCTTCTGGCGCTCGCCAGGCACCTGGTCACGCGCTGGCCGCAGCGAGAGCACCAGGAGACGTACTGGCGACCGGTGGAGCTTGCGGGCGGCCGCGAGGATGGGCTCGCGACGCTCCGCCGCCCGGGTTCGGGCACGGGCCTGCGGACGGCGCGGGGACTGATCCCGGAACGCTCGCTACGGCGGCGGGGCGGCACGAGCCCGTGGGAGCTCGGCGCGGTCGCGCTGCTCGCCGCGGAGATCGCCCGCCGCGTGCGGCTCGAGGCCGGCGCACCCGCCCCGTCGGTGCTGGCCCCACTCGATGCGGTGGCTTCCGTGGCGCGGCCGCGCTCCCGGCACACCGACCCGCCTCCGTCCGCATGGCCCCCGGCCCTGCGCGGCTTCCACGACGCGGCACTCGACGTCCTGGCGACCGTCATCGCGGCGGGACACGGCGAGCAGCGGGCGCCACTGTGCCATCTGTGGGCGCTCTACGAAGGGTGGGTGTCTTCGCAGGTCGTCGAGGCGGTCACGCGCTGCAAGGGGCGTCCCCCTGACGTCGCGCCGCGGCTGCATCGCATCCACCGCGGCGGCGCGGCATGGCTGGCGAGGTGGCAGGACGACCTCGAGGTCGTCGACGTCTGGTGCCAGCTCGACATCGGCAGCCAGGACGAGCCCCTCTGCGACGACCCGGCGTTCACGGTGCGTTCTGTGACCAGCACCCTGATTCCCGACGCCCTGGTCGCCATCCGTCGATCGGACGAAGAGCGGATCGTGGTCATCGACGCGAAGTTCCGCAGCGACCGGCTCGATCGTGACGATGCAGCGACGGCGGCGAGCAAGTACCACTGGGGGCTGCGTCCCGCTCGCAACGGGCGCCCGGTGAGGGTCTCCGAGGTCGTGCTCGTGACGTCGGGCACGCCGCTGCAGCCGTACGACCCCGCGATCTCAAGGATCAGCGTGCAGCGCGCGATTCCCCATCTTGCGGCGTCGCCGGGCATCGACCTCGCGAAGCATCTCGACCGCAGCGCTCCGAACGGGTAACCGGCGCTCATGCGTCGGCTGCTCGAGCCCGTCCGATCCGAACCGCTCGCGCTCGCGCTGCTCGGCCTCGCGGCGGCGGGCGTGCTCGTCGCCGGCTTTCAGCACGGGCGGCTCTTTCACCGCGGCTACGCGGAGGTGGAGGTCGTCGGGCTGCTGTTTTTGCTCAACGCGATCGGGTCGCTCGCCGTCGTGCTCCTGCTCGTCGCCGAGCGGGCGTGGCTCTTCGTCCTCGGAGCGGTGTCGGTGTGCGTGCCGTCGCTCGTCTCGATCGCGATCTCGCACTCGTCGATCGGCTTCCTCGGCTTCCGCGAGGGCGGCTACGACGCCGACGCGCTCGTCATCGTCGTCGCGGAGCTGTGGGCGGTCGTCTTCGCGCTCCTCGGGGCCGCCGTCGCCCTGCGCTCCCGCCCCGCCGGACGGGGCGCTCCGGGCGCCGCCCGGGCGGGGCTGGCGCTCGTGCTGACGGCCGGCCTGGCGTGCGCGATCCTCGGCATCGGAATGGGCGAAGCCGCGGCGGAGCGCGGGCCGTCGCCGAGCGCCGCGCAGGTCGACGCCGCGCGCGAGCGGATCGCCGCCGGCGGCGCGGACGTGCGGCGCGGGCGCGCGCTCTTCACCGAGGAGGGCTGCGATCGCTGCCACGCGATCGCGGCGATCGGCGCCGGCGGGATGCTCGGCCCGCGCCTCGACACGATCGACGACGACCTCGACGACAACCTCGAGAGCATCGCCGAGCCGCGCGAGGACGTCGTCGACGGCTACCCCGAGCAGCTCATGCCCGACGACTTCGACGCGCGTCTCGACGACGCCGAGCTGCGTGCGCTGGCGGCGTTCGTGACGACGGCCTCGGGCGGCGAGGACGAGGACGAGGCGGATGGCGGAAACGACAGCAGCGGGCGCGGGCGAGGACGCGGACGCGGGCGTGGAGGGTCCGGCGAGGGCTGAGCTGGCGCGCCGGCGGTTGGACGTGCGGACCGCTCCGAGGGTCCGGCGAGGGCTGAGCTGGCGCGCCCGCGGTTCGACGTGCGGTCCACTCCGGGGGACGCCATCTTGGGCGCGCGGTCCATACCGGGAACCCACGGCGGGACCGACCATGACTGCATCGGGTGCGCGGCGCGGTTTCGGCTGCGGCCCCGCGCCGTCCCCGCAGCACGGAAAAGGAGCCGTCCATGGCGATAGCGCCGAAGCGCAGTGACGCAGAGATCGCAGCCTGCCATCCGCTCGACACGCGGGACGCGCTCGTCGAGCACGCGCGCACCCCCGACACGACCTCGACGTCCTAGTGGACCTCGGTCTGCGCTCCGAGCTCGCCGTGCTCGGCCTGCGTGCCCGGCGCCCGCTGCGGCTGCTCGCCGGCTCCGGTCCCAGTGACGACGGAAACTGGGTGCTCGACGGCACGCCGACGACGCTCCCGCTCCAACCCGACTCCCCCTGGACGCTCGGCGGCGACGGCGCGCTCATGCGCGAGGGCATCGTCGTCGACGCCGCCCTGCGAGCCGTCAGGCGCCCGCGGTTCTACGACCTCAAGACCGAGGACGGCATCCCGTACGAGCAGATCGCGCGCTTGCACGGCCGCTACGTCCTCGCGACCACGGTCGTGCAGACGTGCGTGCGCTACGAGCGCGGCGGCCGCTGTCGCTTCTGCACGATCGAGGAGCCGCTGCGGTCGGGCTCGACGACGCGGGTGAAGCGTCCCGAGGAGATCGCGGAGGTGGCGCAGGCGGCCGTGCGCCTCGACGGCGTGCGCCAGCTCGTCATGACGACCGGGACCTCGAACGGGTCCGATCGCGGCGCGCGTCATCTCGTGCGCTGCGTCGCGGCGGTCAAGGACGTGCTGCCGAACCTGCCGATCCAGGTCCAGGTCGAGCCGCCCGGCGACCTCGCCTGGATCAAGCGCCTGCATGCCGCCGGCACCACGGCGATCGGCATCCACGTCGAGAGCCTCGACGAGGAGATCCGCCGCCGGTGGACGCCCGGCAAGGCGAAGGTCACGCTCGAGCGCTACGAGGAGGCCTGGACGGAGGCGGTCACCGTCTTCGGGCGCAACCGCGTCTCGACGTACCTGCTCATCGGCCTCGGCGAGAACCCCGACGAGCTCGTCAAGGGCGCCGAGCGGCTCATCGACATGGGCGTCTACCCGTTCGTCGTGCCGTACCGCCCGCTCGTCGGTGCGCTCGCGAACGACCACGACCGCGTGCCGGCGCCGAGCCACGAGGTCGTCGCGGACATCACCGATCGCGTCGGACGCGCGCTGCGCAAGGCTCGCATGCGCGGCGCCGACCAGGGCGCCGGCTGCGCGGCGTGCGGCGCCTGCTCGGCGCTCTCCGCCGTGGGGGGATAGCGAGCGCGTCCCTCCTACAGCGGCGTCGCGAGCTCGACGAGCGTGCCGAACGGGTCGCGCACGTACGCGACGCGCTGACCCTGCGGCTTGTCCTTCGGCTCGGCAAGCGCGTCGCAGCCGGCGTCGAGCGCGTGCTGGAACGCCCCGTCGACGTCCTCGTGCACCAGCGCGAGCTCGACGTTGAACGGCTCGTCCTCCGCCCGGCGCACGCCGCCCGGGAAGTTCTGCTCGCCGAGCGAGTACGCGGCGAAGCCGAGCTTCGTCGAGCCGGTGTCGAGCTGCGCGTAGTCGCCGACGGC
Source organism: uncultured Actinomycetes bacterium (assembly GCA_963806515.1). Classification (GTDB taxonomy): domain Bacteria; phylum Actinomycetota; class Thermoleophilia; order Solirubrobacterales; family Solirubrobacteraceae; genus CADCVQ01. The sequence continues at coordinate 60,580 of CAWDYO010000002.1, read as the reverse complement.
GAACTCGACGCGCATCCCGAAGACGCGCTCATACCAAGCGGCCGCGTCGTCCGGCGACTCGACGTAGACGATGACCCAGCCGAGCGTCATGGCGAAGTCAGCCATGCTCGCGCGCCTTGCGCTCGCGGCTGAACTCCCACCACGGCCGGGCCGGGCCGCCGTCGGCATACGACACGGCCGCGACGAACGTGTCGAGCAGGCAGGGGTCGTGGCGCTGGCCATCCAACGCGCACAAGCGCTCGAAGAGCTCGTGCGGGTCGCGGCCGCGAAGGTCGTCGGCGCTGTGGACGTCGAGGCGCTCGAGCTTGCGCGCCACGGCCGGGCCGATGTTGGGGATCGCGATGAGGTCGCTCGTCATGCGGGACATCATCGCGCGCCGCCGGCGGCGTGTCTTGTAGAAAACGGCCGCGTCAGGCGGGGAGCAGTGCCGACGGCGCGACGCCCGCGTGAGGCTGGCTGGCCGCGTCAGGCGGCGAGCAGTGCCGACGGCGCCACGCCCGCGAGGCTGCGGCAGTCGTGCGAGAAGTGCGCCTGGTCGGCGTAGCCCGCGTCGGCGGCGACGCGCGCGAGCTCCTCGCCCGCGTGCGCGGCGGCAAGCGCGCGCATCAGGCGGAGCACCCGCGCGAGGCGCTTGGGGCCGTAGCCGACCGCTGACTCGAAGCGCCGGCGCAACTGGCGCTCCGACAGCGCGAGGTCACGGGCGAGCACGCCGACGTCGAGCCCGGGACCGGCGAGCCGCGCCACCGCGGCGCGCACGAGCGGATCGGGCGGCGCCGAGGCCGGCGCGCGAGCAGCGAGCGCGGACACGAGCACGCCGGCGCGATCCTCGAGCTCGTCGAGGCGCTCGGCGAAGCGCTTGCCCGCGTCGCCCCAGACCGCTTCGATCGGGACGCTCCCGTCGCGCAGCGCCGCGGCGTCGACGCCGAGCAGCGGCGGCGCGCCGCCCGGGTGAAGTCGCACGCCCGCGACACGCGTGCCGCGCGCGAGCGCCACGAGGAAGGCGCGCGTGTTCGGCCCGACGACGACCGTTCCGACGCCCTCGGTCCAGACGATGTCGATGCAGCCGTCGGGCACGACGCGCACCGGAGGACCGCCGTCACCGGCGCGCTGCCAGGTGCACTGCACCCACGGCGCAAGCGCCGGCGGTGGGGCTTCCTCGCGATAGGTCACCACATCGGAGCTTAGCCCCGCGGGTGAGCGGGCGAAACACTGTGATCGCCGCGCCGCGGGTGAGACGGCGCGACGATCACAGCCGGTCAGTGGACCGAGCGGCCCCTCCCGCGAGTCGGAGGGACCGCTAACTCGCGGAGCCGCCCGGACGAGGATCGGGCTGGCTCGGGCGAATCAGGTGTCGCAATGGCCGTTTCGGTGGACGAGCGCGACCTCGCCGGGCGCTCTCACGGGTCCGCGGGCGTGCACGCCGAGGCCTCATGCGCCCGGCCTCCGCTGCGTGCCGCGAACCCTGGCGCACTCGGGCTCGCGCAACGGATGTGACCGAAGGCGGCGAGCCAGGCGCCGTTCGCGTGGAACGCAGGAGCGCTCGAGTCGGTGGGGTGTGCGTTGTGCCATGGCACCATGATCGCTCCGGCCGGTCCTGGGATCCTCCGACTCCGGGCGCAAATGTGAGACAGTCCATAGGACCGGATGTCGGGGGACCCGGGTGCGTCACGTGCCGCGACGGGGCGCTCACTGTTCAAGCGCGACCCACGGGTACTCGACATGGGACTTCTCTCCATCGCCGCGACCGGTCTTGCCGGCCTCCTCAGCCCGATCCTCGGGCCCGAACCGGCGCCCGTCGTCAAGGTCCCCAATCCAGCGCTCTCCGCCGCGCCGGCGAGCGCGACGCGCGGGACGATGATCATGGTCCACGGCGGTGGCTGGACCGGACCGGGCCCGCTCGCGCAGAAGGCGCTCATGACGATGCCCGGCGAGGTGCTGGGCGGGCGCGGCTGGAAGATCGTGTCGCTCGACTACCACGCCGGCTCTGCCGGCCTGCAGGACGTGCTCGACGCCGCCGGGCAGGAGCTCGCCAGCCCAGCCGCCGGGCCGCTGTGCCTCTACGGCGAGTCGGCCGGAGCGCAGATGGCGCTCGTCGCGGCCGCGCGGCTGACGGGTATCTCGTGCGTTGGCGCGATGGGTCCGCCGGCGGACTTCGAGGCCTACCAGGCCGAGGTGCAGGCCAGCAACGATCCGGACCGTTCGATCGTCGCGGGGCAGATGCGCGCGGTCTGGGGCCAGACGCCGGAGGAGCGCACACCCAACGACCCGGTGAAGGTCGCCAGGCAGATCCGCGGCGACGTCCTCATCCTCCGCGAGTCCGACGACGCGTTCATCCCGATCGAGCAGGTCGAGAACTTCATCGCCGCGCGCCCGACGACCGAGCGGATCGAGCTCGAGAGCGCCGGCGGCGACACGTCGATGTACTACCTGCACGGCACGATCTCCGAGGCGGGCCGCGCCACCTACCGCGCGACGCTTGGCGCGTTCGTCGACCGTGCGAGCGCGGACTACGACGCCGAGCTCGCGGCCTCGCGCACCGGTTGCAAGGGGGTGCGCAAGTCCGTGACGGTCGGCGGCATCGATCGTCTGCAGGCGGCGCTGCGCTGCCTTGCCCGTGGCGACACGCTGGCCCGCAGGGCCGGCGACCGCGGTGCGAAGACGACGAGCCGCCGCGTCCGCGGTGAGGTGAACGCCGCGCGGATGTGGACCGTACTGCGCCGCAGCGTGAGTGGGCGCCGGGCGCTCGCGGCGCTGGCGGCGGGGCGTGCGAAGACGACGATCCGGACAGGAAGCCCGAACCGGGTGACCGTGCAGGTCCGCCGCCGCTGAGGCCCGATCAGCGCAGCCGCAGCCGCAACGCGCGCCGCGCGGCTCGGCCCAGGCCGGCCTTCAGGCGCGAGGCCTTGGCGAAGCGGGAGCTCGACGCCGGCGCGCTCACGACGCGCTGCGCGGAGCGGGCCATGCTCGCCATGCCGAGCCCGTTGGGGTGCAGCGGGAAGGCGGGGAACGTCGGGACGAGCCCCTCGAACCAGCGCACCGGCGGCAGCGTGCAGACGTCGTGGCCGGCGCTGTCGAGGTACGTGTCGACGAACTCCGCGCCGTTGGCCGCGGCCTGCATGGCGAGCATCGTGTTCGTCTGCACGATGAGGCCGTCGAAGTAGCGCACGTCGTCGGGGCTCAGCGGCACGAGCGGCCAGCAGCCGTTGCCGGTGCGCGGCAGGACGTCGGGGTAGCCGACGAGCAGCACCCGCGCCAGCGGCGAGCGCGCGTGGATGCCCTGCAGCACGGCCGCGATCTTCGGCCCGGTCGCGGCGATCCGGGCGACGAGCCGATCCGAGCCGCCGGAGGTGAAGTGGCTGCGACACGCCGTGCCCGTCGGCGCCGTGGCACCGAGCTGCGCGCACGTCACGGCGGCACCGACGAGGCCGACGTCGTTGCCGCCGATCCCGACCGTCACGAGCCGCGTCTGCGGTGTCAGCGCGTCGAACTGTGGCGCGTTCGAGCCGAGCGGGACGGACTGCGGCGAGGTCATGTCGCCGGTGACCGCCGCCGAGCAGCTGACGTCGTGCAGCGACGCGACGCCGATCGCGCGCGCAAGCAGCGACGGGTAGTTGTGGTCCGAGCGCGCGCAGCCGAGCGGCATGCCGACCTGGTTGGGCACGAGCGGCGCGGCGGTGTAGGAGTCGCCGAGGGCGACGTAGGGGCCGGGGTCCGCTGCGGACGCCGGCGCGGCCACCGCCGCGGGGAGCGCGAGCGCGACGACGAGCGCGACGATCGATCTGCGCGTCATGGCGTCGAGTATTCCCACTCAGGCCCCTACGTGCGCAGGCTCCGGGCGGACGCTAGAGGATGCCGACGAGGGCGGCGCAGTCCCAGTTGCTCGCGCCGCGCCCACCGTCCCACAGCCGCGCCGCGAGGCGGTCCTGCTCGGCCTTCGACGCCAGGTAGGCGTGGGGCGTCGAGCCGCCGAGGCCCTTCCACGTCGAGGTGATGAACTGGTAGTAGCCCGACGCCGTCGCCCAGTTGGGCGGCAGGTTCTGCCCGCCGGACTCGCACTGCACGACGACCCACGGGATCGCCCACGGCCCGCCGGGTCCCGGCTGGCCGATCGCGCGGTTGCGCGCGGCGAGCAGCTTGTCGAGCTCGCGCTCGGCGCGGCGGCGGCTGCGGCGGCTGCCGCTCAGCGCGGCGAGCCGCGCCGACCGCGCCCGGGAGAGCGCCGCGCGGCGCTGGCGCAGCCCGCCCGCGATCACCTCGAGCGCGTCGTGGCGGCGGCGCACGACGTCGGCGGCGCGGCGGCGCTGGACCGACAACCGCGTCAGGACGCGCCGCTGCGCGATCGCCGCGCGGCGCCCGCTGCGCACGGCGACGAGGATCTTCTCGTCGGAGCGCTGGATGCGCTTGAGGAAGTCGACGGTCTCGAGCAGGCTCGCGAAGCCGTCGGCCTCGAGCACGACCGTCAGGAGGTCCGGGCGCCCACCGGTGTAGCGCTCCCGCAGGAGCGTGGCGAGCTGGCCTTGGGACTGCGCGAGCCGCGCGCGCAGCCGCAGCGCGCGAGCCATCGCCGTGTCGCGGCGCTGCTCGGTCCGATCGAGCAGCGTCTGCGCCGCGTCGAGGTCGCGCTTGACGGCCGCGACGCGCCCCTCGAGGATCGTGACCTCGCGCGCCGTCGCGCGCTCCAGGCGGCCGAGCCGCGCCGCGGCGCCGGCGAGCCGGCCCTCGCGGTCGCTCTTGCTCTGGATGCTGTCTTGCAGCTTCTTCACGCGGTCCTGGCCGCCGGCCGGCCCGGCAGCGACCGCCCAGGCGACGACGACCGCGGCGAGCAGCGCGAAGGGGACGGCGCGGGACAGGGTCGTCGGGCGGGGACGGTGCATGCGGGTGCCGCCACGAGGGCGGCGCGTCTCAACGTAGCGTGAGCGCGGCCCGGCGGCGTAGCTCTGCAGGCCGCCGTGCGCGGCGCGGCGAAGGGAGGGCGGCCGCCGGGAACCGGCGGCGTAGCTCCGCAGGCCGGCGTGCGCGGCGCGGCGAAGGGAGGCGCGGCCGCCGGGAGCCCCCGGCGGCCGAGGCCTCACCCCGGCTCGCGCGGGGAACCGCTCGCCGGCGAGCTCGCCGGGTTGGCCGCGACCTGCCCGACCGCCCAGCGCAGCGTGTCGTGCAGACCCGTCGTGACGCCGCGCAGGTCGCGGATCGTCTTGATCATCCGCGTGAGCAGCAGGAACGCGACGGCCCCGAGCGTGAGCATCGCGGCGATGGCGAGCAGGGCGAGCGCGACGTCCATGACGACCTATCCGCCCTGCGCCTTGCGCACGACGAGCGCGGCCTTCGCCGCGATCCCCGGCAGCACGCCGGCGATGACCTGCAGCGGCGCGTTGATGTCGGCCACCCACTTCATCAGCCCGCGAAGGTGGTTGGTCTCCACCATGGCCAGGGCGCCGCCGAGCGTGCCGAGGCCCTCGGAGATCGTGATCAGGCGCTTGCGCACCTGGTTGAGCCCGATGCTCAGGATGATGACCAGCAGCGCGGCCTCGAGGATGCTGAGCGCGATCATGAGGTCTCTACTCACAGCGATTCACCTGCTCCCGTGTAGCCGTCGGTCAGGGCGTTCATGTAGCCGTCCTGGATGATCGCCTCCTCGATGACGAGGTTCAGCACGGCCGGCGTGAAGGCCAGCTTCGGGATGTTCACGGTGTGCGACGCGACGATCCCGGCGGTGCCGAGGAGGTTCTCGACGCTCGTCTCGATGTCGACGACGAGGCTCAGCAGGAGCATGAGCAGGATGACGACGACGATCAGCACGACGGCGCCCATGCCGAGGCTCATCTGCCACAGCGCGTGTGTGTCGAATGCGGCGGTCATTTGCCCACAGCCACCTTTCGCAGTGCGCGGGCCATGTGCAGGATCCGGACTGCCGAGTCGTTGACGAGGTCGACGCCGTCGGAGAGGCTCGTCGTCTGCGCCCGGACGACGTCGACGCCCCCGTCGGCGGTGTGCGCCTGGTCGGCGATGCGCGCCGCCAGCGTGAGGATGATCGCCACGATGATCACCACGACGACGATCACGAAGAACGACAGCGCGAGGCCGATGTACCAGTCGGTGTAGGTCGCAGCCATGCGGTCAGGCGCCCTTCCAGCCGACGACCTGTGACCGCGCGCCCTCGACGAAGCCCATGATGATCCGGATCAGCGGCCGGTCGATGTCGAGCTCCTCGAGCGTCACGAGCAGGTGGTGGGCGACCGTGTCGAAGGCCTCGTCGGTGATGTTCAGCCTGGCGTGCGCGCCCGTCAGCGGCTGGCCTGCCCAGTTGTGCGGTCCGCCGAGGACGTACGTCAGGAACATCCGCTGGTGCTTCTTGAGGGCGTCCCCGTCGATCCCCTCGAAGTACTTGTCGAGGCTGTGGTCGGCCCAGAGCCGGCCGTAGAAGTTGTCTACGAGGACGGTCAGGCCGGCGTCGCCGCCGACCGACTGGTACATCGCATCGGGTGATGCTGTCGTTGACATGGAGTTCCCCCTCCGTGGCAGGGCACTTGAACGAAACGCGAGCGTACGTTCGAGCTGTTTCGGGGCTTCTCGGCGTCGATGAACGGCGGGTTAACCTCGGCTTCGGCTAGGTTGCCGCGCGGGCACGGAGGAGGTGGGCATGGCACGTAGCAAGCCCTATCCACGGGGCTGCCGGACGCAGTACGAGGTCAACATCGGCTATCACCCGCGGCACGTCGACCGCGACGCGAACCTGCGCTTCGGGCCGGGGCCGGACTTCCCGCTACGCCAGCGGCTGCTGACCGGCCAGCGCGTCGGGCGCCAGTCGGCGCCCAACCCCGGGTTCAGCGCCAAGCCCGCGCCGCGCCCCGCGCGCAACGGCTACGTGTGGGTGTACGTGCACAAGGGCGGGCGCTCGGGCTGGGTGGACGCCGACGTCCTCGACGCCGATCCGGGCGGCTGGGCCGACGGGCCGGCGGGCGTCGACTTCGAGGTCGGCGATGCGGCGGGCGTGCGCCATGCGCCGAGCCCGCGCCGACGCCCGCGCTTTCGCGTCGGCGTGCGCCTCTCCGGGCGCCGCGAGATCCGCTCCGAGCAGGTCTACCTGCGCTACGCGGCGCACTCGACGCCGTTCGAGTACCTCGTGCAGGGCGACGTCGTCGAGCGCCGCTGGCGCCACCCGCGCGGCTACGTCTGCGTGAAGGTCGTCTCGTCCAAGACGGCTCCCGAGGGCGCCGTCGGCTGGGTCGTCGGCAGCGCGTTCAAGCGCTGATCGCCGGCGCCGGGTTCAGCGCCGGACGACCCGCTCGCAGGTGCGGTTGACGCGGTCCCCCCGGTCGACGATCGCGACGTCGAGGCGGCCTGGACCGCAGTCGATGATGTCCGACGCGCGCCGCCCGAACACGGTGTTGTCGCGCGCGGTGATGCGGTCGTTGCCGGCGCCGCCGCGGAAGCTGTCGCGCCCGCTGACGTCGGTGAGGCGGTCGTTGCCCGCGTCGCCGACGAGGATGTCCAGGCCCGCGCTGCCCGTGACGCGGTCGTGGCCGGGGCCGGCGCGCAGCTCGTCGTTGCCCGCCCCGCCGACGAGGTTGTCGTTGCCCGAGCCGCCCGAGAGGTAGTCGATGCCGGCGTCGCCCTGGAGGCGGTCGTTGCCGGCGCCGCCGGCGATGCAGTCCGGTCCGCCGGCTCCACGCAGGACATCGTTGCCCCCGAGGCCGAACATGAGATTCGTGCCCGGGGTCCCGACGCGCGTGTCGGGACCGGCCGTGCCGACGATGACGCTGCCGTCGTAGTTGCAGTGCGGCAGGGCGGGGGGCGCGCCCGTGAGGCTGATCGTGAAGTTGCGCGTCGCAGGCGTCGGATCGGTGTTGCCCGCGGGATCGGTCGCCACGATCGAGAAGCTGTGCGGGCCGGCCGACGCCCCGGTCGCGAAGGCGAGCTCGCAGGACATCAGGGGAATCGAGTCCGTGATGCAGGCGAACACCGCACCCGGCTCGTTGGAGGACCAGGTGAAGGCCGGTGCGTCGGTGTTGATGACCTCGCCCTCGGCGGGTCCGGAGTCGATGGTCGTCTCGGGCGGCGTCGCGTCGACGGTGAACGAGCGCGCCGCCGGCGTCGGGTCGGTCTCGGGGACGGAGTTCGTCGCGGCGACGTAGAAGACGTGGCCGCCGTCGGCGAGCGGCGGGGTCGTGTACGGCGAGCTGCACGCGAACAGCGCCGAGGGGTCGGTCGAGTCGATCGAGCACGCGAACGTCGTGTTGGACTGGCTGGCGGCGAACTCGAACGTCGGCGTGTTGTCCTTCGTCAGCGCGAGGTTGTCCGGCCCGGCGATGATCACCGTGTCCGCCGGGAGCGCGGCAGCGCTCTGCGCGCCCGCCAGGCAGCCGATCGCTGCGACCATCATGGCGAGCCCGAGTCGCGTCCGAGCTCCTCCCGTGCTTGACCTCATGATGTGCGTCTCCCGGCCGGTGATGTCGGGCGTTGCCACCCGACTGAGATTGCGCGACGCTACCACCACGCGCAGCGTCGCGAGCCGCCAATTCGCCTGCACCGGTGAAGGTCGGGCCGCGCGGGCGACGAAAGGAGAACGCGGACGATGACCGAGACCCCGGCACCATCCGGCGCCGCCGGCGCCAAGGAGGTCGCCCCGCGGCGATCGACACGCGCCGAGATCGCCTCGGCGATCGACCTCGGCTGGCGCGTCGCGGCGCTCCACGCGCTGAGCCCGACGACCTTGCAAGCGCCGTCCCCGGTGACCGACGACATGCTGCTCAACCGCCGCAGCCTGTCGGCCTCCGACCGCGCGGACCTCGAGCTGCGCGCGATCGCGGGCGTCGCCTCGCGCGTCGGGGTCGAGATCGCCGAGCCCGAGTTCGCCCGGCTGAGCGCGCTCGCGACCGCCTCGGGATCCTCCGTCGACGCCCAGCAGGCGTTTCGCGTCCGCGCTCGCGCAGCAGCACATCGACTTCGACAAGCGGCTGTGGGCGGCCGACGAGCCGAGCGGCAAGGCCTACGAGCTCGGCAACTTCCTGTCGGACACGTGGAACCGCGTCGTGCGCCCGCGCGTGCACGACAACCCGCACAGCGAGCTGCTCGAGATCTTCAGCCCCGTGCGCGTCCAGCGCATGAAGCTCCTGCTCGACGACCTGCAGAGCCGCGTCGACCCCGTCGCGGCGCACACCGTCGAGGCGCACCTGGGGCAGTGGCGCGACCGCGTGCGGACGGCCCCGATCGAGGCTTCGCGCGCGTCGGCCGCAGAGCTTCCGGAGGACGAGGTCGTCAAGCTGCTGGAGCCGGTCGAGCGCCAGACGATCATCTGGCGCCAGATGCTGACGGGCGACAAGGAGCCCGAGGCGTGGATCGGCCGCGCTCGGCGCGGCGAGGTGCGCGACGAGTTCACCAAGCAGCTGTGGAAGCGCTACCGCCGGCTGTGGTGGCTGCTGCCGCTCGTCGCCGCGCTCGGCGCTGCGGCCGGGCTCTTCTACGCGGACAACGCGGAGGTCGTGCGCGGGCTCGCCGGGTCGGCACTCGCGCTCGCGGGAACCGTCGGGATCACGCGCGCGATGATGACCTCTGCGCTCAAGCGCGGCCTGCAGAACTGGGGCGACCTCATGTGGAACCGGGCGCTTGCGACGGTCATCTGTCGCGAGACGTCGATGCTCGACGAGCTCTTCCCGCCACCGGCGCTGCCGCGCGGGCGCAAGCGCGGCTGACCGTCAGCGCACGAACTCGACGTCGACGGTCTCGCCCGCCGGGAGCATCGCGAGGTCCTCGGGCACGAACGCGTAGGCGTCGAAGTCCAGCAGCGAGGTCAGGACGTGGGAGTCCTGGTGGTCCTGGCGCGGCGCGACGTACCAGCCGTCGGGCCGCAGCTCGGCGCGGCAGCGCACGGCCGTCGTGCGGCCGATTCGGCCGGGCAGGTCGACGGCGGCGGTCGCGGTCGTGCGGCGCTCGGAGCGGCCGCGGCCGAGCAGCGCGTCGAGGGCGGCGACGACGAACAGGCGGAAGGAGACCGTCGCGGAGACGGGGTTGCCGGGCAGCGCGAAGCACAGCGTGCCGTCGTGCGCGACGTAGAAGCAGATCTGGCCGCCGGGGCGCAGGCTCACGCGGCCGAAGATCTCCTCCGCGCCGAGCGCGGCGAGCGCGGGGCGTACGTGGTCGTGCGGGCCGACCGACACCCCGCCGATCGTGCACATGACGTCGGCGCCGTCGATCGCCGTGCGCAGCGCGTCGATCGTCTCGCCGCGGTCGTCGCCGACGCGCACGCGCGAGATGACCTCGCCGCCGGCGAGCCTCGCGGCTGCGCTGAGGGCGTAGCTGTTCGCGTCGCGGATCTGGCCGGGCTTCAGCGCCGGACCCGGGTCGGTGAGTTCGTCGCCGGTGCTGACGAAGGCCACGCGCGGCTTGCGCACGACGGATGGCCGGGCGATGTTGACGGCCGCGAGGACGCCGATCTCCGGTCCCGTGAGCAGCGTGCCGGCCTTCAGCACGACCGAGCCGACGGGGATGTCGCCGCCCGCGACGCGCACGTCGCTGCCGGTACCGACCTCCTTCTCGATCGTGACGCTGCCGTCGTCGACGTTCGCGTACTCCTGCGGGACGACGGCGTCGGCACCGAGGGGGATCGGCGCGCCGGTCGAGACGCGGATCGCCATGCCGGGCTCGATCGTGGCGTGCGCGGGGCTGCCCGCGCGCGCCTCGTCGACGACCCGCAGCGCGACCGGCGCGTCGGCCGTGTCGCCGGCTCGCAGCGCGAAGCCGTCCATCGTCGAGCAGTCGAACGGCGGCACCGGGATTTGGCGCGACCGCGTCCTGTGCGAGCACGCGCCCGAGCGCGTCGTCGAGGTCGACCTCCTCGGCGTCGAGCCGGCTCGTGTGCTCGAGCAGCTGGCGGCGCGCGTCCTCGATCGAGATCCTCTTCGCGGCGCTCATCGCGGCGGCACGCTAGCAGCGGCGACTGGCCGCACAGCCGCAGGCTTATCGACGGGCTGCACCGCCGGCAGGCTTCATCGACCGGCTGCACGGTCGGCAGGCTTCATCGACCGGCTGCACGGTCGGCAGCCTTCTCGGCTCGCGCGACGACGCGACTCGGCAGGCGCGCCGGGCCGGTGGGGGTCGCTGCCGCGGAGGCTCGGCGCCTACGCCGAGGCGACCGGGCGGGTCCCGCGCGTGCGCGATGCGCTCGTGCGGACGGCGACCGGGCGCGCGGGCGCTACGGGGCGCGTGCGTGGCTTGGCCTGCAAGAGCGCGCGCTTGGCGTGCGCGGCGATCGTGCCGGAGAAGCCCCACAGGGCGACGAGGATGGCGAAGATGATGGAGATCGTGAGCATGGCTTGGGGGCTGGTGCCGTCGGTCGTGCTATCGGCAGATTGGCGGACGGGGAAGAGCCCTTGTGTGAGGTTGTCCCCATTTCACGCGATCCGGAACATATACGAACATGCGTTCGTATGCCAACCGCGTGAGCGGCGCGCGCTCGAAGGGTAGGGTCCTGACCATGGCTGCAATGCGTCCCACAACGGCGCTGGCCGCGACGCTCGTCGCACTCGCGCTGGCGCTCGGCGCGTGCGGCGGCGACGACGGCGACGGCGACGGCGGCTCCGACGGCAACGCCGTCACCAAGCCGGAGTACGTCGCCGAGATCGGGACGATCTGCAAGAAGGCCACCGAACAGTCGAAGCCCATCTTCGACCGCCTGCAGAAGCTCGTCGACGCGAGCGGGACCTACAAGAGCCGGCTCATCAAGGCCGCCCCGGATCTGCGCAAGCTCTACAAGATCCAGAACACGAAGCTCCAAAGCTTCAAGGACGTCGAGCCGCCGACCGCCGACACCGCGCAGATCGCCGAGCTGACGAAGGTCGCGCAGCAGACGATCGACGAGTTCGAGGAGTTCCTGCCGGCCGCCGACAGCGGCGACCTCGAGAAGTTCATCGACATCGCGACCGATGCCTCGGGTGCGCGCGCGGACGCCGAGCGGCTCGGGACGAACTACGGCCTGCGCGAGGACTGCTTCACGTTGCCGGTCGATCTCAGCAACATCCAGTAGGCCGCGCTCGCGTCTCGCCGCGGCGGGCGTGAGGTATATCGTCGCGCTGGACGTCCGCCGGGCGCCGACCGCCCGCAGCCGAGAGAGAGAACCGATGGCCTACACCGTGCCCGACCTGCCCTACGCGTACGACGCGCTGGAGCCGCACATCTCCGAGGAGACGATGCGCTTCCACCACGACAAGCACCACCAGACGTACGTCGACAAGGCCAACGCGGCGCTCGAGGACACCCGCTGGGCGGCGGACATGGCGCCCGAGGAGCTCCTGACGAAGCTCGACGAGGTGCCCGAGGCGATCCGCGCGGCGGTCACGAACAACGTCGGCGGGCACGTCAACCACAGCCTGTTCTGGACGGGCATGTCGCCAGACGGCGGCGGCGAGCCGAGCGGCAAGCTGCTGAGCGCCATCAAGGAGACGTTCCGCACCGTCGCCATCCTCAAGGAGACGATGGAGCTGGCGGCGATGAGCACGTTCGGCTCCGGCTGGGCGTGGCTCGTGCACGACGGCACGCGCGTCTTGATCGTCACGACGACCAACCAGGACTCGCCGATCTCCGACGGCCTCACCCCGCTGCTGGGGGTCGACGTCTGGGAGCACGCCTACTACCTCGACTACAACAACCGCCGCGCGGAGTACGTGCAGGCGTGGTTCAACGTCGTCGACTGGGACGTCGTCGCCGAGCGCTACGCGGCCGCGCCGGTGCTCGACGTCAGCTACATCCTCGAGCGCACGGTCAGCATCAGCGGCAAGATGATCGCGTTCGGAACGATCGACGTCGAAGCCGCCCGCACCCAGGCATCCGAGCTCGGGGCGCTCACGGGCTGGGGTCCGATGGCGAAGGTCGGCTCGATCGCCCGCGCCTGGACCGAGCTGTCGAAGAACCTCGAGGGCCGCGGTGCCGCAACCGTCGCCGACCTCGAGCCGGGCATGATCAAGAAGGCCGCCGAGGACCTCTGGGTCATCCCGCCCGAGCGCGGCATGATCTGACGCCGCTCGACATGCGGCCACGCAAGCTCGTCGCGGCCACGCTATGGCGCCGGCCGGCGCGTCGCGCCCTGCGTCCGGCCGGGCAGGGCCTCGGGCGTGTTGACCCCTCCATCCGGGGTCAACGCGCCAACCCCCCGCTGATGCAGCGGGCGACGAGCTCGTTGCCCGCATGTTGGCTCCGTCCGCCATATTTTGCCCGGTGAAGTTGATCGGGTACAGCGTTCGCCGCACATCTGTGGGGATCGTCGACTTGTACGTCCCGCTCGACGACCTCACCGTGCTACTGGGTGCAACGATGCCGGCAAGAGCACGCTCCTCCGAGCGCTCTACGAGGATCTCTGTGGCGGCACCCACGGCGATTGGAACGACCGCGACGCGGGTGCGATCTTCGTTGAGCTCTCCGAGGCCGAGTTGAAGCGGCTGTTTCCGCACCGCAGCAACTCCGGGCCGATCCCGAACGTGCCGCGCTGGGACTTTGGCGACTATGGCTATCGGCTTGGCGACGCCGTCACCGAGCCCACCACCGACGCCTACACCGCCGCGCTTGCCGGCGGCCGCTGATGGCGCCCGCGCCGTTTCCCGATCTCGTCGACGCTATCGCCGACGGCGTCAGCACGCTTGTCAGGACCGCGCGCTACGGCGTGCGCGACATTGTTCACGACGACCCGCTGGATGCGGAGGAGACGGCCGAGCGGTTGGCGCCACGAGTCTGGCTCGAGCAAGAGGGTCTAATCCCGGCCTGGCAGATCGATCCGCTTGCGTCGGGCGCGTTGCGCTTGATCGAGGCCGAGGCAAGGCGTCTCTTGCCGGACTTCGTGACCGATCGATACACCCTGGGCGTCGAGTTTCGCGACGTGGACCGCTGGTTCGTCCAGCACCCGATCCGCGTGGAGCTCTCACCCACCGGGACGACGGGGTACGGCCCCCGTCCGTTCGACATCGACGATGTTGCGGACGGCTTCCGTCTGTGGTTACAGCTTGCTCTGTTGGGTGCCGTCGAGGAACTCGCGAGCGTGACGGCACTCCTGCACCCCATCCAGGACGCGGTCGTCGACGAGACCTCGTACAGGGATGTGGCCCCCGCTCGAGGCAGCGAGGCCAAGGATCGGCTTGGACAGCCGTCGGCTGATGCCGTGCTCGACGTCGGGTTGGACGACATCAGAGGGTTCGATGCCACTGACATCGGTGGCGCGACCGGCATCGCAGCTCTCCGCGCGTACGCCTTGTCCCGTGGGGCCACAAGTGGACCCACGCGAGTGGTCATCATCGATGAGCCCGAGCGTCACCTGCATCCCCGCCTCGCCAGGCAGGCGGCTCGCTGGCTGGATAGTTTCGTCCGTGAGTCCGCCTCGCCTGTCGTCGCCGCGTCGCACGCAACGCAGTTCCTCGCGCTCGCCCAAGACGTTCAGATCGTGCTCGTGCAGCGCAGAGACGGCCGGGTCTCGGCCACGCCGATGTCAACGTCGGACTCCGAAACGCTGACCAAGCTCAGCGAGGCGCTGGGCCTCGATCAGGGTGAACTGTTTATGACGTTCAGCTGCGTCTTGCTCGTGGAGGGCGAGCACGACCAGGTCGCGCTCGAGGGGATCTTCGGCTCCGGCCTGCGCGGTGCCGGCGTTCTCGTCCTCCCTGTCCGAGGCGGCTGCAGTGCCGGCTTGTTCGACTCGGAGATTCTGTGGCGACTCACGACCGCGCCGACGCTGATGATGAGCGACAACCTCCCTCCCGAGCTCGTCCAATTGGCCGCGGACGACCCGGCCGAGTGCATGCGCCGCACGATGCAGTCGAGGTCTGGCGAGGAGCGAGCCCTTCACGCGGCCCTCAAGGCCGGGCTGACGGTCGGCAAGCAGCTCACGTTCCTGGGCCACCCCGGGAAGGATCTGATCCTCGCGCTCGACGAAGAGGTCGTCCGTTCTGTCTTCTCGCGATACCCGGGTCACGCGGCTGCGTGGGCCGCGTACGAGCAGGCGCGGCAAGTGGCCGAGGGCAAGGCTCCGAAGCTCAAGCCGACCCTCGCGCGTCTCTACGGAATCCCGAACAGCGTGGCGACCTACAAGCGACTCGCCACCGCACACGTCGATGCCGGCGTGCGCCCGCCGGCACTGAAGGCCGTCGTCGATAGGGCCGTCGAACTCGCCCAGCGCTTTCCGCGCGCAGCCCGCCGGCACTTCGTCCACCACGGCCGACCAACCCGGCGCAGCATGACGGCCGGAGCACGACCTCCGGGGTCGCGACTCGGCAGGTGATCCCTTCGATGCTAGGGTGACCACATGCGCGAGATCGGCGTCAAGGAGCTGAAGCGATCTTTGAGCGCCACGCTACGTGCCGTCGGTGCGGGAGAGCAGGTGCGGGTGACGTCGCGAGGTCGTGCGATCGCAGACATCGTCCCTGCGGGCGCCGTTGCGGGTGACGACCGGCTGCGCGTGCTCGTCGCTGAGGGCCGCCTCGTGCCGCCGGCGCGGTCGCGGCCCGCGCGCGCACCGGCCATGGTGACGACAGACCTCAGCGCCTCCGCGCTCGTGCTTGCCGAACGGGACGCCGAGCGCTGAACATCTACCTCGACGCGAGCGCACTCGTCAAGCGCTACGTGGCCGAATCGGGCAGCGATGTCGTGCGGACAGCGATGCAGGACGCCGAGGGCTGGTTCGTGTGCCGGCTGGGCTACGTCGAGACGATGCGGGCGGTCGGCCTGGTCGGCGGAGCGCGCGCGGCCACCGCGTTCGAAGGGGAATGGACAGCCTTCGGCGTCGTCGAAGTCGACCAAGCGCTCGTGGAACATGCGGCGGCGCTCGCTCGCGAACGCGACCTGCGCAGCCTTGATGCTCTGCACCTCGCGGCCGCGCTCGTGCTCCCGGCCGATGGGCTCGTGGTAGCGACTTGGGACCGCCGCCTTTACGCCGCGGCCGCCGCCGAAGGGTTGGCGCTGCTGCCGGAAACGCTGAGCTGACGGTCCGGACGTCAGCCGGACCGCGAAGCCGTGGTCCTTCGTGCCGAAGGCGATGACCTTCGAGCGGCGTAGCCGTGCCCTGCCGCCGGGGTGAAAGCGGGTGATGACGATCGTGCGCCGCGCGCCGGGGGCGAGGCTCACCCGCATCCGCGGGCTGAAGGCGTTGCCCGAGGCCGCGGCGGACGCCACCTGCGTCACGCAGCGCCGGTCGCTGCGCCCGCAGCGGACCACGACCTCGACGCGCGGCCCCGCGCGCTTGACGAGCGTCGAGGAGTCGGCGACGAGCCCGCCGCCGATCGCGATCCGTTCGCAGCGGCTCGCGCGGTCGTAGATGTCGGGCTCCGAGACGCGGTCGCGGCCGGCGCCGCAAAGCAGCTCGTCGACGTCGGTGGTCCGCTCATCCTGCTGCTCGGACGCGTCGAGCAGGTCGTCGCCGGCGCCCGCGTCGAGGACGTCGGCGCCGCCGAGGCCGGCGAGCCGGTCGTCGCCGGGGCCGCCGCGCAGCGTGTCGCCGTCGTCGTCGCCGACGAGCACGTCGTCGCCCGAGCCGCCGTCGAGCACCCCGCCGCCGGCGAGCGCGTCGTCGCCGCCAGCACCCAGCAAGCGGTCCGCGCCGCCCTCGCCGCGCAGGGCGTTGGGTCCGTCGTCGCCGCGCAGCAGGTCGCCGCTCGCGGCCGATCCGAAGACGTTCTCGACGGCGATCAGCGTGTCGCGCTCGCCCGCCGCTCCGTCCGGGCCGGGGTCGGCCAGGTCGACGATCACCGGAAGCGGAGGACCGGGCTGCGCCGCGACGAACGGCAGCAGGCTGGACTTCCCGTAGGCGACGGTGTCGAAGCCGCCGGCGCCGTCGATCGTGTCGTCGCCGGGACCGCCGAAGAGCTCGTCGTCGCCGCTCGTGCCGGTCAGGCGGTCGTTTCCGGCGCCGCCGTCGAGCGCGGATCCCGAGATCGTGTCGTCACCGTCGCCCCCGCGGACGGTGCCGGGCGCCGTCAGCGTGTCGTCGCCGGCGTCGCCCGAGACGGCGAGGCGGCCGACGGGCAGCGCCAGGCGGTCGTTGCCGTCGCCGAGCGCGACGCTGCCGGCGGCGTCCGGACAGCGGACGGACGCCGCGTCGACCTGGGTGCAGCCGGCGCCCGCGGTCAGCGGTGCCCCGGCGTCGCGCAGGACGATCGTGAAGCCGGCGGTCGGCTCGGCCGAGACGTCGTTGACCTCGCCGGCCGCCGCCGCGAACACGAGCGTCCCGGTGCAGGTCTCCGGACCCTTGCCCGTCGGGTTCGAGCAGGTCGTCTCGACGCGCACCGTCGCGGCCTCGGCCGTCGGCGCCAGGGCCAGCAGCGCGAGGAGGATGAGCGGCAGCCTGCGCACCGCCCAAACCGTAACGGGAGGACCGGCACGCGGTGCCGGGAGCGCCAGTACGCTCGACGACATGAAGGCCAAGCACACGCTCACGGTTGCGGCGACGATCGCCGCGGTGATCCTCGCGACGCTCGTCACCGGCTACGCGAGCGCGGCCTGCACGAACTGCTCCGATCACAAGTACTGGCCGAAGATCAACGGCCTGTTCAAGAAGCAGAACGGCAACGCGGGCGTGACGTACACCGGCACGAGCAAGTCCGACGAGCTGCTCGGCCATCACGGCTCCGACGTGCTGCGCGGCCTCGGCGGGTCCGACGTGCTGTGGGGCGACTGGGATCCCAAGGGCCAGCCGACGACGCAGACGGACACGATCGAGGGCGGCGACGGGACCGACTTCATCTACGGCTCGCACGGCACGAACAGGATCGACGCGGGCGCGGGCAACGACGTGATCTCGATCCACTACGGCCGCGGGACGCTCGACTGCGGCCCCGGCCGCGACATCTACCACGTCGCGCGCACGCGCAAGAAGGGCTACAAGATCCGCAACTGCGAGAAGGTCGACTACCGGCCCGAAAGCCAGCGCGGCGCGCTCAAGCCGCTGCCGTAGCGGGCCTGAAGCGGGGTGGATCCGATCTACACCGTCCGCAGCGGACTGCAGACGACTCCACCCCGCGGCGCGCTCGCGGCTCGCGGGGCGCCCGACTACGCGACCGGGCGCAGGTGGCGCAGGGGGCGGCCTTCGCGCAGCTCGCGCACGACGCCCTCGACGAGGCCGTCGGTGTCGGCGCGCTGGCCGTCTGTGACGGCCGCGACGATGCCGCGCTTGCGCTGGATGAGCGTCGCCATCGTCTCGTCGATCGTGTCGGCGGCGAGCAGGTACCACGCGGTGACGGCGTCGTGCTGGCCGATGCGGTGGCAGCGGTCCTCGGCCTGGTCGTGCATCGCGGGCGTCCACTCGAGCTCGAGGAACGCGACGTTCGACGCGCGCGTGAGCGTGATGCCCTGCGCGGCGACGCCCGTGGCGCGCGATCAAGAGCTGCGGGCCGCCGTCGGCCTGAAAGGCTGCGACCGTCTCGTCGCGGCGCACGCCGGAGTCGCGGCCCAGAAGGTGCGCTGCATCGGGGAAGCGCTCGAGCACGGCGTCCTGCACCTCGACGTGGCGTGCGAAGACGACGAGCGGCTCGCCGGACTCGAGGAAGTCGCCGATCCACGCGAGCGCCGCGCGCAGCTTGCCGCGCGCCGCCAGCCGTTGCAGGGTGCCGAGCTGCGCCAGGCGCTCGGCTCGCAGCGTCGCCGCGATCTTCGCGTTGAGCTCGCGCAGGTCCAGCGGCTGGGTGCGCAGCCAGGCGACGACGTCGTCCTCGGCGAGGCGGTACTCGCGCTCGTTGGACAGCGCGACCGGGACGACGACCTGGCGCTTGGCTGGCAGCTGCGGCAGGACCTCGGACTTCAGCCGGCGCACGAAGCACGACCGCCGCAGGTGCCAGTGCAGCCGCTCCTCCGACAGCTCGCCGCGGAACTTGCGGGCGAACTGCGCGCCCGAGCCGAACTCCGAGAGCCGGCCGATCACGCGCAGCTGCGAGACGAGCTCCTCGGCGTGGTTGAGCACGGGCGTCCCGCTGAGCGCGAGCCGCAGGCCGTCGGTGGTGACCGCGTCGGCGAGCTTGCGCACCGCGCGCGTGCGCTTGGCCTGCGGGTTCTTGACGTAGTGCGACTCGTCGATCACCAGCGCGCGCGGCTTCAACCGCCCCAGCGCCTCGCGGTGCGCGGCGACGATCTCGTAGTTGAGGATCGTGATCTCGCCGGTCTGCGCGACGGCCACGCGCCCGCCGATGACCTTCACCTCGCGGTGCGGCAGCCACTTCGCGGTCTCCCGCTCCCAGTTGAGCTTCAGCGACGCGGGGCAGACGACGATCGCGGGATACGCCCCGTCGGCTTCGAGCGCCGCGAGTGCCTCGACGGTCTTGCCGAGCCCCTGCTCGTCGGCGATGAACGCCCGCCGCGCCCGCAGGGCATAGTGCACGCCCGCCCACTGAAACGGCGCGAGCTCGCCGCCGAGCACCTCGGCGACCGCGTCGATCGGCTCGCCGGCGGTCGCGCGCGACGAGCGAATCGCGGCCTGCGCCTCGGCGTGCTCTTCGCGCAACCGCTCGAGCGTGAACAGCCCCGGCCCGTCGACGGCGACCTCGTGGCGCGCGATGAACGCGTCGAGCGCCTCGACGACCCACGGATCGACCGGCAGCGTGCGCCCCTGGTCCTCGGCACCGGGCAGCTTGCCGAACGCCTTGCCGATCTCGGGGTCCCACAGGACGTCGAGCCGCAGCCGCTCGCCGTCGAACGTCCGCGCCGCGGTGAGGCGCGCGGGTGGCGGGTCCTCGCCCGTCAACAGCGCCTCGACGCAGCGGTTCGCGCCGGCGTCCAGGCGCGCGTTGTCCTCCTCGGCGAGCGCGGCCGCGCCCTCCGCGGTCAAGGGCGCGAGCAGCATCCCGTCGCGCTCGACGAACCCCTCGAGCAGCGCCTCGGGCGGCGTGCCGGCGCGGGTCGCGAGCACCCACCAGCCGCGCCCGTCGTGGCGCACCGTGGACACGTGACCGACCCAGCGCCGCTGGATCTGCGCGAGCCACGCGTCCACGCCGGCGCTCGAGCTCAGCTCCGGGAAGCGCTCGAGCACGTCGGCGACGTGGACGCCGACCCAGTCGTCGACGGGCGCCCACCACTCGCGCGCGTCCCAGTCGAAGCGGCGGCCGGGGATGCCGCGCACGACGTTGACGATGTGCGCGTCGTAGGGGAAGCCCAGCACGACGATCTGCCCGCCTTCGGGACCGCGCCGCAGCTCGACGTTGGGGCGATCGGGGGCAAGCTCCATGCGCCGCCTCACGATAGTGCGCGCACCCGAGGGCATACCCTCGGTGAGCCATGGCGCCCGCCGAGTACGACCGCACCGACGAGCTGCGCGACCTCGCCCGCCACGCGCGCTCCAAGCGCGACCTCTACCGCGCCCGCACCTACGGTCCGCGCGCGACGAGCGAGACGCGCCTGCGCGAGCTCGAACGGGCCTGCGACCAAGCCGAGGCGCGCCTGCGCGCCTACGTCGCGGAGCGGACGAGCGACGGGGGTGTGTCACCAAGCTCGGGCTGAGACCGAGCTCGTGAACACACCCGGCGCACCCGTCTTCGACGCCGCACCCCACCCGATCGCGGTGGGTTCCTGCCATCGCTTGCGACTTTGTCGCCCGCTGCCGATACCAGGGGCATGGCGATCGACGTCCCCATCCAACCAACGACGGGTCGCGAGCGGCCAGGGCGGCTGCTCGGCGACGTGCTCGTCGACCTCGGCCTCTGCGACCGCGCGACGATCGAGATGGTCGTCCGCGATGCCCGCGCCCAGAGCCGGCCCATGCAGCAGCTCCTGCTCGAGCGCGAGATCCTCAACGAGGACCAGCTCGCGCTCGCCGTTTCGGAGCGCTTCGGCCTCGAGTACGCGAGCCTCGAGAAGCTGCGCCCGGACATCGCCGCGATGCAGCTCGTTCCCGAGTCGGCGCTGCGGCGCCTGCAGGCCGTGCCGATCGGCTTTCGCGGCCAGGACACGCTCATCGTCGCGATGGTCAACCCGACCAACGTCATCGCGCTCGACGACCTCACGATGCTCACGGACCTGCGCGTCGAGCCGATCGTCGTCTCGCGCGAGGACCTCGAGGTCCTCCTGCAGCGCCTCACGCGCCTCGACGAGCAGCTCATCGAACCCGACGACCCGTTCCCGGAGGAGCTCCCGGAGCTCGGCTTCGAGGTGGCGGCCGCCGACGACGGTCCGACCGTCAAGCTCGTCCGCTCGCTGATCTCCCAGGCGGTGGAGGCCGGCGCCTCGGACATCCACTTCGATCCCGACGACGGCGACCTTCAGGTCCGCTACCGCATCGACGGCATCATGGCGCCCGCCGCGCGCGTCCCCCGCCGCCAGGCCGCGCGGGTCATCTCGCGGATCAAGATCCTCTCCGACCTCGACATCGCCGAGCGCCGCATGCCGCAGGACGGCCGCACCACCGTGAACCTCGACGGCCGCCGTGTCGACGTCCGCGTGACGACCGTGCCGCTCGTCAACGGCGAGTCGGCCGTCATGCGGATCCTCGACCCCGGCGACGGGCCGCTGTCGCTCGGCGAGCTCGGCATGGCCGACGACGACCGCGCGCGCGTCGAGTACGCGCTGCAGCGCTCGCACGGGGCGATCGTCGCGACCGGCCCCACGGGCTCGGGCAAGTCGACCTCGCTCTACGCCTCCGTCGCCGTCGTCAGCTCGCCCGAGAAGACGATCATGACGATCGAGGATCCCGTCGAGTACCGCCTCAAGGGCGTCAAGCAGATGCAGGTCTTCGAGCGCGCGGGCCTGAACTTCTCGACGGGGTTGCGCGCGATCGTCCGCGCCGACCCGGACATCATCATGGTCGGCGAGATGCGCGACCACGACAGCGCGCGGATCGCGATCGAGGCGGCGCTCACCGGCCATCTCGTGCTGTCGACGCTGCACACCAACAGCGCCCCCGCGACCCCGGCGCGGCTCATCGACATGGGCGTCGAGCCGTACCTCGGGCGTCCGCGATCGACTGCGTCATCGCGCAGCGCCTCGCCCGGCGACTCTGTCTCAACTGCCGCCGGGCGGTGCACGTCCCTGGCTCCCTCGTCGGCGTCCCGGAGATGGGCGACGTCGAGGTCTTCGAGCCGGTCGGCTGCCCCCGCTGCCGCGAGTCCGGCTACAAGGGCCGGCTCGGGCTCTTCGAGGTCATGACGGTCACCGACGAGATCCGCGCCCTGATCGTCGACCGTGCGCCGGCCGGCCAGATCGCGAAGGTGGCGATCTCGCAAGGCATGCGAACGCTCGTCGACGACGGCCTGAACAAGGTGCGCGCCGGCTTCACGTCGCTCGCCGAGATCGGCCGAGTCACAGGTTCGGCGAAACCAAGGGAAGGCACTCGTGACGACCTGGCCCATCAGATCGACGACCGAGGAGAAGGTCAACTTGCGGCGTGCACTGCGCGTCGGCCTTGTCCTCGAACAACTTATCCAACGCCTCGGGGGTCAGTGTCCGTTCCAACAATAACTCCTGCGCCAGCACCGCAAAGGGCGTCTTTTCGACGAATCGCTCGAAAACGCGGCTCAACAACATCGCTCGCCGTCCTTGTCCAGTTGCCGTATCTCGCCTCTGCGAATACTGTTATAGCAATAACTTGTCACGTTGGAAGGCATGGTCCCAAGGCATGCAAGTCCCTGCTGAGACGAGATCGAGCAAGACGCCGATCCGCAGCCATTGCAGGCCCGAGAGCGAGGCCGTGAAGCCCGCTTCCGAATCAACGTCGTCGCGGCCTACGGGTATACCTGCGCATTGACCGGCTATCGCCGTTACTCTGGCCCACCCCGCCGGCACTATCACCGGCGTCTGCATCGTGCCGGCGGCATCGCTCGGGACCCGGCCGGTCACCCACATCGACAGGTCATCGGTCAAGGAGTCGGTCCCCGACTTCATGTAGCTCATGACCATCTGGTCGGAGGAGTTGACGTGGGTGCCGGGGTAGACGGCGTAGGTATTGGGCACGGTGCCGAACACGAGGCGGGTGCCGGTCCTTCGCCGGCAGTCGCCCGAGCCGGGCCCTCTGGGAGCCTTCCCAGGTGCCCCGTCGTTTCGTAGTCCCCTTCCGAGTTCGCCAGCTTTCTGACCTTGACTGTTGGCGCGTCACAAGTGATAATTTGTCCACTGCGGTTTGCCTTGTTCCTCAACTCACCGCACCATAATTCACGTCTTTCGGCCCACCTCGAGCCGAAGTGCGGATCTCCTTCGGAAGCAACCCGATCCGAAGTGGGCCATTCGCGAGATCTACACCGACCGCGGACGACCGCGGAGGCACATCCCAAGTCCGGCGAGTACGCCCTGCCGGGCCAGATCACACAAACCATCAGATCGTTCACAAGTTAGAGTCACTGCACAGTTGCGTGAGAAGATGCTCTCCCGCTGCTGTGACGAGATCTCCCGCTGCTGTGCAGTGACTCTGTTGAACCCTTTGAGGGTTCCCAGCTCAGCAACAGCGAAAAGCCGCCGTCGCCCAGTGGGGCGACGGCCGAGGCCGTCGATCAGGCCAACCCGACTGTGCCGCCGGTCGCGCCGGTGCCCCCGCCTCTCGGTCTCGCCAGGGTCTGCCTCCCCACGCCCGAGGTGGATCGAGACCGAGGGCGCCCTTTATCTTGGCGACAGCCCGCGGTGGCGGAGAACATGAAGAAAATCCTGAACGCTTTCGAGGCGGCCGGTTGGCCGACCAGCATCTACAACCCGCTGCTGCCGAAGAGCAAGAAAGGCGACCAAACGATCTACCAGACGGTCAGGCAGCTCAACAAGGGGTTGAAGGGGATGCGTTTCAAGATCCGGGGCGACGGCATCGTCTGGGAGATGGTCTGAGCATGCGGCCGGATGAGAACGAGGCCGCGGGGGGAACCTCCCGCGGCCTTTTGTGTCGACGCCCGTTGCTTCGCAGGAACGGCACCGATCTCCGAGAGATTCGCGGGGCCTCGGCCTGTGCAGCAACACGCAGGTGCGCTAGACGTGCGTGGTCAGCCACACCGGCCTCATCGCCGACGGGGGGTTGCCTGCCCGCTTTCGTGGCCCGCCTCCTGTCGCGTCACCCACACCGCCACGTCACTTCCCAGCGACCTCAGGGTCACCTCCGAGTGTGGAAACTGGTTCGTGCCCAGGTTAAAGTGGGTCGAGGCCTCGGCGACCAGACCCTTCCTGAGGCGGCGACGAGGAGCAGCCGCTTGACGCAACCTCCGCCACCCAGGTGTCGAAGTGATCGTCGCCCCCACACCAGCACGGTGATCCGCTGGTGCCGGCGTGGGGTGCGTGGCGTGAGCTGGAGACGGTGGTCGTCGGCGGGCGCCGTTTCACGTCCGTCGAGGCGATCCAGAGGTTCATCGACCGGTTGAGTGATCCGCAGCCGGCGCAGGAGGCCGCTGCCGCCCGAGAGGAGGAGGGCAATGACGTCGAGCGGGCCCTGGACGAGGCCGGCATTCGGTAGGTATCCGCCGAGGTGAGAAAGGGCCGACGCCGGGTGCCAGCCCGGCGTCGGTGAAATCCGTCCGTGGGAATTCGACCTTCTGTAGTGTACCCCAGCGACGGGGGGAAGGCAATCTTCCTTGCCGCCGGCTCCGCTGGCCGATCCGGAAATCACTTCCGGCGGCACGGGCCCCGTACTGCGTCGCTCCCACGCCGGACTCCTCTCCAATCCTCGCGACCGTCCCTCGCCCGCCCTTGCCCGCGAAGCCCAACGCACCCCGACCGCCGGGCGTACCGGCGGCCATCCCCGTCTCTGTGTACGGAGCACGATCGTGACCACGTTCACCGTCAAGCCGTCGGGCGTCCCCGCCGGCACGTACCGCGGCAAGTTCGTCGCCGTCGAGGACACCGCCCACCCCGAGTACGGCGCCGGCCTCCGCTGGAGTTTCAAGATCGTCGCCGGCGCGACGTCGGTCTGCTCGGGGCGTCCGCGTCACCGACGCGACGCCCACCATGTGCGGAACACCGCCGGAAGATGCTGGGCGGTCTCGCCGGCAGGGCCGTGAGGCTCGACGAGCAGATCGAGATCGACCAGTTCGTCGGCCGTGAGTACCTCATTGCGACGAGGAGACCGCCGGCGGCGCCACCCGCGTCGGCACCGTCGTCCCCGCCACCAACGTCGACCCCTGGTTGCCGGTGCCGGCCCGGCGTCGAGCCGGCACCGGCGACGTCCCACGCCTGAAGGAGTTACATCGTGACCAACGCGACCACAGCTGCCGGAACGACCGACAGCGACCGCCTCCAGGCCTGTGCTGCGATACGCCGGGTATGGCTGGCCGGTCTTCCCCGTCTACCCCATCCGCGACGGGAAGTGTTCCTGCAACAGGAAGGCGGGGTGCGACCGGCCGGGCAAGCATCCCATGCTGAACAACGGCCTCCGCGACGCCACCACCAACTCCGCGAGCATCCGCAAGTGGTTCAACAACGTCCCGGATGCCAACGTCGGCGTCTGCACGGGCGACGAGTCCAGCATCTGGGCCCTCGACGTCGATGGCCCCAAGGGGTTGGCCGCCCTGGCCAGCCTGGAAGCGACATACGGGGCGTTGCCGCGGACCATGTCGGTGGGCACGGGCGGCGGGGGCAAGCACCGGTATTTCAACGGCATCCGCAACTCAGAAGGTCCCCAACGGCACCAAGCTGGCCGGCCTCCCCCTGGTAATTGCCGCGGCGACGGCGGGTACGTACTGGTGCCGCCCAGCAACCACGTCTCCGGCGGTGGGTACGTCTGGCAGGGCGACGCCATGGGGTTCAATGAGGTGCCGCCCTGGCTGCTCGAGCTGGTGCTCACGTCGAAGTTGCCGTTAAACTGCCTCCGTTGCCGGCACCGTCAATGGCGTGACGACCGAGCACGAAAAGCAGACGAAGGGGCGGGTGTTCCGGATCGACGATCGCGACCTGGCGGCCTGCGGCCCGGCGTCGGCGAAGGGTCGCGTCACAGCCGCGCCCTTGAGCTGGTCCGCGCTGAACTGGGCCGGGGCGACGACGCGGCCGAGATCGAGGCACTTGCCCTGGAGTGGGCGTTGCGCTGCACGCCGCCGATGCCGCACGAGGAGGTGCTGCGGATCGTGGCCGACCTGGCCAGCAAGGAGCGCGGCAAGGCCGCCGCGGAGGCCGAGCAGGCGGATCAGTCCGCCCCGTGGGGGTGGTACAGCGGCAAGTTTTGCTGTGACATTGCCGCCGCGGACCGGGTGGTATCGTTCGTCGCTCGGAGGCCGTCATGACCCGATCGCTCCTCGCGCTGCTGATGCTCGCAGCCACCACCGCATTCGCCGCCGACGGCGCCAAAGGAACCTTTCACTTCGGCAGCATCCATTTCGAGCCGGTCGATGCGTTCGCGTATCAGGACACCTCCGCCGATCCCGCCAAACCTCTGACCGTCGTGCTGCTCGCCAACTTCAAGATCGACCGCACCGCGGCCGTGAACGCGATCGACACGCCCGGCGCGCTGGTCGACCAGGCGGGAAAGACCGACGGCGGCGCGTTCCTCGTCCTGCGCGTCGTCTCGAAGGAGCACTGCGGCATCTACGCGTTTCTCAATCAGGCGCAACGGCAGATCGACCTCAGCAATAGCTTCGCCGCGAAAGCCGTGACCGTAACTCCCTCGCGCGTCGCCGGCCAGTGCGCGACGACCAAACCCGGGAAGATGTTCGACGACGCTTACGACTTCGACCTCTCCTACGACGTGCCGCTGACGACGATTCCGAAACCGGCGACGCTCGCATCAGGCGGCGGAGAGCCGGGCACCCTCTACGCGGGACTCGTTAAAGCGATCCAGGCCGCCGACTGGAACGCGGCGCACCTTCTCCTTCCGCCCGAACAGGTCCCGGATACAAAGCCGAAGCCTTCCGAGATGAAAGGCTACTTCCACGACCTCGGCCTGAACTATCCGAAAACCGTCAACGTGGCCGGCGGCCTCATGAAGGGCGACAGCGCCACGATCGAAATCAGCGGCACGAACAGCGAAGGGAAGAAAATCAAAGGCACCGTGGCCATGAAGAAGGTGGCTTCCGGCTGGCAGGTCGTCGACCAGAGTTTTTATGGCGCTGACTAGGAACCGCTACTGACCCACGAGCCGACCAGCAGCGCTTTACAAACGCCATCCCTCTTTTCGAGGAGATAGGTCGCGCCGTAGTTCTTATCGTTCAGTTGCACCCCGTCGTCGCGCAGCATCGGAAGCGTCGAGCCGATCACCACCTTGTACGGCTGCATCACCCGAAGGCCGGTGTAGAGCGGCGGATTCCATGTCGCGCCACGATCGAACGATTGCAGGATCCAATAGCCTTCCTGCTCCGCGGAGACGGCGGCGATCTCATCGCCGCGCGCTGTAGGTGAGATCCTCCTCGAGATGGTCGCGGTAGCGGACGACCTGAGGTGTTCCTTCTTTAACCACATCGATCTTGCGGCTATCCATTCGAAGATGCCGTCGGCGCCGGCGCTCACGGTCCGAACCCCCTCGGCTACGTTGACTTGAGCCGAATCCCCAACTCATCCAGTTGCTTCTCATCCACCCGCGACGGCGCTTCGCTCATCAGGTCCTGTGCGCGGGCGGTCTTCGGGAAGGCGATTACTTCGCGGAGCGACTCGGAGCGGGACATGAGCATGGTCATGCGGTCGAAGCCGAGGGCCATGCCGCCGTGCGGAGGAGCGCCGTAGCGGAAGGCGTCGATGAGAAAACCGAAACGGCGCTGGCGTCTTCGTCCGAAATGCCGAGGGCGCGGAACATCCGCGACTGCAGCTCGGGCTGATTGATGCGGATCGAGCCGCCGCCGAGCTCCATCCCGTTCATCACCACGTCGTACGCGCGCGCCAGCATCGCGCCGGGATCGCTTTCGAGCTTGTCGACGTCTTCCAGCGCGGCGACGTGAACGGATGATGCCGCGCGAAGAAGCGCCGCACTCTTCGTCCCACTCGAACAGCGGAAAGTCGGTGACCCAGAGGAAATCCCAGCGCTCGTCGGGGATGAGCTTCTGTTCCTTGCGCGATTTTCAGACGCAGCGATGACGAGCACATCCCACACGCGCGTCGTTCTTTCCGGCGACGATCAGCGCCAGATCGTTCTCGTTCGCGCAGCGCTTCGCGGAACGAGTCGTGCGCGCCTTCGTCGAGGAACTTCTTGATCGACGAGCCGCGCTGCGCGTCGAACTTGACCCAGACCAAGCCGCTGGCCTTCATCTTCTTCGCGTCCTCGGCGAGATCGTCGAGCCGCTTGCGCGACAACGACGCGCCGCCGGGCACGACGATCGCGCGCACGGTTTTGCGGCCTGCGGAACGGCCGAAGTCGAGCGACTGCGCAACCGTCGGTGATGTCGTGTCAGCTCCATCCCGAAGCGCGTGTCCGGACGGTCGATGCCGAAGCGGTCCATCGCCTCCTGCCACGTCATGCGCGGGAACGGCGTCGTGACCGGGATGTTCGGCCAGCGGGAAGATCTCGGCGAACAGCCCTTCGATCATCGCGTAGACGAACTCCTCGTCGATGAACGAGGCCTCGACGTCGATCTGCGTGAACTCCGGCTGGCGGTCGCGGCGCAGGTCTTCGTCGCGGAAGCAGCGCGCGATCTGGAAGTAGCGCTCCAGCCCGCCACCATGCAGAGCTGCTTGAAAATCTGCGGCGACTGCGGCAGCGCGTAGAACTGCCCTTTGTGCACGCGGCTGGGCACGAGGTAGTCGCGCGCGCCCTCGGGCGTCGACTTCGTCAGGATCGGCGTCTCGATTTCGAGGAAGCCCTGCCGGTCGCATGTAGTTGCGCGACGGCAAAGTGACGCTTGTGCGCGCAGCATCATGTTTCGCGTCAGCGCGGGACGGCGCAGATCGAGATAGCGGTACTTGCAGCCGTAGCTCTTCGGCAGCGTCGACGTCATCGTCGATCGGGAACGGCGGCGTCTCGGCGCGATTGAGGATCTCGATCGCCGTCGGCCACGATTTCGATCTCGCCCGTCGGCAGCTTCGCATTCTTCGTGCGATTCCGCGCGCTCGACGACGTTGCCGGTCGATGCGCACGACGTACTCGGAGCGCAGCTCTTTCGCGATCGCCACGCAGCTCCGCGCTCGCGCCGCGTTCGCGGTCGACGACGACCTGCACGATGCCGCTGCGATCGCGCAGATCGATGAAGACCAGCTCACCGAAGTCGCGATGCTTCTGCACCCAGCCGTTCGATGGTGACGGTGTGCCGACGTGCGACTTTATCGAGTGTGCCTGCGTAGGTTCTGGTTCATGAGTGTCACTGTCATCCTGAGCCGCCGAAGGACGGTCGAAGGACCCCCATCTGCTAACCCGGCATCAGGGAGGCGGGTCCTTCGACCGTCCTTCGCTTCGCTTCGGCGGCTCAGGATGACAGGTACTTCTCCTTGTACTCGCACGTAGTTCCGCCACGACTGTTCGAGCCGCGCGATTTCGTCCATTCGTCAGCGGGCGTTTCACTTTCGCCGGGACGCCGACTGCCGAGCGTCCGCGGCGGGATCTGCCATCCCTTCGGCCACCAGCGCGCCGGCGCCGACAAGCGCGCTCTCGCCGACGTCCGCGCCGTCGAGGACGCGCGAGCCCATGCCGATCAGCGCGCCGCGACGGATGGTGCAGCCGTGCACGATGGCTCCATGCCCGATCGTGACTTCCTCGGCGATCATCGATCGCCATTCGTCCCGTGCGTCGACGTGAGATCGTGCAGTTGTCCTGCATGTTCGTGCGCGCGCCGATGCGGATCGAATTCACGTCGCCGCGCAGGTCGCGCCGTACCAGATCGAGCAGTCGTCGCCGAGCTCGACGTCGCCGATCAGCGCGGCGTTCTCGGCGACGAAAACACGCTCGCCGAGGCGCGGAGTTTGCCTTCGTAGGCCCGTGAAATCATGGCGCCGGACTTTAGCACGCTAGAATCTGCCGATGCCGCAGACCATCCCGTTCCGCAATCGCGCGCATGAAGTGTCGCGCATCGAGGCCTTCAGCGACGTCATCTTCGGCTTCGCCATCTCGCTCCTGGTGGTCTCGCTCGAAGCGCCGAAGACCTACGCGCACATGATGGAGATGCTGCACGGCTTCCTTCCGTTCGCGATCTGCTTCGCCTTCATCGACATCTGGTTCGAGCACCATCACTTCTTCCGCGGTACGCGCTGCACGACAGATGACGATCGTGCTGAACACGCATGCTGCTTTTCGTGATCCTTTTCTACGTCTATCCGCTGAAGTTCGTCTTCACTCTCTTCACCGCCGGCCTCCTCGGCGAGCACGTGCAGCTTCCGGCGGGCGGCCAGACGTTTCTCTTCACGATCTATGGCATCGGACTGACGTCGGTGTTCTGGATCCTCGCGGCGATGTACCGGCAAGCGTGGAAGAAGCGCGACGAGCTGCAACTGAACGAAATGGAAGTCATCGATACGCTCGAAAGCATCTACGACAATTTCTTCATGGGCGTCTTCGGGATCATCTCGATTGCGATCGCTCACTCGCGATTCGCAGCGCTGTCGGGCGTGATCTATTTCCTCATCGCAATCCCGAAACGGCCGTGCCCTGGATCATGGGCACGAAACGGCGGAAGGCCGAGGAGGCGATGCTTGCGCGGCTATCGCCATAGCCGCCAAGTCCATCCACCCCACACGACGCCCCATAAAATCGCGATCGACGCGACGCCGACGGTTGCGATCGTCGGGCCGAAGCGGTCGGACGCGATGCCGGACGCCGAGGCCGGAGATCGCCATCGTCAGCGTGACGAAGCCGTAGTCGGCGGAGAAGATGCGGCCGCGAATCACAGTCCGGCGTCTTCGCGCTGCAGGCCGTACGTCGAGATCTGCCACGCCGCGCCGCCGCCGAGGTGCGCGAAGAAGACCGCCAGGCAACCCGAGCGGCGAGCGTCGTGCGAGAGCGCGAGCGCGGCGTAGCCGACGCCGAACGCGAGCACGCAGAAGGCGATGGCCCGGTACTGCGCATCGTCATTGCGCAGGCGCGCGCGCGAGCGAGAAACGGTCCGAGCAGCGCGCCGATGCCGCGCGCGGCGAACAGCAACCCGATGCCCCACGCGCCGGCGCGAAACACTTCCTTGCCGAACACGCTGAGCATGGCCACGACGCCGGCGCCGAGGCCGTAGCCGCCTTTCACAGTCAGCAGCCCGAGCACGCGCGGACTGCGATCGCGCGAAGCGAAACGTCTCGCGCACCGATTCGAGAAACGGCGGATGCATCGCCCGCATCGCGCTCCTCGGAGAAATGCCACGCGCATGCGCGCCAGCAGCATCGCCGAGACGCGGAAGCTGACCGCGTCGAACGACGAACGATGCGTCGCGTCCGAGGATCGCCGTCACCGCGCCGCCGATGGCCGCGCCCGCCGCGAGCATCGTTCCCCACGTCGATCCCATCAACACGTTCGCCGCAGCCAGCTCCTCGGTCTCGACGATGTTCGGCAACGCCGCCTGCGACGCCGGCTCGAAGTACGCCGAGCCGATGGCGATCAGGAACACGCCCGCGATACGCGAACGGCAGCATCGCCGGCGTCCGCGCGAGGAGCGGCAGCAGGCACGCACCGACGCGCAGCAGATCGACGCCGATCATCAGCTTGCGCCGATCGACGCGATCGATGACATGCCCCGCATGCGGCGTGAAGAGAAAGATCGGCAGCGTCTGGAAGAGCAGCATCAGCGACGCGAGCGTCGCCGAACCGGTGAGCTGCAGCACGAGATCGAGCAGCGCGACCGTGAGGAACCAGTCGCCGCCGAGCGAGATCAGCGTCGCCGACGTAGAGCAGGCGGAAATCGCGGATTCGTCCGGAGCAGGCGCGGATCACATGCGGCCGCGCATGCTACCCCTCCTCCGGAATCGGATGTCCCTGTCGCGCCGGCGCGTTCGTACGTGCAGGAACGAGTACGGGTAGTCGTTCTTCTCGTCCGCTTCGAAGTGCTCGGAGTCGGCGAGCTGCCATTCGGTGACGTCGTCGAAGTCGGGGAAGAACGTATCGCCCTCGACCTCGGCATGGATGCGCGTGAGGTACATGCGCGTCGGCGCGGTGCATGGACTGCTGATAGATCTCCGCGCCGCCGGCGATGAAGGCTTCGTCCTCGTCGCCGGACTGTTCGACGACGCGAATCGCTTCCTCCATCGAGTACTGGACGACGATCACGCTGGGCTCGATCGAGTCGCGTCGGCGTGATCACGACGATGTCCGTCCGGGCAGCGGCTTGCCGACGGAGTCCCACGTCTTCCGGCCCATGATGATGTGATGGCCCATGGTCAGCGCCTTGAGGCGCTTCAGGTCCGTCGACATGCGCCAGGGGATTCCGTTCGTCGGCCGATGACGCTGTTCGTCGAGAGCGCGGCGATGATCGAGAGTCTCATACGGCGATCGGCGCTTTGATGGCCGGATGCGGATCATAGTTCTCGAGCGTGAAGTCGCCGAACTTGAAATCGAAGATCGAGCGTCACGCCGGGATTGAGCCGCATCGCCGGCAGCGGCCGCGGATCGCGCGTGAGCTGCTCGCGGGCCTGATCGAGATGATTGAGGTAGAGGTGCGCGTCGCCGAACGTGTGGACGAACTCGCCCGGCGCGAGGCCGCTGACCTGCGCGACCATCATCGTCAGCAGCGCGTAGGAGGCGATGTTGAACGGGACGCCGAGGAAGACGTCGGCGCTGCGCTGGTAGAGCTGGCAGGAGAGCCGGCCGTCCGCGACGTAGAACTGGAAGAGCGCGTGGCACGGCGCGAGCGCCATCTTCTCGAGCTCGCCCACGTTCCAGGCGCTGACGATCAGGCGGCGCGAGTCGGGATTGCGCTGGATCTGCTCGATGACGTTGCGAGATCTGGTCGATGTGTGCGGCCGTCTGGCGCCGGCCAGGAGCGCCACTGATAGCCGTACACCGGGCCGAGCTCGCCGTTCGCGTCGGCCCATTCGTCCCAGATCGTGACTTTGTTCTCGTTGAGGTAGCGGACGTTCGTGTCGCCGGCGAGGAACCAGAGCAGCTCGTGGATGATCGAGCGCAGGTGCAGCTTCTTCGTGGTCAGCAGCGGGAACGCCTGGCCGAGGTCGAAGCGCATCTGGTGGCCGAAGATGCTCAGCGTGCCGGTGCCGGTGCGGTCGGTTTTGGGCGTGCCGGATCGAGGATGTCGCGGATGAGCTCGAGGTATTGCTGCATGGCGCATTGTAGCGCGCACTTATAATCGCGCGCCTCGCATGCTCCAGTCATCGACCGCACTCTCCACATCGGCAACGTCTCCGCGCCCGATCTCGTCGACCGCTTTGGAACGCCGCTCTACGTCTATGACGCCGCCGTGATCCGGCGGCAGACTCGAGCGTGTGCGGCGTGCGTTCGCCGGCCTCCCCTTCCGGCCGTTCTACGCGATGAAGGCCAACGGCGACCTGGCCATGCTGCGCTCATGCGCGAGGAGGGCTTCGGCTGCGATGCGGTGTCGCCGGGCGAGATCTTCTCGCGCGCGCAGGCCGGCTTCACGCCCGGAGAACATCTGGTTCACCTGCTCGAACGTTTCCGACGACGACCTGCGCGCGATCGCCGATCCGCGCATCGTCATCAACGTCAACTCGATGTCGCGAGATCGATCGCATCCTCGCGCTCGATCTGCCGAATCCGATCGCGCTGCGCGTCAATCCGTACGTCGGCGCGGGCATCACGCGGACGTCGTCACCGCCGGCGACGAGCGTGAAGTTCGGGATCGATCGTCGCCGAGATCGGACTCCGCGCGGATGGTCGTCGAGGACAGCGGGCGGCCGCGTCGTCGGCCTGCACGCGCACATCGGCTCGGGCGTCGACAGCGATCGCGCCGCTGATCGATTCCGCGCGGTGCTGCTCGAGCTCTCGACGGCCTTCCCGCAACCTGCGCTGGATCAATTTCGGCGGCGGCATCTCCGTCGCCGTACCGTGCCGGGCGACTGCGGAGTTCCCGATCGACGATTACGGCGCGGAGCTGACGCGCACTCGCCGGACCGCTCCTGCGCGAGCGCGACCTCGACCGCGATCCTCGAACCGGGACGCTACCTCGTCGCGGAATCGGGCACGCTGCTCGTCGCGCGTCACCTCGCGACGCGTCAGCGGCGGCACTGGAATGGATCGGCGTCGACACCGGCTTCAATCACCTTGTGCGCCCGTCGAAGTACGGCGCGTATCACCACATCGTCAACGCCACGCACGGTTCGCCGGCTCGCTGCGCCAGACGTTTGAATCTCGAGAAATGACCGAAGACGTCGTCGTGGCCGGCAACCTCTGCGAATCGGGCGATGTCTTCACGCGCGACGCTGCCGGCCATGCGCATCACGCGCAGGATCGATCGCACGAATGTCGGCGACCTCCTCGCCTTCTGCGACGCCGGCGCGTACGGCTTCTCGATGGCGTCGCACTACAACGCGCGCCTGCTGCCGCCCGAGGTGCTGATCGATGGCGACAACGGCAGGCTGATCCGCGACCGGCAGATGTTCGACGATCTCGTGAGGGGAATGCGATGAGAGCGAGCTCAAGTCGATCGGCGCCGTAGCCACGTTGCTGCTTGCCAGCCTGCGCCACCGCCCGCCAAACCTGCCATGCTCGATCTGAAGATCACCAACGGACGCATCCTCGACGGCACCGGCGCGCCCTGGTTTCGCGGCGACGTCGGCGTGCGCGGCGACACGATCGTCGCCATCGGCGATCTCGCGAATGTCGCCGCCGCGAACACGATCGACGCGCACGACAACGCATCGTCTCCCCCGGCTTCATCGACCTCCTCGGCAGATCGCAATACGCGGTGTTCCAGGATCCGCATCTCGAGGCGAAGGTTCGTCAGGGCGTGACGACGGAAGTCACCGGCGAAGGAAGTTCGCCCGGCCCGTTGAGCCAGAAACAGATCGATGTCGCCACTCCGAACAATCGGCCAAGTGGCGCACGCTCGGCGAATGGTTCTCGCTGCTCGAAAAAAAGGGCAGCGCGATCAACTTCGCGCTGCTTCGTCGGCGCCGACAATCCGCGCGAGATGGTCATCGGCGACGTCAACCGGCCGCCCGACCGCGGATGAGATGCGCGAGATGGAGGCGATCGTCGATCAGGCCATGCGCGAAGGCGCGATCGGGCTGTCGACGTCGCTGATCTACCTGCCGGCGATGTATTCGACGACCGAGGAGCTCATGAACCTGGCGCGCGTCGCGTCGAAACATGGCGGCGTGTACTTCAGCGCACATCCGCGACGAAGGCGACCACATCGACAGCGCGCTCGACGAAGCCTTCCGCATCGGCCGCGACGCGAACATCCCGGTCAACATCTGGCATCTCAAAGTCGGCGGCCGCTGCGAACTGGGGACGCATGCCGCACGTCGATCGAGCGCATCGACGGCCGCGCGCGCCGAGGGACTCGACGTCGCGGCGAACGTCTATCCGTATGCGGCGTCGTCGACGTCGCTCTCGACGCTCGCACCCGACTGGGCGATGGAAGGCGGCTACAACGATTTCAGAAACGCCTGACCGATCCCGACGACCGCGCGCGGATCGCTGAGGCGTTCCAGAGGCAATTCACGAAACGCGGACCGAAGGGCATTTACGTCACGCGCATCAGCAATCCGGCGCTTCGTGCAATACGAAAAGAAATTTCGTCGAAGAGATCGCAACGATGATGAACGTCCCGCCCGACGAAGCGATGATGCAGCTCTTCGCGAACACCAACAGCTCGCCGAGCGTGATCTTTTTCTCGATGAATGAAGACGACGTGCAGTACGCGCTTCAGGCAGCCGTTCGTCTCGGTCGGCTCCGACTCCGGCTCGCCGACGCCTGCAGTCGCGCGCCGCCGGACAAGCCGTCCATCCCCGCGCCTACGGCACCTTCCCGCGCGTTCTCGGCCACTACGTCCGCGACGAACATCTCTTCACGCTCGAGGAAGCCGTGCGCAAGGCAACGTCGCAAGCGGCCGATCGCACGAACCTCAGCGACCGCGGCATGCTGCGTCCCGGCATGAAAGCGGACATCGTCGTCTTCGATCCGGCAACGATCCGCGACGTCTCGACGTTCGAAGATCCGCACCACTTCAGCGAAGGCATCCTCGACGTGATCGTCAACGGCGGCTCGTCCTGCGCGACGGCGCGATGACGAACGCGTTGCCGGGACGGGTCCTGCGCGGTCGCGGTTACAAGCCGTAGCCGATGGAACGCTGGCGTCTCGCCAGCGCTCCGTTCGCAAGCGCCGAAGACCCGCGTCGATCAGCCCTGTGGCACAATGCCGGGCCGTCCATCGATGCAAGACAACTCGACTGAGAAACTCGTCCGGGCCGTCGGCTTCTGGGGCCTGGTGGCGATGTGCATCAACGCCGTCGTCGGCAGTCGGCGTGTTCCTGCTGCCCACCGAGTCATACAAACTGCTCGGACCTTTCTCGCTCTGGGCGCCGCTGATTTTCGCGGTTCCGGTCTTCATCCTTGTCCTCTGTTTCGCCGAGGCCGCGAGTCATTTCAGCGAGCCGGGAGGAGCGTATCTTGTATGCGAAAACCGCGTTCGGCGACTTCATCGGATTCGAGACCGGCTGGATGAACTGGCTGGCACGCGTGACGTCGCTGGCCGCGCTTTCGAATGGCTTCGTCGTGTCGCTCGCGCGCATTTTCCCGTCGCTGGGAACAGCCTCCGCGCGCATCGCGGTCATCGTGATCTCGATCGCGATCCTGACGGCCATTCACTACGCCGGCGTCAAATACGGCGCCGCGTCCATCTACGTTTTCACCCTCGGCAAACTGATTCCGCTGGTCGGCTTCATCATCGTCGCGCTGATCGCGTGGAGGCACAATCCGATTCCGGCGTCGATGCACCTTCCCGGCCCCGGCACGGACTGGAGCGGAGCCGCGCTCTTCATGCTCTTCGCGTACGCCGGATTCGAAAACATGGGCGTACCGGCGGGCGAGTTCCGCAATCCGCGCAAGGAACTTCCGCTTGCGCTGCTCGTCGGCATGCTGGCTATCGCCGCGATCTACGTTCTCGCGCAACTCGGCGCGATGTCAGCCCTCCCCGATCTGTCGAAGACCGCCACGCCGATCGCCGACGCGGCCGCCGCGCTAGTCGGGCCGCTCGGCGCGATCATCGTCACTCTCGGCGCGCTGCTGTCGATGGCGGGAACGAACTCCGGCACCGTGCTCGAAGGCTCGCGCATGCTCTACGCGATCTCCCTCGGCCGCCCGCGATTGCGCGCCGTCAGCTACGTCCATCCGCGCTTCCGCACGCCGACGACCGCGATCCTGATTCACGTCGCGTTCGCCGCTGTCCTCGCCTGCGCCGGCTCGTTTGCGAAACTGGCCATGCTGTCCGCGGTGGCGCGACTGACGACGTATCTCTTCACCTGCGCCGCCGTCCCTTTTCTCCGCAAACTCAATGAAGGCTTCCGGACGCCGGGCCTGATCATCCCCGTCCTCGGCACGGTGATTTCGCTCGTGCTGTTCTTCACGATGAACCGCTTCAACTTCCTCGCCGCCGCGATTGCCATCCTGGTCGGCGCGACAATTTGGGCTGTCTCCAACGGCAAGGAACCCTTTAGCGAACCTTGACCGTGATCACGTGAACCGAGCCGTGGTCCACGACACCGATTCGAATCGAATCAGGTTCGCCTGGGACGATGCGATAGCAAAGAGCAAAAAGTAGCAGCCGGGTTCCGCTTGTCACGGCAGGACCGCTGAGACCATGGACATTCTCTACGGAGGTGTCGAGCACGGTGCGCCAACGGCCGCCCGAAAAGCGCTTGATCACGAGTCGTCCCTCGGCAACCCATCGGACGGTTGGTGCCTCTCCCGACTGGTCGATCGCTTCCGCTGCCCAGGTGAATTGCGTGTCCGTTCGCCAGGGCGCCGGCGCAAGCATCCAATGCAGTCCCGTGTCGTCGCTGGTACGGACAGAAAGATCGCTCAGGTTCAGCTCCGTGAGACGTCCATCGCGACCCGGATATGTTTGAGCAAGATCCGGCGGGCCTTCAACCCGAATCGGACGCGGCGGATGCTCGGCCGAGAAGAGCCACTGACCACAAATGACGGAACGCTGGCCCGGTACTCCACGCGGCGTGAGCAGATTGCCGGCAACCACGATCCCTTTCGCACGCCATTGCGACTTTTCCTTCCGGAAAGCTTCGATAAAGCGTCTTTCGTCGCTCAGCGTTTCCAGGAAAAGCCACGCTCCACCGCTACCATCCTGCGCCCAGGAGATCGCCGTCGCAGTCCCCTCCGGATGGAGCGCTCCTTCTGCGTGCAGGACATTGTCAGCAGCAAGCCGATAAAGACGCAGATCGCCGCCCGATTGCACCGTTGCGAACCATGCTCCGTTCGCTGAACCCGGAAGAACGCCAAGATTTCTCCCACCGTTGACCCGAATCCGCCGCGCGAAGCCGGCGCCGACGCGCCAGACCAGGTGCAGCAATGGTTCTCCTGCTCTCGATTCGACAGGAACAAAGAGAACTGATGTGTCGGACTTGCCAGCGATCTCCGCGAATCCGCAACCGACACCGTTCGATCTCGCACCGCTTCCCTTCACCTGACTGACCGGCGGTGAATCCGCGAGTACAGCCGAAGGGGATTGACAGAAGACTACTCGACTGCAGAACACGAGAGAGGCGAGCACGACTGATTGCGATTTCACCACGATAGCGAACAGTTTGCCTGCACCATCGCGCTGATTTCTTCCGATGTCTTCGCGTTCGAATCGGGCGGATTCTCCGACATGCCTGCTGAGTGAAGTGCTTCGTGAATCACGATCGTCGCAGCGCCGTTCGACGACAGTCTCGTAAAGTTCGAACCGCACCACGACTGCGAGCAATACCTCCATTATTAGACACCTTTGAGGGCATCGATCCGGCGGAACGCCGAGTTGCTACCCACCCACCTCTTCGGCGCGCTCATCTATCTCGCGTCGCGATCGGGCGCGGACGTTGCTCCATCGTGAGCATGGACAACGACAACTCCCTCACCCTTCGCGACACTGCTAACGGCCTCGCAATTCGCGCCGCGCTGCTCACCCTCGGCGGACTTTTCATCGGCGGCTGGATCGTCGCGCTGGCGACGAAAGTGGCCGGCAAGGCGATTCATCTTCTCGTCCTCCTCGGCGCCGGATTGATCGTCACCGGGCTTGGCGCGTACGAGGTCAAGAAGGTGCAGCGCAGGTTCAGCAACGTCGCGTAGACGTCAGCGGAACATCCACATGCACACCGCCACCGTCGCGATCGCGGCCACGACGTCGCCGATGAGCGCGGCCGGCACGGCGTGGCGGGTGCGCTTGACGCCGACCGCGCCGAAGTAGACCGCGAGCACGTAGAACGTCGTCTCGGAGCGAGCCGTACATCGTCGCGGCCATGCGCGCGAGCAGCGAGTCCGGGCCGTGGCGTCTTGATCAGGTCGGTCGTGAACGCGAGCGAGCCGCTGCCGGTGAGCGAGCGCAGGATCGCCAGCGGCACGAGCTCCGCGGGAAAACCGGTCGGCCGTCATCAGCGGCCGCAGCGCGGCCGTCAACAGGTCCATCGCGCCGGATCCGCGGAACATGCCGATCGCGACGAGGATCCCGACCAGGAACGGGATGATCCGCACGGCGACCTCGAACCCTTCCTTCGCGCCTTCGATGAAGACGTCGTAGACCTTCACGCCGCGGATCATGCCCGACCAGCGGGATGCCACCAGCATGACCGGAATGGCCCAGAGCGAGATGCGCTTCGAGCGCGGCGCGGATCATTCGCGCGACCTCCGACGAGTCGGCAGTCGGCCGGGGTCTGCGGATAGAAACGCTGCAGCAGCTTTGCGGCGACGACGGCGGCGACCGTGCCGACGAATGTCGCGACGAGCGACGGGGCGATGATCGCGGTGGGTGCTGGTCGACCCGGCCGCGGCGAGGACGCCGATCATCGTCGCGGGGATGAGCTGCACGCCGGAGGTGGTCATGGCCAGGAACGTGACCATCGGATTGGTGGCCGTGTCCTTGTCGGGTTGAGCGTCTGCAGCTCTTCCATCGCCTTGATGCCGAGGGGCGTCGCGGCGTTGTTGAGGCCGAGCATGTTCGCGGCGATGCGCAGCACGATCGCACCGGCCGCCGGATGATCGGGCGGCACCT
This sequence comes from uncultured Actinomycetes bacterium, assembly GCA_963806515.1. Classification (GTDB taxonomy): domain Bacteria; phylum Actinomycetota; class Thermoleophilia; order Solirubrobacterales; family Solirubrobacteraceae; genus CADCVQ01. The sequence continues at coordinate 20,670 of CAWDYO010000002.1, read as the reverse complement.
CTGGGAAACGAGCCGCGCAGCAGCGGGCCGCAGCACCGGCCGAGCAGCGAGACCAGCCCGCCGCTTCCGCGACGCGCATGATCCCGAGCCAGAGCGTCATGATCCCGACCAGCCCGAGCGAGATCTCACCGCGGTCTAGGCGGACTCGACGGCGCCTTTGGTCACCCGCGTCGGCGGTGCCGTTGAAGGCGGCCACGACGAGCGCGATCGCCATCAGGCCGAACCAGATGTAGTTGAGCATGCCGCGATGGTAGCTGGCGCGGCCGTAACGATTTTGCTCTATCGATGGACCGCGCGGTGGCGGGACGACACGCCGTAAATTCGCGTGAAGACGCGGCCAACGTTGCCGGCACCGGCGTCGAGGCGTTCGTACGCGATCGCGATGCCGTTTGGAAGCGCCGCGGCGGAGATCGTCGGATTCACGGGCTGGTCGCTTACCAGCAGCGACGCGTCGCCGGTGGCGGAGAGCGTCTGCGGATCGAGCGCCACGGCGGACGAGCTGATCGCGTCGCCGGTCTGCGACGTGAAGAGCAGGAAGAGATCGTTGCCATGCGCGACCAGAAACGGCGAGCGGACCTGCGACGGCCGCGGGAAGACGTCGCGAGCCGGATCGGCGGCGCCCGACGCGCTGACGTGGCGGCCTTTGATCGCGTCGGCGCCAAGCCACGTCACCGCGTAACTGTTGGCTACCCAGGCGACGGACGGGTTGTGCGAAAACGAATTCTGTTGTCCCTCGATGACGATCGGGCTCGAGTCGAGAGCCTGTCCGTTCGCATCGAGGCGCAGCGCGAGCAGCCGCGTGGGGAACGAGGAGTCGCACGGAAACGTGCAGACGTTGTCGTTCCACGCGAGCAGAAAGTCGTGACCATTGCTCGCCATCGACAACTCGTAGGCGGCATTCGTACCGGGAATGGTTGCCTCGGCGCTGCGGAATGTTACGGGACTGTCGGCAGAGATGCTGCGCGCGCGCGGGCAGCGGAAACTGCATTCGACCGTGTACGTTGCCAGCACGCTGTCGCCGTTCGATGCGAGCACGACATCGAACGCGCTCGTCAGCGGAACGGGATCGGGATCGAGCCACTCGCCCGTCGCCGCCGACATTCGCCGCACCAGATAGCCGGCCGTCCCCGAAACATTCTGCGACGTACTCCACGCGATCACGTACGTACCGCGCGCCTCCGCAATGCGGCCGGTGATGGCGTGTCCATCCACGTTCGACGCGACCTGGATGATTGGCGAGGCGGACGACCCGGTAAAGCGACGAAGGTAAAGATGGGCCGAGGCGTCAGGACCGAACTCGTTCCAGAGTACGGCGTATCCGATGCCCGACACCGCGACTTGCGGCGTGGTCTGCTGCGTGGCCGTCGTTGTGAGCTCGAAATGCCCTGTCTTGCCGAGCACCGTCGTTACCGAATCGATGTTCGTCGCGACGCCGATGCGGAAGGCATCCGTCACGACAACGGTCTGGTCCGCGACTTTACCAATGGTGACGCCGTAGCCGTTACCGAACCAGTCGAGGATCGGCTGCCGCTCCAACTGCCCGTTGCCGATTGCAGGCTCCGTCACGATCCACGCGTGCGCGTCGCCGGTTGGCTCGGAGGTCGTCCAAGTAACCTGATACTGATCGCCGTCGCGCAGGATGGCCAGTCTCTCCGCCGGGACGAGCGACACGCGCAGTCCCGATTCGAACGGCAGAAGAGTTCGCTGCGAGGCCACGGCGCCGTTGATGTCGAGATGGGCGATCAGGATTTCGCGTTCGGAGGAGCCGCGGCCGGCGAGCAGGTAGCCATCGCTGCCGCCGGCGAGGGCGAGCGTCGAACCGATGATGTTGAGATCGAGACCCGTGTCGGTCGTGCCCAGGAAGTTTCCATCGCGGTCGATACGATCGGCGAAGAGCTCGTGGCCTGGACTGAGATTGGGGTGGACGATCAGGAAATCGTTCCCGCCTGCAGCCGCGACTGCAAGCGGCTGCGACGACGGCATTGCCAGCTGGACGTTCTCGGCCACGATATTGGCGTCGCTATTGACGATCGTCGCTTTGCCGAGGCCCATGAAAAGAATGCGCGCGTCCGGCCCGGATCCCATCGTTGCCGCCACCGACGTGGAGAGCAGCGTCATGGTTCTTGCGGCCGGTGATGTCGCCGTCGGTGAGAAAACTGAAGGTCTTCTCGCTGCCCCGCTCGGAGACCGCGATGAACTGGCGGCCACTCCAGATCACGGTGCCGCCCGTCGCGCCGGGAGCGATGAGAATGCCGAGCGGATCGAGCGAAACGCCGTTCGCGTCGATGCGCGAGCCGTAGAGATCGCTGGTTCCGCGCCGCTGATCGACCCAGACCACGAAGCCGATGTTGCCGTCTGTCGCGATGGCCAGCGACTGCTGATTTCCGGCGGCAGGGCCGAAGACACGTCCGGAGACCGGCTGTTCGGGGACGGCCGCGGGAGGAAACGTAGCAGCGGCGGCGCTCTGTGCAATTACGGCGAGTATCAGGAAGAGTGGGCGCATGGGCTTTGGTGATTATCGCTGATTACGGCACAGCGCTCGCAGACGTCGTGTTAGAACTAACGGCGATGAAGCGGAAATCGATCGTCGCCATCGCTCTGATTGCGATCCCCTACGTAGCCTGCCGCAAGGAACCTGCCACACCGTCCGTTCAGCGGCCCTCGATCCTTTTCGTCACGCTCGACACCACGCGCGCCGATGCGGCCGGCCCGGAGGCTGTGGGCGTGACCACGCCCTCGTTCAATGCATTGGCAGCGCGCGGGCGGCGTTTCCGTTGGGCCTATGCTGCGGTGCCGCAGACGCTTCCGTCGCACACCTCGATGCTGACCGGCCTCTACCCTGCCGGACACGGCGTTCACGAAAACGCGCGGCACGTTGCCGATACACAGATTCTCGTCAGCGAGCGTTTGCATACGGCCGGATATCGCACCGCGGCGTTCGTATCGTCATTCGCGCTGGCCAAGCGATTCGGATTGGCGCGCGGCTTCGACCGTTACGATGACGAGTTTCCCAATGGGCACCCCGAAAGGACTGCGCAGGAGACGACCGATCGCGTGATCGCGTTTCTTCGGGAGCGGGGAGTCGGAGGTGGGGAGTCAAAGACACCCGACACCCAAAATACGCAGCCCTTGTTTCTGTGGGTCCACTACTACGATCCGCACTATCCGTACACGCCACCCGAACCGTTTCGCAGCCGTTATCCGAACAGCCGTACTACGGCGAGGTCGGTTTCGATGGATAGTCAGTTGGGCCGCCTCGTGGCTGCGTTTCAACAACAGGTGAAAGGACCGGTCGCGATCATTCTGGCCGGCGACCATGGAGAAGGACTGGGCGAGCACGGCGAGCAGCAGCACGGTGACCTGATCTACCAGGCCACGATGCATGTTCCGCTCGTGATGATCGGCCCGGTGTTCCCGCAGGCGTGAGCGACGTCGCGGTCAGTCACGCGCCGCATTTTTCACACGATCCTCGATTGGGCCGGCATCGACGCGACGAACAGCCTGCGCAAGGGCGCATGCCGAAGTCGTGGCCGGCGAGGCGATGAAACCGTTTCTCGATTACGGCTGGCAGCCGCAGGTGATGGCCGTCGACGGCAATCGCAAAGCGATCCTGGCTGGCAAACTCGAGGTCTACGACGTCGCCGCCGATCCCGGCGAGACCCACGATCTCGCCGCGAGCGCGAACCTCTCGCGCAATGCACGCGCGGCGCTGCAGGAGTATCCAATCCCGTCGCTGGATGCGCAGCAGAGCGCGTCCGAATCTTTCCGCCGAGGAGCAGCGAAAACTGGCGAGCCTCGGCTATGTCAGCTCCGTCGCCAAACCGGTCGTCCGCGCGGACGCACCGCGGCCGGCGGACATGGCGCCGATGTTCCCGATTCTCGATCAGGCAGCACAGCTCTTCGTCCGCGAGCAGTACGCGCAGGCGATTCCGCTGCTCGAACAGATTCTCGCCAGGGATCCGCACAACCTCGACTCCGCGCTGCGCCTCGCCACCGCCCACTCCGTCCCTCGGCCACGAGCAGGCAGGCGCTCGCCGCGTACCGGCGCGCCGCGGTCATCGCTCCGAATTCGGCGGACGTACGCACCTACATGGCGCTGCACTACGCGCGCACCGCCGACTGGCCGAAAGCGGTGCCGATGCTCGAGCAGATCGTCGCGGAAACACCCGACAAAGTTCCCGCGCTCGAAGCGCTGGCTCTGCTGCGCGAACGGCAGGGGCAGATCGACGAGGCGGTGCGTCTGCGCCAGAAGATCTACACGCTCCGCTCCCCCACCACCGACGAACTCTCCCGCCTCGGTGAGATGCAGATGGGTCTCGGCCGCACCGAACCGGCCATCGACTCGTTCGAGAAAGCGCGTGCGCTCGCCGGTGCATCGTTCAAGCACGATACGGAGCTCGGCGTCCTCTATCTCGCGTCGCAGCGTTTCGACGATGCGCGCGCCGCGCTTGACCGCGTTCCGCCGTCAGATCCGAACTACGCGATGGCGCTCTTCAAACGCGCGCAGGTCAGCGTTCTTCTGCACGAGCCGGACGCGCCTGGCCGCATCGCCGCCGCCCGCGCGCACGCCGACGGCGTGACGCGCGAGCTCATCGCGCGGGAGCGCTTGTTCCGCTGAAAAAGCGAAGGGCGGGCTGTTCCGCCCGCCCTTCGCGACAATCAGAAGATCAGAAAATCAGAACTGAATGCGCGCCATCAACTGATAGCGGCGCGGCGCGTAGAACGTCTTCGGCTGCGGAGCTTTGACGGCCCAATCCGAGCGCACGAACGTAGCGCCCGGCGTCAGCAGCTTCTGGAGTGAGGCATCGGAAATCGAGTCCGGAATGTCGATCACGGGCGTCGAGGCCGCGGAAGCATCCGTTCTCGTTGATAAATGCACTCGGGTTCGAGATGCGGGTCTCGTAGTTGTAGCCGGTCTGCTAATTCATGACGTTGAAGACCGCCACCTGGAACTGAAGATTGAGGCCGCGGCACATCGGCACGTTCTGCGTGTAATTCAGGTCGAGCTGGTGATGCGACGGTGACACGCGCGTTCCGGCCGGTTCCGCATAGCGATTCGTGTCGCTCGTGTAGCCCGTAAGGTTCGTGTACGGCAGATAGCTCTCGAGCTGATATGGCTGGCCCGACTGGTAATAAGCGAACGCGCCGATCGTTGCGTGCCACGACAGGGCGTACGTCGAGTTCAGTTTCACGTTGTTACGGCGGTCGCCGCGCAGATTGCCGTACTTGAAGTCCCACAGCTGACGTCCAGCGCCGTCACCGATGTTCGAAGAGCCGATGAACACGGCCGCGTCATTCGCGCTGTTGAACGACGAGTCGTCCTGGTCGAAGTTGCCGTAGTAGTGGCTCCACGTGTACGAGCCATTGAGCGTCAACTTGTCGCTGTGCCACTCAGACTCCGCCGTGGCTTCGTAATACTTCGTAAAGGCGCCGTCGAGATTGGCGATGACATACGACGATCCGCTTCCGATCGCATTGCGGATCGTGCCCGGGGTCGTCACCGTGCCGAGATTCGGAACGTACGGAGCGGTCGGGATTCCTGCCGGAGCCTGGAAGTCGCTTCGCGCGGTGTTGTTCGTATCTTCCAGATAGTGCGCTCCTTTGCGGTAACGAGCCAGTAGAGGCGCGCCGTCCAGCGCTGTCCCAACTGACGGCTGGTGCCGACCATGTACTCCTTGATCTCAGGATGCTTGATGCCGTCCTCCCACCATTTGCCGGACGACGACGCGTTCGGCTGCGATACCGATCTCTTGCCGTCTTTGTCGAAATAGACCTTGAGCTGGGCTACGAGATTGCGGTCCCACGACGCGGCGCGCGCGTCGGAGTTGGCGGCCGGCATGTAGCGTGCGTAGCTGCGTCCAGACGGTGTCGCGGCCGTTATACGCCCACGTTCGCACTGATCCGCGGCTGCATCATGTCCGACCACGAGAAGCTGTGCATCTAGTACTTGGTGCCGGGCGACGCGATGAAACCCGCCACGTTCTCGGCCTTCGCCAGTCCCTGGCCGTAGAGGGTGTCCTCACTGATCGAGCACGCCGATGTTGAAACGCCAGTTGTTGAGACGAATCGTGTCGTTCAGCTCGATGTTCTGCGACACGATACTCCGAGTGGATCGTCGGGACGCCGGCAGCGCCCTGCTGACTGACCTGGGCGACGAAAAACGCAGGCGTCGCCGCGCCGCACGCGGTGGCCGGACATGTTGCGTCCGCGCCGGCTCGCCCGGGATGGAGATCAAGCCCCAGCCGTTGGAGGGCTGGAAGCGGTCTTCGGAATCTTTGTAACGCTGATAGCCGACGTGCAGGTCGTGTGTGATCGTTGCTGCCGAGCGTGTGGTTGTAGCCGACCTGCGCCGCCGTTGCGGAAGAAGCTGTCGTCGTCGCGCGCGAACTGGCCGAAGCCGACCGTGCCGCCGCCGGTGCGCTGCGCCGGCCGTGCAGCCAAGCGCCTTAGGCCTGTGCCGCGTCGGTCGGGCAGATGATATCCGTACTTGTCGATGTACGGCTGGACGAACGCGGTCTGTGTGGCATTGCCGGGAGTCGGGCACGGTGAAGCAGCCCCAGCGACTGCCGAGATTGTTGATGTCGAGATGCGTGCCGTTCGTAAAGCTCGGAACGACATCGAGGCAGTAGTTGGACGCGGTACCGTGCCGGGGTTCGTTGAATCCGTGTACTTGAACGTGGCGAAGCTCTTCGGGTTGATGATCCACGAGGCTTCGAGCGTGCCGATCTTGCAGCCCAGTTCATCGAGTCAGTACCGGTCGTCGGCGCCGAAGTCGGAACCGAATGACGTCGGCGTTTCGACGTGGTATGGGAATCGCGATAGCTGCCGTTGACCAGCAGGACGAGCGTCGGACTGAACGTCAACTTGCCGAATTTCTCCGTGCGCTTGAGCGCATATGGCAGGGAGGTCTCCGTAGACGTTGGCCTGATTCGATTTGCGTTGAACGTCGGGCCGGTAGTACGACCCATAGAAGAACAGGCGGTCCGGAAGCACCGGGCCGCCGATGTTGGCGTTGACCCAAGAACGGTCCTGCTGATAGGTCACGACCGAGGCGTTGTTCTGGTCTCCGCGATGAAGTTCTTATTCAACAGCTCATAGCCCACTTCACCGGAGAACTTGTTCGTGCCCGATTTACTGACCGTGTCGATCACGAAGCCGCCCGCGCGCGCGAAATCGACCGCCTTCGCGCCGCCACGGATGACCGTTACCTGGGCCACGTCGTGGGTATTCGGCTCCGACGTGTGCGTTGAGCATGCCGAACAGCGGCATGGTGATGTTCACGCCGTCGAACATGTAAACGTTGTCCTGTCCGCTCGCCCGGCGCTGGGCCGCGGAACGTGTCCGCGGTGTACATCACGCCGGGGATGAGCTTTCTGCAGATCGCTGTAGTTCTGCGTCGACCGGCAGCGCCCTGATCTGATCGCCTGTCAGGCCGCTTTGAGCGCGGTCGACTGTTTGATCGACCAGCGAGGCCTGGGCCGGTCACCGTGATGTTCTCGGAGACGCCGCTCACGCCGAGCTCCACGTCGATCGTCGCGTCCTGGCCGAGCAGAACCTGGACGTTGCGCGTTCCGGTCTGCATGCCGGCTCAGCGTGAACTGTGAGTGTGTACGCTCCAGGTGGCAGCTGCGGCAGACGATAGTCGCCGTTGCCGTCGCTAACGGTCACGCGCGGCTGCGGCAACACGTTCGACTTGCCTCGACGGTCACCCCGGGCAATGCCGAGCCGTCCGACGGCAGTGACCTTGCCGTGGAGGGAGCCGGTCTGCTGGGCGAACGGACTGCGGTGGCTGAAGAAGACCAGGCAATAGACAACAGAACAACCTGCGAAGTTGCATATGATCTCCCCTCATTGTTTGTGAACTGGTGGAGCGAAAGTTCGCGGATTCTACACCCGCTCTTTACAAGCACAGGCCGGACAAATGTCAGGAAAGCGGCCAGTCCAATTCGCCGAGAAAACGCTCGTCTTCGCGCCACGATCCGTGCACCGCGACATGCAGGTCGAGGAAGACGCTTCGTGCCGAGGATCGACTCCAGCTCCTGCCGCGCCTCGGTGCCGATGCGTCTTGATCATCTCGCCCTGCTTGCCGATGATGATCGCCTTCTGCGACTCGCGCTCGACGTAGATCGTCGCGTAGATGCTTGATGAGGTTCTTCGCCTCGTCCTCTTCGAAGCGATCGACTGCACGGCGGTTGTGTACGGCAATTCGTCGGACGTGTGCGTGAGTAGCTTTTTCGCGGACGATCTCCGCGGCGAAGAAGCGTTCCGGCTGCGTCGTGTAGTCCTCGGTCGGATAGTGGCTTCGCCGAGCCGACGGTTTCGAAGAGTGAGTCCGACGAGCCGCTCGACGCCATCGCCCGTGGATGCGGAGATCGGAACGATCTCGTCGAAGAGTCCCGATCTCGCTGTATTGCTGCATCAGCGGCAGCAGCTTGTGCTTCTTCAGCAGGTCGATCTTGTTGAGGATGGACGAAGCGCTTCGCCTCCCGGCCGCCCTTTTTGCTGCCGCAGCATCTCGATGCACGAACTGATCGCCCTTCCGAACGGCTCACTGGCGTCGACATCACTGCGATCACGTCGGCCTCGTGAAGCGCTGAGCGCGACGTGATCCATCATCCGCACGTTCATCTTGTGCAGCGGCCTGTGGATGCCGGGCGTGTCGAGAAAGGCGATCTGCCCGCGCGGATCGTTGAGGATGCCGACGATGCGGTTGCGCGTCGTCTGCGGCTTGGCCGAAACGATCGAGACCTTCTGCCCGAGGATGCGGTTGAGGATCGTCGACTTGCCGGCGTTCGGACGCCCGACGAGGGCGACGACGCCGAAGTGGAGCTGTTGGTTTCGGCTCATGCATGCGTCCAAGTAGAGAACGGAGTCGCGGAGTCGCAGACGATCGCGGTAGCCGAGAGGAGCTTGCACGCAGGTGCGACCGCACTGGAGACTCTGCAGACTCTGCGACTGCTGCGACTCTGCACGTCCATCCGCTCCTCCTCTTCGTCCTCGCTCGTCCATCCGGATCCTTCGACACCTGCACGCGATAGATCCTCCGGCGGTCGGCGCGGTCGACGACGAACTGCCAGCCGTTCTTTGTGATGACCGCGCCGACTGCCGGGCACGCGGCCGAGGCTGGTGAAGATCAAGCCGGCCACGGTTTCGTAGTCGTCGCCTTCAGCTCGGCGTCGAGCTTCTCCTCGAGCGCTTCGACGCGCAGCATGGCCGCTGACCAGCCACGTCGCCGTCGCCCAGCTCGACGATCGTCGCTTCCTCTTCCTCGTGCTCGTCCGCGATCTCGCCGACGATCTCTTCGATGATGTCCTCGATCGTGATGATGCCCGCGGTGCCGCCGTATTCGTCGACGACGACCGCGATCTGAATGTGCTCGCTCTGAAACTCGCGCAGCAGCTCGGAGACTTTCTTCGTCTCGGAGACGAAGTACGGCGGACGGGCGAGCTGCGGCCGCGGCGCGGCGCCTCGTTCTTGACGATCGCGTCGAAGACTTCCTTGATGTGCACGATGCCGGTGATCTGGTCGATGCTCCCCTCGTAGATCGGGATGCGCGAGTACTTCGATTCGCTGAAGAGCCGCGCCAGCTCGTCGATCGGACGGCGCGCGTCGAAGGCCAGGACGTCGATGCGCGGCGTCATGATCTCGTGCGCCAGGCGGTCGCCGAAGTCGACGATCGACTGGATCATCTTCCCTTCCGAGCCTTCGATGATCCCTTCCTCCTCGCCGACGTCGATGTACGCCTGCACCTCTTCGTCGGTGACCTCCTCGTCCTCTGCGCTTCTTCCTCTTCGCGGTCGAGCCGCTCGAGCACGCGCCGCAGCGGGAAGAGCACGGGCCAGAAGAGCAGGTAGAAAAAGTGCGAGAACGGGATCAGCGCCTTCAGGATCATTTCGCCGATGTCTTCCGGCACGAAGGCGAGCACGAATTTCCAGACGATGACGACGATGAACCAGATGGCCGCGGAGATGCCGCAGGCGACGGCGATCGACTCGTGATCGAATGCCCGGATCGTGGCGATGAACGCGCCGATGAGCGCGATCTGCAGCAGCGAGCCGCTGACCAGCGTCAGGTTTCGCGGATCGAAGTGCAGCCATCTGCTGCTGCGCTCCTCGGCTTGATCGCCCGACCAACGCCGCAGCGTGACGGGACTGATCTCCTGCGCGAAGTAGCGGATCGCGTCGAACGTCAGAAAAAGAATGCCGCCGACCGCCGCGAGGACGATCCAGGTGATCTGCGAAACGCTACTACTTCCCATTTGTGTTGTCGGCCGATTCTATCAACTGAAGAAAAGCGCGATGAATGCGGCGAGCACCGACGCTCTCATCAGCCCCTCGGCGCGGATATGCAGATGCTGAAAAATGATCCGCACCGGGTTCTCTTCCGTCTCCGGCCCGAGGTTCGATCCGATGATGCGCATCTGCCGCTGAATCGACATCTGCCCAAGCAGTGCCCACGCCAGCATGACGATCGCCGACCAGCGGCCGATGAGCCACAACGTCGCGGCGTGGCGCTCCCAGATCAGAAATCGCGCGCCGGCTCCGACGACGATCAGCAGCAACGCGATCGCCTGAATGCGCGCAAACCTGGCCAGGATCGGTCCGAAGATGCCTCCTGCCTGCGGCCGCGGGAGCGATTTGAAAAGAACCGGGGCCGCGGCGGCGCCGAGCACAATCGTCCCTCCGATCCAAAGCGCCAGGCCGAGGTCGTAGAGGAATTGGAAAATCAGGTAGAGCCAGTTAGGCAAGCGGAGATAGTAACGTTTACCAATCGTTCGCGCTCATCGGGGCGATAATTTCCGCCATGCACGCCCTGGCGATCCTCCTCTTCGCAACTGCCACGTCGTTTCCCCAACCGATCCTCACCACGACGCTCATTCTGCGCAACGGCACGCACTTCGACATCGATGGCCCGATTCGCGAGGAGCGCGGCCGCATCATCTTCCGATCAGGAACGTTGTATTCGATTCCGGTCGGCGAGGTGGACATGGACGCGACGCGGGCGGCGATCACGGCGACGGTGATCACGTCGATCGGCCCGGATAAGAAGTTGAAGGTGTCCGCCTCGGAACGCGATCGTCTGTTGCGCGAGCTGGAGCAGAACCACTCGGGGACTCCGGCTGCTGCACTGAGTCTCGAGAAAGTAGTCGAGCCGCACGACACCGCGGACAAAGGCGATGAATGGTCGTGGCGGAATGGCGCCCGCGCGCACGAGGAGGCCATTCGTCGCGCGAAGGAAAACATGGCGCTGTTGCGCGACCGCGCGGAGCTGTTGAAACGCCAGATCGAGCAGTTCGTGGCATTGGGCTACCGGTCACACCAATTCACGTATCAATCGAGCGAGTTGCAGTTGACCCTCGATCAGATCCCCGCCGCGGAGGTCGAAATCACCCGCGCCGAACGCGCCAACATGGAGTTCCGCGAGGACGCGCGCAAGCAGGGCATCATGCCGGGCTGGCTGCGGTGAGGGCGGCACTCCGTCGGCGAAGCCGGCGTAAGAACGCAGCGCAGATATACTCCGGTCATGCGTGCTCACAAGGCATCCGTGACCGAGATCGAGGAGCTTGCGCCGAGCGTGGTGCAGATCACGGTGGCGTTCGAGGACGAATCGTTTTCATTCCAGCCCGGCCAGTGGGTGAACTTCCGCTTCCCCGACGGCGTCTCGCGTGCCTACACGATCGCCTCGGCGCCGCAACGGCCGCAGGCGGTGCAGCTCTGCGTACGCGTCGGCGCGGGGCGCGGCGGCAAGGCGCTGATGAAACTCGACGCAGGCGCCGCCGTGACCATCGACGGTCCGTACGGCGATTTCGTACTCCCGGAAAATGACGGCCGCCCGATCCTGTTCATGGCCGGCGACACCGGCATCGCACCGGTCCGGAGCATGGTCCTGAGCATGCTGGCCGATCGCGATCCGCGGAAGATCGCCGTCCTCTACGAGCCCGATCAGCGCAACATTCTTTACTCCGCCGATTTCGATCCTCTCGCGCGCGACGGCGCCATCGTGCACGAGAGCGGCAAGATCGAAACCCTGATCGCCCGCAACCGCGAGCGGATGACGGCGTCGACGCTCATGGCCGCCGGATTCGATCCGTTCATCGACCGCGTCGGCGACGCGCTGCACGAACACGGGATCAGCGCGAAGAACCTGATCAGCGAGACATTCGGCCCGCAGCCGTAGTTCGGCACGGAGTCCGCAAACAGCCGCGTCAGGCAGCAATGACGTACTACGTTGAAAAACAACTCGCCTTCGGACCGATCCGGTTCGGCGTCTCGACGCGGCGGTCGCTCGACTCCATCGGCGACGACGCGACGCTCAGCACCGGCGTGAACGGCGAGTTCATCCGCCGCCGCCAGGACGGATTTTTCTTCGGCGACACGGAACGCGTGGTCGGGCCGCGCATTCCCGTCAAGCCGACCATCAACCAGACTCCGTTCTGGTCGTCGCTGAAACCGGACGGCACTTCGCGCGGCTACCTGTTCATGGCACTGATGGGGTTTGGCGCGCTGATCATCCTGCTGGGACTCGGGGTCCTGATGAAGAAAGGTCCGCAAGGGTGGTTCGAGATCATCTTCGGCGCGATCTGCATCGCCCTCCCGATCCTGATGACGGCGCAGCAGCGGCGGACGATTCGCGAACGCGAAGAGCGCGAGCGCGCGGAACGCGAGGCCGCCGAGAATCGCAATCAAGAGCAACTTTCGTGGTACACGAAGGCGCTCGATCACCTGCTCGTCGACCGCACCGAGAATGGACTCATCGCTCTCCGCGGCGAGCGCAAGTCGCTCGACCTCGCCTATGAAATCTGGGCGCCCGCCGCGCGCCGCGTGCTGCTGCGCATCGCGTTCGAAGAGCTTTCGCGCCGCGGCGTCGCCGAATCGGCCGCTATCGCCAAACTCCTCAGCGACGCCGGCGACGCGGCCGGACTCACTCCCGAGCACGTCCATTCGGTCAAGCGCGAGTTCTTCTCCAGCGTCCTCTGGCATCTTCTCGCCGACGACCGGCTCGGAACGGCGCAGGAAGCCGAGATCAAAACGCTGCGCGAGGGGTTGGGCCTCACCGAGGATGACGTCGAGGACGAGCTGAACGCCGTCGAGCAATTCCGCGGCCTGCGCGGCGTGGCGAAAGGACTGCCGCGCGCCGAATGCCCGATCCAGCTCGCGTTTCAGGAGTACTGCATCCACCAGGCGCCGCTCGACACCGGCATGCTCTTCATCACCAACCGCCGCCTCGTCGCCGACGAAAAGAAACGCACCGAAGTGGCGATGCCGAAAGTCTTCGAAGTCGTCGTCGACGCGGACGACAGCAGCATCATCATCAAGTCCGATCAGAAAAAGCCGCTGCGCCTGCGCACGCGCAACCCGATCTTCACCGCCGGCCTGATCGACATGGCCGCCTCGCTCGACGAACGCCCGAAAGGCTTCGCGTAAAGCAATTCAGCGCGCGGCGATTGCATACCCTGCAAGCGCGCTCTATGATCCGCGGCTCAGGTCGTCCACTTCTCTCGAAATCCCATGCCGCGACGGAATGCTCCCGATACCGAGCTCGCCAAATGCCCAACGGGCATCACCGGTCTCGATGAGATCACCAACGGCGGGACTGCCGCGCGGACGGCCGACGCTGATCTGCGGCGGCGCCGGGTTGCGGCAAGACGCTCTTCGGCATGGAATTCCTCGTCAATGGCGCGCATGCGAGTTCGGCGAGCCCGGCGTCTTCATGGCCTTCGAGGAAACGGCCCGAGGAGCTCGCGCAAAACGTCGCGCTCGCTCGGCTTCGATCTCGACAGCGCCTCGCAGAAGCAGAAAAAACTCGTCGTCGACTACGTGCATATCGAGCGCAGCGAGATCGAGGAGACCGGCGAATACGACCTCGAAGGGCTCTTCGTCCGCCTCGGCCACGCCATCGACTCCATCGGCGCCAAGCGCGTCGTGCTCGACACGCATCGAAACGCTCTTCGGCGGCTTCAGCAACGAGGCGATCCTGCGCGCCGAGCTGCGGCGGCTGTTCCGCTGGCTGAAGGACAAGGGCGTGACCGCCGTCATCACCGGCGAGCGCGGCGACGGCGCTCTGACCCGCCAGGGACTGGAGGAGTACGTCTCCGACTGCGTCATCCTGCTCGACCACCGCGTGCACGACCAGATCTCGACGCGGCGTCTGCGCGTCGTCAAGTACCGCGGCACGCCGCACGGCACCAACGAATATCCGTTCCTCATCGACGAGGACGGCATCACCGTCCTGCCCATCACGTCGCTCGGGCTGACGCACGAGGCGTCCGACGAGCGCATCTCCACCGGCATCCCCGCGTCTCGACGCCATGCTCGGCGGCAAGGGCTATCTACCGCGGCATCGACGTGCTCGTTTCGGGCACCGCCGGCACGGGCAAAACCAGCCTCGCCGCGCACTTCGCCGCAGGCGGCCTGCGAGCGCGGCGAGCGCTGCCTCTACTTCGCGTTCGAGGAGTCGCCGCAGCAGATCCTGCGCAACATGCGCTCGATCGGAATCGACCTGCGGCCAGTGGGTCACGCAGCGGCCTGCTGCATTTCATCGCCTCGCGGCCGACCGCTCTACGGCCTGGAGATGCACCTGGCCACGATGCACAAGGTGATCCGCGACTACTCGCCGCGCGTCGTCGTCGTCGACCCGATCAGCAACTTCTTCAGCATCGCCGACGGCGACGGAGGTCCAGGCCATGCTCATGCGCCTGGTCGACTTCCTCAAGCTCCAGCAGATCACGGCCCTGCTGACCAACCTCACCGCCGGCGGCCGACGCGCTGGAAGCGACCGACGTCGGCATCTCGTCGATGATCGACACCTGGCTCCTGCTGCGCGACATCGAAGCGTGGCGAGCGCAACCGCGCCATGTACGTTTTGAAGAGCCGGGGAACCGCGCATTCGAATCAGTTGCGCGAATTCGTTCTCACTCCAAAGGGAGTGAAGCTGATCGCGCCCTACCTTGGACCCGAGGGCGTACTGACCGGCTCCTCACGCGTCGCGCAGGAAGCGAAGGAATCGGCGGTGGCAGTCCAGCGCCGCGAGGAAGCCGGACGGAAACGCCGCGCCATCGAACGCCGCATGAAAACGCTCGATACCGAAATCGCCGCGCTGCGGCTGGAGATGAGCGCCGAGAGCGACGAATTGGAACGCCTCCGCAATGAGGAGAGCCGGTCGCGGCAGCAGCTGACGCCGATCGAACCACCATGGCCGCCAGCAGAAAAAGCTCCGCCGTCGATACCGATCGTCGTCCTGCGCGGCGCCCGCAGTCCAAACCGGAGGGCGCCGCATCATGACCGCCAAGGCGATCAAAACAACATCCAGAAAAAGAAAAGCCGCTGACGACGACTGGAATCTTCGGCTTTACGTCGTCGGCCAGACTGCGAAGTCCGTCGCTGCGATCGCCAACCTGAAGAAGTTCTGCGCCGATCATCTCGACGACCGCTACACCATCGAGATCATTGATGTTGCCGCCGATCCGAAGGCCGCGCGCCGCGATGAGATCGTGGCGATCCCTACCCTCGTGCGCAAGCTGCCGGTGCCCATCCGCAAAATCATCGGCGATCTCTCCAACACCGACCGCGTGCTGGTGAGCTTTGATCTGCGGCCGAGAGGCTGAGGGAACCAGATGAACAAGGGGAATCGCTCGACCGGCTCGGAGCTCCAAAATCGCGTTCGGGAACATGAGGATCTCGTGCGCGCTCTGCAGGGCGGAGAGATCGATGCCGTCGTCGTTCTCGAAGAGGAGGGCGCCAGAATCTCGCGCCTCAACAGCGATGAACCGCTTTACCGCACGCTCATCGAAGCGTTGCCGCAGGGCGTGGCGACCGTGCTCGCTGATGGAACAATCGTCTACGTCAATCCACATCTCGCCGCGATGATCGGCATCCCCGCCGAAACGCTCCTTGGACAGAATCTTCAGAACGTGATCACCGAGCTCGAACGGCCGCGTTTCGCCACGATGCTGCAGCGTGCGCTGGCGGCGCCGCAGGAAAGCGGATTCTCGTTTCGCTGGTCGACCGGAGAAGCGCCTGCACTCGTTTCCGCGATCCGGCTTCCCATCGCTGGCGCCGACGCCGTAGGCCTTGTGATCGTCGATGTCCGCGATCAGGTGGCGCGCCGCGCCGCCGAGGAATCCAGCCGCGCCAAAGACGAGCTGCTGGCCTCGGTGTCGCACGAGCTGCGCACGCCTCTGACTTCGATCATGGGCTGGATCCAGCTTCTGGAGATGGAATTGGAAGCACAACCGAGCGTGAAGCCCGCGATTCAGAATCTGAAGAATGCGGTGATGGCGGAGACGAAGATCGTCGACGACCTTCTCGATCTCGCGCATTCGGAGAAAGGCACGCTGCCCGTCGTGCGCGAGGAGTTCGACCTCTGCCACACCCTGCGTGTCGCGGTCAGTTTCGTCGAAGTACAGGCACACGAGAAATCGCTCGCCTTGAACGTCGATCTCCCCGACGGTCCGATCCTTGTCCGCGCCGATCCCAACAGGATGCGCCAGGTGTTTCTCAACCTTCTCACGAACGCCGTCAAGTTCACCGCGCAGGGTGAAGTGAATCTCCGGGGCCGTTGCGAGGACGGAATGGCCGTCATCAGCGTGACGGATACAGGCATCGGCATCATCAGCGACTTCGTCCCTCTCGTTTTCGATCCCTTCCGCCGCAGCGACGGCGCAAAGAGCTATGCCGGTCTCGGCATCGGCATGGCCATCTCCCGCCGCATCGTCGAGGCGCATTCAGGAAGCATCGCGGTCGCCAGCGACGGCCCGGGCTGTGGCTCGACGTTCACGGTTCGGCTGCCGCTCGCACGCGGCTAACGCAACATCTCCCCCACCGCCGCCCGCGTCGCGCCCGGATACGGCACCTCGCCTTTGATCGTGCGCCAGAGGATCAAGTTCAACGCCTGATCGTCGATTGCGTCGGCCTTCGAGAAATCCAGCAGCGCCGACTGTTTTGACTGCGCGCTCTCCGGATTCTTTTCGTTCGAGCGGAACTCCCGGCTTGATCGCGTCGTACGGCGTCAGGTCGGGCTGCTCGGCGAACAGGCCGCGCATCGGACGGCCGTAGTGATCGAACTGCGACATCGAGTCGAGGCCGAGGATCTCTTCCATCGTTGCCAGGACGTCGGTCGTGTTGATGAAGCGATGCACGAGACCGCCGCGGTTCCATGCGGAAACCATCAGCAACACGGAACGGTGTGAGTCGACGTGATCGGGTCCGCTCTGCGCGTCATCCTCGACGATGAAAACTGCCGTGTCGCGCCAGAACAGCGAATGCGACAGCGCGTCGATCATCCGGCCGAGCGCGAGGTCGTTGTCCGCCATGAACGCGCGTGGGGTCGGTCTCCCCGCCGCCGCTCCCTCGGTGTGATCATTCGGCAGCCGCACGATCTCCAGCGCCGGCAGCGAGCCGCGCGCGACGTACTGGTTGAACTCGCGCAGCCAGACGTCGGCGCGCGTCTGATCCGGGATGTGCATGTTGAATGGCGGAAAATCGGGCGAGGTCGTATCGCGCAGTGCGCGCCGGAATCCGATGACCTCTTTGCCGACCGCATCGCGCACATCGTCGCCGTTTCCGGCGTACTCGCCGTAGTTGCGCAGCGAGAGTTTCTTGCGCACGGCCAGATCCCAGAGGTAACCGTTCGCCGGCGCGTTCACATCGTCGTCATCGTCGACGACGCGGTCGCCGTTCGTCCCCTCGTAGTCGTAAGTACGGCCGCGCGACGAGTACGCTGACGGCATCGTCTTCTCGAGATAGTCGGTCGCGTACGCCGCCGTCGACCAGTTGTGCCCCTGCGCGCTCACCTCGGCATTCACGAAGAAACGGTCGAACAGACCGAACCGCCGCGCCAGCGCGTGATGGTTCGGCGAAACATTCTCCGGAAAAAAGACCAGCGACGCATCGCCGTCGCCTTCCTTCATGTCGCCGAGGACCTGATCGTAGGTGCGGTTCTCTTTGATGATGTAGATGACGTGCTTGAAGGGCGGATAGCGGCGCGCTCCTCGGGTCGTGTCCCAGCCGTTCGCGTGCGCGACGCGCTTCGTGGATGACGCGAGCTTCGACATCGCTGACGGAACGGGGATCGCCAACAGCGTGCCGTCGAGCTGCCCGAGCGTGTAATCGCGCGAGTCGGGTGGCAGCTTCTTAAGAGGCTGAACGCGATTGGGGTTGGCTCGCGTGCCGCGCCCCTTTCCGTTGACGACGATCAGATCGTCGCCGTCGAGTGCCAATGCCGAGGGATACCACTCGACCGGAATGCGTCCGAGAAGTTTGCCGGTCGCAACATTGAATACAGCGACGGCATTGTTGTCCGCCTCGGCCACAAACAATCGGCTGCCATCGCGCGAAAGCACAAGCGCGTTCGGCGTGCTCCCCTCGTGCGGACCGGCGGGAGGCGCGTCGTGCAACGTGCGGATGACTTTCGAAGTCCTGGTATCGATGACGCTGATCGAATCGGTGCTCGCCGACGCCACGTAAAGCCGCGTGCCGCGGACCACCATCGCCGAGGGATGACGTCCGGCCACGATGCGCGCGCCACGATGCAGAGTTCCGTTTGCGTTCGCGCGAAACCGATTGATGGTGTTATCGCCCCAGGCCGAAACGTACACTTCGCCACGCGCGTCGGTGACGACGGTGTACGGATAGCGATCCGTTTTCACGCGCTGAATCACTGCGCTTCGTCGAGAGATCGACGACTGCCAGCGTGTCGCCGAGATTCTCGGCGACGTAGAGAAAGCGTCCGTCGCGCGACGTCGCGATGCCGGCCGGATACTGGCTGCCGGCCACTTCCCTCGGCTTCGCATTTGGAACCGGCTCCGGACGCTCGACCAGATCGATCTTGCCATCCGCCGTCGCTTCGATGCCGTTCCAGCGATAGACAAAGATCGAATCGTCGTTGCCGCCGCTCGCGTACAGAGTCTTGCCGTCGGACGAAAACGCGAGACCGATGAAGGCCGCGGTCTGCGGCAATGTCTGCACGACTTCGCCCGACTTCCGATCGACAATCTGCACGCCCTGCTGCCGCCAGCCGTTGAGCAGCAGCGCCGCGCGATCACCGCCAGGCGCGAGAGCGATAGCCAACGGAAAGTTGCCCACCGCGTGCGATTCCGCGGCCGGATCGAGCGAAACACCGGTCGGCAGGCGCACGAGGTCGGCGGCATTTCCGGCAGCAGCAACGAAGAGAACGATGATCAGGCAACGAATGCGCATTCGACGGATGATATCGAGATGACTCCTTCGATGCCGTCGCTTTTCATTTCCCACGGCGCACCGTCGATCGCGATCGAGCAGGACGACTTCACGCGCGCCGTCGCCTCGTTCGGCCAATCGCTGCGCGGCGCGCGCGCGATCGTCGTCGTGTCCGCGCACTGGCAGGCGCGCAGCGTTCGCGTGAACGCGGTCGCACTTCCCGAAACGATCTACGACTTCGGCGGCTTCTCGCCGGAGCTCTACAAAATCCGCTACGAAGCGCCCGGCGATCCCGCGCTCGCACGCGAAATCGCCACGCTCCTCGGCGACGCGCCGCTCGAAGAATCGCGCGGATGGGATCACGGCCTCTGGGTGCCGATGCGCATCCTGCTTCCCGATGCAGACGTACCGATCGGGGAAATCGCGCAACCGTATCCGACGTCGCCAGCGGAACTGCTGCGCATCGGCCAGGCGCTCGCGCCGCTACGCGACCGAGGGATCGTCATCGCCGGAAGCGGCGGCATCGTCCACAACCTGCGCGCCATCCACCTCGGCGACAAAAACGCGCCGGTCGACGACTGGGCCAAAGAATTCGATGATTGGTTCGCGACGCATCTCGCCGCCCGCGATTTCGATACACTCACCCGCTACCGCGATCTCGCGCCGCACGCGGCTCTCGCCGTCCTCACTCCCGAACACTTCGAGCCGGTTTTCGTCGCCCTCGGCGCATCACGCGATTCCGACAAGCTCACCACGATCTACGAAGGCTTCCACTACGGCAATCTCTCGATGCGCACCTTCGCGTACACCGCGTAGTGCGGGCGTCCCGCCTGCATCCGGCGCGGCGTCTCGCCCGACGGGGGTTTCCGGGATCAAGCGCAGACCCGAATGATCAGAGACACCGCCGCCGGACGAGACACCCGCGCTACGTGCCGGCATACACTCCACCATCATGTTCAAAGCCTTCTCCGCCATCTTCATCTCCGTCTTCCTCGCCGAGATCGGCGACAAAACGCAGCTCGCGACGATGCTCTTCGCCTCCGAGGCGCAGAACAACAAGTGGCTGGTGTTCGCCGCCAGCGCCACCGCGCTCGTCCTGGCCTCGGCCATCGGAGTGCTGGTCGGCGCGCAGCTCGAACGCTTCGTGAAGCCATCGACGCTGAAGCTGGTCGCCGGCGCCGGCTTCATCGTCATCGGACTCTGGACGATGCTCAGCCGCGGATGAAAAGGCAATAAGGTGAGGGCCTCGCCCGTTCCGCACGTGGCGTGGTATCTTCCGCACCCTTCGAGCACGCCTCGAGGGTTTCGTTCGTTGAGGTTACGGGCCCGTAGCTCAGTGGTAGAGCAGTTGGCTTTTAACCAATTGGTCGTAGGTTCGATCCCTACCGGGCTCACCAGCCCATTTTCTGCTGCCCATCACGTCCCTATCGTCTAGTGGCCCAGGACACCGCCCTTTCACGGCGGCGACACGGGTTCGAATCCCGTTGGGGACGCC
>CAWDYO010000001.1:0-171250 GCA_963806515.1 uncultured Actinomycetes bacterium | reverse complement strand
ACGGCGCGGAGATCTACCGGCAGTCGTTCGCGACGATCCGGGCCGAGGCGTCGCTCGACGGCCTTGAGCCGGTGCTCGAGCGGGTCGTCGTGCGGATGATCCACGCGAGCGGGATGGTCGACCTCGCGGGCGACGTCGCCGCGTCGCCCGGCTTCGGGCCTGCCGCCGCCGCCGCGCTGCGGGCTGGCGCGCCGATCCTCTGCGACACGTCGATGGTCGCGGCCGGCATCACGCGGGCGCGCCTGCCGGCCGCCAACGAGGTCGTCTGCACGCTGCCCGATCCGCGCGTCGCGGCGCTCGCCGCCGAACTCGGCACGACCCGCACCGCCGCCGCGATCGAGCTGTGGCGCGACCGGCTCGCGGGCTCGCTCGTCGTCGTCGGCAACGCGCCGACCGCGCTGTTCCGGCTGCTCGAGGTGCTCGAGGAAGACGGCGTCGACGGGCCGGCCGCGGTGGTCGGCGTGCCCGTCGGGTTCATCGGGGCCGCGGAGTCGAAGGTCGCACTTGCTGCGCACCCGGCGGTCGCGGAGTTCGTCGTCGTCCACGGCCGGCGCGGCGGCAGCGCGATCGCCGCGGCCGCCGTCAACGCGCTCGCAAGCGAAGCCGAATGAGCGGCCGGCTCTTCGGCGTCGGCGTGGGGCCGGGCGACCCCGAGCTGCTGACGATCAAGGCGCGGCGCGTCATCGAGGCGGCGGACGTCGTCGCCTATCCGAACGCCCGCCACGGGCGCAGCGTCGCGCGGCGAATCGCGGCGCCGTACCTGCGCCCCGGCGTGCTCGAGGTCGCGCTGACCTATCCCGTCACGACCGAGGTCTCCGATCACCCGGGCGGCTACGAGGCCGCGCTCGTCGAGTTCTACGACGCCGCCGCCGCGCAGCTCACCGAGCACCTCGACGCCGGGCGCGACGTCGCCGTCCTGTGCGAGGGCGACCCGTTCTTCTACGGCTCCTACATGTACCTCCACGAGCGGCTCGCCCCGCGCTATGAGACCGAGGTGATCCCCGGCGTGACGTCGTTCAGCGCCGCCGCGGCCGCCGCCGGCACCCCGCTCGCCAAGCGCGACGACGTCCTCACCGTCCTTCCCGGCACGCTCTCCCCCGACATCGTCGCCGCGCGCTTGCGTACGACCGACGCGGCCGTCGTCATCAAGCTCGGCCGCACGTTCGAGGGCGTGCGCGGCGCGGCGGAGCAGGCGGGCGTGGCCGAGCGCGCGGTGTACGTCGAGCGCGCGAGCTCCACGGAGGAGCGCGTGTCGGCGCTGCGCGACGTCGAGGGCAAGGTGCCGTACATGTCGCTCCTGCTCGTCCCAGCCGCGGCGCGAGCCGAGCCTTCGAACGGCGGCCGTGGCAGCGTCGCGGTCGTCGGGCTCGGTCCCGCGGGCGCGGAGTGGCTCACGCCCGGAAGCGCACGCCGAGCTTGCCGCCGCCGACGACCTCGTCGGCTACGAGACCTACCTCGCCCGCGTGCCGGTGCGCCGCGGCCAGCGACGCCACGCGAGCGACAACCGCGTCGAGGCCCAGCGCGCGCGTCATGCGTTGCAGCTCGCGGCGGACGGCGCGAGGGTGGCGGTCGTGTCGTCCGGCGACCCGGGCATCTTCGCGATGGCCTCCGCCGTCTACGAGGAGGTCGAGCGCAACGGGCTGCCCGAGGTCGAGGTGCGCGTCGTGCCGGGGCTGTCGGCGATGCAGGCCGCGGCCGCCCGCGTCGGCGCGCCGCTGGGCCACGACTTCTGCGTCATCTCGCTGTCCGACCAGCTCAAGCCGCGCGAGGTCGTCGAGCGCCGGCTCGACGCCGCGGGCGCCGCCGACCTCGTGCTCGCGATCTACAACCCGGCCTCGAAGACGCGCCGCGAGCTGCTCGATCGCGCCTTCGAGATCCTGCGGTCGCATCGCGACGGCGCGACGCCCGTCGTCGTCGCGCGGGCGGTCGGATCGCCTGAGGAGACGGTCGGCGTCACGACGCTCGCCGGCGTCGACCTCGGCGCGGTCGACATGCGCACGCTGCTGATCGTCGGCTCGTCGACGACGCGGGTGACGGCGGGCGGCGCGGTCTACACGCCGCGGCGGTACCCGGGGTGAGGCACGTCTCGGTCGTCGGGATCGGGGCGGGCGACCCGGACGACGTCACGGTCTCGGCCGTGAAGGCGCTGAACGCCTGCGACGTGTTCTTCGTCATCGAGAAGCCGGGCGCGCGGGAGGAGCTCGCGCGCGCGCGGCGCGAGATCGTCGCGCGCCACGTCACCGGCGGCGCGCCGCGGATCGTCGAGGTCGAGGACCCCGAGCGCGACCGCCGCGCCGACGCGTACGCCGAGGCTGTCGAGGACTGGCGCGCGCGACGAGCCGATGTCTGGGAGCGCCTCCTGCGCGACGAGCTGGCCGAGGCGGAGCGCGGCGCGTTCCTCGTCTGGGGCGACCCGGCGCTCTACGACAGCACGATCGCGGTGCTCGACGAGGTCGCCGCGCGCGGGAGCGTCGCTTTCGAGCTCGACGTCGTGCCGGGCATCAGCTGCATCGCGGCGCTGACCGCGCGCCATCGGATCGCGCTGAACCGGGTCGGGCGGCCGGTGCAGATCACGACCGGGCGGCGGCTCGCGCAGGGCTTCCCCGAGGAGGCCGACGACGTCGTCGTGATGCTCGACGCCGGCTGCGCGTTCACGGCGATCGATGACGAGGGCGTCGACATCTACTGGGGCGCGTACATCGGCACCGAGGACGAGATCCTCGTATCCGGCCCGCTCGCGGAGGTCGGCGAGGAGATCGTGCGAGTGCGCTCCGAGGCGCGTGAGCGCAAGGGCTGGATCATGGACACGTACCTGCTGCGAGCGCCCACTCGAGAGCCGCGGCCACGGTCGTGACGGTGGGCACGTCGAGGCGCGGCGGGCGCCGGACGACGATCACGTCGAGGTCTCGCTCGCGTGCCGCGTCGAGCTTGGCGACGGTGTGCGGGCCGCCGCTGTCCTTCGTGACGACGAGGTCGATCGCGTGGGCGTCGATCAGCGCGAGCTCGCCTTCGAGCGTGTAGGGGCCGCGGTCGAGCAGCAGCTCGTGGCGAGGCGGCAGCGGCGGGTCGGGTGGGTCGACGCAGCGGACGAGAAACCAGGCGTCGTCGGCGTTCGCGAAGGCGGCGAGGCCCTGGCGGCCGGTCGTGAGCAGGACCCGGAGCCTGCCGCGAACCGCGGTGGCGGCCTCGTCGAGGTCGTCGACCCACTGCCAGCGATCGCCGGGCCGCTCGCTCCACCCCGGCCGCTCGAGGCGCAGGAGCGGCACGCCCGCCCGGGGGCACGCCTGCGCCGCGGAGGCGGAGATGCGCTGCGCGAAGGGGTGCGTCGCATCGACGACCGCGAGCACCGCGTGCTCGCCGATCCAGCGCGCGAGCGCCTCGGGCCCGCCGAAGCCCCCGATCCGCGTCTCCCCCTCGGGCAGCCGCGGCCTGCTCACGCGGCCGGCCAGCGACGAGGTCACGGGCACGCCGGCGGCGTGCAGCCCGGCCGCGAGCTCGCGGGCCTCCGCCGTGCCGCCAAGAATCAAGATCATCGCGTGCGGTCTTGTCGAGTCAGCGGAGTTCTCGACAAGACCTCCGGGCTTCGCGACATCAGCTCAGGAGCAGCACGAGCAGGAGCACGACGACGATCGCCATCAGGAGGCCGGCTCCGAGCGTGTACCTCCGCGTCTGCGCGCGCCAGAACGCCGCCCGCTCCGGGTCGCTCTTGTGATGGCCCTCCGGGGGAGTGCCGACCCAGTCGTCGTCGTACTCGGACATCACGTTGGCGTCCACTCGCGGTCAAACCAGCGCTTGATGCGGCTGGACCCGAACTCGACCTTGTCGGCGATCAGCGCCGCCGACGGCCCCCGCAGCTCGCCCGTGCGCTGCTCGGAGAAGAACGTGATGTCGACGATGCGGGGGTGCCATGCGATGCCCCGCTCTTCGAACGCCGTCAGCAACAGCGCCGACGCCTCGGCGGACGGCGGGATCGGGCGCCTGAAGTCGATGACGAGGGAGATCGTGCTGCGGTCGCGCAGCCCCCGCTCGACGAGCTGGTCGTGCAGCAGCAGCGCCGCCTCGCTTGGAGCCGGCGGGCACTTGAACGGCGTCGAGAGGACGCCGATGATCACGTCGCCACCGTCGAAGCCCGCGAGCACGTCACGCGCGGCGAACGCGCCGTCGACGGTGTAGAACTCGTGTCCCGCTTCGGCCAGTCCGGGCGTCGCGCCGACGTCCAGGTTGGCGCCGAGCCCGACCACCATGACGTCGCCCTCAAACGGCCCCGCGTCGGTCTCCACGCGCTTGGCGGCCGGATCGATCGAGCGCACCGTGGTCTGGACGAACCGCACGCCCGGCTTGACGATCTCGCTGTAGCGGTGGCGCACCCACGATGCCTGCGCTCGTCCGAACATGACATCGAGCTTCGAGAAGCCGAACACGAACGAATCGTGCTGATCGATCAGCACGATCGCGTCACCGAAATCCGCCGAAAGCCTCGCCGTCAGCTCCAGACCCCCGACCCGGCACCGAGCACCAAGATGCGCACGAGCCGACCATAACCCGTCGTCGCCGGCCGTGCCAGGTGCGGGCGACAGGGCTCACGGCGAGCGACTCAGTCGGTCCACCATCCCTGCTGCATGTCCCCGTCGTTCTCCGCGTGGTGGCCGAAGGCGAGCAGCTCGAGGCCGTCGTCGCCGGCCTCCCATTCGCGCATGACCGACGGCGGGCAGTAGACGACGTCCCTGACCGCGACGTCGACGATCTCGTCGTCAAGCTTGAAGCGACCCGAGCCGGCGATGACGACGTACATCTCCTCACAGGAGGAGTGGCTGTGGCCGAAGCCGACGCGCTGGCCGGGGTTCATCTTGTAGTCGGCGAGGCCGATGCCCTCCGCGCCCAGGCCCTTGCGCAAGAACCGCGCCTGGCCCATGTCGCCCATGCCGTACTTCGGGGCCATGTCCTCGGCGTCGTCGATGTTGATCGTCTTGTGCTGAGTGGTAGTCATGCACCCGAAGCTACCCGCCGACCGCTCCCGAGTCTTGGAGAAATGCGACAGCCCGCAGAAGACACCCGTGGCATCCTGCGACCCGAGGCGGTCGATCGCGTCTTCTCCTTCGAGCGCCGGCCGCCGCCGCCGGACCTCGCGCCGTTCGTCGACTCGCACTGGCTCGTCGAGTGGGACCTGCGCGGCCGCGAGCCCTACCGCTCGCAGGTCATGACCCACCCCGCAGTGCACCTCGTCTTCGAGCCGGACGAGGCCGCGGTCTACGGCGTGCACCGCCGGCGCTATGACCGCGTGCTCGAAGACCAAGGCTGGGCGGTCGGCACGAAGTTCCTGGCCGGCGGCTTCGCGAGCTTCACCGACAAGCCGCTGCACGCGCTGACCGACCGCGTCAAGGCGCTCGACGAGCTGTTCGGAGCCGACGGCGCGCGACTGCAAGCCGCCGCGGCGCAAGCCCCGGACACCGACGCGAGGCTCGCGCTCATGCACGCGTTCCTGCGACGCAAGCTGCCGGCCGAGCGCGACCCGCAGGCGACGCTCGTCAACGCCGTCGTCGGCGACATGCGCACCGCGCAGCCCGGCGCGAGCGTCGCCGAGATCGCGCGGCGCCACCACGTCTCCACCCGCACGCTGCAGCGCCTCTTTCGTCGCTACGTCGGCGTCGGCCCGAAGTGGGTGCTGCAGCGCTACCGCCTGCATGACGCGATCGAGCAGCTCGCGGGCCGCAAGGACACCGACTGGACGCGCTTCGCCCTCGACCTCGGCTACTTCGACCACGCGCACTTCATCGCGGACTTCCGCGCGGTCGTCGGCTTGAACCCGGCGCAGTACGAGGCCCAAGCCGCGAGCTGAGACGCGCAGTGTGCGCGCGTCCACACAACGGGCGTGGCGCCTTTGGTTGAGTGGTTGGCACCAGCAGGCCGCCGTCTCCCCGGACCGTCCAACATCGCCGGGGCCTCGAGGTTCGCGGCCGCAGCACATGACAGACCGCAACCGCGGAGGAGGGACAGGCTGATGGAGACCGTGCTCGTGCAGGTTCCGGCACCGGACGGCGGCCCGCCGTCGCAGGTGGTGCACGTCTCACCGGGCGAGACGCTGCGCTTCGGGCGCGGCGCGGAGGACTGCGAGGTCGACATCGCGCTGGACCACGACGGCGTGTCACGGCTGGCCGGCGAGATCAGCGCGGTCGAGGACTACTGGCTCATCACGAATTTCAGCCGCGACAAGACGTACGTCGTCGACAATCCCGAGGGCGGCGGCGAGTACGTCAGCGTGTCGCCGCGACGGGTCGCCGCGCCGGTCCCGTTCGAGTTCGCCCGCGTGTCGCTGCCGATGACCGAGGGCCCGGTCGAGTTCCTCGTCTTCGCGCCGCAGCACGCGTTCGCGGATCCCCGGGACGCCGAGCCGGACGACGGCGAGCGCACCGCCGCCGCCTTCCCCCTCGACGAGACCGCCAAGTACTTCTTGATCCTCGTCGCGCTGTGCGAGCCGCGGCTGCGCGACAGCACGTCGGTCGCGCTGCCGACCGCGGGCGAGATCGTCGCGCGCCTGCGCGCGGACGAGCGCTTCGCCGACCTGACCCGCGCCGCGGTCAACCACCACATCGACTACCTCGCGATCGAGAAGCTGCGCGTCAAGGAGCCGCGCCCCGGCGCCGACGAGCGCCTCGAGACCAAGCGCGAGGCGCTCGTGTCGATCGCGCTGCGCTTCGGCCTCGTGCGCGACGAGCACCGGCGGCTGCTGCCGCCGCGGGTCTGACCGATGCTCGTGCGGGTCCCGCTCGGCTACCACGCGGGCGGCTGGAAGATCTTCGAGCGCATCGCGTCGGGATCGTGGGCGAGCGTCTACGCCGCGCGGCGCGTGCAGCGGCCGCGCTCGCCGCAGGACCCCCCGCGCGACACCGTCGCGGCGCTGAAGGTCCTGCCTGGCGGGACGCTCTCGCCGCCGCAGTTCGCCGACTTGCAGGGCGCGATCGCCGAGGAGGTCCGCTTCAGCGAGCAGGCCGATCACCCGCGGCTGATCAGGACCTTCGAGACGTTCGTGGTCGACGACCCCGGCGATCCCGAGTTGCACGGCGCGGTCGTGCTGGCGATGGAGCGTGCGGAGCGCAGCGTGCAGGACCTGCTCGCGACCGTGCAGCGGCGCGACGCCGAGCGGATCGTCCGCGAGATCTGCGAGGGGCTCGTCCACATGCACGCGGCCGGCTGGGTCCATGGGGATCTCAAGCCGAGCAACGTCCTGCTGATGGCCGACGGCTCGGTGCGGCTCGCCGACTTCGGCCTGGCGCGCGAGCTCGACGGCACGCACGCCTACGCGCCGCGGCTGGGCTCGTCGGACTACCTGCCGCCCGAGTGGTGGAGCGAGCGCGTGTCGGCGCAGGGCATCGCGATCCGCCCGACGGCCGACGTCTGGGCGCTCGGCGTCACGGCGCACCAGCTGCTGACCGGCGGCCTGCTCCCGTTCGCGGGCGCGACCGCGCGGGCGCGCGGCGCCGCGGCGCAGGCGTACGCGGGCGGGCACGCGGAGCTGCGGCTGGCCGACGAGCTCCCGGCGCAGTGGCACCCGATCGTCGCCGACTGCCTCGCGCCCGACCATGCGTCGCGGCTCGAGCACAGCGCGGCGTCGCTGCTGGCGAGGATCGAGCAGGTGGCGGACGATGGCGAAGGCGCGCCGGCGCGCGGCGCAGGCGCGGCGGCGCGAGGCGCGCGCGGCGCAGGCGGAGCGGCGCGAGGCGCAGGCGCAGCGGCGCGAGGCGCAGGCGCAGCGGCGCGAGGCGCAGGCGCAGCGGCGCGAGGCGCAGGCGCAGCGGCGCGAGGCGCAGGCGCAGCGGCGCGGGGCGCAGGCGCGGCGGCGCGAGGCGCAGGCGCGGCGGCGCGAGGCGCAGGCGCAGCGGCGCGGGGCGCAGGCGCGGCGGCGCGCGGCGACGGCATTGCGGCGCGCGGCGAAGGCGCGGCCGGGGCGTGGCGGGCGCTGCTGCGCCGCCGGCCGGCGCGGATCGGCGCCGCGCTGGTCGCCCTCGCGGCAGCGAGCGGCGGCGCGGTCGTGGCCGCGAGCGGCGACGACCCGGCGCCACGCGGCGCGATGCTGAAGGTCTACAACGCCGAGGCCGCCTGCCGGCACTCGCTGCGCGCCGACTGCCGGCTCGGCCTGGCCGGCGACCCGCACGTGAAGTACGCGCCGGCCAACATCGTCGGCCATGCGCGCCACGGCGACGGGCTCACCGCGGAGTGCTGGATCGCCGACGGAACGCCGGTCATGGCGGAGGACCGCCGCACGAGCACGCGCTGGTATCGCGTGCGCACGACATCGGAGACCGCGTGGCTGCCGGCGGTGCGCGCGTGGCCGGGCGTCACGCCGGCCGTCGCGCACTGCAAGAGCTGACGGCCCCGGCACGAGGTGCCGGGGCCGCCCGAGCCCTCGTGGTCAGCGGTTCGAGTACAGCGTGTAGTACTGGCCAGGGAAGGGACCGCCGTCCCGGCACTCCCAGACCTCCCACATGCCCGCATCGACACCGCGCTGACCGGCGGCCTGGCAGTCGGAGTTCCAGAAGAAGTCGCCGTGCACCACGCCCACGGGGTTGTCGGCGACGACCACCGCCGCCGAGCCTGCGTTCGAGGTGGCGGCGACCGCGGTCGCGGCGGGGGCGGCGCCCCCGAGCAGCGCTGCGCTGAGCGCGACGATGCCGGCGCGACGCTTGAGGTTGCTGGTGATGTTCATCTGATACTCCTCTGTGTCGTTATGGCGAGCACGTCAAGTGCTCCGTGTCAAAGCAGTCTGCGAGAGGCCGCCTCGCGTGTGAACCGGAGAGCTCTCAGGGTTTGAGACCCGGCTGTGAGCGTCATGCGAGCGCGCTGCGAGCGCCCGCGCGCAAGCTGGCGGCCATGATCTCGACCAAGAACCCGGATACCGACTACGCCATCGAAGCGAGCGGCCTGCGCAAGCGCTTCGGCGCCACGCAGGCCCTGGACGGCGTGGACCTGCACGCCCGCCGCGGCTCGGTCCTCGGCGTCCTCGGGCCAAACGGCGCCGGCAAGACCACCGCGGTGCGCGTGCTCGCGACGCTCGTCGCCCCCGACGCCGGCAGCGCCCGCGTCGACGGCTTCGACGTCCAGCGCGAGCCCGGGCGCGTGCGTGAGCGGATCGGCCTCACCGGCCAGTTCGCCTCCGTCGACGAGACGCTGACCGGCACGCAGAACCTCGTCATGATCGGGCGCCTGCTCGATATGCGCCCGCGCGACGCGAAGGCCCGCGCCCGCGAGCTGCTCGCGTGGTTCGACCTCTCCGACGCCGCTGATCGCACCGCCAAGACGTACTCCGGCGGCATGCGCCGGCGCCTGGACCTCGCGGCGTCGCTCGTGGGACGCCCTTCGGTGATCTTCCTCGACGAGCCGACGACCGGCCTGGATCCGAGCAAGCGCGAGGACATGTGGGGCGTCATCCGCCGGCTCGTCGGCGAAGGCTCGACGGTCCTGCTGACAACCCAGTACCTCGAGGAGGCCGACGCGCTCGCCGACGAGATCACCGTCTTCGACCAGGGTCGCGTCATCGCCCGCGACACGCCCGACGGCCTGAAGCGCATCGTCGGCGGGCAAACGCTCGCCGTGCGGCCCGCCGACCCGGCGCACCTGCCCGAGGTCGCGGCGCTGCTGGCCGAGATCGCGGGCGCTCGGCCCGAGCCGCCCGTGCAAGGCGCCGTGAGCGCCCCCGTGCGCGACGACGCCGCGATGACGCAGCTCGTCGCGCGACTCGGCGAGCGCGGGATCGCGGTGACGGAGCTCTCGCTGAAGCTGCCGAGCCTCGACGAGGTCTTCTTCACGCTGACCGGCCACGGCGCGCAGCCGCCCGGCCAACCCGAGACCGAGCTGGAGGTGGCGGCATGAGCACGACGACGACCTCGCCCGGCGCGGCCGCAGCCGTCACGCACGGCGGCGCGGCGACGCACGACGCAGCGGTCACGCACGGCGCCGCGGCCACGCATGGCGGCGCGGCCACGCACGGCGAAGCGGCCACGCACGGCGCGGTGGCCGGCGCGTCTGCAGCGGCGCGCCCGCCGCGCTGGCGCCTCGTGCGCCACAGCCTCGTGCTCGCCAAGCGCAGCCTCATCAACACGCTGAAGACGCCCGAGGCGCTCATCGACGTGACGATCCAGCCGGCGATCTTCCTGCTGCTGTTCACGTACGTCTTCGGCGGCGCGATCGCCGGCGGCTCGCAGCACGACTACCTGCAGTTCCTGCTGCCGGGGATCCTCGGGCAGACGATCGCGATGGCGGGCGTGGCGATCGGCGTCAACCTCAACAACGACGTCACCAAGGGCATCTTCGATCGCTTCCGCAGCCTGCCTATCTCGCGTGCGGCGCCGCTCGTCGGCACCGTCCTCGCGGACGTCGTGCGCTACGTGATCCTGTTCGTCATCACGATCGCGTTCGGCTACCTCATCGGCTTCCGCGCCCAGACGGGCGTCCTGTCGGTCGCCGCGGCTGGCCTGCTGTCGATCGGCTTCGCGCTGTGCATGTGCTGGGCGTCGGTGTGGGTCGGCATGGTGGCGCGCTCGCCCGGCGCCGTGCAGGGGATTCTCGTGCTCGTGATCCTGCCGCTGAGCTTCGGCTCGAACGCGTTCGTCCCGGCCGACACGATGCCCGGCTGGCTGCAGGCGTTCGTCGACGTCAACCCGCTGACGCATCTCATCGGCGCGGTCCGCGGGCTGCTCGTCGGCGGCCCGGTGGCGACGCACCTGCTGTGGACGTTCGTCTGGATGGCAATCCTGCTCGTGGTCTTCGTGCCGCTCGCGCTGCGCGCGTACCGCCGGCGCCTGACCTAACACCCGGGCGGCGCGAGGCGGTCGATCGCCGCCTCGCGCTCGAGCCCGTGGCCGCGCTGCCATGCCGCCTCGAAGCCGTCGTCGCCGAGCTCGATGCGCAGGGCCGCCGTGAGGCGTGCGACGTGCCGGTCGGTCTCATCCGGCGCGCCGCGCAGCGCGGCCGACGCCGCCAGCACCTCGGCGGCGTCGGACGGCCGTCCGTCCGCCGCGGCCGCCTCCGCGACCGCGACGCCGACCATCGCGATGATCGGCAGGTCCTTCGCCGCGACGGCGTCGCCGTAGGCGGCTTGCAGCAGCGTGCGCGCACGGCCGGCGTCGCCGTGCTCGCGCTCGATCGTCGCCGCGATCGCGCCCAGCATCGCGCCCGCATGGCGGCGGTCGGGGCGCCGGTCGCCCATGCCGCCGAGCACCTCGATCGCGCGGGCGGCCATGGCGAGCGCC
The DNA here is from genome assembly GCA_963806515.1 of uncultured Actinomycetes bacterium. Classification (GTDB taxonomy): domain Bacteria; phylum Actinomycetota; class Thermoleophilia; order Solirubrobacterales; family Solirubrobacteraceae; genus CADCVQ01. The sequence goes on along the minus strand of CAWDYO010000001.1, from coordinate 160,007 downwards.
TCGTCGCCCTCGCCGGCGAAGTACGCGATATGGGCCTTCGCGCCATACGCCAGCGCCGCGCGCTCGTCGGAGCCGTCGCTGTCGTCCAGCAGCGCCTGTGCGTGCACGCGCGCGGTCGCGAGATCGCCCTGGCGCACCCGCACGTCGACGAGCCGCAGGTTCATGTTCGCGCCGTCGCCGGTGGCGCCGAGCTCCTCGAGCAGGCGCTGCGCCTCGAGCAGCGCGTCGGCCGCGCCGTCGAGGTCGCTGTCGAAGCTGCGCAGCAGGGCCAGCGACGACAGCACGATCGCCAGCGCCCAGCGGTCGCCGACCTCGTGAAACGCCGCGTCGGCCTCGGCGAGGCGCACGCGCATCTCGTCGACCTGGCCCTCGTTCTGGGCGACCTCCGCGAGGATCAGCGGCACGCTCGCGCGAACCCACGGGTCGGGATGGCGGCGGGCGTCCTCGAGCAGGTCCATGGCGCGCTCGGCTTCGAAGAACAGCGCGACGATCGGCATGACGGTCCCGAGCAGCGGCCGCGACGAGAGGTCCATCGTCTCGAGCTCGTCGAGCGCGGCGACGAGGCCCCAGCGGTCGGCGTCGTACACGCCCTGCTCCTCGTCCGGGGTGGCGGGCCCGGTCATGAGGTCGGCCACGTGCACGATCCGCTCGGCGATCAGCCGGTCGAGCGCGTTGCCCTCCGCCGGCACGGCGAGCGCGAGGCGCAGCGTCCCGAGCGCGTCGGTCGAGCCGCCCGACAGCATCCAGTACCAGCCAAGCGAGACGGCGAGCCGCAGCGCGCGCGCCGCGTCGCCGTCGTCGCAGAGCCAGCGCAGCGCGGCGAGCACGTTGTCCCGCTCAGCGCTGACGCGGCGAAACCACGGGACCTGATCGCGACCGCGCAGGTGCGCGTCGGCGTCGTCGGCGAGCTGGGCGAAGTAGCGCGCGTGGGCGGTGCGCAGCCGCGCGAGGTCGCCTTCGTGGCCGAGCTTCTCGATGCCGTACTCGCGCAGCGTCTCGAGCATGCGGTAGCGCGGCGCGGCCGGGTCGGCGAGCACGAGCAGCGAGCGGTCGACGAGCGCGCCCAGCAGGTCAAGGACGTCGTCGGCCTGGACTCCTGCGCCCGAGCAGACCGCGGCGGCGGTCTCCGGGGTGATCCCCGCAGGGAACACCGCGACGCGCTGCGCGAGCAGCCGCTCGGGCTCGGTCAAGAGGTCCCAGCTCCAGTCGACGACGGCGCGCAGCGTGCGCTGGCGCTCGAGCGCGGTGCGGCTGCCGCCCGTCAGCAGTCGGAAGCGATCGTCCAGCCTGGCCGCGACCTGCTGCACGGGCAGCGAGCGCAGGCGCGCCGCGGCGAGCTCGATCGCGAGCGGCAGGCCGTCCAGGCGGCGGCAGATCTCGATGACGGCCTCGACGCTGTCCTCGTCGACCTCGAAGCCCGCCGACGCCGCCGCCGCGCGGTCGGCGAAGAGCTGCACGGACGGATGGGCGAGCGCCGCGGCCGGATCCTGGCCCGCGTCCGGCAGGCCGAGCGGCGGCACGATCGCGAGGTGCTCGCCGTCGATGCCGAGCGGCTCGCGGCTCGTCGCGACGACGCGCAGGCGCGGGCAGTGCGCGAGCAAGCGGTCGACGAGCTGCGCGGCCGCGGCGACGAGGTGCTCGCAGTTGTCCATGACGAGCAGCGTGTCCCGCGCCTCGAGCGCGTCGACGAGCCGCTCGAAGCCGTCGCGCGCGCCGCCCGGCGCGGCGGGCTCGAGCAGCAGGTTGGCCTCGCGCGAGCCGAGGACGGCGAGCAGCGTCGGGACGAGGTTGTCGCCATCGGACAGCGGCGCGAGCTCGGCGAGCCAGACGCCGCCGGGGGTCGTCGCGACGAGCTCGGACGCGAGCTCGCACGCCAGCCGCGTCTTGCCGGCTCCGCCGGGGCCGACGAGCGTCACGAGGCGATGGCGCGCGAGCAGCCCGCCGATGCGCTCGCGCTCCTCGTCGCGGCCGACGAAGCTCGTCCGGGTGGCGCGCAGGTTGCTGCGCCTCGGCCGCGGCGCGGTGGCCGGTGCCGGCGCCCCGTTGCCGCTGACGACCGCCAGGTGCGCGTCGCGCAGGTAGTGCGACGGCGTGACGCCGAGCTCGTCGTCAAGCCGCGCGCGGACGCGCTCGTAGGCGGCGAGCGCGTCGGACTGCCGGCCGGCGGCATAGAGCGCGGCGACGTGCTGCGCGGCGAGGCGCTCGTGCAGCGGGTGCTGCGTCACGAGCGCCTCGAGCTCGGCGACGAGGCTCGGCGCCGCTTCAAGCGCGCTCTCCGGCGCGAGGCCCCGTGCCTCCTCCCGCGCGGGCTCCGGCGCGAGGATCGGCGCCGCTTCAAGCGCGCTCTCCGGCGCGAGGCTCGGCGCCCCTTCGAGCGTGCTCTCCGGCGCGAGGCTCGGCGCCACTTCGAGCGCGGGGTCGGTGACGACGCTGCCCGGCCCGCGGCCGAGCGCGAGGTCGGCGTCGATGCGGTCGGCGATCGCGGTCAGGCGCAGGTCCTCGAGGCGCGCGGCCGCCGTCGCGGCGAAGCGCCGCTCCTCCGCGATGCCGGCGAGCGCCGGGCCGCGCCACAGCCTCAGCGCGTCGCGCAAGACCGCGGCCGCGCGCTCGTGCTCGCCCGCGTGCAGCGCGGCCGAGCCCTGCGCGGCGAGGCGCTCGAAGCGCAGGGCGTCGACGGCGTCGGGCTCGATCGCCAGCCGGTAGCCGCCGGCGCCCTGCTCGACGAGCGCGCCGTCGCCGAGGCTGCGGCGCAGGCGCGAGACCAGCGACTGCAGGGCGTGCAGCTCGTCGGCGGGCTGCTCGTCGTCCCAGACCGCGTCGGCGAGCGCGGTCGCCGATACGACGCGGGCGGCGTCGAGCGCCAGCCGCGCGAGCAGCGCGAGCAGGCGGCCGCCGCCGACCTCGCCGGCGTCGGTCTCGAGCGGGCCAAGGATCGCGACGCGCACGCGACTTACTGTGCCACGCCGCGATCGTGTACAACGCCTCGCACGACTTTCGCCAGGAGGTGAGCACCGATGCATTGGGGAGCGGGCAGGACCAGCGTCGACACGATCAAGCGCTACGGGGAGCTCGCCGATCGCGGCGCGGACCCCGAGGACGCGGCGAGCGCGTGGACCGCCGCCGAGTTCGACGACGAGGAGACTCAGAAGTGGCTCGACGCGCGCTGCTTCGATCCCGAGGCGGCGCGCGCGCTGGCGGATCTCGGCGTCACGCCGGGGCAGGCGTCCAAGCGCACGCGCGACGGCGCGGGCGACAGCTACATCGACACGATCGCCTACAAGGTGTCGATGGGGCACCTCTCCGCCCGCCAGGGCGCGGCGCGGGCGGCGTCGAGCCGATGACCGACGCCGAGATCGGCCGGCCGCACCCGAACACGCTGCCGTGCTCCGACTGCGGGCACGTGTGGTTCGAGGGCGAGCGGCGCCATGACTACGTGGACGGGGAGGGCACGGTCACGATCGAGGACGGCGCCGACGCGGTGTGCACGCTGTGTCGCCAGAAGCGCGCTCGCGGCCGGACCACCGAGGACGACGAGGGCGGGTACTTCACGCACTGGTAGGGCGCCGCCGGTCGCGTTCGCGCGAGTAGAGGTGGCTTTCGCGTGGGCGGTCGGGGGCGAGCGCGGGGCCGACGAGGATCGTCGCGGTGCGCGTGACGCCGGCGTCGCGGACCTGGCCGGCGATCGTCTCGAGCGTGCCGCTGAGGACGACCTCGTCGGGCCAGCTCGCCCGCGCGACGACGGCGGCCGGGCAGTCGCTGCCGTAGTGCGGCGTGAGCGTGGCGGCGATCTCCTCGATTGCCTGCGTGCCGAGGTGGATGACGAGCGTCGTCGCGTGCCGGGCGAGGCCGGCGAGGTTCTCTCCGTCGGGCATCTTCGACGCGCGGCGCCCATAGCGCGTGAGGATCACCGTCTGCGCGACGCCGGGGATCGTGAGCTCGCGCTTGAGCGCCGCGGCCGCGGCCGCGAAGGCGGGCACGCCGGGGGTGACGTCCCAGGGGACCTGCAGCTCGTCGAGGCGGCGCATCTGCTCGGCGGCGGCGCTGAAGATCGAGAGGTCGCCGGAGTGCAGGCGGGCGACGTCGTGTCCTGCGTCGTGGGCTTCTTGCAGCTCGGCGACGATCTCGTCGAGCGTGAGGGCTTGCGTGTCGATGACGCGTGCGTCGGGCGGCGCGTGGGCGAGGATCTCCGGCGGCACGAGCGCGCCCGCGTATACGCAGACCGGCGCGGTTGCGATCAGCCGCTGCGCGCGCAGGGTGAGCAGGTCGGGGGCGCCCGGACCGGCGCCGATGAAGTGCACCGTCACGTGACGAGCGTCCACTGGACGACGGGCAACTGCTGGCGCCAGGTCGTGAACCCGCCGAGCGGCTCGGCCTGCGCGATCTCGATGCGGGCGAGCTCGCCGCCGTGCCGGGCGCGCGCGGCCGTCAGGACCTGCTCGCCTTCGAGCGTCACGGCGTTGGCGACGAGCCGGCCGCCCGGGTTGAGCGCGCGGTGGCAGGCCTCGAGGAGGCCGGGCGTCGTGAGGCCGCCGCCGATGAACACCGCGTCGGGCGCCGGTAGGCCGTCGAGCGCGTGCGGCGCTTCGCCGATGCGCACGTCGAGCTCCGGGACGCCGAGGCGCAGCGCGTTGGCGATCGCCTGGCGCGCGCGATCGGCTCGCGCCTCGATCGCGATGGCTCTTGCGGAGGGCTCGGCGCGCAGCCATTCGATCCCGATCGAGCCGCTGGCCGCGCCGATGTCCCAGAGGAGCTGGCCGGGCGTCGGCTGCAGCGCGGCGAGCGTGATCGCGCGGACGTGGCGCTTGGTGATCTGGCCGTCGCCGCCGTAGGCGTCGTCGCGGAGGCCGGGGATGCGCGGCAGCAGCGGCGTGCCTTTGACGGTGCGGCAGTCGATGGCGATCGCGTGCAGGGGGTCGGCCCAGCGGGCGCGCCACGCGGCGGCGGTGGCGTCGACGAGCTTCTCCTTCGGCCCGCCGAGCTGCTCGAGGACGACGAAGCGGCTCGGGCCGTAGCCGCGGTCGCGCAGGACCTTGGCGATCGCCGGGGGGCCGTCTTCGCCGGTTGCGTAGACGACGAGGCGCCGGCCGGGCGCGAGCACGCGCGCGATGGTCTCGACGGGTCGTGCGACGGTGCTCACGAGCTCGACGTCCGCCGCCGGCCAGCCGAGTCGTGCGCAGGCGAGCGCGAAGGCCGAGGGGTGCGGATGGACGTCGAGCCGCGCTTCGCCGAGGCGCTGCGCGAGGGTCGCGCCGATGCCGTGCAGCATCGGGTCGCCGCTGGCGAGTACGCAGGTGGCGTGGGTGGTGCGGCTCGCGAGCTCGTCGACGAGCGAGTCCATCGGCTTCGGCCAGGGGGTGCGGGTGGCGGTGACCTCGGGGGGCAGCAGGTCGAGCTGGCGCTGCGAGCCGACGACCTCGCCGGCCGCCCGGATCGCGGTGCGGGCACGCTCGGCGAGGCCCTCCCAGCCGTCGGCGCCGATCCCGACGACGGCGATCCTCGGCACGCTCACGCCGCCATCCTGACGCGCTTCGGCGCGGCGCGCCACGATCGGCTCGGCGAGGAGGAGTTCGACACGCTGATCGCCGCCGCGACCGGCCTTCTCGAGCCGAGCGTTCGTCACGCTCGGCGCGCGAGGATCGCAGCCGCGACCGGCCTTCGCGAGCCGGGCGCTCGTCACGCGTGGCGGGCCACGACCGCGTCCTCGATCGCTGCCTCGATCGCCTCGACGAGGACCGCGTTCTCGGGCGGCGTGCGCGCGGTGAGCCGGACGTGCTGCGGGCCGAGGCCGGGAAAGGAGGCGGCGGGGCGCACCGCGATGCGCCGCGCTCGAAGCGCGGCGACGAGGGCCGGGCCGTCGGCGACCTCGACGAGGCAGAAGTTCGCCGCGCTCGGCCAGGTGCGCAGGCCAGGGATGGCTGCGAGGCGGCGCGCGAGGTCGTCGCGTTCGCGCGTCGTGCGCTCGGCGATGTTTGCGAGCTCGCCGGGCCGGCGCGCGGTGGCGGCGAGGGCGGCGAGCGCGAGGGCGTTCGCCGACCAGGGGGGCTTGACGGCGCGCAGGCGTGCGGCGAGCGGCGCGGCGGCGACCGCGCACCCCGCGCGCAGGCCGGGGATCGCGAGGGCCTTCGTCAGGCTGCGCACGACGATGACGTCGTTCAGGCGCTCGCGCACGAGCGAGCCGGGCTCGCCCGGGACGAGGTCCATGAACGCCTCGTCGACGACGACGACGCGGCCGGGACGGCGCAGCGCGCGGATCGCGTGGGCGGGGTCGAGCGTGCCGCTCGGGGAGGCGGGGTTGCCGACGACGACGAGGTCGGCCTCGTCTGGGACGCCGGCGGGATCGAGCGCGAAGCCCTGCTCGGGGTCGCGCAGGACGCGGACGACCGGCACGCCGTGCGCACGCAGGGCGGCCTCGGCCTCGGTGAACGCCGGGTGCACACAGGCCGCGAGCCGTGGTCGCAGCGCGGCGGGCAGCAGCCAGAGCGCCTCGGCGGCGCCGTTCGTGGCGACGACCTCGTCGTCGTCGCGGCCGTGCAGCGCGGCGAGGGCGCTCGTGGCGTCGCGGTCGTCGGGGTAGCGCTGGGCGTCCGTGTCGAGCGCGGCATGCAGAGCCGCGCGCAGCCACCCCGGCGGCCCACCCGCGACGACGTTGACGGCATGGTCGGCGTCGCCGGGCCGCACGTCGCGATCGCCGTGGTGGCGGAGGGTGGCCGCGTCGGGCGCGGCGCCGAGGATCCCTCCGGCCGCGGCGCCGTCGCCTTCGGCCTGGCCGCCCGCGATCGTCAGCGCCCGGCCGGCGACGACGAGGTCGACCCGTGTGGCCTTGGCCGCGAACCGCTGCGTCGCGTCGCCGAGGAGGTCGAGCCAGGCGCGCGACGCAGCGTCCGCCGGCAGCAGACCCTCCCCCGCCTGCTCGGCGACGACGATCGCCGCGCCCGCCAGCGACACCACCTCCACGGCCCGATCGACATCGCGCAACACCTCCGCGCTCACCCGCGCGAGCAGCTCGTCGCCCGGCGCCTCGAAGGCGCCAGCGCGGTGCAGCGTGGTCGCGATCCACGGGCCGAGACCGTCGAGCAGCACGCAGTCGCCCGAGCTCGCGGCAGCAAGCGCATTGGCGAGCGACGCGCCGGCCTCCACGGTCGCCCAGTCGCCTGGCCGGCGCGCGACGTGCGCGGCGATCCTCGCCGCCATCGCGCGATCGCCGGCGTCGGCGGTCGCGACGTAGCGCACCGGCAGCCCGCTCGCGAGCGCCAGTCGCTCGGCATGCACGCTCTTGCCCGAGCGCGTGCCGCCGACGACGACCGTCAGCACCGCGGCGAACCCGCGCCGGCCGGTGACTGGCGCGTTGACCCCGGATACAGGGGCAAACGCGCCACGCGCTCCGCGCACCGGGCAATCCGGAGGGGGATCTGCGGGTGCGCTGCCCAGTGCACATGAAGGTAGCTCGCCTGTAGCCCTCCGGCCGCGAAGCCCTCCGGCCGTGATCCCCCGCGAGCCGACAGCTCCCACGCCGTCGCCACAGACCCCCCATCCTCGATCCGCGAGTAGTGAAACTCGTGGCCGCGAACCTGCTCGCCCGCCTCGATCCACGGCGTCGGCGTGACCGCCACCGCCTCGCGGTAGCCGAGCGTCAGGCGTGCGGACATGCTCGCGCTCGCCGGGATCGCGCCGCACATCGCATGGCCGTCAAGGTCGCGGCAGAGGTACAGCAACCCACCGCATTCCGCGAGCACCGGCCTGCCGGAGGCCACGAACGCGGCGACCTCCGCGCGCAGCGCCGCGTTCGCCGACAGCTGCTCGCCGAACACCTCCGGGAACCCGCCCGCCAGGATCAGCGCGCCGCAGTCCCCGGGCAGCGCGTCGTCGGTCAGCGGGTCGAACGCGGCGAGCTCGGCGCCGGCGGCCGCGAGCAGCTCGAGGTTCTCCTCGTAGTGAAACGCGAACGCCGGCCCGCGGGCGATCGCGATCCGCGCCCCGGAGCAGGGCTCGGCGGCGGGGTCCGGGCTCCACGCCGAGCCGGGGCGGCCGGCGCCGCGCGGGCGAGCGCATCGACGCCGGCGACGTCGGTGTAGCGCTCGACGGCGGCCGCGAGCGTGTTCAGCGCCGTGGCCGCACGCGGCTCGCGCTCGCCGGCGGGCACGAGCCCGAGGTGGCGCTCGGGCGCGACGACCGCGTCGTCGCGGCGCAGGGCGCCGAGCACGGGCACGCCGAGCGGTGCCACCGCGTCGCGCAGAAGCTGCTCGTGGTGCTCGGAGCCGACGCGGTTGAAGACGACCCCGGCGATGTCGAGCTGCGGGTCGAACGTCGCGAAGCCGTGGACGATCGCGGCGGCCGAGCGGGCCATCGCCGACCCGTCGACGACGAGCAGGACCGGCGCTTGCAGCAGCTTCGCCACATGCGCGGTCGAGGCCAGCTCGCCCCGGCCGGAGGCGCCGTCGAAGAGGCCCATGACCCCCTCGACGACGGCGACGTCCGCGCCCGCGCAGCCGTGGCGGAACAGCGGCGCGACGAGCTCCGGCCCGCTGAGAAAGGCGTCGAGGTTGCGGCCGGGGCGCCCGGAGGCCAGCGCGTGGTAGCTCGGATCGATGTAGTCCGGCCCGACCTTGAACCCCTGGACGCGCAGGCCGCGAGCGCGCAGGGCGCCGATGAGCCCGCAGGCGACGGTCGTCTTGCCCGCGCCCGAGCTCGTCCCGGCGACGACGATCCGAGCGATCACGGGGCGGCCCCGGCGGCCGTCGCGCCGGGCCCGAGCACACGTTCGGCGAGGTACGCCTCGGGCAGGCCCGCGACGGCGCGCTCGGTGAGCCGCCGCGACGGCTGCGCGAAGATGCGCTCGAGCTCGCGGCGAAGCGACGCGTCCGCGGGCGACCACGCGACGCACGGGACCGCGGCCGCGTCGTGCTCGCCGGACGCGGGATCGCAGCCGTGGTCGGGGCAGACGGTGAGCGTGCCGCCGGCGCGCCCCACGGCCTCGGCGAGCGGGCCGACCAGGTCTCGATCGGCGCGCTCGATCGCCGCGACCTTGGCCGCGCGATCACGCGCGTGCGCTGCCTCGTCGGGCCCGCCGACGTGCACGACGACGCGCGCGGCGCCCGCGGCGATGGCCTCGATCGCGGCCTGCGCCTTCGCGACGAGGTCGGTGCGCGGCAGCCCCGTCGCCCCGGCCGGGACGATCGTCGCGGCGCCCATGATCCGCGCGGCGCCGATGGCCGCGCCGCGCGCCCCGACGAGCACGGTGTCCGGGCCGAGGATGGCGGGCGGGACGACGCCCTCGGGCCAGACGCGCAGGCCGCGCCCGCGCGCGGCGGGGGGCAGCGGCGAGGGGCCGACGAGCAGAAGCCGGTGGCCGCGCAGGATGTGCACGGTGTGGCGGGGCGCGCCTGCGCGTAGACCTGCCACGGCAGCAGCGAGTCCCTCCGCCGCGAGCTCGAAGCAGCGCGCGCCCGGCGCCTCGCCGCCGGCGACGAGCGCGTCACCGCCCCTCGCGAGCACGTCGATCCTCCACGCGCGCTCGCCTTCGCCCACCTCGATCCCGTACGCCGCGGCCTCGAGCGCGCCGCGGTCCACGGGCGCCCGCGGCGTCCAGCCCAGCAGCGCCGGGATCGCGGCCTCCGAGCCGGGCGGCAGGCCGGGCGCGATCGTACGCAGCCGCGTCAGGTCGCCCTCGCGCGCGAGCCGGTCAAGCGCCGGCGTGCTCGCGAGCTCGAGGCTCGTCGGCGCGCGGTCGCGCCACGGCTCGCTCGCGCCGTCGAGGATGACGAGGACGTCTACCACTCGATCCCCTGCTGGGCGCGGATGCCCTCGTCCATCGGGTGCTTGACCTTCACGACCTCCGAGACGAGGTCGGCGAGCTCGAGCAGCTCCGGCGCGGCGTCGCGACCCGTGATGACGACGTGCTGAAAGCCCGGCCGGTCGCGCAGGGTCCGCACGACGTCCTCGACCTCGATCCAGCCCCACTTGATCGGGTACGTGATCTCGTCGAGCAGGAGGAACTCGTAGCGCTCGGCCGCGATCGCGCGCTTGACCTCCGCCCAGCCCTCGCGGGCGAGGTCGGCCGACTCGGCGAGGTCCTTCGACAGCCACGACCAGCCGTCGCCCATCTTCTCCCAATCGATCCCCCCGAGCGCGGCGGCGGCCTTCGCCTCGCCGACCTTCCACTTGCCGGACTTCACGAACTGAAACACGCCGCAGCGGTAGCCGCGCGCCCACGACCGCAGCAGCATCCCGAACGCCGACGTGCTCTTGCCCTTGCCGTGGCCGGTGATGACGACGACGAGCGGCCGGTCGCGCGGCTTGCGGCGCTTGGGCTCGGCGCTGCCGCGGTCGCCGGGGCGGTGCGGGACGTCGACGTCGGCTGAGCCGTGGCGGGCGAGTGGCGTGCCGGAAGGGGTCATGCGGCTCTCCGGTTCGACGGTGTCCGTGCGAGGTGGTGGACCTGCCCGCCGGCCGCGCGGGCAAGCGCCGACGCGAGACCGAGCCGGACCGGTCCCTCCTCGGTGTCGACGACGTGGACCGCTGCGGCGGCGCATCCGAGCCGCGCGGCCGCGAGCGGGATCGCGCGATCGGGGTCGGCGACGCGCCCGTCCGTCAGCACGACGGCGATCGCCCGTCGCGCTGGATCGCGCAGCGCCTCGCGGCGGATGAGGCGCTCGGCCGCGTCGAGCCCGGCGGCGAGCGGCGTGCGCCCGCCCGCCGCGAGCTCGCGCAGCGCGGCGGCGGCGACCTCGAGCGGCGCGCCCGGCGCGACGAGCACCCGCGCGGCGCTGTCGCGAAACGCGACGACGGCGACGCGGTCGCGGCGCGTGTAGGCGTCGCGCAGCAGCGCGATGAGCGCGCCCTTGACGCGCGCGAGCCGGCGGCGCGCGCCCATCGAGCCGCTGGCGTCGACGACGAGGCAGACGAACGTCGCCTCGCGCCCGGCGCGAACGTGCTCGCGGAGGTCGGCGCGAGCGCCACCGAGCGGCGCGCGGGCGAAGGGTTCGCCCCCCTCGAGCTCCGTGGCGCGCGCGCCGGGCCCCGCGGGCGCGGCCGCGCGGGCGAAGGGTTCGCCGTTCTCGGGCGTCGCGGCGCGGGCGCGGGGCCCCGCGGGCACCGGGGCGAAACCGCGGGCGCGGGGTCCGGCGGGCGCCGCCGCGCCGGAACCCCGGAGCTCCGCGCGCGACTCGCGCGCCCCACCCGCGAGCAGCCCTGCGCGCAGGCTCGCCACGAGCGCGACGTCGCTGGAGCCCGGCAGCGCCGGGCGGCTGTCGATCGCTCCGGACTCGGGGCCGCGCGTGCGCGCGCGGCGACCCGCCGGGCCCTCGCCGCTACCAAGCAGCGTGAGCGCGTCGCGCGGCAGGCTGGCGGGCGACGGAGCGTCGCGGCGTTCGGGCGCGGCCACGCGCGGGTTGGGCGGAGCGTCGCTCGCGCGCGGCGAGCGGCTGCGCGCGGTCGCACGCCGAGCCGCCGCGCCGGCATCGGCGGCCGGCGCGGCGCCGTCCGGGCCAGAGCCGGCAGCGGACGCGGCGGCGTCCGGCCCGGAGTCGGCAGCGGGCGCGGCGCCCCCCGCGCCGGAGGAAGCGCGCTCGGCGGCCGCCGCCGGCCGCGATCCCCCCGCGGCCGAGCCCCCGTTCGCACCCGGCGCGCCGTTCGCGCCGTTCGAGCCACCGCCGCCGTCCGCAGGCGGGGGCTCGTCGTCGGGCGGCTCGCCCGCCTCGTCGAGCGCGCGCTCGAGCTCGCCGGGCTCCGGCATGCGGCCGTCGAGCGGGTCGCGCCGGCGGCGGTGCGCCAGGGCCAGCGCCGCAGCCCGGCGGACGTGATCCTCGCCGACCTCCGGAGCGCCATCCAGCGCCGCGAGCGCGCGCGCCGCCTGCGCCGTGACGATGTCGCCGCGCACGCCGTCGATCGCGAGCGCCGCGCACGCGCCGGTGATCCGCAGCAGCTCGCGCTCGGGCAGGCGCACCGCGTCCACGCGCGCCCGCCCGGCCGCGATCCGCCCGGCGAGCGCCGTCTCCGCCTCGTCCCAGAAAGCTGCGAATGCCACCGGGTCGCGCTCGAAGGCCAGCCTGCGGCGCACGATCTCCGCCCGCTGCCCCGGATCGCGCTGCGCGCGCACCTCGACGCCGAGCCCGAAGCGGTCGAGCAGCTGCGGGCGCAGCTCGCCCTCCTCGGCGTTCATCGTCCCGACGAGCAGAAAGCGCGCGTCGTGGACCGCGGACACGGCCTCGCGCTCGACCCGCGCGACACCGGTCGCGGCGGCGTCGAGCAGGGCGTCGACGAGGTGGTCGGGCAGCAGGTTGACCTCGTCGACGTAGAGGATCCCGCGGTGCGCCCTGGCGAGCAGCCCGGCTTCGAAGGCCTGCTCGCCGGCGAGCGCGCGGCCGAGGTCGAGCGACCCGACGAGCCGGTCGAGGGTCGTGCCGAGCGGCAGCTCGACGAGCGGCGCGGCGCGTGGCGCGGTCGGCGCGCCCGCCGGGACCTCGCCGCCGGGCGCGAGCTCGCCGGGGCCGAAGGCGAAGGTCTCCTCGACCGCGGCGTGCACGGGCGGCAGCAGGGGCGCGAGGGCGCGGACAGCCGTGGACTTCGCGGTCCCGCGCTCGCCGCGCACGAGGACCCCGCCCACCGACGGCGCAACGGCGTTGACGAGCAGCGCCTCGACGAGCGCCTCCTGCCCGACGATCGCGCTGAGGGGAAAGGCGATCATGCCTGTGCCTCCTCGAGCTCGCCTTCCAGCTCGAGGTAGCGCTCGCGGATGCCCGCCAGCGTGCCGTCCGACGGCTGCGCCCACATCCCGCGCTCGGCCGCCTCGAGCAGCCGCTCCGCGATCCCGCGCGCCGCCCACGGGTTCGACTGCGCCATGAACGCCGCGACGTCCTCGTCGAGCAGGTACTTCGCCGCGACCTGCTCGTACATCCAGTCCTCGGCGACGCCCGCCGTCGCGTCGTAGCCGAACAGGTAGTCGACGGTGGCCGACAGCTCCGCCGCGCCCTTGTAGCCGTGGCGGATCATCGACGCGATCCAGCGCGGGTTGGCGACGCGGGCACGGAACACCCGCCGCGTCTCCTCGCCGAGCGTCCGCGCGACGACGCGCGACGGGTCAGAGCTGTCGCCGAGGTACGCCGCGGGATCACGGCCCGTCAACGCCCGGACGGTCGCGATCATGCCGCCGTGGTACTGGTAGTAGTCGTCGGAGTCCAGGATGTCGTGCTCGCGCGAGTCGACGTTCTTCACCGCGACCTCGATCCGCGCGTAGCAGTCGCGCATCGGCTCGGCTGCCGCCGCGCCGTCGAGGCCCCGGCCGTACGCGTAGCCGCCCCACGCCTCGTAGACGGCGGCGAGGTCGGCGTCGTCGCGCCAGTCGCGCGCGTCGAGCAGCTGCAGGAGCCCCGCGCCGTAGGTGCCCGGCTTCGATCCAAAGATGCGCGTCGTCGCGCGGCGCCACGCCGCGGCGGCGCCCACCGACGCCGCCAGCCGCTCGGCGTCGGCGCGCGCGTGCGCGGCGACGAAGTTGCGGTCGTCGGGCTCGTCGAGCGCGGCGACGCGTGCGACCGCATCGTCGAGCAGCGCGACGAGGTGTGGGAACGCGTCGCGGAAGAAGCCCGAGATGCGAACGGTGACGTCGATCCGCGGCCGGCCGAGCTCCTCGAGCGAGATGACCTCGAAGCCCGTCACGCGGCGCGACTCGGGATGCCACGTCGGCCGGACGCCGAGCAGCGCGAGGATCTCCGCGACATCGTCGCCCTGGGTGCGCATCGCGGCCGTGCCCCACGCGACGAGCCCGACCATCTTCGGCAGCTCGCCGGTGTCTCGCATGTGGCGTTCGAGCAGCGCGTCGGCGAGCTTGCAGCCGACCTCGAAGGACAGCTCGGAGGGCAGCGCGCGCGGATCGACGGAGTAGAAGTTGCGGCCGGTCGGCAAGACGTCGAGGCGCCCGCGGGTCGGCGCGCCCGAGGGCCCGGCCGGCACGTGGCGGCCGTTCAAGGCGTCCACGATGTGCGCCAGCTCGTCGGGCGTGCGGCGGATCCGCGGCACGACCTCGGTGGCGGCGAAGCGCAGCACACGCTCGACGCCCGAGTCCTCTCTCCCCAGCACGTCCGTGCAGACCTCGGTCGCAGACGCGGGGTCCCAGCCGCGCGCGGCGAGCGCGTCGAGCAGCGCCATCTGCGCGGCTTCGAGCCGGTCGACGAGATCGCCGGCGGACGCGGCCGGCCCGCGGAAGCGCTCGACGAGCGCGCTCACGCCGTCGGCCGCCACCGTATCCGCGACGCCGCGAGAGTGTCTGGCGAGCAACGTCCGCTGATATGGACGTTTCTCGCCAGGGTCTCCGAGCGCGGGGGCGCCGAAGGGCTCCATGGGCGCGGGCGCGCCAGGGGCGGCCACGAGCGCCTCCTCGTCGAGGCCGAACGCCGCGCCGACCGCGCGCCGCAGGCCGGGGACGTCGCCCGACCCCAAGCGCAGCAGCGCCGCGGTCAGCCCGCGCAGCTGATCGCCCGACGGCGCCACGCCGAGCACGTGCAGGCCGTCCTTGATCTGGATGTCCTTGACCTCGCAGAGGTAGCCGTCGATGTGCTCGACGAGCGCGCCGAGGTCGTCCGGGCGCTCGGAGACGCCCAGATCGGCCTGCAGGTTCGCCTTCTCGATCCCCGCCCAGATCCGCGCGGCCAGCGCCGGCAGCTTCGGCGGGTCGAGGACCTCGAGGCGCGCGTACTCGTCGAGCATCGCCTCGAGCTCGGCGATCTCGTCGTAGGTGTCGGCGCGCATCATCGGCGGCACGAGGTGGTCGACGATCACGGCGTGCGCGCGGCGCTTGGCCTGCACGCCCTCGCCGGGGTCGTTGACGACGAAGGGGTAGACGAGCGGCATGTCGCCGAGCGCGGCATCGGGCGCGCACTCCGCTGAAAGCGCGAGCATCTTGCCGGGCAGCCACTCGAGCGTCCCGTGCTTGCCGAGGTGGACGATCGCGTCCGCGCCCCACACGGCGTCGATCCAGCGGTAGCACGCGAGGTAGTGGTGGGTCGGCGGCAGCTCGGGGTCGTGGTAGATGCCGACCGGATCCTCCCCGTAGCCGCGCGGGGGCTGGATCGCGACGAGCACGTTGCCGAGCGACAGCCCGGCGATGACGAAGTCGCTCCTACCGTCGCGCTCCGTTACATAGCGGTCGCCGGGCGCCTCGCCCCAGCGCTCCTCGATCGACTCGCGCATCGATGTCGGCAACCCGGCATACCAGTCGAGATAGTCCGCCACCGCCAATCGCAGATCCGACGACGTGAGCTGCTCGTCGGTGAGGAACTCGGGGTCGTGACCGCCGGACGCGATCAGCGCGTGCATCAGCTCGTCGCCATGCTGGAACGGGCGCTCGACGCGCATGCCGTCGTCATGCAGCGCGTCGAGGAGGCGCAGCGCGCTCGCGGGAGTGTCGAGGCCGACCGCCATGCCGACCTTCGCGTGCTTCGTCGGAAAGCTCGTCAGCAGGACCGCGACGCGGCGACGCTCCGCCGGCAGGTGGCGCAGCCGCGCGCTGCGGACGGCGAGCCGCGCGACCCGCGCGCAGCGCTCGTGGTCGGGCACGTAGCGCGCGACGGGGAAGGCGCCCGCGTCGTCGCGCTCCTTGAACGAGATCACGCCCGCGAGGATGCGGCCGTCGAACTCCGGGATCGCGACCTGCGTGGCGGCGTCCAAGGGCTTCAGCCCGGAGTTCGACTCGAGCCAGGCGGCGCGCGAGCCGGTCGCGCAGACGGCCTGGAACACGGGCACGTCGAGCGCGGCGAGCGCGCGCGCGTCCCACTCCTGCCACTGCTCGCCGACGCCCTCGCCGTCGCTCGCGGCGCCGTCCGCGGCACCGCTGCCGCCGGTCGCGAGCATCGTGGTGATCAGCGCGTCGACGACGCCGTCCAGGAGCTGAAGGCGGGCACGCGGCCGTCGTCGTCGCGGCGCAGCGTGTAGCTCCAGACGGCGAGCGCGTTCGCGCCCGCGTCGTTCCACGCGGCGCACAGCGCGTCGACGAACGCCGTGTTGCCGGTGAGCCGGTGCGAGCGGTAGAAGCAGATCCCGACGGTGGGCCTCGTCGGGTCGAAGTGCTCGATCGCCCGCGCCAGCGCGACGTCGCCGCGGCCGGGCACGTACACGCCGAGATCGGCGACCTCGCGCGGCGCCTCGAAGCCGAACCCCTCGAGCAGGAACGTGTCGGCGAGGAAGCGCAGCAGCTGCTCGACGTTCGCGACGTCGCCGTGGCGCAGGTACTCGCCGGCCTGCGCGACGGCGCCCGCCGGCGCCAGCGACAGCCCGGTCATCTCCGCGTCGGGCGCGGCCTCGCCGCCGAGCGCGAGCAGCGCGACGCCCTGCGCGCGGCAGCGCTCGCGCAGCACGTCGAAGCCCGGCCAGCCGCGGCGCCCGCCGAGGATCCGGCAGAGCACGACGCGCGCGCCGCCGTCGAGGATCTCGTCGACGAACGCGGCGTCGTCGGCCGACAGGCCGGGGTTCGCGCAGCGCACCTCGGGGAAGTCGTCGGGCAGCTCGGCGACCGCCGCGGCCGTCGCGAGGATCTCGGTGTCGGCGGTCGTCACGAAGCGCAGCACGGGCGCACCTCCGTCTGGATGGTGGGCAGGCCGGCGGGGACGCCGCCCTCGATGAGAGTCTGTGAGGCGGTCGGTGTCGAGGTGGTCGGCCACGAGGTCGCCGAGGACGTCCAGGCGCCGCTCGCGCGCGGCCGCGAACGAGCCGGTGCCGGGCTCCAAGCGCCGGCCGCGCGCGGTCGCGACGCGCTGCAGCAGCGCCCGGCGGAAGGCGTCGTGCTCGAGGGCGCCGTGCCACGAGGTGCCGAGGACGTTGCCGGCGCGGCAGCCGTCGGGCTCGCCGTCGTCGGCTGTGAGCAGCGGCTCGCCTCCATGGCACACGACGCGGCCGTGGCGGATCTCGTAGCCGCTCGCCGCGGTGCCGAGCCAGGCGCAGGAGCCGGCTCGGCGGCGCAGGACCTTCGAAGGCTCGAACGTCGTCGTGACCGGCAGCACGCCGAGCCCCGCGACCTCGCCCTGCCCCGACTCGACGTCGTCGGCGATCCGCTCGCCGAGCAGCTGGTAGCCGCCGCAGATGCCGAGGATCGGGGCGCCCGCCGCGCGCGCGCGCCGCGATCGCGCGATCCAGGCCGGCGGCGCGCAGCCTTGCGAGGTCCTCGACCGTAGCCTTCGTGCCGGGCACGACGACCAGATCCGCGCGCTCGACGTCGGCGACCGAGCGCGTGAAGCGCACGCGCACGCCGGGCTCGGCGGCGAGCGCGTCGAGGTCGGTGAAGTTGCTCATCCAGCGCAGCCTGAGCACGACCACGTCGAGCGTGTCTGCGCCCGCGCGCCCCGGCTTCGGGCCGCGGCGCCTCGAGCGCGAGCGAGTCCTCGACGTCCATCCACAGGTCCTCGACGTGCGGCAGCACCCCGAGCACGGGCCGCCCCGTGAGGCCTTCGATCTGCGTGAGGCCCGGCGCGAGGATCGCGGCGTCGCCACGGAACTTGTTGATGACGAAGCCGGCGACGTGCGCCTGGTCCTCGGAGGACAGCAGCGCGAGCGTGCCGAAGAGCGAGGCGAAGACGCCGCCGCGGTCGATGTCGCCGACGACGAGCACGGGCAGGCCGGCCTCGCGGGCGAGGCCCAGGTTCGTGAGATCGGCGTGGCGCAGGTTGATCTCGGCAGGGCTGCCGGCGCCCTCGCAGACGACGACGTCGAAGCGCTCGCGCAGGCTGTGCAGCGCCTCGGCCACGATCGGGCGCAGCTCGTGCTTGAGCTCCTGGTAGGAGCTCGCGCTCGCGTCCGCGTAGGGCTTGCCCATGACGATGACCTGGCTGTGGCGCTCGCCCGACGGCTTGATCAGGATCGGGTTCATCGCGGCCTCGGGCTCGATGCCGGCGGCCGCCGCCTGCACCGCCTGCGCGCGCCCGATCTCGCTGCCGTCGCGAGCCACGACGGAGTTCAGCGCCATGTTCTGCGCCTTGAACGGCGCGACGCTGACGCCCTGGCGATGCAGCCAGCGGCAGATCCCGGCGGTGACGACCGACTTGCCCGCGTCGGAGTGCGTGCCGCAGACGAGCATCGCGCCCTTCATCGCGAAGCCCTCCGCCGAGGCGCGCGCGTCGGGAAGGCGCCGAGGCCCGTGGGGGCGCTGCGCCGGGCGCCGCGCGCCGCCGCGCCAAGGCCCGCCGGGGCGCGTCGCCGCGCGCCCCGCGCCGCCGCGCCAAGGCCCGCCGGGGCGCGTCGCCGTGCGCGGCGGGAGGCCGTGCCGGTGCCGGCCGCCGCCGGAGCCTTCGCCGCCGCCCAGCGCGTGAGCGCCGCGCGCGAAGCCGCGCACACGCACGCCGCGGCCACGCCGACCGCGCGCGAGAGCCGGGCGGCCCGGCGGATGTCCTCGCAGCCCGGCGGGCGGCCGCTGCCGAGCGCGGGCCGAAGCTCCGCGACGCCGCGGTACGTCAGCGGCCCGCCGAGCCGCACGCCGAGCGCGCCCGCGAACGCCGCCTCGGCGCGGCCCGCGTTGGGACTCGGGTGCGCGGCGCCGTCCGCGCGCACCGTGCGCCACGTCGCGCGCGGCGAGCCTCCGACGACCGGCGCGCACAGCGCGGTGAGCGCCGCGGTGGCCCGTGCGGCGGGCCAGCTCAGCACGTCGTCGAGGCGGGCGGCCGCCCAGCCATAGGCTTCGTAGCGCTCGCTGCGATGCCCCACCATCGCGTCGAGCGTGTTCGCGGCACGGTACGCGGCGACCCCCGCGGGCCCGGCGACCGCGCCCCACACGAGCGCGCCCACGACGGCGTCGCTCGTGTTCTCGGCGACCGACTCCACGGCGGCGCGGCAGAGCTGTGGCGCGCCGAGCCCCGCGGGATCGCGCCCGCAGAGCGACGGCAGCGCCGCGCGCGCGCCCTCGAGGTCGTCGCGCTCGACGAAGCCGGCAAGCCGCAGCGCCTCGCGGGCGAGCGAGCGCCCGCCGAGCGCCGCCCAGGTGATCGCGGCGAGCGCCACGCCGCGGCCCGCGTCGCCGCGCGCACGCAACTCGCCGCAGGCCGACACCGGCCATCGCGCCAGGCCCGCCGCGGCCCGCGTCGCCGCGCGCACGCAACTCGCCGAGGCCGACACCGGCCATCGCGCCAGGCTCGCCGCGGCCCGCGTCGCCGCGTGCACGCAGCTCGCCGCGCCCCCCGCCAACCTGGCCCGCGCCGCGCGCGAGCAGCTCCCCCGCCGCCGCCGCCACCAAGACGAGCCCGGCCGCGTGCAGCGTCCCGCGCAGCCGGGTCGGCTTGTACGTCGCCCGCTCGACCGCGAGCGCGACGTTCCCGAAGCCCGCGACCGGATGCCAGCGACGCGGGTCGCCGAAGAGCACGTCCGCCGCGTATCCTCCGACGAGCGCGCTCACGACCGCCCCTCGCGCACGACCGCCGCTCGCCCGGCGCGGTCTTGTCGAATTGTGCCCGTATAGCGGGTCATATTCGACAAGACCTTCGGCGCGACGTCGTTCAGGCGCGTCAGCGACCAGCGGCCGTCGTGGGCATGCAGCTCGGTGATCGACAGCGGCGCGCAGTCGATGCGCCAGAACGCGTCGAGCGGCGCGCCGAGCGCCTGCACCACCGCGGCCTTCACGACGCCCCCGTGGGTGATCGCGACGGCGGCGCCGTCCAGGCTCGCCTGCTCGTCGAGCCAGCAGCCCACTCGCGTCGCGAACGCGGCGAGCGACTCCCCACCGTGTGGGCACGCGCCGGGATCGGACATCCAGGCGCCCGCAGCTTGCGGATCTGCCGCGTGGACGTCGGCCAGCGATCGGCCCGCCCAGGCGCCGAAGTCGCACTCCGCGAGCGACGGCTCGATGCGCGGCGCGGCCAGCCCGGCGGCGGCCGCCGTCTCGCACGCAGCGCCGGGCCGGGCTGCTCAGCGTCTCGAAGCGCGACGGCAGGCGCGCGGCCAGCCCGGCAGCTTCACAGCGCGCGCGCGAGTCGAGCGCCTCGTCCGCCGGAAACGCGGCGCTACGCGTGGCGCTCGTCGCGGCGTGGCGGACTAGGAGCAGGCGCCTCACGGGAACGTGCGATCCCAACCGGGGATCCGACCTGCTGCGACTCCCGCGACCATCTCGATACCTCCACGGGATCTGGCGTCCCGAACTGGAAGGGCTCGCGGCGGACGAGTTCCTGGCTTTCCGGAAGGCGAGCCCCCCGGTCACAGTGGCGCGACCGTCCCGGACTCTCACCGGGTTCCTCGCACCGCCACGCTTGACGGCCGTGATGCTACCGCTCGGCTCTAGTCTTGCGCCCTTGCCCGTGCCGGATCACCTCGAGCGCCCGCCGACCCCGCCGGGCGTCGACGACGAAGCGCTCGCACCGAGCCCGTGACGACGGGGCATGACACAACCGGGCGCGGCGCCGCCGGACGACGCACCTCACCCCTTCGCCGCGCGGCCGGCGGCGCCGCGCACGCCGTCTGCTTCCTCACGGTCCTCCCGGTACGACCGCGCGGCGACGACCCCGGCCTGCGCGCCGCCGCCGCCTGGTTTCCGGTCGTCGGAGCGCTCGTCGGCGCCCTCGCCGGCGCGACGCGCTACGCCGCCGAGCCGCTCTTCGGGCGCACCGTCGCGTCGGTCCTCGCGCTCGCCGTCCTCGTCGGCGTCACGGGCGCGCTGCACCAGGACGGCCTGGCCGACTGCGCCGACGGCCTCGGCGTGCGCGGCGACCGCGAGCGCCGGCTCGCGGTCATGCGCGACCCGGCCACCGGCGTCTTCGGGACGCTCGCGCTGCTGATCTGGGGCCTGCTGCTGACGACCACGCTCGCGCGGCTCGACGACGAGGACGCCCTGCGGGCGCTGGTCGTCGCCGCGGTGATCGCGCGCACCGCCGCGCTCGTGCACGCCGCCGCCACGCCGCCCGCGCGCACCGACGGCCTCGGCGCCGGGTTCATCCCGGGTAGCCGAGCGATCGCCGTCGCCGCCGTCGCGACGACGACGGCAGCGATCCTCGTCGCCGGCCCGGCCAGCGGGCTCGCCGCACTCGCCGCCGGAGCCGTCGTCGCGCTCGCCGCCACGGCATGGGCGCGCGCCTCGCTCGGCGGGCGCACGGGCGACACGCTCGGCGCGACGATCGCGATCGCCGAGGTCGCGGTCTGCCTCGCGCTGCTCGCGACCAAGAGCATTGCCTGAATACCCGCCCCGACCACCGTTGACGGGACCCCGGGGGCCCTCGTAGAGTTCCGCTGAACGGCACTGTTCAGCGGCCAGGGAGGCGGGGGCGGGATGCAGGGGAACGCACGGGATGGCCGGCGGCTGCTCACGGGTGCACTGCTGACCGTTCTGCTCACGACGCCCGGCACGGCCCTCGCCGCGCAGGCGCAGCCGCAGGGCAAGCCGGAGCTCGACGTCCGCAAGCAGGACGTCGCGAAGGTCGCGCAGCGCACGCAGGACGCCCGCGACGCGTTCCAGAAGCGCGCCGGCGGCGCGGCCGTCGACGCCGACCGCACCGGCGGCGCCATCCGCTCGCTCGGCCGGACCGACGCGCTGCTGAGCGCTCCCGCACGCGGCGACGCCGCGAGCATCGCGCTCGACTTCGTCCGCGATCGCACCGAGCTCTTCGGCGTCGACGGCGCCGACCTCGCCGCGCTGCGCCTGGCCGCGCGCTACACGTCGCCCAACGGCGTCACCCACCTCACCTGGCAGCAGACGAGCCGCGGCCTGGACTCCTACGACAGCCTGCTCACGGTCAACGTCGCCAAGGACGGGCGGATCGTCAACGTCACCGGCTCGCTCGTGCACGACCTCGACGTCGCGACCACGACCCCCGCGCTCACGGCCACGGAAGCGCTCGCCACAGCGCAGCGCGACGTCGGCGCAGCGGCCTCCGCACCCGCCGCGAGCAGCGCGCAAGCCACCGACCGCGCGACGAAGTTCTCAAACGGCGACACCGCGCGCCTCGTCGCCTTCGCAGACAAGGACGGCGACCGCCTCGCCTGGCGCCTGACCGTCGCGGGCGACGACCCGTACGTCTACGACGAGGTCGTCGACGCCGCCACCGGCAGGGTCCTCGCGCGCCATTCGCTGACGAGCTTCGTCAGCAACGCGAGCGTCTACGACTACCACCCCGGCGCGACCGGGCCGAGCGGCGTCGCCCACACCGTCGACCTGGCCGCCGACCCGCAGTGGATGAATCGCTCCACGCTCACCACGCCGAACAAGCTCGACGGCCGCAACGCCCACGCGTACGCGGACGTCGGCACGCCGAACGGCTTCAACGCGGGCGAAGACATCCCGCCGAGCGCCGGCACTGACTGGGTCTATCCGCAGACAAGCGTCGCGTGCGCCGGCCCCGGCGTCGCGTCGAGCTTCACGTCGATCTGCACGTGGAGCGGCACCGCGGCGACCCGGGCGGACGAGCCGATCAACCGCAAGCAGACGACGACGCAGCTCTTCTACTTCGTCAACACCTTCCACGACTGGCTCGCCGCGGCGCCGATCGGCTTCACGAACGCGTCGCACAACTTCGAGATCGGCGGCGTCGGCGGCAACGACCAGCTCAACGCCGAGGCCGACGACGTGAGTGCCTTCAACAACGCGAACATGGCGACGCCCGCCGACGGCATGAGCCCGCGCATGCAGATGTACCTCTTCACCAACCCGATCGTGAACTCGGGCGACGACGCGGCGGTCGTCTACCACGAGTACACCCACGGCCTGTCGAACCGGCTGGTCAACAACGGCCTCGGCGGTGGGCTGAGCGAGCGCCAGTCGCGCGGGATGGGCGAGGGATGGAGCGACTTCTACGCGTTCGACTACCTCGTGGCGCAGGGTTACATCGCCGACACCGCGGCCGACGGAGAGCTCGCCGCGGGCGAGTACTCGACGAACAACGTCGACACGGGCATCCGGCGCAACGCCATCGACTGCTCCGTCGGCTCCGCGAACGCGACCAAGTGCCCGGGCAAGCCCACGGTCCCGTCCGTCGGCGCCGGCGGCTGGGACTTCGGAGACATGGGCGCGATCGGCGACTACGGCACCGTCGGGGCGGATCGCTTCTCGCGCTTCGAAGTCCACGACGAGGGCGAGCTCTGGGCGGAGACGCTGTGGGACCTGCGCAAGGCGCTCGGCGCCACCGTCACGCGCGGCCTCGTGACCGAGGCGATGCGCCTGTCGCCGGCGAACCCGTCGTTCCTCGACGAGCGCGACGCGATCCTCCTGGCCGACCAGGTCACCGGCGGGACGCGCAACGCCCAGATCTGGGCGGTGTTCGCGACGCGCGGCATGGGCTACAGCGCGCAGGTCTCGAGCGCCGAGTCCACGCGCGGCAGGGCGGCGTTCGACCTGCCGCCGGCGTCGATCACGACCGCCGCGGCGCCGATCGTGACCGACCCGGCCCCGCTTGGCGACGGCGACTCGATCGCCGAGAGCGGAGAGACCGCACTGCTGCGCATCGCCGTGCGCAACACGACCGCGACGCAGCTGACGAACGTCACCGCGACGCTGTCCTCGACGACGCCCGGCGTCACCGTCGGGCAGCCGACCGTCGCGTACCCCAACCTCGCCGTCAAGGCGGTCGACACCGGCGACATCCCGTTCGCGATCACGCTGCCGGCGTCGCTGCCGTGCGCCACGATCGTCGCGTTGAGCCTCGCCGTCCACGCCGACCAGGGCGACGCCGTGCTCCCGCTGACGCTGGATCTCGGAACGCGCACCGGCACGACCTACGCCGCGACCGGCCTGCCGCTCGCGATCCCCGACGCGACGCTCCCCGGCCCCACGGCGACCGTGACCGTGCCCGACCCCGGCACGGTCGAGCGCCTGCGGGTGACCGTCTCGCTCACGCACAGCTTCCTCGGCGATCTCGCGGCGCGCCTCACGGCGCCGGATGGGACCTCGATCGAGCTGTTCGAGCGCCCCGGCCATGGCCAGTTCGGGTCTGCCAACGCCGGGCTGAATGCCGTCGTCTTCGACGACGCCGCACCGGCGGGGATCCAGGATCTACCTGCCCCGACGACGTTGCTACCGCCGCTCGCCGGCACGTTCAGGCCCGACGAGCCGCTCGCGAAGCTCACCGGGCACGCGCAGAGCGGCGCCTGGAAGCTGCGCGTCTACGACGCCGCCACCCCGGACAGCGGCTCGTTGACGGCGGTCAGCATCCAGAGCCTGCTCGGGCCGCCGGCGTGCGCGACGACCGCCCCGGCGCCGGCCGAGCTCGCGACCGCGCCCGCGACGGCGCTGACGACCTCGTCGGCGACGCTCAACGGCACGGTCGATCCGACGACCGCGAACACGGACTTCGAGTTTCAGTGGGGAACCACGACCGCATACGGCCTCACCGCCGGCGCCAGCACCGCGACGGCCGGCAGCGGCGCGGCCGCGCGCAGCGCCGACCTCGGCGGGCTCGCCGCAGGCACGACCTATCACTACCGGCTCGTCGCGCGGCGGGCGGGCACCGTCGTCGCGCTGACGCCCGACGCGACGTTCGCGACCGTGGCGCCCGCGGTCGCGCCGCCCCCGCCGCCCGTGGCGCCACCGCCCCCGCCACCCGTGGCGCCACCCCCGCCACCGCCCGCGACGAAGCACACCGTGAGCGGACTGCCCAAGCAGGTGCGGATCACCTCCAAGGGCCGGCTGACGCTGTCGTTCAAGGTCAGCCCGAAGTCCGGCTCTGGGAAGGTCTCGCTCGCGAGCGCCGTGAAGAAGAAGGGCAAGTTCATCACGCTGGGGACGAAGACCTTCAAGGTGCCGTCCAGCGGCAAGGTGACGCTCGTCTTCAAGCCGTCGCAGAAGTCGCGCAACGCCGTGCGCAAGCTCAAGACCCTGAAGGTCAAGGCGAAGATCACCATCGGCAGCCAGACGTTTTCGCCGACGTTCACGGTGAAGGCTCCGAAGCGCTAGCGGCCACGGCGCCCGCGGGCGCCGTCAGAAGACGAAGAACGCCTTCAGGATCATCACGAGCAGCGAGATGAAGGCCAGGGCGGCGACCGATCCGAGGATCCGGACCGCCCACATGTCATAGCGCGTGACGACGTGGTCGCGCTCGCGCTGGGACCGGTGCAGGCTCGCGGCGACCGTCCGCGCGCGCGGGATCTTGCGCACGCCGAGCGGCTCCTCCCGAAGGGACGCGTCATCCGGCGGCGCGGGCGAAGCGGCCTCGGCCACGGTCGGCTGCCGGCGCGCGCGGCGGGAGGGAGCGGGTGGGCGCAACGCCTCGGTCGACTCGTCGGCGACCGCGACCGGTTTCGTGCGATCCGCGTCGCCCCACTCGGCATGCAGTTGCGCCTGCAGCGCCTGATGTGCGAGCAGCAGCTCGTCGCGCTGCTCGCGGATCGTGTCGCGGTCGGCGAGCGCCTCGGCGCGGCGGCTCTCCGCGTCCTCGCGCTCGGCGAGCGCCGCGTCGCGCTGGCGCTCCATCCGCGTGCGCGCCCGGACCGCGGCCTCGCGGTCCTTGACGGCCTCGGCGTGCTGCGCGAGCGCGCGATCGCGGTCGAGGACGGCCATCGCGTGGGCGCGGACGAGATCGTCGTCGGCGTCCTTCGCGTCGTACGAGGCGCGCCGTTCCCGCGCGACGGACTGCTCGAGGTCGCGGCAGCGCGCCTCGTGCTCGGCGGCCGCGGCACGGGCGTCGCGCAGCTCGGCGTGCATCGCGTCAAGCTGGCTTTCGACGCCGTCGAGCTCGTCGCGCAGCGTCACGTCGCGCACGACTGTCTCCGGAGCGGCGGGCAGGGTGCCGGTCACGGGCGCAAACGACCGCCCCTCGGCGGGAGGATCGGCGGGGATCGTGGCGGTGTCGCGGTCGAGCGGCACCTCGACGCTCGGCGCGACGACGAGCGTCACGCCCTCGACGTCCAGCCCGCGCTTCCACGGGAACGCGGCGGTCCAGCCACCGTCGGCAGCGACGGCCCACGGCTTGTGCTCGAGCGTCGCGAGCACGCGACGCCCGTCGAAGACGAGCCCCGGCCGCACGAAGCGCACGCCGCGCAGGCCCGTCCACCAGCCGCGAACGATCAGTCGTCCCTCGTCGAGCTCAAGCCGATCGAGCTCGAAGCTCGCCCCCGCCCGAGCGACTCCGGGATGCGGAGCAACGCCCATTGCGGCGGGACCTACCCGGGCCGGGCGCTCCCCACACGGCGCCGCTACCCTCGATCGCAGCGATGACCGTCACCACGACTCCCATGAGCACGGTGGCGGCCGAGGCCGCGCGCCGCCGGACGTTCGCGATCATCTCGCATCCGGACGCCGGCAAGACGACGCTCACCGAGAAGCTCCTGCTGTACTCCGAGGCGATCGAGGTCGCCGGCGCCGTACAGGGCCGTCGCAGCCGCCGCTCGACGACCTCGGACTGGATGGACATCGAGCGCCGCCGCGGGATCTCCGTGACGAGCACCGTGCTGCGCTTCGAGCACGAGGGCACGGTCTTCAACCTCCTCGACACCCCCGGCCACAAGGACTTCTCCGAGGACACGCTGCGCGTGCTCGCGGCCGCGGACTGCGCGGTCATGCTGCTCGACGCGGCAAAGGGCGTCGAGCCTCAGACGCTGCGCCTGTTCGAGGTCGCGCAGGCGCGCAACATCCCGCTGATCACGTTCGTCAACAAGTACGACCGTCCCGGCCTCGACCCGCTCGAGATGATCGACCACATCGAGTCGGTGCTCGGGCTGACGCCGGTCGCCGCGACGTGGCCGGTGGGGATCCCCGGCGACTTCCGCGGCGTCGTCGATCGCAGCACCGGCACGTTCCACCGCTTCACCCGCACGGCCGGTGGCGCCAGGCGCGCGCCCGAGGAGCTCATGACCGCCGCGCAGGCGGCGATCCGCGAGGGCGACGCCTGGGCGACCGCGGCCGACGAGCTCGAGCTGCTCGACGGCGCGGGCGGCACGCTCGACGCGGACGAGTTCGCCAACGGCAAGGCGACGCCGGTGTTCTTCGGATCGGCCGTCTCGAACTTCGGCGTCGGCCTGCTGCTCGACGCGCTGCAGACGCTGGCCCCGTCGCCGCGGGCGCGCGACGACGTCGACGGCGCGCCGCGCTCGGTCGACGCGCCGTTCGCGGGGCTCGTGTTCAAGGTCCAGGCGAACATGGACCCGCGCCACCGCGATCGCGTCGCGTTCCTGCGCGTCGCGTCGGGGCGCTTCGAGCGCGGGATGAAGGTGTGCAACGCCCGCACCGGCAAGCCGTTCACGCTCGCGCATGCCCACGAGGTCTTCGGCGACGACCGCGTCGTGCTCGACGAGGCCTTCCCCGGCGACGTCGTCGGCGTCATCAACGCCGCCGACCTGCGCGTCGGCGACACGCTGTACCTCGACGAGCCCGTCGAGTTCCCGCCGATCCCGACGCTCGCGCCCGAGCACTTCGTGACGGTCAGAAACCGCGACGCGACCCGCCACAAGCAGTTTCACCGCGGCCTCGAGCAGCTCGCCGAGGAGGGCGTCGTGCACCTGCTGCGCAGAGACCCCGGCGCCGACCCCGCGCCGGTGCTCGCCGCCGTCGGCCCGCTGCAGTTCGAGGTCGCGACGGCGCGCCTGCAGCACGAGTTCGGCGTCGAGGTCGGCCTGGACCCGACGAACTGGACGCTCGCGCGGCGCACCGACAAGCAGGGCGCCGAGGTGCTGCGCCAAAGCCGCCACGCCGACATCCTGTACCGCTCAGACGGCACGTTCATGGCGCTCTTCACGAGCGACTTCATGCTCAACCGCTTCGAGGGCCTGCACCCCGACGTGCTGCTCGAGCGGATGCTCACGCGCTGACGGCGCGCGTCCCGGACCGAGCGCGCTCACGGCGCGCCCGGCCCCGCGACATCTAGGCGAGCACCTTCGCGAACCTCAGCAGGTCGCCGATCGAGACGATCGGCGCGCCGTTCGGGAGCTTGACGCCGTCGTGCGGCGTCCAGCCACCCGTCGCGTTGAGGTAGGAGTCCGGGTCGATCCGGATCTGCCCGATGATCGTCTCGCAGACGATCCGGCTGCCCAGCTCGCCGAGCGAGTTGCCGTTCGCGTGGACCTCCGCCTCCTTGAGGACGTAGTACCAGAGCGGCGTCTTCTCGAGGAACCCGCCCTGCGCCAGGGCGTCGTTGATGCCGGCGCTGTTGCCGTGCTGCAGCTCGGCCGGGGTCAGGGGCGCGATGCCGAGCTGCTCGGCGATCTTCTGACCGGTCGGGATGCCGAGCAGGTAGCCGCGCATCAGGTTGCGGACGGCGAGCCGCTTCTGGATCTGCTGCACGATCCCGGTCACGTCGTTGCCCTCGTTGTTGAGGTCGCGCAGGGCCGGCGCGAGGCGCGTGTCGATCTTGCGGGCGAAGTGATCGGCGACGGCCGACCCCTTGTCGACGAAGTTGTCCCACTCGATCACCCAGTTGAACGGCAGGGTGTGCGTCTGGCCGATGAACGGCGGCGACGCCTTGCCGGTGAAGCGGAACAGCAGCGAGAACGACGCGTTCGGGATGAGCTTGCCGGGCCGCCCGAAGTTGCGGTTGTAGTCGTACGCGCCGCGCACCATGCTGTGGCCGAAGCGGTAGGCCGCGACGGAGTACTCGAGCGGCATGTAGATGTCGTCGCACTCGGGATCGAACAGGTGCTCGTCGCTGTAGAGGACCTGATCGGCGACGCCGGTGGCGGTGATCGTCGCCAGGAAGTCGTTGATGACGAGCCACTGGTAGTGGTACTGCACGAGCTGACGGGCGCGCGCGAAGATCGCCGCGTCGCCGGCATGCTGGGCCTCGTTGGCCTTCACCCAGTCGACGACGTTGTTGTGAAAGCGCAGGAACGCCGTGTGAAGCTGCGCGATGATGAGGTTCTCGTCGTTGCGCCCGTCGGCGATCCGCGCCACGCCGATCTTGGCCGGCTCGGTCGCCGTCGCCGGGATGTCGTCGCGCGGAAGGTCGTGCTCGAGGTCGCCGGCCGGGGCGATCGGGTCGCCGCCGATCGTCTTCGTCGGGTCGTCCGTGCGGGTCAGGGAGATCGGGCCGACGTGGAACTTGATGCCGTCGTACAGGCGGGCCGCCGTCGTCGGCGCCGCCGGGTCGAAGGTCGGCCCGTCGCCGTAGAGCGAGTCGAGGTTCAGCGCCGGGTGGCGCAGGTTCCCGAGGTGCTCGCGGACGAAGTCCGGATCGCGCGGGACGAACGGCGACGCGGTGATGTCGCTGACGGCCACGGTGTCGCGGTCGGTGTTCGCCGTCATGTCGTGATCGATGAACTGACCCCAGTAGGTGTAGACCGGCGGGATGATCGAGTTCTCGGGCTGCGTGAGCGGATCGGCGGGAAGCTGGTCCTCGACCATCGCCGAGCCCAGCGCCTGAAGTGCCGCGACGGTCGCCGCCGGGTCGTCGTTGGGTAGATGCGCCGCCGGCCAGATCTCCGCCAGGCCGTCGAAGAGGTAGTCGAAGGGCGTGGTGTGCTCGGTCGCCCCGACGAGGCCGGCAGCCGCGGCGGTCGTGATCCCGGTGTTCTGCGCGACGAGGTCCTTCGGCGCGGCGGCGGTGGCGGCCGGATCGAGCACGTGACCTCCATGCGCGATGTTCCCGAGTACTCGTCCCTGCGCTGGGTGCCGAGTCCCGGCGTAGTCGGGCGTCTGATGAACGGCCATCTGAAATGGTCCCCTCTGCGTTGGGCATGGCCGCGGATGCGGCTTTCATGTCCATGGAGGCCGCTCGACGCTCCAGAAATACAATAAATTTCGCGTTTGGGTCGCGCCCGTTCACACGTCCGCGTGGCCGCGTGACTGTGATCACACAGTGAGCGATAGCCGTATCGGCGCAGGGGGGTGAGCACTCCTTCCCTGAACACGCTGGCCGCCCGCCGGCGTCAGCCATGCCCCCAAGCGCCTAGGAATCCCAATGCTCCAGCCTCAGACGACTCCATCAGTGAACACCGGTGAGCACTTCGTGCAGCTGCGCCTCGTCGCGCACGGCGATGCTGCACTCGACTACCGCACCCGCGCCGCGCCCGCCGCGCGGATCCGGGCGCGCGCAGAGCAGCTCGATGTCGCCGCCCACCGCTGGCTGGTCGCGCACAGCATCGCGCTGCTGCGCCTGAGCCTCGGCTTCGTGTTCCTCACGTTCGGGGCGCTGAAGCTGTTCCCCGGCGTCAGCCCGGCCGAGAGCCTCGTCAAGGCGACGGTCGACGTCCTCACGTTCGGGCTCGTCCCGGGCGCGCTCGCGGTCGCGGTCGTCGGCGTGCTCGAGTGCGTGGTCGGCGTGTGGCTCATCGCCGGCCGTGCGATGCGCGGCGTGATCTACCTGCTCGGGTCGCTGCTCGTCGGGATCATGGCGCCGCT
Organism: uncultured Actinomycetes bacterium; assembly: GCA_963806515.1. GTDB lineage: Bacteria > Actinomycetota > Thermoleophilia > Solirubrobacterales > Solirubrobacteraceae > CADCVQ01. Next base: position 129,796 of record CAWDYO010000001.1, on the reverse strand, counting down.
CGTCGTGCTCGCCCCGCGGCTGTTCGACGGCCCGCACCACGCGCCGACGCTCGAGGGCCAGTACGTCATCAAGGACCTGATCCTCGTCGCCGCCACGCTCGTGCTCGCCGCGACGGTGCGCGGCGGACGCCTCGCAGGCGACGAGGGCCGGGCGTCCTGACCGGCGATCAGCCGGAGAGCCGGCCGCCGAGCTCGCCGCGCAGGACGGCGATCTCGGTCACGGCCGCGCCGACGTAGGCGTCGCGGCAGCCGTCGATCTCTCGCTCGAGGTCGTCCATGTAGCGGCGGTTGGACCCCAGGCCCTCGCGCTCGGCCACGGCCCGCTCGGCGTACAGCAGCCGCAGCCGCTCGGCGATCTCGGGGGCGTATGTAGTGGACGGGCTCATGCGATCACTGTGCACGACCGAGCGTCGCCCGGGTGTGATTCGCCGCACGTACCCCGGAAAGTCCCAGCCCGCACCCGGGATCCGCCCGGGCTCGTGATCGATGGTGCTCTCACCGGCGGGCACGTGGCCCGTCAAGACCTCGAAGGAGCCCCATGTCCCGCTTTCAGAAGATCACCGCCACCGTCTCCGCCGTCGCACTGCTCGGCGCCGGCGGCTTCAGCGCCGCGCAGGCCGCTACCAGCTCGTCGGCCACCAAGAGCTCGTCGTCTGCTCGTCCAGGCGGCAAGCACCGCGGCGGCCCGATGGCCACCACCCAGCTCGCCGCGATCGCCAAGACGCTCGGCGTGACGAGCGCGCAGCTGAAGGCCGCGATGGACGCCTCGAGGCCCGCGAAGCCGACCGGCTCGAAGCCGAAGGGCGACGGGATGGCGACCGAGCTTGCGACGGCCCTCGGCGCCGACGTCGCCAAGGTCACGGCGATCCTCGACGCCAACCGCCCGGCCAAGCCGGCCGCCGGCACGCGGCCGGCGAAGGGCGCGAAGCCCGCCAAGCCCGATCACGCGAAGCTCATCGCGGCGCTCGCGACCGGCCTCGAGATCGACGAGACGACCGTCAAGGCCGCGTTCGACAAGATCGACGCCGCGCACCAGACCGGCCACGCGGCGCGCGAGACGGCGATGTACGCCGCGATCGCCAAGGAGCTCGGCCTCGAGACGTCGGCCGTGAAGGCCGCGTTCGACGCAAACCGCCCGGCGAAGGAGGTTGTCCCGTAGCTCGTAGAACTTGAGGTGGCGGTCCGATCGCCTCGTCCGCTGCTGCTGGCAGCGTGGCGAGTTGCGAGACAAGTCCATCGAGACGAAGGGACCGCCATGAGGACCGTAGAGCACGATGCCGACGAGATCGGCGAGAGGACGTTCGACGCGCTGCCCGAGCGCGTGCAGGAGGCGCTGGGCGAGCTGGCCGGCGCGGCGAAAGAAGGGCTGCTGGCGCTGTCGGTCGGCGTCGGGCTGGGCGTGTTGAACGAGTTGATGGCCGAGGAGGTCGATGAGGTCGTCGGGCCGAAGGGCCGCCACGACGCCGACCGTGTCGCGGTGCGTCACGGCCATGAGGACGGCAGCGTGACGCTCGGCGGTCGCCGGGTACCGGTCAAGCGTCCGCGTGTGCGCGCGACCGACGGCGGCGGTGAGGTCGCGATGAGCACCTACGCGCACTTCGCCGACCGCGATCCGCTGACCAGGGTCGTGCTCGAGCAGATGCTCGCCGGCGTCTCCACGCGCCGCTTCGCCAGGACGCGTGAGCCGGTCGGACAGGATGTCGTCGACGCCGAGCGCTCGGCGAGCAAGAGCGCGGTCAGCCGCGAGTTCATCGGGCGCACCGGCGAGCATCTGCGCGCGCTGATGGCACGGTCGCTTGAGGACGTTCGCCTCGGGGCGTTGATGCTCGACGGCCTCGAGCTGAAGGGCCGTTGCTGCATCGTCGCCTTGGGCGTCACGACCGACGGCGTCAAGGTTCCGCTGGGGTTGTGGGATGGCTCGACGGAGAACAAGCGCGTCTGCGTCGAGTTGCTCGCCGATCTCGTCGAGCGTGGCTTGGACTGCGATCAGGGCGTCCTCGTCGTGCTCGACGGCGGCAAAGCGTTGCGGGCCGCGGTCGATGCCGTCTTCGGCCGCGTGCCTGTCCAGCGCTGCATCCGTCACTATGCCGACTCGTGCGTTATGCCGATGCGCGCGAGAAGGGCCTGCAAATCGATGGGTCGCGGGCGCGTGAGGTCGGCATAATCCAGCGGCGTCGGCGTTGGCCAGGGGTGAGGCTCGGCTCTCCAACATCAAGAGGGGAGCGTCATGGGAGACTCGTCGAGGGTGCGGGTGTGCGGCCCGCTTGAGTCGTTCGCGCCTGGGTTCGCCGCGGAGCTGCGGGATCTGGGATACACGCCGGCGTCCGCCGCGCAGCAGGTGCGGCTGCTGGCGCACGTCAGCCGCTGGCTGGAGTCCGAGGAGCTCGGTTCGCAGGATCTGACCGCGGAAGCGGTCGGGCGCTTCCTGATGGTGCGCCGCGAGGCTGGCTATCGGGACTATCTGTCGGTCAGGGCGATCGATCCGATGCTGAGCCACCTGCGCGCGATCGGGGCCGCTCCCGGAGCGGTGCTTCAGGAGCCGGCCTCGCCAACCGAGGTGCTGTTGGCGCGCTTCGGCGTCTACCTGACGGTGGAGCGCGGCTTGGTCGAGGGGACGGCGGTGGACTACCGGCACGCCGTCCGGCCGTTCCTGGCCGACCGCGAGGCAAGTGGCGGGTTGCGCTTGGAGCAGTTGACCGCGCGGGATGTGACGGCGTTCGTGGTTGCGTACTGCCCGGGCCGGCCGCGTGGGTCGGCGAAGCTGACGGTGACTGCGCTGCGGTCGCTGCTGGGGTTCCTGCATCTCGACGGTGACATCGCGATGTCGCTGGTGGGGGCGGTGCCGTCGGTCGCGTCGTGGCGGCTGAGCGGTCTGCCGCGTGCACAGGAGCCCGAACAGGTCACGCGACTGCTCGCGTGCTGTGACCGCGATACCGCGACTGGTCGTCGGGACTACGCGATCCTGACGATCCTCATCCGGCTGGGGCTGCGCTCCGGGGAGGCGGCCGGCCTGACGCTTGAGGATCTGGACTGGCAGGCCGGCGAGATCGTGGTGAGAGGCAAGGGTCGGCGGTCTGAACGGTTGCCGCTGCCCGCGGATGTCGGCGACGCGCTCGTCGCGTATCTGCGTCACGGGCGTCCCGCGAGCGCGCTGGATCGCTCGGTGTTCATCCGTGTGAAGGCACCGCACCGCGGCCTCAGCAGCGCGGGCCTGGGGCAGGTCGTCGTCGCGGCTGCCCGGCGCGCCGGGCTGGGCGCGGTACGTTCGCACAGCCTGCGGCACACCGCCGCGACGGAGCTGCTGCGCGCAGGATCGCCGTTGAGCGAGATCGGCCAGGTCCTGCGCCACCGCTCGGCGCTGACCACGGCGATCTACGCGAAGGTCGACCGCGACGCGCTGCGCGAGCTCGCGCGCCCATGGCCGGGAGCCGCGTCGTGAGCGCGCTGGCGCAGTCACTGGCCGATTACCTCGCGGTCCGTCGCGCACTGGGCTACAGGCTCGTGCGCCCCGGCAAGCTGCTGGCGCAGTTCCTTGAGTTCCTCGATGCCGCGGGCGCGCCGACGATCACGACCGATCTCGCGCTGCGCTGGGCGACACTGCCCGCCGGGGCCGGTGGTTGCTGGTGGTCTTACCGGCTGTCGACGGTTCGCGGGTTCGCTGCGCATCTGCACACGATCGACCCGGCCTGCGAGGTGCCGCCGGCCGATCTGCTGGCCTACCGGCCCTCGCGCCGCACGCCCTACATCTACGCCGAGCAGGAGATCCTGGCGCTGATGGCCGCCAGCGAGATGCTGCGAACAGCGCATCGCGTGGCGACCTACCGCACGCTGATCGGGCTGCTCAGCGTGACCGGCATGCGGATCGGCGAAACGATCCGCCTGGACCGCGACGACGTCGACATGCAGCACGCGCTGCTGACGGTTCGCGACAGCAAGTTCGGCAAGTCGCGTCAGCTGCCGCTGCACCCCAGCACGACCGACGCGCTGAGCCGCTACCTGCGCCGGGGCGACCGGCCGACGCCGACCGAGCCGACCGCGGCGCTGTTCGTCTCAAGCGCCGGCACCAGGCTGCTCTACTGCGCCGTTCAGCACACGTTCGCCGGACTCCTTGACCACGCCGGCCTGCCGGCGCGATCGGCGACCTGCCGGCCCAGGCTGCATGACGTCCGCCACACGTTCGCGGTCCGCAGCGTGCTCGACGCCTACCGCAGCGGCGCCGACGTCAACGCGAGACTGCCGCTGCTGTCGACCTACCTCGGCCACGTCCATCCCGGATCGACGTATTGGTACCTGCAGGCAGCCCCCGAACTGCTGGGCATCGCCGGCGAGCGCCTTGAGCAGCACCTGCAAGGCGGCGCGCGATGAGCCTGCTCGCCCCGACGCTGCAGGCCTGGTTCACCGACCGCCTGATCGGTCAGCGCCAAGCCAGCCCGAACACGATCGCCGCCTACCGCGACACCCTCAGGCTGCTGCTCACGTTCGCGACCGCCACCCTGGGCAAGCAGCCCAGCGATCTGGACGTCGACGACCTCGACGCCTCGCTGATCGGCGCGTTCCTCGATCACCTCGAGCACGAGCGCCACAACACGGTCCGCACCCGCAACGCCCGCCTGGCCGCGATCCGCTCACTGTTTCGCTACTGCGCGCTGCGCCATCCCGAGCACGCCGACACGATCCAGCGCGTCCTGGCGATCCCGCCCAAGCGCTTCGACAGCGCTCTGATCACGTTCCTCACCGAACCCGAGATCGACGCGCTCCTCGCCGCCCCCGACCGCAGCACCTGGACCGGACGCCGCGACCACGCGCTGCTGCTGCTCGGCGCCCAGACCGGCCTGCGCGCCTCCGAGCTGACCGGCCTGGACTGCCGTGACACGCAACTCGGCGTCGGCGCGCACGTCAACTGCCTGGGCAAGGGACGCAAGCAGCGGATCACGCCACTGACCTCCCAGACCGTCGCGGCCATCCGCGTCTGGCTCGCCGAGCGCGCCGGACAACCCAACGATCCGCTGTTCGCTACCCGAACCGGCCGCCGCCTGAGTCGCGACGCGATCGAGCACCGCCTCACCAAACACGCCGCCACCGCAGCCGCGGCGTGCCCGTCGCTGGCCGACAAGAAGATCACGCCGCACGTCGCTCAGGCATACCGCCGCGATGCGGCTGCTGCAAGCCGGCGTCGACACCTCGGTAATCGCACTCTGGCTCGGCCACGAACAGATCGAAACGACCCAGATCTACCTGCACGCCGACCTCGCGCTCAAGGACAAAGCACTCGCCCGCACCGCCCCGCCGGCACCAAACCCGGCCGCTACCGCCCACCCGACACGATCCTGGCGTTCCTGCAGACGCTCTGATTATGCCGACCCCACGCGCCCGCGACCCATCGATTTGCAGGCCCTTCTCGCGCGTATCGGCATAACGCACGAGTCGGCATAGTGGCGCACACAGCGATGCACGGGCACCGCGCCGAAGACGTCGTTGACCGCAGCTCTGAGCGCCTTGCCGCCATCCAGGACGACGAGCACGCCCTGCTCGACGTCCAGGCCCGGTCGACGAGATCTGCGAGCAACGCGACGGTGATCGTCTTGTTCTCCGTCGAGCCGTCCCACAGCCCGAGCGGCACTTTCACGCCGTCGCTGCTGACGCCCAAGGCGACGACGCAGCAGCGGCCCTTCAGATCGATCCCGTCGAGCATCAACGCCGCGAGGCGGATGTCGGCCAGCGAGCGTGACATCAGCGCCTGCAAGTGCTCGCCGGTCCTGCCGACGAACGCCCGGCTCGCGGCGCTCTTGCTCGCCGAACGCTCCCCAGCGGCTACCTCCTCGCCGACCGGATCGCGGGTGCGCTCAAACGGCGGGTGCTGACGCCGGCGAGCATCTGCTCGAGCACCACGCGCGTCAGCGGGTCGCGATCGGCGAAATGCGCGTACGTCGCAAGCTCGATCTCCTCATCGTCAACCGACCGCACGCGTGGACGCGGCATCGCGACGCGCCGGCCACCGAGCGTGACCTCGCCGCCGGTGTGACCGTGACGGACCGCCGTGCGATCGGCGTCATGGCAGCCCTTCGGCCCGACGACCTCGGACACTTCCTCTCCATCAGCGTGCTCAGCACGCCCAGGCCAACACCGACACTCAACGCCAGCAGCCCGTCCTTCGCGGCGTTCACGAGCTCTCCCAACGCGACCTGCACGCCGGGCGGCAGCTCGAGCTCAGCCGTGGCGACCTGCTGCTGCTCTACGGTTCCTCATGGCGGTTCTCCTCGTCTCGATGGACTTGTTCGCACTCGCCACGGTCCCAGCGGGACCGGACGAGGCGGGAGGACCGCCACCTACAAAGTTCTACACAGGCCGGGACAACGTCCGTATGAACGACACCGCGCAGGAGATCGACTACAACCGAGCGGCGCACGCGCTCCTCGGAGGCATCACGGCGATGTCCAACACCGCTGATTATCGACAGGAGGCCCCGTGACACGCTCTGCTGTGAGGCAGTCCTCGGCGGCCGACGGTGGTCGCGCGCCTGCTATTGGTGAGCACGCGCTCGTGATCGGCGCGAGCGTCGCGGGCCTGCTGTGTGCACGAGTGCTGTCTGATTTCTACGCTCGCGTCACGATCGTGGACCGCGACCTTTTGCCTACCGCGCTGGATGCCAACCGCCGCTCGATCCCACAAGGCCACCACTTCCATGGCGTGCACCTCGCAGGCGAGCAGGCTCTAGCGCGATTGTTCCCGGGTTGGCGAGAGGAGGTGTTGTCGGCCGGCGCAGAGGGGTTGCGCCTTACGGAGGAGACCCGGTTTGCGTTAGCCGGCCATGTGCTGGCTCGGGCGCGTGTCGGCGACCTTGCGGTTGCGGGGCGCCCACTGCTCGAGGGTCTCATACGCCGCCGCGTGCGCGCCATCGCGAACGTCACGATCCGTGACGCATGCGCTGTCGCGAGTCTCGTGATGGACGGCGACCACCTCGTCGGCGTGAGGACGCGCGACAGTGCCAGCGGGAGCGAGCGGACGCGACGAGCCGAGCTCATCGTCGCAGCCTCGGGGCGCGGCGGGCGGGTACCGCAGTGGCTGGAGTCGCTGGGCTACGGGCGACCCGCCGAGGAGCGCGTCCACGTAGACATCGTCTACGCGAGCCGGCGTTTGCGGGTCGTCCCCGGCGCGCTGGGCACCGACAAGGCATTCGTCAACTCCTCCGGTCCGGGCCGCCCACGCGGGAGCGTTATGGTCGCCCAGGATGGCAAGCGTTGGATCGCAACGCTCTACGGCTATGGCGCCGCACACCATCCACCCTCCGACACCAGAGGGTTCAATGCTTTCGCCGCGACCGTAGCCGACCATGACGTTGCCGCGGCGATCACGGCTGCCGAGCCGCTCAGCGACATTCATACGCACGCGTTCCCCGCAAGTGTCCGGCGCCGCTATGACCGCATGCGGCGCGTCCCCGAGGAGCTGCTCGTCGTCGGGGACGCGATGTGCTCCTTCAACCCGATCTACGGTCAAGGAATGACGGTTGCGGCGCTGCAGGCGGAGGCGCTCCAGCGCTGTCTGCATGACGGACACCACAAGCTCGCGAAGCGCTTCCTCAAGGCTGCTCAGGGACCGGTCGATCACGCCTGGAAGCTCTCTACGGCCGGCGACTTGGCCATGCCCGAGATCGATGCCTGCGGCACACTCGCTGATCGCGTTGGCGTCCGCTACCTCAATCGTCTCGTCGCAGCGGCCGCGACCGACGAGATCCTGACGCGCAGGTTGCTGCGGGTGCTGGGCATGCTCTCCCCGACAGCGAGCCTGCTGACGCCGACCGTCGGGTTACGAGTACTCCGCGGCAACCTGCGCAGCCAACTGATCGTCTCCGAGGCCGCCGACGGACGCAGCGCGCGGTCAGCGAGATGAGCACGGGACCCGGCGATCCATAACCCGACCGCAGCGTGCGCGGTTGATGGTTCCGTGAAGGTATGCGGGCGGGCAGCAGCGCCACCTCCGGAGCACGAACATGAGCGCCTCCGTCGAGTTATTGTCAAATGTTGTGGATGAGATGGCGTGAGAACGCTCAGACGGCGACCTTCTCGTCGATGCTGTTGTTGTCGTTGTCCTGCTCGATGACGCGCTCGCCGTCCTTGAAGAGGACACCGTCGAGGACGTCGGCGATCAGCTCGTGGCCGTTGAAGCGGCGCCACCGCGCCTGGGCGGCATCGAGCAGCTTGTAGGCCATCGCGAGCGCGGCCTTCTTGCTGCCGGCGCCCTTGGTGACCTTCGTGCGCAGCCGGACGGTCGCGAAGCTCGACTCGATCGGGTTGGTCGTCCTGAGGTGGCGCCAGTGCTCGGCGGGGAACGCGTAGAACGCCGTCAGCGCGTCCCAATCGCGGTCGAGCTTCGCGGTCGCCTTGGGGTACTTGGCGTCGAACTCCGCCCGGAAGCGCTCGCGGGCCGCGCGGGCATCGGCCTCCGTCGGCGCCTCGGCCATCTCGTGCAGCAACGTCTTGGCCCGTGGTTGCAGGCGCTTGGGCATCGCGTCGAGGACGTTCGCCGATTTATGGACCTTATGCCGACGTCGGCATAAGGTCCACTATGCCGACTCGTGCGTTATGCCGATGCGCGCGAGAAGACCCTGCAAATCGGCGGGTCGCGAGCGCGTCTGGTCGGCATAATCACAGCGCCTGCAGGAACGCCAGGATCGTGTCGGGCGGCCTGTAGCGGCCCGGCTTGGAGTGTCGGCGGCGCGGTGCGGGCGAGTGCTTTCTCTTTGAGCGCGAGGTCAGCGTGCAGGTAGATCTGGGTCGTCTCGATCTGCTCGTGGCCGAGCCAGAGCGCGATCACGGAGGTGTCGACGCCGGCTTGCAGCAGCCGCATCGCGGCGGTGTGCCGCAGGACGTGCGGCGTGATCTTCTTCGTCGGCCAGCGACGGGCAGGCCAGGGTTGCGGTGGCGGCGTGTTTGGTGAGTCGGTGCTCGATCGCGTCGCGGCTGAGGCGGCGTCCGGTGCGGGTCGCGAACAGCGGATCGTCTGGTCGTCCGGCGCGCTCGGCGAGCCAGACGCGGATGGCCGCGACGGTCTGCGTGGTCAGTGGCGTGATCCGCTGCTTGCGGCCCTTGCCCAGGCAGTTGACGTGCGCGCCGATGCCGAGTTGCACGTCGCGGCAGTCCAGGCCGGTCAGCTCGGAGGCGCGCAGGCCGGTCTGGGCGCCGAGCAGCAGCAGCGCGTGGTCGCGACGCCCGGTCCAGGTGCTGCGGTCGGGCGCGTTGAGCAGGGCGTCGATCTCGGGTTCGGTCAGGAACGTGATCAGCGCACTGTCGAAGCGCTTGGGCGGGATCGCCAGGACGCGCTGGATCGTCGCGGCGTGCTCGGGATGGCGCAGCGCGCAGTAGCGAAACAGCGAGCGGATCGCGGCCAGACGGGCGTTGCGGGTGCGGACCGAGTTGCCGCGGTCGTTCTCGAGGTGGTCCAGGAACGCGCCGATCATCGGGGCGTCGAGATCGTCGATGTCCAGATCGCTGGGCTGTTTGCTCAGCGTGTCGGTCGCGAACGCGAGCAGCAGCCTGAGGGTGTCGCGGTAGGCGGCGATCGTGTTCGGGCTGGCTTGGCGCTGGCCGATCAGGCGGTCGGTGAAGAAGGCCTGCAGGGTCGGGGCGAGCAGGCTCATCGCGCGCCGCCCTGCAGGTGCTGCTCGAGGCGCTCACCGGCGAGGGCCAGCAGCTCCGGGGCCGCCTACAGATACCAATACGTGCAACCGGGATTGACATGGCCGAGGTAGGTCGACAGCAGCGGCAGCCTCGCGTTCGACGTCGGCGCCGCTGCGGTAGGCGTCAAGCACGCTGCGGACCGCGAACGTGTGGCGCACGTCATGCAGCCTGGGCCGGCAGGCCGCCGATCGCGGCGGCAAGCCGGCGCGATCCAGGAGTCCGGCGAACGTGTTCTGAACGCCGCAGTAGAGCAGCCTGGTGCCGGCGCTTGAGACGAACACCGCCGCTGTCGGCGCCGCTGGCGTTGGCCGGTCGCCGCGGCGCAGGTAGCGGCTCAGCGCGTCGCTGGTGCTGGGGTGCAGCGGCAGCTGGCGCGACTTGCCGAACTTGCTGTCGCGCACGATGAGTAGTGCGTGCTCGGTGTCGATGTCGCCGCGGTCCAGGCGGATCGCTTCGCCGATTCGCATGCCGGTCACGCTGAGCAGCCCGATCAGCGTGCGGTAGGTCATCGCTCGATGCTGCGTTCGCAGCATCTCGCTGGCGTCCATCAGCGCCAGGATCTCGGCGCTCGGTGTAGATGTAGGGCGTGCGGCGCGAGGGCCGGTAGGCCAGCAGATCGGCCGGCGGCACCTCGCAGGCCGGATCGATCGTGTGCAGATGCGCGGCGAACCCGCGAACCGTCGAGAGCCGGTAGGACCACCAGCGAGCCACCGCTACGGGCGGGCAGTGTCGCCCACGCCAGCGCGAGCTCGGTCGTGATCGTCGGCGCACCGGCGTCGTCGCAGGAACTCAAGGAACTGTGCCAGCAGCTTGCCGGGCCGCACGAGCTTGTAGCCGAGCGCGCGACGGACCGCGAGGTAATCGGCGAGGGACTGCTGCAGCGCGCTCATGACGCGGCTCCCGGCCATGGGCGCGCGAGCTCTCGCAGCGCGTCGCGGTCGACCTTCGCGTAGATCGCCGTGGTCAGCGCCGAGCGGTGGCGCAGGACCTGACCGATCTCGCTCAACGGCGACCCCGCGCGCAGCATCTGCGTCGCGGCGGTGTGTCGCAGCCTGTGCGGCCGGACCGCGCCCAGCCCGGCGCGCCGGCCGGCCGCGACGACAACCTGCCCCACGCCCGCGCTGCTGAGGCCGCGATGCGGAGCCTTCACGCGAATGAACACCGAGCGGTCCAGCGCGCTCGCGGGGCGCCCGTAACGCAGATACGCCACGAGCGCGTCGCCGACATCGGCGGGCAGCGGCAGCCGTTCGGACCGCCGGCCCTTGCCGGTCACGACGATCTCGCCAGCCTGCCAATCAAGTCCTCGAGCGTCAGGCCGGCCGCCTCGCCCGCGCGTAACCCCAGCCGGATCAGGATCGTCAGGATCGCGAAGTCCCGACGACCAGTCGCCGTGCCCTGATCGCAGCACGCGAGCAGTCGCGCGACCTGTTCGGGCTCCAGCGCGCGCGGCAGCCCGCTCAGCCGCCACGACGCGACCGATGGCACCGCCCCCACCAGCGAGACGGCAATCTCACCGTCCAGGTGCAAGAACCCCAGCAGCGACCGCAACGCCGTCACCGTCAGCTTCGCCGACCCACGCGCCCGGCCCGGACAGTACGCGACCACGAACGCCGTGACATCACGCGCCGTCAGGTGCTCCAGGCGTAGCCCGCCACCAGCCTCCCGGTCGGCCAGAAACGGCCTGACCGCGTGCGCATAGTCCACGGCCGTCCCGGCCACGAGACCGCGCTCCACCGTCAGGTAGACACCAAAGCGCGCCAGCAGCACCTCGGCTGGCGAGACGGCCTGCGGCAGCACCGCCTTGGGCGCGGCCCCGATCGCACGCAGGTGGCCCAGCATCGGGCCGATCGCCCGAACCGACAGATAGTCCACGTAGCCGGTCTCGCGGCGCACCACCAAGAACCGGCCGACCGCCTCCGCGGTCAGGTCCTGCGAACCAAGCCCCTCGGACTGCAGCCAGCGGCTGACGTGCATCAGCAGCCGCACCTGCTGCGCGGCGGAGCTCGGCGTATACCCCGCCAACCGCAGCTCGACGGCGAAACCAGGCGCGAACGACCCCAACGGACCCGACACCCGGACCCTCGACGGCTCTCCCATGACGCTCTCCTCCCGATGATGGAGAGCCCAGCCTCGACCTCAACCGATGCCGCACGGATTATGCCGACCAGACGCGCGCGCGACCCGCCGATTTGCAGGGTCTTCTCGCGCGCATCGGCATAACGCACGAGTCGGCATAGTGGACCCAGCAACGCTGCTCGCCCGCCCGGGGGAAGACATCTCTGAGGGCTGCCCACGCACCGAGCGCGCCGTCGCCGGTCACGAGCTTGGGAACGTTCAGCCCGCGGGTCTTGAGGTCCCTGAAGACGGCGGCCCACGAGTCGCTGCTCTCGCGGTAACCGTCCTCGACGGCGAGCAGCTGCTTCTCGCCGTCCTCGCGCACGCCGATGACGACGAGCAGACACAGGCGGGCGTCCTCGCCGAGGCGGATGCTCATGTGGACGCCGTCGATGAACAGGTAGGCGTAGCGGTGAAAGCGCAGGCTGCGCGCCCGGAACGCGGCGTGGTCGGCCTGCCACTGCTCGGTCAGCCGGCTGATCGAGCTCGCCGACAGCCCCGACGCGTCCTCGCCGAGCAGATCGCGTAGCGCCGGCGCGAAGTCGCCGGTCGACAACCCGCGCAAGTACAAGACCGGCAGCACATCGGTGACCTTCGGCGACCGACGCGCGTACGCCGGCAAGATCCTCGAGCCGAACTTCATGCGCTTGCCCGTTTGCTCGTCGATGCGCTTGTCGTTGACGCGCGGCGCCTTCAAGCGCACCGTCCCGGACCCGACCGTCAGGCCACGCTCGCGGGCATGCCCGTTACGCACGACCAGACGGTGACCATCCTCATCGACCTCACGAACGAACGACGCGACGTACTGCTCGACCTCGACCTCCAGCGCCGCCGCGATCATCCGGCGAGCGCCCTCCCGAGCGAGCTCGTCAAGCGTGACCGCGACCTCATCGTTGCCCTGCACGGGCAGCCTGCGAACATCCACCATGGCGTGCCTTCCTGCCGGCCAACACCGGCATCGGTCTTCATCAACCGGGAAGGTACGCCGCCTTCGTTCTCAAGCCCATCCACAACATCTGGGTATATCTCGCCTCCGTCGGGCCGGTTCCGGTCAGCCCAACCGGTGTTCCGGCCGGCAAGGGCTACATCCAGATACGCCTGAAACGGCCAATAGCGCGGGCGAGGGCGGTCCGCAGTGCTCGCTGAAGGCCCGGTACGAGCTATTGTTAAATGTTGTGGATGACATAGCGTGAGGACGCTTAGTGCTCTGGCTCGGAAGTTCGCCGACGTATTCGATGGTCAGGCAGCTTGAGCGGCGGGTTGGTCGAGGCGGTGCAGGACGCGGTCGAGGTCTTTGCGGGTGAACTTCCATTCGAACGGTGCCGCGATCTGTTCGTAGCGGCGGCCGAAGGCGAGGAGGTGGCGCTCGAGCGCGTCGAGGTCGGGGAAGTCGTTGGGCGTGAGAACTTTGCGTTGGACGACGGAGAAGTAGATCTCCGCTTGGTTGAGCCAGCTTGCGTGGACAGGGGTGTGGACGGCGATCAGGTTCGGCCAGGTGCCTCGGAGGCGATCGATCGAGCGTTGTCCGCGATGCGCGGAGCCGTTGTCGATGATCACGAACACGCGCTGCGCGTTGCGGTAGGGCTCGACGCTCATGAACTGGTCGACCAAGGCGTCGAACGGGACGATGCCGTCCTTCGCGGCGCAGCGGTCGAACAGCTTCGCGCGGCGGGCGTCCCAGGCGGCGAGGTAGCACAGCGCGCCCTTGCGTTCGTATTCGTGTTGGACGCGTTGGCCGCGCCGGTGGCCGCTGGCTGCGGGCAGCGTTGCGTGCTTGCGCCGTCGCGCTTGGATTGAGGGCTTCTCGTCGGCGCAGATGACGTAGTCGCCGGGGTGCAACCGTTCGCCGCCAGCGGCCGGCGTAGAGAGGTCGAGGATCGGTGCGGCCTTCTCAGCGAATCGTGGGTCGCGCGGGAAGATCCACGAGCGGTACTGCCACGGCTTGATCGCGTCCTGCGACAACCACCGCCAGACGGTCACGCCGCTGATCTGCTCGGCGATCCCGCGCGCGACGGCCTCGGCCGCCAACTCCGGCGATGACCAGCGCGCGAGCGGCACGCCCTCGTCGGTGGGCCGCTCGCATGCGAGGCGGATCACCTCAGCGCGGACCTGAGGGGGAACAATCGGCGGGCGACCCCGTCGTGGGCGGTCCTCAAGGCCGGCCAAGCGCTGCTCGAAGAACCGCTTGCGCCACTGCGAGACGACATCGCGCCCGCACTGCAGCTGCGCAGCGATCTCGTCGTTGCGCATCCCGTCGGCCGCCATCAGCACCATCATGGCCCGCGTCACTTGCCAATACGGCAACGTATACGAGCGTGCCAACGACACCAGGGCGGCGCGCTCCTCGTCGCTCAACACGATCCGATACGGGCTGCGTCTCGGCATCAAGACCCCTTCGCGAGAGGACAGGATGCCACGCACGCTACGGGCCCCGCCGGACGCTGATACGTCGCCTTACTTACGAGAGCGAGCACTTAGGCGGCGACGTTCTCGTCCTGCATCATCTCGTCGTTGCTGTCGGTGACACGTACTCCGTCCTTGAACCGTTTACCGGCGAGGACGTCGGCGACGAGTTCGTGGCTGTTGATGCGCCGCCAGCGCTGCTGCGCGGTGTCCAGCAGCGTGTAGGCCATCGCGAGCGCCGCCTTCTTCGAGCCGGCGCCCTTCGTTACGCGCGTGCGTAGCGTGACAGTCGCGAAGCTTGACTCGATCGGGTTCGTGGTCCGCAGGTGGCGCCAGTGCCCTGCGCGAGAGCTATAACCGAATGTTGTGGACGGCGTTGAGGAAGAAGGCGGCGTACCTTCCCGGTTGCTGAAGACCGATGCCGGTGATGACCGGCAGGAAGACACGCCATGCAGGATGTTCGCATGCTCCCCGTCGGGGGAGGGCACCGAGGAGATCACGCTCGCGCTGGACGAGCTCGCGCGGGAGGGCGCGCGGCGGATGATCGCCGCCGCGTTGAGGGTCGAGGCGGATGAGTACGTCGCCCGCTACGAGGAGGAGATCGACGAGGAGGGGCACCGCGTGGTGGTCCGCAACGGCCGGGCACGGGAGCGGAAGGTGACGGTCGGGTCGGGCACGATCGCGGTCCGCGCGCCGCGCGTCAACGACAAGCGCGTCGACGAGCAGGGTGAGCGCCAGAAGTTCAGCTCGCGGATCCTGCCGGCGTACGCGCGGCGCTCGCCGAAGGTCGGGGAGGTGATCCCGATCCTGTATCTGCGCGGGCTTTCGACCGGCGGCTTCCGCCCGGCGCTCGAGGGCCTGCTGGGCGAGGACGCCGCCGGCCTGTCGGCGTCGACGGTCAGCCGGCTGTGCAAGGAGTGGGAGACGCACCACGATCGCTTCCGCCAGCGGCTGCTGTCGTTTAGCCGCTACACGTACTTTGTTCATCGACGGGATCCACGTCCAGGTCCGCCTCGGCGAGGACGATCGGGTCTGCCTGCTGATCGTGATCGGTGTTCGCGAAGACGGCGTCAAGGAGCTGCTCGCCGTCGAGGACGGGTATCGCGACTCGACCGAGAGCTGGGCCGGCGTGTTCCGCGACCTCAAGCGCCGCGGGCTGAACGAGCCGAAGCTCGTCGTCGGTGACGGCGCGCTCGGGGCGTGGGCGGCGCTGCGCGACGTGTTCCCGGGCGCTGGCGAGCAGCGCTGCTGGTTGCACGCCTCGGGGAACGTGATCGACGCACTCCCCAAGCGGCTGCAGCCGCGCGCGAAGGGACTGCTCTCAGAGATCATCGAGGCCCCGACCCGCAAGGACGCCATGCGAGCGCTCGAGGTGTTTCGCGAGGAGTACGGCGCGAAGTACCCGAAGGCGATCGCGAAGCTCGATCGCGACTGGAAGCCGCTGACGGCGTTCTATGACTACCCCGCCGAGCACTGGCGCCATCTGCGGACCACCAATCCGATCGAGTCGAGCTTCGCGACCGTCCGCCTGCGCACCCGCGTCACGAAGGGCGCCGGCTCGAAGGCCGCCGCGCTCGCGATGGCCTACAAGCTGCTCGAGAGCGCGCAGGAGCGCTGGCGACGCTTCAACGGACACGAGCTCGTCGCCGACGTGCTCAACGACGTGAAGTTCAAGGACGGCATCAAGGTCACCGAAGACGACACCGCGACGCAGGACGAGAGGGTCGCCGCCTGAACATCCTTCATTGCCCCATCCACAACATTTGACAATTGCTCCCTGCGCGATGACCGCAGACAATTGGTTGACCACGGGGTGGACAGCGGATACATTGGCGGCGCGGTCGGTGAATCGTCACTGATCCGCTCGTTGAGTTCGATGGTGAGGTCGCCCACGCGACGTACAGCCATGCGGGCGGGCGGGCGTAAACTGCAGCGCTGGAGCCTGGGGGGGTCACCATGAGCACCGTCCGCAACACCAGAACGACTCGGCGTCCTGTGCGTATCTTGCGCTGGCTCTCAGTGCTGGCCAGTTGCGCAGTTGGCGCTCTCGCTGGGCCAGGCGCGACCGCCAACGCGCAGGTGCCATCTGTGGACCTCACCTGCGGCCTCTCGGCCCAAATCAACTTCGCTCCCGCATTGAACTTCAACACGACGACGGCGTACATAGACGCTCTGCTCACGAGCTGCATCTCTCCCAACGGCAGCCAGCCGCAGCTGAAGTCCAGCCTTGTGCACGCGACCGGATCGGCCAGCGGTTGCTCACCGCTGCTGCTCACGATCGCCGGTAGCGGCGCGTTCGTATGGCAAGACGGCAGCACCACACCCGTGACCTTCACGGTCAGCACGAACCCCCTCATGAGCGGCACGCTCGGGTTCAACGCGGTCCCCACGTCGGGACCGATGGCCGGCGACAGCGCCTTGGCGGTGCCGGTCATCCTCGCGCAAGACGGCCTGTGCGGGCTGGGCGGCGTGCGTAGCCTCAGCTTGGTCGCTGCAGTGGCGGCCTTCTATCACTGATCGTCTCTCGTGTTCGGGAGGTCGGCGTGGATCGTCAACCCAGGAAACTCCCTGAGTAACCACACACACGGCCGCACGCGCTAACTTGGACCTCCCCCGGTTTCGTGGAGTCAGGTGTTGTTGTCGTAGTTGCTGTGCGCAACCGAAGGTTGTGCACAGTTTTTTCGCGCGCGCCCGCGCGCGCGCCCAAGCGCGCGAGGCCGTCGGGGTCGCCGGCGGCATGGTCGGCCTCAAACTCCGCGGGGGAGCGCATCCCCAGCGTCGAGTGCAGCCTGGTCGGGTTGTAGAAGCCTTCGATGAACTCGAAGACCGCCGAGCGCAGCTCAGCGCGGGTCGCCCATCCTGCCTTCGGAGCGTCGTGCAGCAGGCGCTCCTTGGTCAGCGTCGCGAAGAACGTCTCGGCGACGGCGTTGTCATAACAGGTCCCGACGGCGCCCATCGACTGCGCGATCCCGGCGTCGTGGCAGGTCTGGCCCAGCGCCAGGCTGATGTACTGCCCGCCGTGATCGGAGTGATGGATCGTTCCCTTCGACGGCCGGCGCGCCGCGACGGCCATCTTCAAGGCATCGACGACGAGCTCTTGGCGCATGTGGGGCGCCATCGCCCACCCGACGATCCGGCGGCTGAACAGATCCTGCACGGCGCCCAGGTACAGCCAGCCCTCAGCGGTCTTGATCTGCTTGATGTCCGCAGCCCATACGCGATCTGGGGCGTCGGGGCGAAAGTCGCGGCCGACGAGATCACCGAATGGCTCCACGCCGTCCACGCGCACCGTGCAGCCCTTGCGACGGCGCTTATACGCGCCCTGAAGCCCCGCGGCGCGCATCAGCCGCTCGACGCGCTTGCGACCGACCGCGATGCCCTCACGCGCCAGCATCGCGTGCACGCGCGGACTGCCGTAGCGCCCACCGCTGGCCGCATGGATCCGGCGGATTCGCTCGGTCAGCCACGCGTCGGTCAGCTCGCGATCTGACGGCGCCCGCCGCGACCACGCGAAGTACCCCGACTCAGACACGCCGAGCAGCTCGCACATCAGGGAGACCGGGAAGGCGCAGTGGGCTCGCTCCGCCCAGATATGCCGGTAGACGCTCACCGGGTCTCGGTCTCCCTCGCGAGGAGAGCCGTGGCGCGCTTGAGGATGTCGCGCTCCTGCTGCAGGCGCTTGACACGCGTTCTGAGCTCACGCAGCTCGTCGCGCTCAGCGCTGGTCAGCCCGTCGTCGCGCTCGCCGCGGTCACGTTCGTCCTGACGCATCCAGTTGCGCAGCGACTGCGGCGACACGCCCGGCGACCCCGCGACATCGGGGATCGTGCGGCCCTGACGGACCAGTTCCAGCGCCTCCCGCCGGAACTGCTCCGGATGTCCCATCCTTCCACGGCGCTTTCGCCGCAAGCACTCCGGGCTCCGCAAAATCGGGGGAATTCCAACTTGGACCCGCTGTCCGGCGTCTGACCCAAAGGATCACGCGCGGCCATTGCCCGCGAGTCCAAGCCCGAACATTTGCTAGGCGACATGCCCCGATTCGCGCCGCGCCCTGAACGAACATGTCCGTTCAGTTGAGTTACCCCGGCTTCGTGGACACCCGATGGACTGAGCGGATGCGCTCGGTTCGAGAGGTGTCTGTCCATGCCCAAGACCCCGCCGTATTCCATGGGGTTCAAGCGTGAGGCCGTGCATCTGCTCAGGACGAGCGGCCGGCCGGTGCCGCAGCTGGCCAAGGAGCTGGGCGTGTCGCAGGGCTCGTTCCGAAACTGGGCGAGTAAGCATGACGTCGACGATGGCAAGGCCGAGGGCCTGACCAGCGCCGATCGCGACGAGCCGCGCCGGCTGCGGCGCGAGAACAAGATCCTCGCCGAATAGCGCGAGATCCTAAAAGTCGCTGCCTTCTTCGCCTCGAAGAGCAGGACCGGTGAAGGTGTTCGGGTTCGTGCTCGCGAGGAAGGCCGAACTCCCATCGCGCTGATGTGCAGGGTGCTGGAGGTCTCGCGGTCGGGGCTGGTTTGCGTCTGACTCAACGCCACAGATCGCGGAGTTGATTAGCCCGCATCAGCGGCTCTCCGGCGGTTGGCTTTGACGGTGCTGCAGGCGATGGTACGCGATGCGCTGGCGGCGGGCACGCATCAGCCCGACGCGGCGAGCGCGACGGATCTTCGGGCCGCGGCCTTCGTGCTCGTCGTCGGGCGTGACGTACCCGATCCCGGCGTGCAGCCGGACCGTGTTGTACTCGACGCGGACCACGGCGAGCTCGGCCCGGAGCACGGCGGCGTCGGTGATCGCATCCAGGTGTGGCCAGTCGGCCTTGACGTGGCTGAAGAGGCTCTCGATCCAGGCCTGGTCGGTCGGGGTGCCCGGGCGCCCGAAGTGCTGGGCGATCGCGCACATCGCCATGAACTCGCGGGTCGACCCCGAGGTCATCTGCGGCCCGTTGTCGCTGACGGCCAACAGGATCGGCCGGCGAACAGCATCATCGAGGAGAGGTTCGGTGCTGCTGTCCTGGCGTTCATTCGGCGACGAGCTCGTCGAGGCCCTCGCGCTCGAGGGCGTCGCAGAACGCGGCCTGGATCTGGGTGCTGGTCTCCTCGCCCGAGACGACTTCGCAGATCCACTTGCGGGTGACGAGGTCCATGATCGCGATCACCGCGGCCCGCGGGCAGCCGGCGAAATGCGTGACGTCGTAGATCCAGATCGACTGCTTTGTGTAGGTCGCCCACTCCGGAAACGGGCGGCGCTCCGACCGGCCAGCCCGGCGCGGCCGACGCAGAACGAGCCCGTTTGCAGCGAGAACACGCCGCACAGTCGCCGGCGACACCCACACCAGCTGCTCATAGGAGCCGCGGTGCGCGAGCTTGCGATGCGACCGGTCGACCTCGCCCCACGAGTCGAAGAGCGCGATGATCGCGTCGCGCTCGTCGGCGAGCAGGCCGTGCACCGGCCGCCCGCCGGCCGGGCGATCCTCCAGGCGGCCGGCTTCGCGGCGCTCCCACCAGCGCCACGCGCGGCCCTCGGCGAGCTCGAGATAGCGACACGCGCGGCGGTGCTCCCAGCCCGCGCCGGTCGCCTCGTCGATCAACTCAAGGAGCCCGGCCTTGGTGGCCGCGTCGACGCGGCGCGGGACCGGGCCACTCAGTCCCAACGCCCTTTTCCCTCCGCGAGCATCAAGCGGACGCTCATTTCCTTCAGCGCCTCCGACAGCCGGGCGATCTCCGCGCGCGCCTCCGCCAGCTCGGGATCCACGCCGCCCGCCTTGACGCCCGGCCGCGACGCCGCGAGCGCTTCCAGCGCGCCCTGCTTGGCGACCGTGCGCAGCTTCATCACCGTCGAGCGATCGACGCCGGCGCGGTCGGCCGCCTCGCTGATCGTGCTCTCGCCGCGCAGCAGCCCGATCCAGATCTCATACTTCTGTGACGGCGACAGAAACCGCTTGCGACGACGGCCCCCGCTGGGTGGTCCTTGCTCGGTCATTCCAGGCTCCTCCTCGACGAGCCGGAGAGCCTACGGATGCGGTCTGATCAAACCCCGGATCTGTGGCGTTGAGTCAGACGCAAACCACCCCCGTAGCCGTGCCGTGGGCATACCTCGCCCAGATGCGGCCCAACGGGCGCCCGCAGGTGTCGTAAGCGGATCCGCTTGCGCGACCGCGTTCGCCACCGTGCGTCGGCGGCGCTGGCCTTGACACGCTCGGCAAGACACAGCCGGCCCAGCCAGCGTGCGCCGGCGCGCTCAAAGCGCGGACGTCGACGACCAGCAGCACCAGCGCTCGGGTCTTCGGGATCGCAGCGCCGCGATCGCGCTGTTGGGGGCGTGCACTGAGCTCGGGCTTGAGCGTGCTGCCGCGGCGACACGGGCGGCGTATGTGCATGCCGAGCGCGCGGCGGGAGAGCGGTAAGCCGGCGCGAGCTGACGGGCAGCGGGCTCGGGCTCGGGCTCGACGCCGGCCACGATGGGGCGGCTGGATGCGGAAAATCTCCGTTAGGGCACCGAACACCTCCCGAGAATCCGAGGCGGCGACGCGACCGCGCTCAGCAGGCGCCGCGCCGAGAAGCGTCGTTCATGTCCGAGAAAGACGCATGTAGGAACCGGCCGGCCGAGCGTCTTCGGCCGGCTGCGGGGGTGCCGTCCGAGTCGCCTCGGACGATCGTATCCCTGTCGATTAGTCCTGGAGGGACCGCTCGTGACGACGTTCATCGGCTTCGATCTGCATCGCGCTCAGATCACCTACGACGCGCTGAACACCGACAGCGGTGAAGTCGGGACCGGTCGCATTCGTTCGGCCAACCGCGACACCGTCCGTGCGTTCCTGGCGCGTTACGCCGACGCGCCGACGGTCGTGGCCTTCGAGGCGATGACGGGCTGGCGCTTCGTCGCCGAGGAGTGCAAACGCGCGGGCATCGACGTCAAGCTCGCCGGGCCGGCGGAAACGCGAGCGCGTCAGGAGCGCAAGCGCAGGGCGAAGACCGACAAGCTCGACGCTCGGCTGCTGCGCGAGCTGCTCGTGCAAGGCCGCCTGCCGGAGTCGTGGATCGCGCCGGCGCACATCCTTGACCTGCCGTGAAGGTGCGCCTACGCAAGACGCTCGTCACGCAGCGCACCGAATGGCTGCAGCGCATCCACGCCGTCCTGTTACACCACGGCGTCCCCGTGCAGGCCGGCCGCCTGGGTCGCCTCGAAGGCCGCTACGCGCGCGAGCAGCTCGCCGCGCTCGAGCTGCCGCCCGCGGCGACGCAGCAGATCACTGTGGCGCTGGGGATCATCGAGTACCTCAACGGGGTGCTGACGACATCGATCTCGAGCTTGACCGCATCGCGCGCCGCCAGCCCGGCTGCCGCGCGCTGATGGCGCACTACGGCAATGGCAGGAGCGCGTTCGGTTTCGGGCGCGACGGGGAATGTCGTGTAGAGAGCGATGTCCGAGCTGCGACAGACCGCCGCACGACTCGTCGCCGAGGGCAAGGGGATCCTTGCCGCCGACGAGAGCAACGGCACGATGAACAAGCGCCTGAAGGCGGCGGGGGTCGAGCAGAGCGAGGAGGCGCGCCGCGCATTGCGCGAACTGCTGTTTACGACCGAGGGCGCCGCGGAGTACATCAGCGGCGTGATCCTGTACGACGAGACGTTCCGGCAGAGCACTGCCGACGGTACACCGTTCCCGCGCCTGCTCGAAGAGCAGGGCATCATCGCCGGCATCAAGGTCGACACGGGCGCCAAGCCGCTCGCGGGCTCGCCCGACGAGAAGGTCACCGAGGGCCTCGACGGCCTGCGCGAGCGACTCGCCGAGTACTACGAGGGCGGCGCGCGCTTCGCGAAGTGGCGCGCCGTGATCGCCATCGACGAGCAGCTTCCCAGCAGCTACTGCCTCCACGCCAACGCGCACGCGCTCGCGCGCTACGCCGCGCTGTGCCAAGAGGCGGGGATCGTGCCGATCGTCGAGCCCGAGGTCCTGATGGACGGCGATCACACGATCGAGCGCTCCGAGCAGGTCACCGGCGACGCGCACGCGGCGGTGTTCAGCGAGCTGCGCACGCAGCGCGTGGAGCTCGAGGGGATGCTGCTGAAGCCCAACATGGTGCTCGCCGGCTATGACTGCCCCGACCAGCGCAGCGACGACGAGGTCGCCGAACGGACGCTGCGCTGTCTGCGCCGCCACGTTCCCGCGGCGGTCCCAGGGATCGTCTTTCTCTCCGGCGGTCAGAGCGACGAGGATGCGACCAACCGGCTGAACGTCATGAACCGCATGGGCTCGCAGCCGTGGGAGATCAGCTTCTCCTACGGGCGCGGCCTACAGGCGGCGGCGCTGACGACGTGGCGCGGCGAGCGCGACAGGGTCTCCGAGGCGCAGGCGCAATATCGCCATCGTATGCGCTGCACCGGCGCTGCGCGCCGCGGCGAGTACGCCCCGGAGATGGAGCGCGATCTCGCCGCATCGACCTGAGCGCAGCGAGCGGTGACGCTCACGATCAATGCAAGCGCCGAGAGTTACTTGGAGGGTCACGCGCATTGAATGCCCGCGACGTGGCGGGCTCGATCCGCCGTGGTGGTCAGCGCCGAGGGCGGGTGCGGAAGGGGCGGCGTGGCGGCAGGATGGTGATCCGCACGGTCTTCGTGCGGCGGATCGCGCCGCGGGTGACGACGATCTGCAGCGTCCACGGTAGGGCGCGCTTGGCGAGGTGGCGCCGCGCCGCCGCGCCGAGATCGACGTGCAGGCGCCGATCAGCCCGGCCGGGATCGGCATGACGGCGCGGGCCGCGGTCGATCTGCGGCCGTCGGCGAGGATGGCGCGCACGACCGTCGTGACGACGCAGGCCGGGCCGGCGTTGCGGCAGTCGACGCGCGGGCGCCTCAGGCGCACGGTGCCGTCGCTGCCGGCTCGGATGCGTCCGGCCGAGCCTCTGCCGATGCGCGGGGCGGCGTCACCGGCTGGCTCCGGGCAGCGGGAGGCGGCGTGACCGGGAGCGTGTCGGGTGCCCGCGAGGCGGCGCGCATTACCGCGGCGACGGGGTCCTCGGTCGTGCCCATGCCGAAGCGGCCGATGCCGAAGCGACCCGACGAGGCGTTGACCGACGAGTCGCTGTTCTCGAGGATCTTGTCCCAGACGAGATAGCCGTCCATGCCCGCCCGCAGCTGGGCGGCGATCTTCGCGGCGAAGAACTCCGCGCGGCGTTGCAGGGTCGCGGCGGTCGTCGTGCCGCTCGAGCCGCCGTCGGCGTTGACGTCCGACGGGATCCCGGCCTCGCCGACGAAGATCGGCTTGCGCAGGTCCGTGCACTGGCGCGCGCGCCGCGCGATGCCGTTCGTCTCGTCGCCGGGCATGGCCGTCTGCGGCGCGCCGTAGTCGTGGACCTCGCAGACGTCGACGGCCTCGTGCACGGTGCGGTAGTCGTCGCCGGTCGTGCCGCACTGGCCGGTGCCGATCGTGCCGAGCGACACGAGGTGGTTGGTGTCGACCGCCCGCAGCGCCGACCGCATCTCGAGCGCGAAGGAGCGCAGCGCGCCCGGGCCCTCGGACCCGCACGCCTCGGCCTCGTCGACGAGCTGCCAGAACGCGACCGTGCGATCGGCCGCGTAGTGGCCGGCCACCATCCGCGCGTACGCCTTGAAGCTCAGCGGGTAGCCGTAGCCGGGCGTGCGGAACGCCGACTCGTAGAACCCGATCGACTTCGTCCCGCCGCTCGGCGGCTCGCAGTCGGGGTAGTGGTTGACGAGCACCGCGATCACGCGCAGCCCGCGCGCGGCGGCCGCCCGCAGCACCCGATCAAACGGCGCCCAGCCGCCGCCCTCGTAGTAGCTCTGAAAGAACCACGTGCGAACGGCGTTCGCACCGGCGTCACGCATCTCGTCGAGGCGCCGGCCGAGCGACGCGTCGCTGATCGCTCCGTAGCCCGGGTCGCAGACGTAGCCGCCCGGCTGCGACGTCAGGCGGTACTGGTTGTAGCCGATCGGACGCCACGGCCGGTCGTCGAGCGCAAACCGCGCCCCGTCGGCCTCGACGAACCCCGCTGCCGCCGCTGCCGGCGCGGCCGCGACGGTGCACAGGCCGATCGCGGCGATCCATGCGGCGATCATCGGGAAAAGAGCGTGGCGCGACACGGCCGCTCTATCGGCAGCGACGCGGCGATCGCTGAGAGGGCCGGCCCGGTTTTCACGTATTCGTCGCCGCCGGGCGAGCGCAAAGGGGGGCGAGCCGGTGCCGCCGTGTGCGCAGCTGCCGGACGCGAACGCTCGGCACGCGCGTGCGGCTCCTCGCGCGCCGCGCGCCTGAGGGCGTTGCCGAGCCGAAGGCGCTCGGGGAGCATGCTTGACTGGTTGGGCACTTCGAGGCGCTCGGACACGCATCGTGCTCGGACCGCGACCGACGGAGGACGTGCAAATGGCTGGGCAATCGCGAAGTGTCACCAGAACCGTCGCCGACGACGCGACCCTGCTCGTGCCGCCAGCCGTCGACATGGACACGCTGCGCTCGGTCCAGGACCGGGTGCTGTGGCTCGCGACGTCCATCGTCCATCACGCCAACAAGGTGCGCCACACGCCGTCGGGCGTGAAGGTCGGCGGACACCAGGCGTCGTCGGCGTCGATGGTCGCGATCATGACGGCGCTGTACTTCCATCATCTGCGCGGCCCCGACCGCGTCTCGGTCAAGCCGCACGCTGCGCCGGTCCTGCACGCCATCGAGTACCTGCTCGGCCAGCTCGACGCGAAGTACCTGACGACGCTGCGCGAGTTCGGCGGGTTGCAGAGCTACCCGAGTCGTCTCAAGGACCCCGTGCCCGCGGACTTCTCGACGGGCTCGGTGGGCATCGGTGCGACGGCCCCGATCTGGAGCGCGCTCGCGCACCGCTACGTGGCCGGACACTTCGACGTGCCGCAAGGCGGACGGCAGGTGTCGCTCGTCGGTGACGCCGAACTCGACGAGGGCGCGATCTGGGAGGCCCTGGTCGACCCGGTCGTCCCGCACCTGGGAGAGGTGCTGTGGGTCGTCGATCTCAACCGCCAGTCGCTGGATCGCATCGTCCCGGACATCGCGGCGGGCCGGCTCGCCGGCATGTTCGAGGCGGCGGGGTGGCACGTGTCCACCGTCAAGTACGGCCGGCGCCTGCAGGAGCTCTACACCCGTGACGGCGGATCGGCGCTGCGCGCGCGCATCGACGGCATGACGAACGAGGAGTACCAGCATCTCCTGCGCTCCACGCGCCGGCGAGCTGCGCGAGCGGTTGCCGGGTGCGGGCCGCGAGCGCCGCGAGGTCGCCAAGCTCATCTCAGACCTCGACGAGGCCGACCTGCTCGCGGCGGTGCGGGACCTGGGCGGTCACGACCTCGAGCTGCTCATCGACGCGTTCGCCGGCACCGATGCGGTCCTGGACCGCCCCTCGGTGGTCTTCGCGTACACGATCAAGGCGTGGCGGCTGCCGACGGAGGGCCATCCGGCCAACCACTCCGCGCTGCTCAGCAGCGAGCAGTGGCGTCGACTCGCCGAGGACCTCGGGGCGGATGCCTCCGACCCGTGGGCGACGTTCCCGGACGGCAGCCCGGAGGCCGAGCTGTGCGCCGCGGCGGCCCAGCGGCTGCGACGCGAGCCGACCACGCCGGTGGCGACGGTGCCGGTGCCCGCCGACGTCGGCCGCAGCCACGCCGGCAGCGCGTCGACGCAGCAGGCCTTCGGGCGCTTCTTCGTGGACCTCTCGCACGCGGCTCCGGAGGTCGCGCGGCGGGTGGTCACGGTGAGCCCGGACGTGGCCTCGTCGACCAACCTCGGAGGCTGGATCAATCGCGTCGGGATCTGGTATCTCGGCGAGCGCATCGACTGGTTCGCCGATGACACCAACACCCTGGTCAAGTGGCGGCAGAGCGAGCACGGCCAGCACATCGAGCTCGGCATCGCGGAGGGCAACCTCGTCGGCCTGCTCGCGGAGCTCGGGACGACCTGGTCGCGCGACGGCGAGCCGCTCCTGCCGATCGGCACGATCTACGACCCGTTCGTCAACCGCGCGCTGGAGCCGTGGTCGTTCGGGATGTACGCCGGGGCCCAGTCGATCCTCGTCGGCACGCCGTCGGGCGTCACGCTCGCACCCGAAGGGGGCGCCCACCAGTCGATCACGACGCCCTCCGTCGGGCTCGAGCAGCCGCGCTGCACGGCGTGGGAGCCCGCGTTCGGACAGGACCTCGAATGGACCCTGCTCGACGCCATGGGACGCCTCGGCAGGCCCGACGGAACCTCGGCCTACTTCCGACTGACCACGCGTCCGATCGACCAGGCACTGGCGGGCATGCCGGGCGACCCGGCGGCGGTCGGCGACCGGCGGCGCCAAGTGCTCGCCGGCGGGTATCCGCTGCGCCGGCCTGACGGCGCCCCTTCGGTGACGCTCGTCGGGATGGGGGCGATCATGCCCGAGGTCATCGCCGCCGCCGACGAGCTGACGGCCGCAGGCCATGTGATCGACGTCGTCAACCTGACCTCCGCCGACCTCGTCTTCCGCGCGCTGCAGGCCAGGAGCGGTCTCGGCGACGGTGAGGACTGGATCCTCGAGGAGCTGTTTCCGCTGGCACGTCGATCGCCGATCGTCTCGGTGCTCGACGGCCATCCGCACACCCTGAGCTTCCTCGCGGGAGTTCGTCGCGACGCCATCGCCTGCCTCGGCGTCGCCGACTTCGGCCAGTCCGGCGACGTCGACGACCTCTACCGCTACTTCGGCATCGACGCCGACACGATCGTCGGCGCGTCACTGGACCTCCTCCCTGACCCTCGCGACCCGGCGCTGTGACCACATCGAACGAGCCTCGACCGCAGAAGGAGCGCACGATGGATCAACCGACTGCCGAGAACGCGCTGAAGGCGCTCGAGCCGTTGATCGGCGAGTGGACGCTCGAGGCGATCCCGCCCGGGGGCGAGCCGTGGCCGGGCGCGGGGCGCGCGAGGATCGAGTGGCATGACTCGGGTGCTCACCTCGTCCAGCGCACGACCCTGGAGCTGCCGGAGGCGCCGGACTCGATCGCGATCATGGGGTGTGACGGTGCGAACGGGACGTACTACCAGCTGTACTCCGACGATCGCGGCGTATGTCGGGTGTACGAGATGAGCATCGGCGACGGCGAGTGGCGGCTCTGGCGCGAAGGCGCGCCGTTCGCGCAGCGCTTCACCGGCAGGTTCGAGGACGGCGGCGACACGGTCACCGGCCGCTGGGAGACCGGCGACGACGACGGGAACTACGAGCTCGACTTCGACCTGATCTATCGCCGGGTGAGCTGACGCCCCGACGGCCCTGTGCGTCATGCTCGTGGCGTGGGGCACCGTTCGGTCACGAGCACGCGCCGGCGGCTGGGCGGCACCGCCATCGGCGTGGGCGGCGCCGCCTTCGCGGTCATCCAGATCCTCCAGCAGACGGTCGGCGCGTTCGATCCGCGCCCGGTCGTCTCGCTGCTTCTGGCCGTGACGATCGGGTTGGGTGGGCTGGCCCTTCAGCGCGCACGACACCGGGCGGCGAGAAGTGGCGTCCTCCGCCGCCTCATGCGCGTGTGGCCGCTGCGGCGGATCGGGGACACCGACCCGCTGGCGCTGGGCGTGTTCCCGCCGCCGGACGCCGTCCGCGGGTCGGGGCTCGGTCCCTACGTCGCGCGCGGCGCCGACGCTGCCGTGCGCGAAGCCATCGGTGCAGGCGGGCTCGTCGTGCTCGTCGGGCCCGATCGCGCCGGCAAGTCGCGCACGGCCTGCGAGATGGCGAGATCCGTCGCCGGCGGTCGCATGGCGGTCGTCCCGGTCGGCGGGGCGGCACTCGCGGCGCTGGTCGACGACCCGTCGTTCACGCCGCCCGCCGACGCCGTCTGGTGGCTCGACGACCTCGAGCGCTTCGAGGCGCACCTCGACGGCCCGCAGCTCGCGACGCTGCTCGACGGGCGCACCGTCGTCACCACCGTGCGCCCGCAGGCATGGGAGGCGCTCCTGCGCGGATCCGGCGATGCCGGCGAGCGCGGGCGGCGGCTGGCGGCCGCCGCCCGCGTCGTCGTGCTGCCGTCCGCCGCGAGCGCCGCCGAGGCCGAGCGCGCCCGAGAGCTCTACCCCGACGCGCTCGACCTGTCGGGCGGACTCGGCGCGACGCTCGGAGCACTGCCCGCCCCGTCCTCGACGGTGGCGCCCGCACTCGACGGCGAACGCGAGCCTGAGCCCGCCGCCGATCGCGTGCTGGTGCTCGGCCTGGGCGCCACCGCGGCGTCGGCGCTCGTCCTGGCCGTGGCCGTCCTCACCGGCGGCTGGGCCGAGGCGGTGGCTCCGCCGGTGAGCGCGCAGCTCGCAAAGATCCGCCAGGCCGCACAGCGCGCTGGCGACGCCACGACCTCCAGCGCCGTCCAGGACCTGCACGGCGTGCGCTCGCACGTCTTCGTGCTCGCGCCGAGCGACGGCTCCAGAAACCCGGAGCTGCGGATCTACGACGAGGAGGACGGCTGGTTGCGCCTGCGGTTTCGGTTCCGCCCCGGCTACCGCGAGGCCCCCGAGGGCACGACGCTCGCAGCGGACTACCGCAACGGCGCCGAGCTCTACGGCCTGCAACGCCCGGGCGTCCTGGACGTCGACCGCGACGGGCACTCCGAGCTCCTCGCGACGTACGAGACGTTCCTTCCGGAGGGAATGTTCCCCGCGGCGCTGCTGGCGATCAAGGTGCCCGTCGTCGTCGCCTGGGACGACAGCGCGCAGCGCTACGCGATCTCGCCTGCGCTGCCCGCCGTCCAGCCCCACTTCGCCGGAGAGCTCGCGCCGTTCTTCGCCGGCCCGTACGCGCTCGCCGACCCGCAGGCCGGCATCACCCTGCGCGCAGGCGCCGCATCGGAGCTCCTCGCGGACCCGGCGATCCGCGT
The DNA here is from genome assembly GCA_963806515.1 of uncultured Actinomycetes bacterium. Lineage (GTDB taxonomy): Bacteria > Actinomycetota > Thermoleophilia > Solirubrobacterales > Solirubrobacteraceae > CADCVQ01. The sequence goes on along the minus strand of CAWDYO010000001.1, from coordinate 100,749 downwards.
GCGCGGCAGCCAGAGCCTGCTCGCCGCGCGGGCGATCGACGGCTCAAGCCCCCGGCGACTCGCGGTGACCACCTACGCCATGGGCGTGGTCCGCGGGCGCGTCGAGTCGACGCTCGGCTGCACGTCACAGGCGGGGGTCGTTCGCATCGTCCGCACGGGCCGCCGCAGCTTGCAACGGGTGCTGCGCGACGTCGCGCCCGGGTTCGCGCGCGACGTCATCGGCGGCTCCGACGACCGCGGCCGCAGCTGCGTCTGAACAGACAGCCAGGCAAGCCGGCGTTGACGAAACGAATGGCGAATTGACCCCGGATATCGGGGTCAATCGGGCATCTCGCCGTCGGAGCCGACCTTGCGGACGCGGATGCGGTGCACGCGATGGTGGAGCACGCCGCCGCGGCGCTTGGCGGCATCGACGTGCTCGTCAACAACGCCGGGGTCATCGAGCCGCACCCGATCACCGAGACGTCCTATGCGCAGTGGCAGGCCGCGTAGAGCACGACGCTGGGCGTGAATCTCGTCGGCGCCGCGAACGTCACGTGGTGCGCCGTGCAGCACATGAGACGTGGCGGGCGCATCGTCAACGTCGCCTCCCGCGGCGCGTTTCGCGGGGAGCCGCGCCAGCCCGCGTACGGCGCCAGCAAGGCGGGGCTGGTCGCGTTCGGCCAGTCGCTGGCACGTGCGCTGGGGCCGGCGGGGATCTCGGTCACCGCGGTGGCGCCCGGCTTCACCGACACCGACATGGCGGCCGACGCGCTCGCCGGCGACGACGGCGACCGGCGCCGCGCCGAGAGCCCGCTCGGACGCATCGCCACGCCGGAGGAGGTCGCCGCCGCCGTGCTCTTCCTCGCGTCGCCGCAAGCCGAGCTCGCGAGCGGGACGGTGCTGGACGTCAACGGGGCCTCTCACCTGCGCATGTGACTGGCGCGCGCCGCGCTCTCCAGCGTCGACATCGAGGGTCGAAGGCACGGTCGCGCACTCGGGCGTATCCGCGGCAAGGCGGGCTGACGCGACGCGAGCCTGCGGCCCGGCACGCGGCTCCGCGTCAGCCGCGGGTCGGGTCCGGAGGATCCTCCCAGTAGATGCCGTACTGCGAGTCGTCGTCCGCGATGGTCACGTTTCGCCTTGCGGCTCGTCGACGGCGCGGCTATCGCCACGTGCACGGCAATGTCGGCTAATGAGCGGATACCGCTCACTATCCGACATCCGCCGGGCACGGGCCGTCTTCGATCGCCCACGGAACGATTCGACGGGCCGAGGACGACCGTGTCTGCTCTCAGCAAAATCGCTGGACCTCGGTGTACACGTGCGACGGTCTCGAGCTCCGCCCACAGCGCAGCCTTCCTACATGTGAGAACTCTCACAACGCCCGATTCCGTGGCGCGCGGCGGGCTTGGCGCTCAGCCGGGTCGTGCTCCCGGTACGGGCTCGTACTCCAGGGCGGCGCGGTCCCAGCCGGCGTGCACCGCGGCCGCCTCGTAGGTGGTCTGGAGGAAGCCCAGCAGCGTCGCGTCCGGATCGGCCGCGGTACGGACGGACTCGTAGGGCAGCAGGTACTGGCCAAACTCGCTGCTGTAGAAGGCCGCCGCGGGCGTCACCTCGTGATCCTGAAAGCCGTCGGGCTCGGGATAGGCGTAGGCGTAGAAGGCTCCCTCCTCGCCGCCCCCCGCCCAGAAGCCGCAGCTCGACAGCTCGTGGGAGTAGCCCTCGACCATGACCCAGTCGCCGCAGTTCGGAGCACCGCCGGGGTGTCGGGGCGCCGGGCGCCCGGAGAACCGCGTGACCGCCATGTCCATCGCGCCCCAGAAGAAGTGCACCGGGCTGACCTTCCCCGCGAAGCGGCCACGGAACTGCCGCATGACGCGATCGACCTGCACGAGCTGTCGCCAGAACAGGTGCACCGCCTCGCCGTCGTAGGAGGCGTGCTCCTCGTCCTCGGCGAATGGGATCGCAGGGTCGACCTCGTTGGGCTTCGGGTTGATCGCCGTCCGGATGCCCAGCTGTCGGAGCGCCGCCGTCACCTCGGCGTAGAAGCTCGCGACCGACTTCGGCTCGAGCGCCACCGTCGTGCGAGCGCCGTCGTGGGCGTCGATCCGTAGCTCGTGGTCGTGGAAGTCCAGGTCGACGCTGTAGGACCGCGTCGCGTCGAAGATGGACCCCGTCGTCAGGCCGCGCGGCGTGACGTAGTACGTCGCCTGCCACCAGTGGTTGACCATCGGCGTCCCTGCCAGCCGCAGCTTGCCGACGATCTGCAGCCACATATGCAGCGTCTCGCGTGTGCTCGTCCAGTCATCCACGCGCAGCGCGGGCCACGCGTCGTCGGGCGGCGGGCGGTCAATCATCTACCAGTGCACGCCCTTCATGATGTTCGCCATCGCGATCTGCTCCATGTTCGCCTTCTCGGCGTCCTTCGGAGCCGTCTCGCCCTTCGACGCCGCGGAGTCCGGGAAGACCTTGTAGGCCATGTGCAGGATCTGGTCGACGGCCTTCGGCGCGACGGCGTAGAGCACCTCGCCGGCCGTGCCGAGCTTCGTGTTGATCGACTTCGGGCGCGCGCGCATGCCCTCGCAGATGAGGTCGGCGGCCTCGTCGGGGCTGATCGTCGGGAAGTGGTCGTACATCTTGGTCGGGGCGATCATCGGGGTGCGCACGAGCGGCATGTGGATCGTCGTGAACGAGACGCCGTCGCCGATGACCTCGGATGACACGACCCGCGTCCACGCGTCCAGCGCCGACTTCGACGCGACATAGGCACTGAACCGCGGCGGCGCAGTCTGCACGCCGATCGAGCTGACGTTGACGATGTGGCCGAAGCCGCGCTCGCGCATGTGCGGCAGCAGCGCCATGATCATCTTGATCGCGCCGAAGTAGTTCAGCTGGATCGTGCGCTCGAAGTCGTGGAAGCGGTCCTGAGAGAGCTTGATTCCGCGGCGGATCGAGCGGCCGGCGTTGTTGACGAGGAAGTCGATCGCGGGGTGGTCGGAAAGCATCCGCGCGACGACGTCGTCGATCGCGTCCATGTCCGAGAGATCGGCCGGGTAGACGTGCGCGGTGCCGCCCGCGGCCTCGATCTCGTCGCGCAGCGCCTCGAGCTTCTCGACGCCGCGCGCGACGAGCAGCGGGACCCCGCCGGCCGCTGCGACCTTCAGCGCCGTCGCGCGGCCGATCCCGCTCGACGCGCCCGTGATGACGACCGTCCGCCCGTTGACGATGTGACCGAACGAGCGGTCCTTGTGGAGGTCGGGGTCGAGCTTGCGCTCCCAGTAGTCCCACAGGACGGTCGCGTACGTGTGCAGCTCGGGCACCTCGATGCCCGAGCCCTCGAGCGCGCGCTCGGTGTCGCGATTGTCGAACTGCGGCTTGAGGGCCATGTGCGCGATGACCTCCTCGGGAATCCCGAAGTCTTCGAGCACCGTGCGCCGCACGTCGCGCAGCTGCGGCAGCTTCATGAGCATCGACAGCGTGCCCTTGGGCAGCGCGTCGGTCAGGCGCTTGTCGATGCGCAGCGCGAGCTGCGGCGCGTGGGCGGCCTTCGCGAACGCGTTGAGCGACTCGCCGACGCGCATCGGCTTGGGGTTCGTGAGATGGAACGCCTGGAAGTTCAGCCCCGGCTGGTGCGCGATGTGATCGAGCGCCGCCGCGACGTAGTCGACGGGCACGATGTTCGTGTAGCCGAGCTCCGGGCCGACGAGCGGGACCCACTCGGGCAGCGCGTGGCGGACCTTCTGGATCGCCTTGAAGAAGTAGTACGGCCCGTCGACTTTGTCCATCTCGCCGGTCTTCGAGTGGCCGACGACGATCGCCGGGCGGTAGACGCGCCACGGCACCTTGCACGTCTCGCGCACGAGCTTCTCGGACTCGAACTTCGTGCGGTGATAGGCCGACGGGAGCCTCTGGCCCTCGTCGAAGTGGTCCTCGCGAAACAGGCCGCGCCGCTCACCGGCGACCGCGACGGAGGAGACATGGTGGAAGACGCCGCCGATCGCGTTGGCGAGCTCGACGGTGTGGCGCGTCCCGTCGACGTTCAAGGCCTCGTTGCTCGCGTCGTCGGCGGTCATGTCGTACATCGCGGCGAGGTGGAAGACGTGCTCGACGTTGCCCCTCAGCGCTGCGACGTCGTCGTCGGAGAGGCCGAGGCGCGGCTCGCGCAGGTCGCCGACGACGGGCTTGATGCGATCGCCCGCTCCCCAGCGCTCGACGAGGGAGTCGAGGCGCTCGCGCGAGCCCTCGCGGACGAGCACGTGGATGTCGCCCTCACGCTCGAGCAGCAGCTCGACGAGGTGGCGCCCGATGAAGCCGGTCGCGCCCGTCACGAAGTACGTCATCGGTCTCCTCTTCGGTGGCTCACCCGCAGCGAGAGAGCCTAGTGGTCCGAGACGGGCCACGAACGGCCGCCGTGCGGCCGGACTGCGGGTGCTACCAGCCGCCCTGGCCGTCGGCGGCGGCCTTCGCCGCGGCCTTGCGCCGGTACTTGCGCTTCTCGAGCTGCCACTGGATGACCGACATCACGAAGATGAACAGCGGGAAGAAGATGATGAGGATGAACCCGGCGTTCGTGACGAGCTTGTCGTTCGTCTCGCCGATCGTGCCCTCGCCGCCGTCGTGTGCGAGCACCGGGGCCGCCGCGACGAGCAGCGCGGTCAGCGTCAGGACGAGCGTGGCGGGGGCGCGGCGAAGCACGGGCGGCAGTCTAATCTCTCGGGCGTTGGATCGCTTCGCGAGCGGGTAAGCGCGATGCATGCGAGACTCACGAAAGCTGTGGAGTGGGTCGACGACAGCGACGAGGAGCCAGACCTCGTGACGCGCGAGGAGTGGGCCGCTGCGCAGGAGGCCGCCAAGATCGGCGGAAGCGGGCCGGACATCGGCGGCGCGGATCCCTCCGAGGCGGTTGACGAGGCGCTGCGGCCGGTGTACGAGGCCGGCGGCGGCGAGCAGGACGGCTTCGAGCTCGCCGACCGCGACCTCGTTCGCAACGCGTCTCACGACGACGGCGCCGGCTATCCCGAGCGCGACGCGTTCACGCCCGAGGCCGAGGCGGACCTCGCGTCGATCGAGTACGCCGAGGCCGACGACGTCGAGCCGCAGGACCTGTAGCGCTCGCCGAGCGCGGCGGGGCGCCGCGACCGAGCGCCCTCCGGGCTAGCGAGCGCGGCGGGCCGCCGCGACCGCGCGCCCTCCGGGCTAGCCCGCGCGGGTGGATCCTGGTCGCCTGGAGAACGCGGGCGCGCGCGGATTCGGGTTGCATAGCGGTCATGGGAACCCTCCAAGAGGTCGCCGTCGGCGACGGGATCGTGGTCTTGCGCCTCGATCGTCCGGAACGCCGCAACGCGCTGAGCACCGAGCTGCTTTCGGAGATGGTCGACGCGCTCGAGCGCCTCGCGATCGACGAGACGCTGCGGGTGCTCGTCTTCTCGACGACCTCCGACCGCGCGCTGTGCTCCGGCGTGGACATCACCGAGGAGCTCGACCACGCCGGCGGTGTCCTGCGAATGAAGTACTTCTCGCGCTTCCTCGCCGCGCTCGAGGCGTTCCCGAAGCCGACGATCGCCGTCTGCGTCGGCAACTGCGTCGGCGGCGGCGCGGAGATCGTCGCCGGCTGCGACCTAAGGATCGCGGGCGACAACCTCAAGCTCGCGTGGGCGGGCGCGCGGCTCGGCGTGCCGGTCGGCCCGGCGCGGCTGACCCCGCTCGTCGGCGTCGCGCGGGCGAAGGAGCTGATCTTCACCGGGCGCACGGTCGGCGCGGAGGAGGCCGCGGCGATCGGCCTCGTGCACGACACCGTGCAGGCCGCCGAGGCCGAGGGCGCCGCGCTAAAGCTCGCCGCGCACGTCGCGGCGCACAACCCCGAGGGCGTGCACATCCTCAAGGAGATGTTCCGCGAGCTCGACGGCGCGCAGGGCCGCGTCGCGCACGAGAACGAGCTGCTCGAGGTCTTCCAGCGCAAGGGCGCCGGGCTGCCGCAGGGCCGCCGACCGTAGACGAGCGCGGAGGCGTACTTCCATGCCCGAGGTCGTGTGTCCGGACTCCGTCCGGCGCACCGGACGAGCTTCACAGGGACGCCGACGCACATGGTGGGGCAGGCCGCACCGCGGTTCGGAGGGAGCTGCGCTGTTCGCGGCGCCGGCGCCGGCCGACCCCGTGCCCGTCGGCCAGGCGACGTTCCCCGGCAGCAACTACCGCTGCTCGTCGGGCCAGAAGACGTTCCTCAAGGCCGCCTGGCATGAGGCGCACGTCTACACGTCGAGCGCGAAGGCGCTCATCGACAACATCGCCGCGCAGCCGACCGACGCCGCCCGCAAGGCGGCGTGGGAGCAGGGCTGCACCGGCTACGGCGGGCCTGGCGGGTGGAAGCTCACGGAGTCGCCACAGCGGTACTTCGGCAACTACAGCCACGATCGTCTGAAGCGCGTCAAGGCAGCGCTGGACATCGCGAAGGCCCGCTACGAGGGCAAGACGATGTACCTCCTCACGTGCAGCACCGTCTGCGCGGCGAAGAAAGACGACCTCGGCACACCACGCGGTCCGCGGCCGGATCGTGACGTGCACCGTGTTCTGGAAGCGCGCCACCGAGCAGGGCAGGACGTACGCCCAGCGGCTGGCGACCTCCGCCACCACGCTGACCCACGAGACGCTGCATCACGTCTTCGTGCACGTCAACGGCGTGAAGGTCGGGCTCACCGACTACCACGGCGACGGCGTCGGCGGCCACCCCGACAAGAAGTTCTACGGCGTGGAGAACGTCACGTACCTGGCGCAGAAGGCGCCAGGATGGGCGGTCCGCAAACCACGACGGCTACGAGTTCTTCGCGTCGGTCGTCGGCCGGCCGTAGGACGTCGTGCTCGCCCCGGGCGCGCGCCGAACGTGGTGCGCGCCCACAGGCGAAGAAGAGATGCCGGAACGCTGCCGCGGGCTCCTACCATGGGAGCCCGTGGCCGTTCTCATCGCATCCGACCTCTCGAAGGACATGGTCGGCAACCCGCTGCTGCGCGGGGTGTCGTTCAAGCTCGAGCGCAAGGACCGGCTGACGATCGCGGGGCGCAACGGCGCCGGCAAGACGACGCTCTTGCGGATGCTCGCGGGGGAGACCTCGGTCGACGGCGGCGAGCTCTCCTTCCAGAAGGGCTGCAAGGTCTCGCTGCACGACCAGCGCCCGCCGCGCGACCGGTCGCTGACGTTGCGCGACTACGTGCTGTCCGGCTGCGCCGAGCTGATCGCGGTCGAGGCCGACCTCACCCGCCTCGCGCAGAAGATGGCCGACGGCGACGAGGCCGCGTTCGCGCAGTACTCGCGCGCGGAGGCGCGCCTCGAGCACGCCGGCGGCTGGACGTGGCGCGACCGCGCGACGAGCATGGTGCGCGGCCTGGGGTTCGACGACGACGCCGACCTCGACCGGCAGCTCGCGACCTTCTCCGGCGGCGAGCTCACGCGCGCGTCGCTCGCGCGTGCGCTCGCGGGAGACCCCGACCTGCTGCTGCTCGACGAGCCCACCAACCACCTCGACATCGAGTCGCTCGAGTGGCTCGAGAAGACGCTCGTCTCGCTCGACACGGCGATCGTGCTCGTCGCACACGACCGCTGGTTCCTCGAGGCGGTCGGGACGGGCGTGCTCGAGCTCGAGGCCGGGCGCTCGCGCTACTTCCCGGGCACGTGGACGCAGTGGCGCACCGAGCAGGCCGCGCGCGAGATCGCGATGGGTCGCGCGATCGACAAGCAGCAGGCGGAGATCGCGCGCCTCGAGCGCTTCGTCGAGCGCTTCCGGGCGAAGGCGACGAAGGCCAAGCAGGCGCAGTCGCGCGTCAAGCGGTTGGACAAGATCGAGCGGATCGAACGCGACCCGCGCGACAAGGACGGGCTGAAGTTCGACTTCAAGGCGCCGGAGCGCTCGGGGCGCGTCGTGTTCGAGCTGCTCGACGGGCGCGTCGAGGTCGGGGCCAACCCGCCGAAGGTGCTGCTCGACGGCGCCGAGCTGTGGCTCGAGCGCGGCGAGCACGTGACGCTCGTCGGTCCGAACGGTGCCGGCAAGACGACGCTCATCGACACGCTCGCGGGCGTGCGGCCGCTCGCCCGCGGCAAGCTCTCGACCGGCCACAACGTGAAGATCGGCCATCTCTCGCAGCACGCCGAAGACCTCGGCCGGGGGCCGGGCGGCCGCGCGAACAAGGTCGTCGAGGCGTGCGCGGTGCACACCGGGCTGTCGCCGAACAAGGCGCGCGCGCTGCTCGGGCGCTTCCTCTTCAGCGGCGAGGAGGCGGAGAAGCCGCTGGACGGGCTGTCCGGCGGCGAGCGGCGCCGGCTGTCGCTCGCGATCCTCGTCGCGTCGGGCGCGAACGTCCTGATCCTCGACGAGCCGACGAACCACCTCGACATCGAGAGCCGTGAGGCGCTCGAGGACGCGCTGCTCGCGTTCGAGGGCACGCTGCTGCTCGTCTCCCACGATCGCGCGCTGCTCGAGGCCGTCGGCACGCGGACGGTCGCCGTCGACGACGGCAAGCTGCGCTCCTACGAGGGCGGCTGGCAGGAGTACGTGCGCGTGCGCGAGGAGCGCCGGCTGGCCGCGCGGGCGGAGAAGACCGGCAAGGGCGGTGTGGCCGCGAAGGTTCCGAGGCCCTCCGCGGCCGCCGCCGCGACGTCGCGCAAGCCCTCCTCGCCCGCCGCCGCGACGTCGCGCAAGCCCGCGCCCGCGGCGGTGCACGTGCCCAAGCCGCATGCCGCGAGGGCGAAGCCGCCGAAGAAGGCGAAGGCCGTCGCGCCGGAGTGCGCGAGCGAGAAGCTCGCGGCGGCGACGGCGAAGGCGCTGACGGGCAACGGCAACGGTGCGGCAGGGCAGCTCTCGAAGAACGCGCGCCGCCACATCCGCCAGCTCGAGCGCGAGATCGAGCTCGCCGAGGAGGCGCTGGCCGAGCTCGAGCTCGAGCTCGCGAAGCCCGACGCGTGGGCGACGCCCGAGAGCTCGAAGGACTCCGCCGCGCGCCACGCGGCCGCCAAGCGCGAGGTCGAGGAGGCGTTCGCGCGCTGGGAGGCCGCGTCGCCGTAGCCGGCCGCGGGTGCGGTCATGCCGGAGCGGCGGGTACGACTACTGCTTCGACGAACCCGGCGGCGAATGCAGCTGCTGGCCCGTGTAGCGGCTGGCTGCGCTGGGTGCATCGCCCCGAGAGCGGCGATGCACCCGTTATCCGTTGTTCATGGCGTCGCGGCGGCGGGCGGTGTAGAAGTCGTGCATGACGCCCGCGCGCGACGACCGCGTCCTCAAGCAGACCCGGATCCTCGCGGTCGTCATCGTCCCGTTCCTGCTCGTCGCGTTCGCGCTCCTGTACTTCTTCCCGGCCGACACGAAGAGCTACTTCGCCTGGGACGTCCAGCCCGACCTGACGCCGATGATCATGGGGGCGGGCTACATCGCGGGCGCGTACTTCTTCGCGCGCGTCGCCATGGAGTCGCGCTTTCATCGCGTGCACGTCGGCTTCTTGCCGGTGACGGCGTTCACGATCTTCATGGCGGCCGGCTCGTTCCTGCACCTCGACCGCTTCCTGCAGGACAACGTCGCCTTCTGGATCTGGATGGGCCTCTACGTGACGACGCCGATCCTCGTCCCGCTCGCGTGGCTCGCGAACCGCAGGACGGATCCCGGCACGCCGGAGCCGGGCGAGTCGCGGCTCGGCTCGCGGCTGCGGGGCGTGCTGCTCGGGGTGGGCGGGTTTCAGACGATCGTCGCGCTCGCGTTGCTGCTGTGGCCGCAGGCGATGATCGACGCGTGGCCGTGGATGCTCACCCCGCTGACCGCCCAGACCCTCGGCGGCTGGTTCGCCCTGCCCGGGATCACGGCGATCATGATGGGACTCGACGGGCGTCCCAGCGCGATCCGCATCACGCTGCAGAGCCAGGTCATCGGGCTCGCGCTGATCCTCGTCGCGATCGCGCGCGACTGGAGCAGCATCGACAGCTCGAACCCGCTCGCGCTCGTGCTCGTCGTCGGGCTTGCCGCGCTGCTCGCGGGGCTGCTCGCGCTCGACGTGCACATGCGCCGCGGCGCCCGCGCCATCGCGCTCGCCTGATCGCCACCGGGCGGGCGAGCCGGCCTCAGGCCCGGGCAGGGAGATGCGCGGCGAGGACCCGGTCGGCGTAGACGCCGTCGGGTGGCCAGTCCATCGCGCCGCGGGCGGCGCGCAGCATCGCGAAGCCGTGCAGCGCCGACCAGACGTCGAGCGCCTTCTGGACGCCGGCATCCGCGCCGAGCGCCGGGTCGCTCGCGCGCAGGAGCGTCGCCAGGCCGTCGAGGCTCGCGGCGCGCTCGCCCTCCTTCGGCAGCGACGGGCCGAGCGGGCGGCGGGCCGAGAACAGGACCGAGTAGAGCGCGGGCTGCTCGGCGGCGAAGTGCAGGTAGGCGCGACCCATCGCCGCGAGCGCCGCGCGCGGGTCGTCGTGCTCGCCGGCGGCCGTCAGCAGCGCGTCGTTGAACGCCGCGAAGCCGGCGTCGACCGTGGCGTCGACCAGGGCGTCGCGGTCGGGGAAGTGCAGGTACAGCGCGGTGGGGGAGACGCCCGCGCGCGTGGCGATCGCGCGGACCGAGATGCGGTCCGCATCGCCGACCTCGTCGAGGACCTCCGCCGTCGCGGCGATGAGCTGCTCGCGCAGCTTCGAGCCCTCTCCGCGGGGGTTGCGAGGGCGGCTTGAGGTCGCCATGCGGCGAATCGTAGCGATCGACTTGACAGATGTACATGTACTGGTGTTCACTACGTCCTGAGTGAGTGACCACTCACAATTCAGACCGACCATCCAGGGGATCCCCGTGTTCACCGCCCTCGCCACCCGCATCGCCGCCCGCCCCAAGCGCACGCTCGTCCTGTCGCTGCTCTTCCTCGTCGTCGCCGCCGCGGTCGGTGGACCGGTCGTCGGAACGCTCGAGAACTCGGGCGGGTTCATTCCCGACGACGCGGACTCCGTCCAGGCCATCACGGCCATCCAGTCGGCGACCGGCAAGCAGGCCACGCCGCGCGTCGTCGCGGTCGTGCGGACGCCGTCGGGCGCCGAGTCGAGCGCCGCGAAGCGGCGCATCGGCGCCGTGCAGCGCAGGCTCGCCGCCGATCCCGCGGTCGCGTCGATCACGTCCGTGCTGTCGACGCGCGACGAGCGGTTCGTCAGCCGCGACGGGACGTCCACGTACCTCGCCGTCACGCTGAAGACCGGCATCGACGACGAGGTCGTCGTCGAGCGGCTCGATGCGGCGTTCGAATCCGAGCGCGACGTCACGCTCGGCGGCTCGCTCTTCGCCCAGTCGCAGATCGGCGAGAGCGTCATCGCCGACCTCGGCCGCGCCGAGACGCTCGCCTTTCCGATCCTCTTCCTGCTCACGCTGCTGTTCTTCCGCGGCCGCGCCGCGGTCCTGCCGGTCGCGGTCGGCGTGACGACGATCTTCGGGACGTTCCTCGTCCTCGCCGGCGTCAACCAGTTCTACGGCCTGTCGATCTTCGCGCTGAACCTCGTCATCGGTCTCGGGCTCGGGCTCGCGATCGACTACACGCTGTTCCTCGTCACGCGCTTTCGCGAGGAGTTGCGCCATCAGGGCCCGGGGGTCGCAGCCATCCGGACGACGATGGAGACGGCGGGGCGCACGGTCGCCTACAGCGCGGTGACCGTCGCGCTGGCGCTCGTCACGCTGACGGTCTTCCCGCTCGGCTTCCTGCAGTCGATGGGCATCGCCGGGGCGTCCGTCGCGATCGTCGCCGGGATCGCCGCGCTCGTCATCGCGCCGGCGCTGTTCGCGCTGTGGGGTGCGAAGCTCGCCATCAAGCGCCGGCGCCCGGAACGCCCGGCCGAGTCGGGCGCCTGGTACCGGCTCTCGCACGCCGTGATGCGCCGGCCGGGGATCGTGGCCGTCGTCACGGGCGTGCTCATGGTCGGCGTCGCGCTGCCGTCCCTCGGCGCGCATTGGACGCCGGTCGACTCGTCGGTCCTCCCGAAGGATCAGAGCGCCCGCGCGGTCTCGGACACCCTCGCGCGGGACTACGGGGGACAGGACACGAGCCCCGTGACGATCGCGCTGTCCGCGCCTGCCGCGGAGCGCTCGCGGGTGTCCGCGTACGCGGCCCGGCTGCGGGATCTCGACGGCGTGCGCTCGGTCGCGCCGCCGCGTTCGCTCGACGGCACGACGTGGCAGGTCGACGTCGCGGTCGCGGGCGATCCCGACGGCGAGGCGGCGCAGGCGCTGGTCGGCGAGATCCGCGACGGCGACGCGCCGTACCCGATCCTCGTCGGCGGTCTCGCGGCGGACTTCGTCGACCAGCAGAACGCGATCGGCTCGAACCTGCCGCTCGCGATCACCCTGCTCGTCGGCCTGACGTTCGCCGTCCTGTGGCTGATGACGGGCTCGCTGATCCTGCCGTTCAAGGCGATCGTCATGAACGCGCTGACCGTCGGGTCGTCGCTGGGCGTGCTGACGCTCATCTTCCAGGAGGGCCGCTTCGAGTCGCTGCTCGGCTACACCGCCAACGGCGGGATCGAGCCGACGGACTTCCTCGTGGCGTCGGCGCTCGTGTTCGCGCTGTCGACCGACTACGGCGTCTTCCTGCTCGGGCGCATCAAGGAGGCGCGCGAGTCCGGGCTGGGCGACCGCGAGGCCGTGGCGATCGGCGTCGAGCGCACTGGTGCCGTGGTGACGGCTGCGGCGATCCTGCTCGCGGTCGCGATCGGCTCGTTCGTCACGTCGTCGATCTCGTTCATCCAGCAGATCGGCGTCGCGACGGCGGCGGGCGTGCTGATCGACGCCTTCGTCGTGCGCGCGCTGCTCGTCCCCGCCCTGATGGCGCTGCTCGGCAGGTGGAACTGGTGGTCGCCGCGCGCGCTCACCCGCGCGCACAGGCGCATCGGCCTCGGCGAGGGGGCCGCCGGGTAGCGAGGTGGACCGCGCGGCGCCGTGGTGCAACAAATCGCTGTTCTGGTCGGCAGGACGATCGAATCTTGCACGAACGAGCAGGATTGCGGCCTTGTCGAACGGTCGCGCCGCTGGGACCGTGTGTGCATGAGCTCAGATCTCCCGTGGGGGCGGCGCTACCTCATGTGCCCGCCGGCGCATTTCGACGTCAGCTACGCGATCAACCCGTGGATGGACCTCACGATCGGCGTCGATCGCGAGCGCGCGCAGCGGCAGTGGGACGCGCTCGTCGCGACCTACCGCGCGGCCGGCGCGGAGATCGAGGTGATCGATCCGCAGCCCGACCTGCCCGACCTCGTCTTCACGGCGAACCTCGGCATCGTCGACGGCGGCACGTTCGTGCCCGCGCGCATGCGCCACGCCGAGCGGCGTCCCGAGACGCCGCATGCCGAGCGCTGGTTCGCCGACCACGGCTTCACCGTGCGCCGCCTGGGCGAGAACGTCTCACAGGAGGGAGCGGGTGACGCGCTGCCGTTCGGCGGCACGCTCGTCGTCGGGCACCGCTCGCGCTCGTCAGTGGCGTCGTACATCGACCTCGCGCGGATCGTCGACGGACCCATCCTGCCGATCGAGCTGCGCGACCCGCGCTTCTACCACGTCGACATCGTCTTCTGCCCGCTCGACGCGACGACGGCGATGTACGCCCCCGGCGCGCTCGACGACAAGGGCGCCCGTGCGATCACCGCGCTCGTCCCCGACGCGATCGCGCTGACCGACGACGAGGCCGCCGCGTTCTGCGCGAACTCCGTCGTCGTCGGGCGGACGGTCGTCATGCCGGCCTGCACCCCGCGCCTGGAGCGCGAGCTGCGCGCGCGCGGATTCGAGCCGGTCGTCGTCGACGTCTCGGAGTTCCTCAAGGCGGGCGGCGGGCCGCGCTGCCTGACGCTCGCGCTCGACGTGCGGCTGGGCGCGCAGGCGGCGCGCGGCCCGGAGCTCGCCGCGGCGGCAGCCGACGGCGAGGCGGGGGGCGCGGCGGCCGAGTTGGCGGCGCGCGCGCCGGCGCTCGTCGCTGAGGCGACCGCAGGAGGGCTGGGGGACGATGTCGCGGCGATGGCGGCGGCCGTGCTCGCGCCGGTGGCCGAGGACGGCGCCGCGGTGGCCGAGCGCTACACCGCGCACAACTACCACCCGCTGCCGGTCACCGTGGCGCGGGCGGAGGGCGCATGGGTACACGACGACCGTGGCCGGCGCTACCTCGACGCGCTCTCCGCCTACTCGGCCCTGAACTTCGGCCATCGCCATCCGAAGCTCGTCGCGGCGGCGCGCGACCAGCTCGACCGGGTGACGCTGACGAGCCGCGCGTTCTCCAACGACCAGCTCGGGCCGTTCGCGCGCGAGCTGTCGGAGCTGACCGGCAAGGACCGCGTGCTGCCGATGAACACCGGCGCGGAGGCCGTCGAGACCGCGATCAAGACCGCGCGCAAGTGGGGCTACGAGGTCAAGGGCGTGCGGCCCGGACGCGCGACGATCGTCGTCTGCGACGGCAACTTCCACGGGCGCACGACGACGATCGTCTCGTTCTCGGACGACCCGCTCGCGCGCGAGGGCTTCGGTCCGTTCACGCCCGGCTTCGTGCGGGTGCCGTTCGGCGACGCCGCCGCGCTCGCTGCGGGTGCTGCGCGAGGAGGAGGACGTCGTCGCGTTCCTCGTCGAGCCGGTGCAGGGCGAGGCCGGCGTCGTCGTGCCGCCCGACGGCTACCTGCGCGAGGCGCGGCGCCTGTGCACCGAGCACGGCGTGCTGCTCGTCGCCGACGAGATCCAGTCGGGCCTCGGGCGCACGGGGCGGACGTTCGCCTGCGACCACGAGGGTGTCGTGCCGGACGTCTACGTCCTCGGCAAGGCGCTGGGCGGCGGGATCCTCGCGCTGTCGGCGATCGCCGCCGACGACGCGATCCTCGGCGTGTTCTCGCCCGGCTCGCACGGCTCGACGTTCGGCGGCAACCCGCTCGCCTGCGCGGTCGGCCGCGCGGTGCTCGACCTGCTGCGCACGGGCGAGCCGCAGGCCAATGCCGCGCGCATGGGCGACCGGCTGCGAGCCGGCCTCGACGCGGCGGCGCCCGCCGCGCTGACGGCCATCCGCTCGCGCGGGCTGTGGTTCGGCCTCGACCTCGGCCTCGCACAGCCGAGCGCGCGCGCCGCCTGCGAGCACCTCCTGGAGCGGGGCGTCCTGGCGAAGGACACCCACGAGCGCACGATCCGCCTCGCGCCGCCGCTGACGATCACGACGGCGGAGGCCGACTGGCTGCTCGAGCGGCTGCTCGAGGTGCTCGGCGCAGGCGCATCGCTGTCGCACGCGGCCTAGCGGTCAACCTCGACGCCATCGAGACGGCCACGGCGAAGGAGATCGCGACGCCCGTGAGGTCGAGTCGCGCTGACGCCGCCGCGCCCGGCATCCTGTGCCGGGGATGGACGAGATCGATCGCCACATCGTTGCCGAGCTTCTCGAGGACGGCCGGCTGAGCCTCGCGGAGCTCGGCGAGCGCGTGAGCCTCTCGTCGCCCGCGGTCAAGCGCCGCGTCGACCGCCTGCGCGCGACCGGGGTCATCACGGGCTTCACCGCGCTCGTCGACCCCGGCGCGCTCGGGCAGCACACCGAGGCGTTCGTCGAGGTCCACTGCGCGGCGAACATGAGTCCGAGCGCGCTGCGCGAGACCCTCACCGGCGAGCCGGAGGTCGTGGCCGCGTACACGGTGAGCGGCGACGCCGACGCGCTCGTCCACGTGCGCGCGACCGATGTCGCGCACCTCGAGGCGACGGTCGAGCGGATCCGCGCGCGCCCGGAGATCGCGCGGACGAAGACGACGATCGTCCTGAGCCGGCTCATCGCGCGCGAGTAGCGCGAGCCGAGGGGCCGGCTCGCGCGTCGCCCGAGCCGCGCGGCCGCCGCGCGCGTGGCCCGAGCCGTGAGGATGGCGCGCGAGTAGCCCGAGCCGCGCGGCCGGGGCGCGGCTCGATCCTGGCGCGTGACCGCCGCCCGACGCGGTAGCTTGCGCGGGATGCGCCTCCGCCGGCCGCCGATCACCCTCGCGCTCCTCGCCGCGTGCGCAGCGCTGCTGCCCGCGAGCGCCGCGAGCGCGCACCCGGGCGAGGCGCACGTCGCCGGGGCGCCCGGCCTCGAGTCCAAGGGCCTGTTCGGTTCACTCGCGGGCGCTGCGATGGCCGACGCCGCAGCGGAGACGTCGCGCTTCGCGACGCCGCGCCAGGCGCCGTCGCCCGCAGGGCCGTGCACGGATGCGGCCGCCGCGTCGATGCCGATCGGCGACGGCCACAACCACGCCGACATCAACCAGCACCCGTTCGCCTGCCGGATGGAGCAGGTCGCGTTCACGGCGCTCACGGACCAGCTCAAGGACCGGCCCAACGTCATCCTCGGCGAGATCGACGTCAAGGCCGACATCGCGGCCGTCGCGATCACCTTCCCGCAGGGCGGCGTCCTGTTCTTCGACGTGTCGGACCCCGCGAAGCCGAAGTTCCTCTCGCGCTACAACGCGACCGAGTGCGACCAGCTGCTCGAGGACGTCAACTGCGGCGCGTTCGTCGATCTCTCCGCCGACGGCAAGACCGCGTACCTCTCGATCCAGAAGCTCACGATGCTGCCGACGCTGCCGCTGAACCTCAACGCGATCAACCAGTCGATCGCGGGCGTCGACGTCATCGACATCTCCAACCCGCGCGCGCCGGTGAAGAACCAGTTCTATCCCGTCCTCGGGCTCGGCGGCGTGCACACCGTGCGCTCGCACACGATCCCCGGCGGGCCGTCGACCGCCGACAAGCCGCGCGCCCCCGGCGAGTACGTCATCTCCAACCAGAACGGCGTCGGGATCGACATCGCGAAGGTCACGAAGCTCGCCGGCAAGCGCCTGCTGACGACGGTCCGCCAGCTCGGTGCGATCGACCTCGCGGCGACGATCCAGAACAACGAGGTCCACGACACGTTCATCCAGAACGATCCGCTGGACGGTCGCACGTACCTCTACAACGCCGCCGGCTTCGCGACGGGCTTCAACGTCTACGACATCACCGACCCGTCGCGGGTCAAGCAGGTCGCGGAGTGGGATCTCACGCCGCAGTGCGAGCAGGACTGGTACGCGCACACGATCGACGTGACGCACAAGGACGGCCGCCGCTACGTGACGATGCCGGCCGAGATGCTGCTGCAGCTCGACTCGGGCTCCCCGAGCGGCATGGCCGAGATGTCCGACGACGACAAGGCCGAGGGCTGCGGCTTCTTCGTCGGCAACGGCGACAGGCCCGGCCCGCTGTGGATCGTCGACGCGACGGACTTCTCGAAGCTCGGCCCGGCGAACGACAAGAAGTCGCCAGAGCAGGCGTTCGCGACCGACACCGCGCTGCGCAAGGCCTCCGAGGACGCGCTCGTCGCGACCTGGACGAACCCCGCCGGGCGCGCGGGTGGATCGCTGACGTTCTCGCCGCACAACCAGCAGATCGTCGGCGACAAGATCTACCTCTCGCACTACCACGGCGGCGTCTACGTTCTGGACGCCTCCGCCGCGTTCTCCGGCAAGCGCGAGCGCCCGAAGGAGCTCGGCTTCATCGTGCCCCACGACAAGCAGACCCGGCCGCTGCTGGGCCAGCCGCCGCTGACCGGCCTGCTCGGGCGCTTCTTCACGGACTTCCCGCTCGGCCGCCCCGAGGTGTGGGACATGGTCGCCTACAAGGGCCACATCCTCGCCGCAGACATGACCGGCGGCTTCTACTCGCTGCGCTACGACGACAGCCCGCTGCCGCAGTGCGCCGACAAGCGCAAGCCGACGTCGGTCTTCAGCCGCAAGAACTCGAGCCTGCGGGCCAAGCGGATCTTCCTGCGCGGCAACGCCTCCGACAAGGGCTGCAGCGCCGCGGCTGCGACGTCCAAGCGCCCGGGCGCCGTGCAGCGCGTCACGCTGACCGTGGCGCGCAAGGCTGCGGGCAGCTGCAGGTTCGTCTCCAAGAAGGGCACGCTTGGCCGCTCGCGCAGCTGCCTGTCGCCGGTCTACCTCACGGCGAAGGGCACCCGCAGCTGGAGCCTCGAGCTGCGCGGGACGTTCCCGAAGGGCAACTACGAGGTCACCGTCCGCGCACGCGACGCCGCCGGCAACCGCGAGCCTGCCAAGAAGATCGCCCTGCGGCTGCGCTGAGGCGGCGCCCGGAGGCATCCCGCGCCGGTGCCCGGGGCGAGCGGGCGGCGGCGAGAACCCGTCCGCGCAAACCCGAGTGTCCGCCTGCTGCGCGGGTACTCTCGGGCAGTGCCTCGAAGCCCGGACCCGTCAGCCGTGAGCGCGTCGTTTCGCCGCTCGCTGCCTGCCATCCCCGCGAGCGTCACGGCGCTGCGCCACGCGGTGGCGGACTTCGTCGTCGAGGCGGGGATCGGCGACCCCGTCCTGACGGGCGTCAAGATGGTCGTCTCGGAGGCCGTGACGAACGCCGTCGTGCACGCCTACGTCGGTGTCGAGCGACCGGGCGAGGTCCGCGTCCTGGCGGTCGTGTCCGAGGACGAGGTCGTCATCACCGTCTGCGACGACGGCTGTGGCATGGTGCCGCGCCTCGACAGCCCGGGTCTCGGCGTGGGCCTGCCGTTCATCGCCCACATGGTCGACGCGCTGGACATCGACCACAGCGACGGCGGCGGCACGAAGCTGCGGATGACGTTCCGG
Source organism: uncultured Actinomycetes bacterium (assembly GCA_963806515.1). Lineage (GTDB taxonomy): Bacteria > Actinomycetota > Thermoleophilia > Solirubrobacterales > Solirubrobacteraceae > CADCVQ01. The sequence continues at coordinate 82,169 of CAWDYO010000001.1, read as the reverse complement.
CTCGCGCTGGGAGCCGACCGCTCGTAGGCGCCGCGGCGAGCCGTACTGGCGCCGCCGGGCGACCCGAGGCGGTCCAAGGCGGCACGCGCTTGTACACGTTTCGCACGGGTTAGCCGCAGCAAGCTCCGCGCTTCGCTTCGAGCGCCCAACCCCGGGGTCCCCGGGGCGTACATTCGCCCGACCGAATGGCTAGGGAAGGTCGGGGGATGTTCGAACTACGTCGTGGTATGTGCGCGCGGATCGCTGTGACGATCGCGCTCTGGACGGTTGCAGCGCTCCTGCTCATGTGGGCGAACGCCGGTACGTCGCGGGCTGCCGCGCCCGCCGTCGCGCCCGGGAGCTGCGCCGCCGCGACGGTCATCCCGAGCAACGCGTCCCTGCGCAAGTCCGCGGCGGACGCCGTCCTGTGCCTCATCAACCTCGAACGCACGCAGCGCGGACTCGCGCCGCTCGCGGCATCCTCGATGCTGTTCAAGGCGGCGCAGTCGCACTCCGGCGACATGGTGCGCCGCGGCTACTTCTCGCACGTCTCGCCCAGCGGCCAGGATCTGCGCGCCCGCGTCGCTCGCACCGGCTACCTACGCGGCGCGCGGCGGGCGACCCTCGGCGAGACGCTCGCGTTTGGCGCCGACCTCTACGCCGCGCCGGCGGAGCTCGTCAAGGACCTCATGCAGAGTGCCGCCCACAGGGCGATCATCACCGACCGCCGGTACCGCGACATCGGCGTCGGGCTCGCGCTGGGCGAGCCGATCGAGGGCATGGGCTCCGGCGCCACGCTCTCGCTGAACTTCGGTCGGCGCTGAGGCTCAGAGCGCCTTGTCGATCGCTCGCCCGAGGAAGGGACCGAGCGTCGTCGCGAACACGTCGGTCATGTGCTGGTCGTCCTTGTAGACGAGCGCGCCCCCGATGACGGGAAAGCAGCGCTTCTTGCTGCACATGAAGCGCGTCATGTCGATGACCTTCACGCGCGGCGACTTCAGCCGCCGCGCGGCGACGACCGCCGGGTCCTCGCGGAGGGCCTGGCTGCGCTTGACCGCGCACACGTTGCCCGCGTTGCGCTTGTCGGCCCGCGCCTTGCGCACGCAGTCGTTGGCCTGAAAACCGACGATCGGCGTGTCGCGGATGACGACGATCCGCTTGACGCTCGGCGGCAGCGCCTTCCAGGCCGCGTGGAAGCCGGCGACCTTCGTGTCGAGCTCGGTGCGGCCGTTCGGGACGACGACGTCGCCCGCGAAGTGCGCGACGACGAACACGGTCTCGATGGCCGGGTGCTTGGCGAACCACTCCGGCACCTGACCGTTCCACTGGATGCACTCGGCCCGCCGCGCGGGCTTGAGCTGCGTCACCGCGAACATCAGCGGGCAGCCCGAACGGGTGATCGACACGCCGCGCCAGCGCTTGCGCTGCGCGACGACCTCGAGCGCCGCGCGCCAGTGCGAGGCGTGGCTGTCGCCGACGAGTGCGACCGTCCCGCGGGCGCTCCCGGCCGGCACGCCGAACTCGCACGGGCCGAGGACGCCCTCGAACGACAGCGGCGTGCACGGCGAGTTCTGGGAGAAGATGGCGTCCTCGGGCGGCGGGACGATCGCCGTACGCAGCTTGCCGTTCACGCAGCGGCGCAGCGGGTCGCGCGACGCCGCGCCGAAGCAGCGCAGCCTGGCCGCGGGCTCGGTCGACACCGCGATGTCGAGCGTGACCTCGCTGGAGTCCGGCAGCCGGTCCTCGACGGTGCCGGCGGTGCTGCGCACCTGCCAGTGGTAACGGCCGGGGGCGAGGCGCAGGAGCCCGGGCGAGAACGTCGCGCTGAGCATCGTCGGTCGTGGACGCCGGACGACGACGGTCGTGAGGTTGCGGATGCCGATCCGTTCGCCTTCCTCGTCGAGCGCCGTGTAGCGCAGGATGATGCCGGACTTCGCTCGCTTGTCAGGCGCGGCGCAGAGGCGCCCCTGCGGCGCGGGCGACGCGTCGCTGCGCAGCCACAGGCACAGCAGGCTCGTCGGCGACGGCTGGACGTCCTCGGGCTTCCACGGCTGATGGGTTCTGATGACGAGCGTGAGGTCGGCTTCGCCGTTCTGGCCGAAGCGCGCGCCGAAGAGGTCAAGGGTCGTACCGGCATCGACCCGGTCGAAGTGCGCGGGGGGCTCCTTCGCGGCGACCGCGGCAGGCTCGGGGGCCGACCGCGCGCTCGTGCTGACGAGCAGCGGCGCCGCGGCGATGGCCGCGGCCGCGACGATCGCACGCAGGATCGTGCGTGCCGAATGGCGCCGGCTCATGTCGCTCACAACGGCAGTCGCTGTGCAGAAGTTGCGAGGTCACGGGTCGACATAACCACACAGTTTGCCGCGCCGGGCCTGACGCGTCACCGCTCGGGCCGAGCGCGGCGCGCCGGGACCCGGCGCCGGCGTCACGGCGCGGGCCGCGCGACGCGCCCGTAGGCCGCCCTGACGGCGGCCACCGAGGGCTTGGGCGAGCCGTCGTAGCGGAAGAGGCCCTTCTCGTTCAGCGGACCCGACAGCCGCAGGCCCGGCACCTGGACGCCCAGCGTTCCGCCGCGGAAGTTCGGCGTCACGGCGTACTCGCGCAGGACCCAGATGAGCGTCCCCGCGACCTCGGGACGGCGCGCGTAGTAGCCGATCCGGCGCGCCAGGAGGCGCGACTGGTAGCGAAATCCGCCCGGATGGTCGGTGTGGTTGAGGCCGTTCGCGTTTGCGCCGAACTCCGTGATGACGAGCGGCTTGCCCGGCAGCGCGGCTCGCGCGCGCCGCAGGAGCTTCGCGACGCGCCGCTCGAGTTCGGCGACCGGCTCGCCGGCGGCCTCGAAGATCCCGATGTACTCGGTCAAGCCGACCGCGTCGAGGTTGCGAAACAACCGTCCGCCGGCGCGCCGCGGCGGGTGGCGGCCCCAGACGTCGGCGACGACGAACACGCCGGGCGTGCGGCGCTTCAGCGTCTTCGCGAGCGTGTCGATGTAGCGCGCCTGGCCCTTGGGATGCCCGCGTCCGGCGACCTCGTTGGCGAGGTTCAGCGCGAGGACCGACGGGTGCGACACGGTGCGCTCCGCCGCCGCGACGGCGCGCGCCATCGCGGTCGCCCGGCGCTGGGGCGTCTGCGCCCAGAATCGCCCGGCCTTGTCGAACGGCCCGATGTGCTGCCAGACGAGGATCCCCGCCGCGTCCAGGCGCGTGAGCAGCTCGTCGGAGAGGGGGTGCTGCGAGCGCGTGGCGTTCGCGCCGATCGCCCGGAGCTCGTCGATGATCCTGTCGTGGTCGGCGGCGGTGAGCGCGTCGCCGTGGCCCGCGGCGTCCATCGGCAGCCCGGCTCCGGCGATCCGCAGCACCCGGCCGTTGAGCAGCAGCTGCCGGCCTGAGCGGCGCAGCTCGCGCAGCCCGACCTTCCGGTGCATGGCGGCGGTCCCGGTCGAGAGCGCGAGGTCGTACAGGGCGGGACTTCCCGGCGCCCACAGCGCCGGTCGCGCGACCGAGACGCGCGCGCTGACCCGCCGCCGCTCGCCCGGCGCGAGGGTCACCGGCGCGAACCCCACGGCCGTCGTGCTCGTGCCGCGCGCGAGCGTCCCCGCGAGGGGGACGGTCGTGGGCGAGCCGACGGTCCGCGTGTCCTCGAGCTCGGCCGTGATCGTGACGCGTGCGCTGCCGCGCGCGAGGCTCGTCTGCACGTTGACGAGCCGCAGCTCGGTGTCGGCGACCGGCGCGGCGCTGACGGGCCAGGCGATCCCGCCCCAGTTGAACCAGGCGCGGTCATGGCCCTGGCGCTGCTGGCGGTCGGGCAGCCGCCAGTTGGCGCGCACGACGACCGCGTGCACGCCGGGTGCGAGCGTCGCCGGGCAGGCGAACGGCTCGTAGGCGCCGTCGTGCTCGCAGGCGACGCGGCCGTCGATCCAGACCGTCGCGCGGTAGTGCACCGAGCCGAAGCGCACCTCGTAGCGGCCGGGCTTGGCGACGGCAAGCGTCGTGCGCCACCAGCCGATGCTGCCGCGATAGGAGCGCTCGCCGCCGGGGCCGGTGATCGGTGAGGGGTTCGCGACGTGCGGCAGGCTGACGGGCGCCATGGCGGGTGGCCGCTGCACCCATCCCTCGCGCAGCCCGGCGTCCTCGGGGTCGGCGCGATAGGTCCACGTGCCGAGCTGGGCCAGCGGCTGCTGCGCGGAGACCGCCGAGCCCCCGAGCGCGAGCGCGCAGCCCACGACGACGACGGCGGCCGCCGCCGCGACGCCGCGCGCTCGCCGGATCGCGGCCGCGGCGCGTCGCGCTGGCCGGATCGCGGCCGCGGCGCGTCGCGCTGGCCGGATCGCGGCCGCGGCGCGTCGCGCTGGCCGGATCGCGGCCGCGGCGCGTCGCGCTGGCCGGATCGCGGCCGCGGCGCGTCGCGCTGGCCGGATCGCGGCCGCGGCGCGTCGCGCTGGCCGGATCGCGGCCGCGGCGCGTCGCGCTGGCCGGATCGCGGCCGCGGCGCCTCGCGCTCGCCGGACCGCGCCGGGGGCGTCCCCGGCCGCGGCGTCTCGCGCTCGCTTCACCACGCCGGCGGAGCCAGGCTGCAGAGGCGTCCGCCCTGCGGCTGCAGCGCGGGCGTCGAGTCAAACGAGCCCAGCGGCGCCGGCGGGCTCGCGAGCGTCGAGCTGCCCGACGTCAGCTCGGTCACCATGACGCGCAGCCCGCCGGGTCCGCCGCCGGCCGCGACGCCCTCGTCGGTCGTGTACGCGAGGTGCCGCCCGTCGGCCGAGAGGCTCGGCTGGCCTGACCAGCTCGCGAGCGTCTTCTTCAGCGCGCCGTCGCTTGCCCCGACGAGATCGCCGGTCGCCAGGTCGCGCAGGAGCAGGCGCTGCGCCGGGCGTCCGGACGGGCTCTGCCCGCCGCTGGTTGGCAGCTCCGCGAAGGCGACGCTCCGCCCGTCGGCGGAGATCGCGGGCTCGTGGGCGAAGCCCGCTCCCGGATCGCTGACCGCACGCGAGGTGCGCTCGCCGAGGTCGCGAACGTAGACCCGCGCCCGCGCGCCGGCGCGCGCCGTCGCCGTGAACGCGATCCGCCGGCCGTCGCGCGACAGCGTCGGCTCCCAGGCCTCGGCGGCGCGCGCGGCGCGGGCGCCGATGCGGCTGACGAGCGTGACGGCGCGCGACACCCGGTCGAAGACGAAGACCTGCAACCGCCCGCGCGAGAACGACGTGAACGCGACGGTGCGGCCATCGCCCGCGATCGCCGGCTCGTAGGCACCGGCGCGCGGCATCGCGACCGCCCCGCCGCCGCCGCGCACGTCGCGCACGCGCACGCGCGTCGACCAGTTCGTGCTCGGCGACATCGGGTCGGCTACGACGCTCTGGTAGGCGACGACGTTCCCGTCGTCCGACAGCGCCGGGTCGTACGCGGTCTCGACGCGCGCGCCGTCGTAGCCGCCGGCGACGACGCGCACGGCGCCGGTCGTCGTGTCCGCGACCGCCACGACGACGTTGCCGTATCGCTTGGCGTACGTGCGGTTGCCCGCCGAGATCTCGTAGGCGATCCGCCGCCCGTCCGCCGACAGGCTCGGGCCGTAGCTCGAGCACGGCCGGTCGGCAAGCGCGGCTGCCGACGCGTCGCGCGGATCGAGCTGCGCGCCCGTGCGCAGGTCGCGGCCCTCGAGCACGACCTCGCCGAAGCGGACGGCGAGCGGGGGCGCCGGCTGCTGGGCGTCGAAGAGCACGACGCTCCCGTCGCCCGCTAGGGCCGGGCTCGCGAACGACGGCCGGAACGGGTAGCGCAGCGTGCCCTGGACCGTCTGCGGCGGGCCGTTGTAGTGGTCCTCGCCGAGCCAGCGCGGGATCTGGCGCAGCTGGCGCTGCAGGACGATCTGCGCCTGGCGCGGCGAGGTGTCGCCGCCCTCGACGCCTGCGTGCGCCGCGTGGCGCAGCTCCGCCCCGAGGCCACCCTGCATCTGGGCGCGCGTGCGCGCGTGCGTGCGCCCGATCCGAAGCGGGCTGAGGTCCAGCCGGCGCAGGCGCTGGAAGGCCTCGGTGTCGCGCACGCCGAACAGGCGTGCCGCCGCGTGCGGCCCGGCCTCCTGGTGCAGCGAGTGGAACATGAGGTGCTGGGAGAGATGGCCCTGGACGAGCACGCGCAGCGTCCGCGCCCGCAGCTCGCGCGCCATCGCGGGCGAGACGTCCTTAGCGCGCGGCGCGACGAGCGCGGCGGCGAGCGCGCGGGGCGACGGATACCCGCGCCTGGCACCGAGCTCCGCGAGCGTCTGGACGTCGTGGCGCAGCCAGTCCCACAGCTGCGGCCGGCTGACCCGCAGCAGGCGCTGCAGGCGAGCCTCGTCGAACGGCACCCAGTGCAGGTGGACCCACGTGTCGGCCGGAAGCCAGTGCGGCGCCGAGCCGGGCGGGGCGTCGGAGTCCGGCGCGCGGCCGGCGACCGGGGCCGGGATCCCGCGATCGGTCGGCGGCGCCTGCGCCGAGGCGAGCCCGGCCACGGCGAGCGCGCACAGGCCGGCGATGGGCGCGAGGAGGCGGAACATCGGCCGCGAGTGTACGTGCGCCGCAAACCCCTGGAAGCCGGTTGGCGCGTTCGCGCGGGGGGTGGTTCGTTCTGTGCTGTCTATAGCAGCGCAGAACGAACCACCCCCTTCGTGATGAGGGTCAGTCGCCGCCCAGGAGCCGGTCGCGCCAGCGGCGGATGCTCATGACGTCGAAGCGCTCGCCCTCGAACTCGATCGTGCGGACCGGCCAGTCGCCGGCGCTGCGGCGCGCGCGCAGATGCTCGCCGATCTCCATCCACTCGATCCGGCCGCTGGAGTCGCGTATCACGAGCAGGACCGGAAACGCCTGGTCTGCCCAGTAGCCGGCATGCCGCGGCTTGTCGATCCCAAACGCGCGGCTGCCGTCGCGCTGGCGCACCCGCAGGTGCGAGTCGCCGGACTTCAGCTGGAGGTAGAGCTTGCGGCCCGTCGCCTCGCCGTCGTCGGTCTTGAACTCGATCTCCATGTCGATCCCGTGATCGCTGACCGCGGGCTCGCGGGATCTGGTTGGCGCGGGCGGCCATCGCGAAGACCTCGCCGACGAGCAGCCGCTCGCGGCTCTCGTTGTCGAGGACGAGCTGCGCCTCCTCCTGCAGCTCGCCGACCGCCGCGCGCAGCTGCGGATCGGCGTGGCGGCGCTCGATCGCGTCCCATAGGTCGATGCGGTGCTCGCAGTAGCTGCACCCGATGTCGAGCTTGCCATCCTTGAGCCGGCGGCGAGCGGCGTCGCGGTTCTCGACGGGCGTCGCGCATTTCGGGCAGATGTACGTGCGCAGGCGGGTGACGCCGGTCGCGCGCATGCGCAGGTGCTCGCCGGCATAGCCGTCGAGCAGCGCCTGGTCTTCGACCGGCGTGCTCGCCTCGCAGTGCAGCTCGAGCTCGCCGCTGCCGTCGTCGCGGCGCAGCAATCGCAGCCCGATTGCCTTGCCGCCGGCGGTCTTGAGGTCGGCGGCGTCGCGGTAGAGCTCCGAGCTCTCGAAGGGCCGCGTGTGATGCAGGCGGACGACGAGCGTCGCGTACACCTCGTCGAGGTAGCCGCTGAAGCGGTAGCTCGCGTACGCCTGCGGGCGGTCGGGCGCGTCGGGCCGCTCGCGGCGGTAGTAGCTCGGGAAGACGAGCATCGTCGGCTCCTTCGGGTGCTGCTCGCGCAGGCAGATCGCCCGCTGCACGAGCTGGCGGTGCATCGCGTGCAGCACGACCCGCTCGTCGGCCTCGCCGAGGCGCTCGAAGTCCGGCGCGAAGCTCAGCTCGCCGCGCAGGACGCGCTCCTCGGCGATGCAGCCACGCTCGAGCGGGTCGTCGCGAAGGCTGCTGACCACGGCCTGCGCGTAGCCGTTGATGAGCTCGGGCCGCAGCAGGACGTAGTCGCCGAACTCGAGCGCCAGGACGGCGCCGGGGCCGGCGAGCAGGCCGATGACCGCGTCGAGCTCGGCCGGCTCGAACGGGCCGATCTGCGCGGGCAGCCAGTCGCGCAGCTCCTTCGCCGAGGTCAGCGCGCGGCCGCTGTCCTTGAGGTCGAGGATCGCCCGGCGCAGGCGCCGGAAGGTCTCGGGCGACGTGTGCCAGGGGATCTGCGTCCAGTCGATCGCCGCGATGATCGCGTCGCCCAGCTCGCGGCAGCCGAGGTCCTCCTTCGCGCTCGTCTCGTGGTAGCCGTGAAACGCTCCCGCGTCGCGCACGCCGTCGATCTGGGCGCGCGAGAGGCGCACCGGGTTTCGGTCGGTTCGGCCCGCGACGAGCAGGGTCGGCACGTCGCGCCCGCCGGCGCGCAGCGCGCGTTGCCAGTCCCACAAGCGCGCGACCGTGTCCTCGCGATGGCCGTCGAAGACGAGCACCGCGAGCGCGGCGTCGCCCATGTAGAGCTGGTGGATCATGCGCTGGTCGGCCTGCCCGCCGAAGTCCCGCAGCCAGATCTCGCGGTCGCCGCCGCGCTCGGGCTCGGGCACCTGCACCTGCGTCGCCCACGCCCCGACCGTCGACTCCGTCAGCTCCCAGCGATCGTGCGCGAGGCGCATCGCGAGACCGCTCTTGCCGGCCTGGCTCTCGCCGACGAGGACGACCTTGGCATTCGTGTAGGTGGCCTGGTCGCCGGCAGGCGGGCTCGCCTCGCGGGCGACGGCGTCGTGCGGCCAGATGCGCAGCACGCCGTTCTCGGCCGCCGACAGGATCGTCGAGCCGTCGAGGTGATAGGCGACGGGCCACGCGTCGCTGGTGTGGCCTTCGAGGACGTGCTCGCAGGTCGCGGTCTGAAGATTCCAGACGCGGACCGTGCCATCCCAGGATCCGCTGAGCGCGCGGGTGCCGTCGGGGTGCACCGCGACGGACCACACGCCGCTGGTGTGGCCTTTGAGGACGTGCTCGCAGGTCGCGGTCTGGAGGTTCCAGAGCGGACGGTGCCGTCTTGCGATCCGCTGAGCGCGCGGCTGCCGTCGGGGTGCACGGCGACGGACGACACGTCGTCGGTGTGGCCTTTGAGGACGTGCTCGCAGGTCGCGGTGTGGAGGTTCCAGACGCGGACCGTGCCGTCCTGCGATCCGCTGAGCGCGCGGCTGCCGTCGGGGTGCACCGCGACGGACAACACGCCGCCGGTGTGGCCGAGCGAGACGGTTCGCGGTGCCGCCGCGCCGCCGGCGGGCGCCTGCGTCGGCGGGCCGGGTGGCGCCGGCGCCGGCCCTGGCCGGCACGCAGCGACGAGCTTGTCGAGCTCCGCGTCGCTGCGCTCGCGCCAGTCCATCGCCAGCAGCTGGGCGACGGACGGCCTCGGCGTCACCCCGTCCAGGCGCAGCGGGATGAAGCGGCGGTCGCGGTTGCTCGGTTCGCGGAACTGGAAGGTCTGTCGCTCGAGCTCCGTCCAGTCGGACCGCAGCGCGCGCTCCGACATGCACAGCACGAGGACCGCGGACCGCTCGAGGCCTTCGTCGATCCGGCCGAGGATCGGGTCGCCGGGCTTGATCTCCCAGTCGTCGAGCCACACGCGCAGGCCGCGGTCGCGCAGACGGATGGCCAGGTCGTGGACGACGGCCTTGTCGAGTGAGCTGTAGCTCAGGAACACGTCGTGCGTGAACGCCACGCGCGCAAATATCTCCGCGCAGCAACGCGTGTGCGAGGAGCGGGCGCTCAGCGCTCGGTGAACGTCACGTCGCGGTCGCGGTCCACCGACCAGCGGCCGCGGCGCCACGTGATTCGCGTGCCGTCGGCGAGGCGGACCGACGTGCTGCCGAGGCGTGGCTCGCCCCAGAGGGTCGCTTCGAGGGGCCGCTCCGATTCGGGGGTGTCGCCGAGGCCGCAAGCCACGTGCGTGGCGGGGTACGTCACGACGATCGAGCCCGAGCGCACCCAGACCGGGATCGACTCGCGCGGCGCGGGCGCGACGACCTCGCCGCCGCCGCGAACGTGCCGGCCCGACCACGTCTCGATCCAGTCGCCGCGCGGCAGGGCGACCTCGCGCGAGCGGGCGCCTTCGTCGAGGACCGGCGCCACCCACAGCGCCGGGCCGTAGGCGAACGCGTCCGCGATCGTCCAGCCGCGCTCGTCAGACGGGTCGACGAGGTGCAGCGGGCGGATGATCGGCAGGCCGCAGCGAGCCGCCGTCGCCGCGGCGGCGCGCACGTACGGGACAAGTTGCTCGTGCAGCAGCACGTACGAGCGGTAGATGCGCAGCGTGCGCTCGTCGTAGGTCCACGGCTCCTGGACGAGCCGGCCGTGGGCCTGCATGAGCGGCGTGAAGCAGCCGAGCTGGACCCAGCGCACGAGGAGCTCCGCCGGGCAGCGCTCGACGAGCCGGTGCCCGAGGTAGCCGCCGACGTCGTGCGACCAGTTCGAGAACCCGCTCGCGGCCGCCGACAACCCAGCGGCGACGAGCACGCGCAGCGACCAGAAGTCCGACACCTGGTCGCCGCCCCAGAGCATCCCGGTCGCCTGCTGGCCCGTCCATCCGCAGCGCCCGAAGAGCACGCCGCGCCCGGGCCAGACGTCGTCGAGGGCTCGCTGCATCGAGCGCCGGTACCCGCCGCCATGCGCCCACGCGGCGCTCGCGCCCGTCGAGCCGTCCGCGAAGCGCACGTCGTCGGGGAAGTAGTAGCCCTCGCCGTCGTCGGCCTTGATGCCCTCGACCCCGAGGCGCAGCGCGCCGCACGCCTGCTCGCGCCACCACGCCTCGGCCGCCGGCGACGTGAAGTCGATCGGCGAGCCCGTGCCCATCCACCACTTCGCGACGAACGGCTCGCCGTCGGCGCCGCGCACGTAGTGACCGCCGTCGACGCCGGCCGAGTAGTTCGACGCGGGCGCCTCGTGCAGCGCACGCGACGCCGCGTCCGGCGGCATCTGGCCGTCCGCCGACTCGATGTTCACCCACGGTGTCACCCACACGACCGTCCGCACTCCCGTCGCGCGAAACGCGCGCACCATGCCGGCGAAATCGGTGAACTGGTGGGGGTTGGGCTCCCACGTGTTGTACTGCGTCTCCCACGGTGAGTCGAGCACGACCGCATCCAGCGGGATCCCGTTTCGCTGGCAGCCGTGGACGTCGTCCTCGACGTCGTCCTGGTGGGGGTAGACGTCGCGCGACTTCCAGAACCCGTAGCCCCACTCGGGCAGCACCGGCGCCATCCCCGTGGCGCGCAGGTAGCGCCGCAGCCGCGCCGCGGGGGTTGCGTCGGTGAACAGCCACAGCCGCAGCGGTCCGGCGCCGACCCGCGCGGAGACGACGGTCTTGTCGTCGCCGAGCTCGAAGCGCATGCCGTTGCCGTAGCCGTCGGCCCACACCGCATAGCCGCGCGACGAGGCAAGCCACGGCGCGGGCGCGTAGTCGCCCTGCGGCACGCCGCCGTCAGCCAGCAGGTCCGACGGGCAGTCCGGCCCCGTGTACGCCCGGTCAGCGCCGAGCTGGATCTGCCGGCCGGCGTGGTCGACGCGCAGCGCATGACGCGCGCCGAGGCCCGCGAAGTGCTCGTCGGGGCGTCCGTCCCAGTCCGCGGCGAGCCGCAGCGGCAAACCGTCGACGGCGAACTCGAGCAAGACCGTGTCGCGCTCGGGCAGCGTCACGCGCAGGTGCCCACCACGCCCGCCCTCCAGGCGCAGGACGATCTCGGCCCCGTCGGCGAGCGGCTCGGCGACGCTCGCGGCGACGACGCGCTCTGGCAGCCCGAGCTCCTCGCGGGCGATCACGCCCTCGGTGAACTGGATGAACTGGTCGTGCACCTCGCCCTCGGCGGCCCACACGCCCAGGCCCCGCACGAGCCGCCGCCCGCCGCGCCGGACGTGGATCGCGAACGGCCGCTGGTGGATCTCCACGCACAGCGCGCCGCGCTCGAGCACGGAGGCACCACCGAGCGTCGCGGCGTGGACTCCCATCGCCGAGAGCTTCGACGTCGCGGCCTCATCCCGCGAGTCCTTCACGCGATCGTCACAAGTCACCCATCGCGTCGACGCACACCGATCGGCGAAATCTGATGTATCAGCTCACCGCCGGACACACTCCCCGCGAGCATTACTGTGGCATGTGACACACAAGAACGAGATACACGAGTTTGTCCCTAACTTCACTGTTGGCCCGGGAACTCGGGCGTACCACGATCCAGGAGGACAACCATGGCGAATCACCCCACGATCAAGATCGGCTCCAAGGGCGCGGCGGTCAAGCTCGCGCAGAAGCGCCTCGTCGCGCGCGGCTACGGCCCGCTCGACCAGGACGGCCTCTTCGGACCCCAGACGCGCAACAAGGTCCGGACCTACCAGGCCGACCGCGAGCAAGACCCGTTCCTCGAGCTGACCGTCGACGGCATCATCGGCCCCAAGACGTGGGCGCGCCTCGATCCGGCGACGATCAAGCAGGGCGCCTCCGGCGAAGCGGTGAAGATGATGCAGGACCGCCTCAACCGGTTCTCCCCGCCGATCACGGCCGTCGCCGTCGACGGCGAGTTCGGCCCGGCGACGAAGGCCTCGGTCATCGAGCTGCAGCAGTTCTTCGGCACGCTCGACGACGACGGGATCGTCGGTCCGCTCACCTGGACCGCGCTCTGGAGCTGAACGGCGATCCGCCCGGCCGAGGCGCGTGACGAGAACCGCCGGCGGCGCCCGGCCGGGCGCCGCCTTCACACGAAGGTCACAGCAGGACACCAAGCCGTTCACGAATGCGGCCCGTTTGCAGCACAAAGTGCAGCGCAGAACAGCGATCTGCGAATGGGAGCGACGATGACCCCACGATCGACCAGCCGGGTCGACCTGCACTGCCACTCCACCGCCTCGGCGGTCTCCAAGCTCGGCGTCCAGCGGGCGCTGGGCCTGCCCGAGTGCGCCACCCCGCCCGAGGAGGTCTACGAGCTGGCCAAGCGCCGGGGGATGGACTTCGTGACGATCACCGATCACGACACGATCGATGGCGCCCTCGAGCTCGCCGCGAAGTACGACGACGCCTTCGTCTCCGAGGAGCTCACCGCCTGGTTTCGGGGTGAGCCGCAGGCCGTCCACATCCTCTGCTGGGGCATCACCGAGGACGACCACCAGCGCCTGCAGTACCTCTCCCGCAACGTCGAGGCCGTCGCGGCCGAGCTGCGCGCACGCTCGATCGCCTGCGCGCTCGCGCACCCCTTCTACGCGGTCGAGGCCCCGCTGCTGCCCCGCCACCGCCGCCGGCTCGCCCAGCTGTTTCCGATCTGGGAGACGCGCAACGGCTCCCGCGCCCGCGAGCTGAACGCGCCGGCCGTGGTCTACATCGAGACGCATGGCGGCACGGGCGTCGGCGGCTCGGACGACCACGCGGGCATCGACATCGGCCGCACCTTCACCGAGACCCCGCGAGCGCGCGACTGGCGCAGGTTCCTCGACCACATCGTGCTCGGCAACGCCACCGCACGCGGTGAGCAGGGCAGCGCCGCGAAGTGGACCCATGCCGCGATGGGGCTCGCGACCCGCGCGCTCGGCCACGGCCCGGCGACGGCGCCGGGCGGGCGGGCGCGACCCGTCCCCACCACGTGTTCGAGATGGTCCAGCGGCTCATGCGCGAAGGCGATGCGCGGACAGGCGCGACGGGGACCGGACTCGTCCCCGATGACGCCCGGGCGCTGCTGCGCGCTTGGATGGCCTCCGTCGAGCTCGACCTCACCGAACCCGAGCTGCTCGCCCTCCTGCAGCACGAGGACTTCAGCCACGCCGACCTCTTCCGTCGCGCCCGGCGCTGCCACGAGCGCAAGCTCGCCAAGGCGGTCGACGAGATCGCCGCAGCAGCACCCGGCGGCGCGGACATCGCAGCCGCAGCGACGACGCTCTTCGATGCCTGCCTGGCGGCGATCCCCTACGCGCCCGCCGCGGCGTTCCTCGGCCGCGAGAAGGCGAAGCTCGCGCACCGCGACGGCGAGCCGCTGCGCGTCGCGCTCGTCGCCGACGCCGTCGGCGGGATGCACGGCGTCACCCACACGCTCGACGAGCTGCGCGAGCGCGGCGTGCCGGGCTTCGAGGTCGAGGTCGTCGGCACCGACGCCAACGTCGACCGTCGCCTCAGCGCGGTCGCCGAGATCGACATCCCGTTCTACGCGGGGCTGAAGGTCGGCGTCCCGAGCCTGCCGGCCATCGTCGAGGTCCTCGCGGACGGGCGCTACGACCTCGTCCACCTCTGCTCGCCCGGGCCGTCCGGTGCGGCCGCGGGGATCATCGCCCGGATCATGGGCGTGCCGGTGCTCGGCAGCTACCACACCGAGCTCGCCGCCTACGCGGGCCTGCGCTCGCAGGACCCGGGGCTCGAGGTCGCCGCCCGCATCGCGATCGCCGCCTTCTACGGCCAGTGCCAGCGCGTCCTGTCGCCGAGCCCCGCCTCCGACGAGGTGCTGCGCGGGATGGGCGTCGCGGCCGAGCGCATCGGCCGCTGGGACCGCGGCGTGGACCTCAGCCGATTCTCGCCCGAGCGCCGCGACCCCGCGCGGCTGCCGGGCGAGATCACCGTCCTCTACGCGGGTCGCCTCACCCGCGAGAAGGGCGCCGATCTGCTCGCCGACGCGTTCCTCGCCGCCCGGGAGCGCGACCCCCGCCTGCACCTCGCGCTCGCCGGCGGCGGGCCCGAGGAGGACGCGCTGCGCGAACGCCTCGGCGAGCACGCGACGTTCCTCGGCTGGCTCGAGGGCGACGAGCTCGCGGCCGCCTACGCGAGCGCCGACGTCTTCCTCTTCGCGAGCCGCACGGACACGTTCGGCCAGGTCCTGCTCGAAGCGCAAGCGAGCGGCCTGGCGGTCGTGGCGGTCGGCGAAGGCGGGCCGACGAGCATCGTCACCGACGGCGTGACGGGTCGCCTGTGCTCGGCAGACGCCGGCGACCTGGCCACCGTCGTCTGCGAGCTCGCCGCCCAGCCACTTCAGCGTGAGCGCCTCGCGCGCAGCGCACTCGATGCCGTCCGCCAGCGCACGTGGGAGCGCTCGCTGCAGCGCCTCGCCGACGGCTACCGCCGCGCCCTGGATCCGACCGCCGGGGCTGACGCCGGCATCGACTCGCGTCGCGCCGCGTAGGCCCGGCGGTAGCGGACGCCCCGGCGCTTAGCCCGCGTCGACGACGACCAGCAGGTGGCTGCCGTCGTCGACGGTCATCGCCGTCGTCGCGAGGCGATCGATGATCGGACCGACGGCCGGGAGCTCGGCGTGCACGAGGAGCCGCTCGGCCTCGTCGCCGGCAAGCGGACCCATGAGCAGCGCGAAGCTGCCGGGCCGGGCGGTGAGGACGAAGTGGACCTCCTCCGCGCGCGCGGTCTGGACGTCGGCGAGCAGCGCCTCGAGGATGAGCACGGCATCGTCGATGCGGTCGATCGGCAGTCCGGCCGCGAGCATGCGCCGGCGACCGCGCGACGCATGAGGGGCACCCTCGCGCGACCGCGGCCCGCACTGACCTGCACGGTCAGCTCGCGGGCGTCGATCACAACCCCGCGGCGGAGTCGTCGGGTCTCGCGTGTTCTTGTTTGGCCGTCAGGTCGAACGTCATGAGCACGTCCGTGCCCGCCGGGCTGCCGAGGATCTCGAGCGACGCGGCGACGTGCTCCATGAGCGCGAGCCCGTGGCCGGCGCGCGGGGTGTCGTGGGGTGGGTTGATGCCGCGACCGTGATCGCGGATGAGGACGTGCAGCCGGCCGTCCTGAAGCTGTGCGACGAGCGTCATCGTGCCCGTGCGCTGACTGTACGCGTGCACCACGACGTTCGTCGCGGCTTCGCTCACGGCGAGGACGATGTCGTCCATCGTCCCCGGCCCGATGACGTAGGCATCGCGAAAGCCCCGCATGACGTGGCGCAGCAGCGCGAGGCTGTCGCGGTGCGCGGGCAACGTGATGCGCAGGGCCGGGATGCACACGGCGTCGCTCATCGCGCGGACGGGGTCGGAGCCATTGCACCAGTTCTAGCCGATCGCAGCGCAATCGATTCGTCCAGTTGCGCCCGCCCGGTCGATTGGGCGTCAGCCGGCGGCGGCGAGCTGCTCGCGGTGCTCCGCGACGTGCCGCAGGTGCGCGATCGTCTGGCGGATGATCCGCGAGACCTGCATCTGGCTGACGCCGAGGCGCTCGCCGATCTCCGACTGCGTCATGTCCTCCTCGAAGCGCATGCGCAGGACGGCGCGCGAGCGCGCGGGGAGTCCGGCGCACAGGCTCTCGAGCAGCTCGCGCGACTCGGCCTGGTCGAACCCGTCCTCCTCGCAGCCGAGGCTGTCCTCGAGCGAGGCGGCCTCCGGATCGCGTGACTGTGGCGCGTGGATCGAGAGCGAGCCGCGACCGCCGCGCGCCTGGAGCGCCTCGAGGACGTGCTCCTCGTCGCTGCCGACGGCCTCCGCGAGCTCGGCCACCGTGGGCGAGCGGTCGAGCTCCTGCGAGAGCTTCACCGAGACCCGGTCGACGCGCATGATGAGCTCCTGCAGCTCGCGCGGCGGGCGTACGGCCCACGTGCGGTCGCGAAACCAGCGCTTCAGCTCGCCGACGATCGTCGGCACGGCGAAGCTCGAGAAGGCGTGGCCGCGCGAGGCGTCGAAGCGGTCGATGGCCTTGACGAGCGCGAGCGAGGCCACCTGAATCAGGTCCTCGAGCGGCTCGCCGGAGTTCTCGTAGCGGCGGGCGAGCGAGCGTGCGAGCGGCATGAACCGGTCGGCGAGCTCGTCGCGGGCGCGAACGTCGCCCTGCGCGAGGCGCTCGAACAGCATGCGATCGGCGCGCGCTCGCGCATCGCCGGGATAGCTTGCGAGCGCAGGCCCGATGCCGGCGTTCGGCGAGAGGGTGGAGCTGTCACGCATCAGGTCGTCCTCCTGGTCAACAGCAGTTGATCCATGGGATCCGCCGGCCACAAGTGGCTTGCCGCCGCGTCTCGCCTGGTCCTGCGCGATCGAGCGATCCGTGTGATCGCTACGACCGTGTACAAGGCGTTACCCGAGCACCGGGCGCTTCACACGGTGCAGAACGCGCCACGCTGGCAGACTGTGCGCGTGCCCGCCGACGGCCTCCAGCTGCTGCTCGACGAGGGCCTCGCGGCATCCGCGGTGGCCGATGCGCTCGCGGCGCAGGTGCCGATCGTCTCGCACAAGGCGCAGACGATCGAACGCGGCTACTGGGACACGTTCGACGCGCGCATGCGCGCCGCGGGGCTGGCGCTCGTCGAGGCCGGCGGCAGGCTCGCGCTCGTCGACGCGGAGACCCATGCCGAGCAGGCGGCGGCGCCGCTGCGGCGCGGGGCGTCGCGTCTGCTCCTGGCCGACGTCGCCGCCGGCGAGCTGCGCGATCGGCTCGAGCCGCTCATCGAGATGCGGGCGCTGACGCCGGTCGCGCGGGTGCGCAGCCGCCAGCTGCCGCTCAACGTCCTCGACGAGCTCGGCAAGATCGTCGTGCGCCTGCGCGTCGAGGAGCCGTCGGCCGTCTCCGGCGACGACGGCCGCATCGCCCTGCCCGCCCGGCTGCACGTCATCGGGGTCCTCGGCTACGACCGCGAGCTGCGCGAGGTGTCCGAGCTGCTCGGCGGCCTCGGGCTCGTGGCCGCGCGGCGGCCAGTCCAGGACGACGCCGTCGCGGCGCTCGGAGGGAGCGTCGGCGGCGTCTCGCCGAAGCTGCGCCTGAAGCTCGACCCGTCCGACCGCGCGGACGCGGCGGCCACGGCCATCCTGCGCCGGCTGCTCGCGACGATCGAGGCGAACATGCCCGGGACGCTCGCCGACACCGACTCGGAGTTCCTGCACGACCTGCGCGTCGCGGTGCGCCGCACGCGCGCGCTGCAACGCGAGCTGCGCGGCGTCTTCGCGCCCGAGCCGCTGCGGGCGTTTCGCGACGGCTTCAAGGAGCTGCAGCGGATCACGGGCGCGACGCGCGACCTCGACGTGCAGCTGCTCGAGTTCGCCGAGCTGACCGCCGGCCTGCCGGAGGAGGTCGCCGGCGACGTCGCGCCGCTGCGCGTGCTGCTCGAGGACCACCTCGTCGTCGAGCGCCGCACGATGGTCCGCGCGTTGCGCTCCCCGCGCACGGGCGCGATCCTCGAGAACTGGCGCGAGTACGTCGTCCTCCTCGTCGACTCGCCCGAGGCCGAGCGCCCCGACGCCGCTCGTCCCGTCGCCGAGGTCGCCTCGGAGCGGATCGGCAAGGTCTACCGCCGGATGGTGAAGTCGGGCTCGGCGATCGACGACGACTCGCCCGCGGAGGCGCTGCACGAGCTGCGCAAGAAGGGCAAGGAGCTGCGCTACCTGCTCGAGTTCTTCGCGTCGCTGTACCCCGCGGAGGTCGTCAAGCCGATGGTCGCGACGCTCAAGGGGCTGCAGGACGTGCTCGGCCGCTTCCAGGATCGCGAGGTCCAGGCCGAGCTCCTGCGATCGCTCGGCGACGAGGTCGCGGCGCTCGAGGGCGGTGCCGCGGCGCTCATGGCGATGGGCGTGCTCGTCCAGCGCCTCGGCGACGACCAGGCCCGAGCCCGCGCGGAGTTCGCCGAGAGCTTCGCCGGCTTCGCCGCGAATGCCCAGCGCAAGCTCGTCGACCAGACGTTCGGATGACGACTGTCGTCGCGCTCTACAACATCAAGGGCGGCGTCGGCAAGACGTCGACCTCGGTGAACCTCGCGTGGCTGGCCGCCGAGGGCGGCACTCGCACGCTGCTCTGGGACCTCGACCCGCAGGCCGCCGCGACGTACCTGCTGCGCATCAAGCCGAAGGTGCGCGGCGGCGCGCGCAAGCTCGTCAGCGGCAAGACCGACCCCGCATCGCAGCTCAAGGGCACCGATCACGAGCTGCTGGACCTGCTGCCGGCGGACTTCTCCTATCGCAACATGGACCTCGAGCTCGGCGAGGTGAAGCGCCCCACGCGCGGGCTCGCGCGCGTGCTGAAGCCGCTGGCCGCTGACTACGAGTACGTGTTCCTGGACTGCCCGCCGGCGATCTCGCTGGCGTCCGAGAGCGTCTTCGGCGCGGCGGACGTCCTGCTCGTGCCGCTGATCCCGTCGCCGCTGTCGCTGCGCACGTTCGATCAGCTGCACACGTTCGTGACGAGCGAGGTCCGCAAGCCGCCGCGGATCCTCGTGTTCTTCTCCATGGTCGACGGCCGCAAGCGGTTGCATCGCGAGGTCATCGAGGAGCTGTCGGCGTCTCACCCGGGGGTGCTGGCGAGCGCGATCCCGGCGGCCGCGGACATCGAGCGGATGTCCGTGAGCCGGCGCGTCATCGCGCAGACGGCGCCTCGCAGCCGTGCCGGCCAGGCGTACGACGCGCTGTGGGCCGAGCTGCGCCTGCGCCTGTAGGCCGGCGCGCCGTGGACCTCGCCTGAACGGCCATCACGTCCGAGGTGAGCGGGAGCATCCGTCGCATGCGGCTGACGGCGATCAAGCCCGGCGACATCGTGCAGTGCAACAAGAAGGGCCGCCTGTTTCATGCGAAGGTCGTCGGCGCGGCCGCGCCGGGCATGCTGCGCGTGCAGCCGATCGAGCGCAACATCAGCTACCGCCACGTCGGGGCGTCGGAGATCGCCGATCACTGGTCGCACACCGTGTCGACGCGCCGCGCCGATCGCAAGCCGCCGACGCAGACTCGGCTGGACCTTGGCGAGGCGTGATCGCGCGCGGCGGGCCGCCGCAGGCAGGCATGTGCGACCGTAGCTGCATGACCAGGCTCGCGCTGCGCGGCGATCGGCAGTGGCTTTCGACTGTCTCGCTCGCCGCGGCGCTGTTCTGGGTCGCGAGCGCCGGCGGCGGGGCTGCGAGCGCCGCGACGGTCACGGAGTTTCGCCTCGGCGCCAACAGCCTGCCGATCAGGCTCGCGTCGGGGCCGGACTCCAACATGTGGTTCACCGCGCCCGAGTCGGGCAAGGTCGGGCGCATCACGCCGGCCGGCTCCGTCAGGGAGTTCTCCGCGGGCGGCTCGGGCGTCGAGCCATGGGGGATCGCCGCGGGCTCGGACGGCAACCTGTGGTTCGTCGACACCAAGTCCGACGCCATCCAGCGCATCACGCCGGCGGGCGTCGTGACGAGGTTCACGAGCGGTCTCGCTCGTACCGGATCCCTGTACGGGATCGGGGCCGGTCCGGACGGCAACCTGTGGTTCGGCTACGCGTTCGGCGCGAGCATCGGGCGGATCACCACGGCGGGCGTGATCTCGTCGTTCAGCGACGGGATCTCGACCGACGTCCTCGACCGGATCGTGCCGGGTCCCGACGGCAACATGTGGTTCAACGGGTTCGGGACGATCGGGCGGATCACGCCGGCGGGTGCGATCACGGAGTTCGCGATCGACGGCAACGCGGAGGCGCTCGCGTGGGGACCCGACGGCAACCTGTGGTTCACGCGCCTCGACGAGCCTGCGATCGCACGGATGACGCCGGCCGGCGAGGTCAGGACGTTCACGCGCGGGCTCACGCCCGCCACCAGCCCGCTCGGGATAGCCGCGGGACCGGACGGCAACCTGTGGTTCGCGACATCCGGCGACCGCATCGGCCGGATCACGCCGGCAGGCGAGATCACGGAGTTCTCCTACGGCATCACTCCCGGCAGCGGGCCGGTGGACATCGCCGCGGGCTCCGACGGCGCGCTGTGGTTCACGGAGTCGCAGGTCTCGCGGATCGGCCGGATCACGACGGCGGTCGAGCCGGCGCCGGCGATCGTGACTCGCCGCGCGCGGCCCGGCTCGGGCGCTGCGAGCGTCGTACTGCGGTGTCCCGCCGGTTCGCGGCCGTGCGTCGGCAGGATCGTCCTGACGATGACGATCCGCGTGCGCGAGCGCGCACGCACCGTGTCCAAGGTCGTCACGGCCGGCCGCAGCGCCCGCTTCGAGATCGCCGCGGGTCGGCGCTCCGCGGTCAGGGTCGCGCTGAGCCGCACCGCCCGCGCACGCCTCGTGCGCTCCAAGCAGGGCCGCCTCGCGACGCAGATCCGCGCGATGAGCCTCGGCGGCGACGTCCGTGGACGGCTCACGCTCGCCCGCGCGACGTAGGGACCGCCGCTACCGGCGGTGAGCTGCGCCGTGACGTCGCTCGCGGCGGCCGTCGCGCAAGGTCTCGCAAGCTGCGTCGCGCCTGACGCTCGCGCGGCGGCGGTCGCCCGGCACGGCGTTGTACCGTCGTGTCGTGGCTATCTCGAGGCCGGTCGCCCTGTCGCAGCGCTGTCTGGCGACCGCTCGCCGGCTGGCCGCGCGCGCCAAGTCGATCGCCGACGCCCGCCGCTCGTTGACCGTGCCGAACGTCGAGGGCACGCTCCTGCTCCAGGACGAGGCGCAGCGGCACATGGCCGACGGCACGCTCGTCATGGGCCGCGAGAGCTACTACGCGCCCGAGGTTCGCAAGTACAAGGGCGACACCGGGCGGGTGTTCATCGGCAGCTTCGCGTCGGTCGCGCACGACGCGATCTTCTACTCGGGCGGGCTGCATCGCACCGAGTGGGTGTCGCAGTACGGCCTGCGCGCGATGCTCGACCTGCCCGGCGCCTACGAGGACGGCTTCCCGCACGGTGACGGCGACATCCACGTCGGCCACGACACGTGGATCACGCGCGGCGTCGTCGTCATGTCGGGCGTGACGATCGGCACGGGCGCGGTCGTGGCGACGCGGTCGGTGGTCACGAAGGACGTCGCGCCATATGCGATCGTCGGCGGCATCCCGGCCAAGCAGATCGGCCAGCGCTTCAGCGACGAGCAGATCGCCGCGCTGCTGCGCATCGCGTGGTGGGACTGGCCGATCGAGACGATCAAGGCCCGCGTCGACGAGCTCTGCAGCCCCGACGTCGACGCGTTCATCGCGCGCTACGACCCCGGGCCTTAACCCGAATCCTCGCGGCGCCCGCGCCGGTGCTGCGACCCGGCGCCTGGGCTAGCGCAGCCTCGCGGCGCCCGCGCCGGTGCTGCGACCCGGCGCCCGGGCTGATATGGGGCGGACGTTGTCAAGCGGGCAGCGGTGATCGTGGCGCGTAGGCGCTGTCGTTGTCGGTGATGTGGTTCGGGGTGCGGGTGGCGGCCGGGCGGCGAGGGCGCTTCGGGCTGATATGCGAGGACTGGCTACCTCATGGCGGTTTTGCGCTGCGCCGGGGCCGCCGTCTAGCATCGAGCGCGCTGGCCGTGGCCGGTGCTCATAGCCCGATCGCGGACCCCGTGTGGCACGGCGCCGGCCGCCACCCCCACCCCGTACGGGATGCTGTTCAGGTCAGTCGGGTTGTTGTGCGATCTCCCAGACGAAGCACGCGAGCTCGCGTGCGACAGCGACCGCGACGGTCGTGCGCTTCTTGCCGCGCGCGGCGTCGAGGTGCGCCCAGCGGCGATGCAGGCGCAGCTGGGCGCGCCACGCGGCGTCGATCGCCGCGGGTGGCTGCTCGGCCTGGCGGCGTTTGAGCGTCAGCGACACGCGCGGCGGGCGACGGTAGTGCCACGCCGCCTCGACGAGCAACCGGCGTGCGTGGCTGCTGCCGGCTATCGCGATCGAGCCTTGCCGACGCTTGGTGCCCGAGGACTGCTCGGACGGCACGAGGCCGAGGTAGCTTGAGAGCTGCTTGGGATGTCTGAACGCGGTGATGTCGCCGATCTCGGCGACCAGGCCGACCGCGGTCAGCGTGTCGACGCCGCGCAAGCAGCGCAACCGGGCGACCGTCGGCGCCCACGGTCCCTGCAGCGACGGCTCGACGATCAGGCGATCGAGGCGGTCGCGGCGCGCGAGCAGCACCTCGTGATGAGCGAGGTACTCGCCGAAGACGACGTCCACGAGCGACTGCTCGAAGCGGACCTTCGACAGCCACGTCAGATGGTGGCGCGACCACGTCGCGCCCGGACCGTCGAAGACCAGGCCGCGGCGCAGCAGCAGCTTTGAGACGCGATGGCGCGCACCCATCAGATCGCCGCGCAGATCCTCACGCGCGCGCACCAGGTCACGCAACGCCTCGAGCTCGGGCGCCGGCACGACGACCGCTCGCAGCTGCCCCGCCGCGAGCAACCTGGCGAGCTTCAGCGCATCGCGGGTGTCGGTCTTGATCTTGTCGCCCGGCTGGCGCGGGATCGCGCCCGGCGAACAGACCATCACCTCGACACCCTCGGCACGGGCCTGGCGCGCGAGCCCGAACCCCGTCGGCCCGGCCTCATAGACCGCGCGGACGGGCCCGGGCAGCGACACGAGCCACTCGATCACCGCCCTCGGCGACCCCGACAGCTGCGCCTTGAACACCTCGCCCGAGCCCAGCTGCACGGCCGCGGCCGCGGTCTTGCGGGCATGCACGTCCAGGCCCGCGAAGCAGATACCTTCGGTCATGTCGACGCTCCTCATCCATCGATGCGGTAACCAGCCCGCGCCATACGGTGCGCGGGAGCGTCGACGCTTTCAGGCGCACCGGCGGCGAAGACACCGCCCCATACCGTCTAGCGCAGCCTCGCGGGGCCCGCGCCCGTGCTGCGGCCCGCGAGGAGGTCGCGGAAGTCCCAGGTCACCCGCACGCGCAGGCCGCGCGCGCGGCGCAGGACGCCGCGCCCGAGCCGCGTGAGCGGGATGCGCGGCGACGTCGTCCCCGGGCCGTAGAGGCCCTGGACGCTGCGGGCGAGGACCCGTCCGCGGGTGTCGGACACCCGCACGCCGAACAGGCCGGCGCTTGACGCGCTCAGCCGTGCGCGGATCCCCCGCCGCGCCGCGGCGAAGCGCGTGGTCTGGGCGCCTGCGAGGACCGCGCTGGCCACCGGCGCCACCGCGGGGCCGCCGAAGCCCAGGTCGGGTGCGAGGACGCTCGTGAACGCCGCGACCGCGAGGTACCCGGTGCTGGCGCCGCCGCTGCCCGAGGGCGCGCCCTTGGCGATGCTCACCCCGCCCACGACGACCCAGGACCCGTTCGGCCGCAGCAGCACGTCGCCCGCGAAGCTCGTCTGCGCGACGCTGCCGTGGCCGTGGCCGGTGCGCTCAGGAGGGCGAGCGCCGTGGCCGCGGCCGGTGCGCCTCAGGAGGGCGAGCGCCGCGACGACCGCGGTGCCCGCCGCCTTCATGCCGCGTCGCTCTTCGTGCTCCCGCACTCCTTGAAGCCGTAGGCGCTCGTGGCCTCGCGGGCGCGGACGAGGACGTCCTTCTGCTCCTCGGACAGCGCCTTGAACTGCTCGACGTCGCCGCGCTTGGCGGAGAGCCCGAGCTTGCGCACGACCTCGGCCTGCTCGTCGTAGAGCTTGCGGATCCGCTCGATCTTCGCGGTGTCGGCCGCCGGCGGATCGACGGCGCGGAACGCCGCCGCGTTGTCGCGCACCTGCCGGTAGCCGCGCTCCAGGATCGGCGCGAGCTCGCGCAGCAGCCGCGACTCGCCTCGTGCCGTGTCCGCGACGCGACGCGCTTGCGTGTTGAGCGTCTTCGTGCGGGCGTTCGAGACCTTGCACTGCGCGTCGGTCTTCGCGATGAACTCCGCGCGCGTCGGCTTGTCGTCGCCCGAGCTCTCGCACGCCTGGAGGCCGATCGCGGACGCGGCGAGGACGGCGACGACGGTCGTGCGCATGCGCGACATCATCGCGCCTGCGGCGGCGGGCGTGCTACTCGCCGTCGTGCGCCGTCGATGCCTGGGGGACCGGCACCTTGATCGCGTACTTCGACGGTGTCCGCGCCACGCTCGGGTTGTCGATCTGGCCGAGGCGGTCGACGAGCTTGATCCACTGCGAGGGCTTGAGGACCGACGCGAGCTCCTTCGCCGCCGGCGTGCCGGCCGCGTAGCCGGGCCGGAAGCCCACGTGGATGTGGTCGGCATGGTCGCCGAGAGCGAGCGTGTTGTCGTGGTCGGCGTAGGTCATCAGGCTGATGATCTGGCTGGGCTTGACCGTACCCTGCAGCGTCAGGAGCCGGCGGATCGTGATGTCCGTGATCGAGCCCTCGCCCTGGTGACCGAGGATCGGGATCCCGTTGATCATCGCGATGTCGACCGCGTTGCCGGACGAGTGGGCCGAGACGTTGCCGGTGGCCGTGTAGTAACCGTGGCCGCAGTGCAGCGAGGTGACCGTCGGCCGCAGCCCGCTGGCGGCGAGGAACTCGAGCGTCGCGAGCACGCGCCGGTCGACGCCGCCCGCCTCGATGTCGCGGCGACCGCAGGAGTAGATGTCGATCCGCGGGTTCGACAGGACGCGCTGAGCGAGCACTTCCTTGCTCATCAGCAGGATCTGCCCGACCGAGGCGTTCAGCGAGCCCGTGCCGGCGAGCGGGTTGCTGCCCTTCGCGCGGTAGATCGCGGTCGCCTCGAGGAGCTTCCAGCCGTCGAGGATCGGCTTGGGATCGATCTGCGGCGCGCCGCGGCCCGAGGGGCGGATCTCGAAGTGCACGTGCGGCGCGTCCTGGGCGGAGGTCGACCCGATCCGCCCGAGGATGGTGCCGGCGATGACCCGCGTGCCGGCGACGAGCGGCCGCAGCACGACGTCGTCCTCGTCGAGGCCGAACGCACCCGTGAAGTACGACTTGAGGCTTTCACCGTCGGCAAGGGTCGAGTCCAGCTCGAGGAGCTGGCGGGCGCCGCCGTGCTTGAGGGCGTTGGGGCGGCCCGGATGAGCGAAGAGGCGTTCCTTGCGGATCGGGGCGACCTTCGCCGCGGTGCGCTGCGGCGTCGGCGGACCGAGCGAGGGATGCTTGCGTGTCGGCCGGCCCGCGCTGGCGGCGATCGTCGGCCTCGGATCGGCCTTCGGGAGCGCGAGCTCCTTGGCGATCGACGCCTTGCTCTGCGTCGCGTCCTTCGCGACGGGGACCTTCGTCGAGACCTTCTTGAGCTGCGAGTACGTGTACGTGTTGCCGTAGACGTCGCGCATCCTCACGAAGCGCCCGAGGCGCTTGCTCGTGCCGACGGAGACGATGCGCCCGTCCTGGACCGCGATGACCGGCGAGCCGGCCGCGGCGAAGATGTCGATCCCGCGGCGCGTGGCGTCGGCCTCGACCGGCATCGCGACGTTCGTCCCGATCTTGCCGCGACGGGTCGCGCTGCGCTCGGAGATGTCGTCGGCGTAGCGAGCCTTCGCGAAGACGGGGAAGTGGGCCTGGGTCAGGCCGCTCAGCGAGCCGACGAGGTCGGCGGGCAGCCCGCCGATGAAGCGCGCGCGCATGAGGACGGACTCGACGTACCAGTCGGCGTGGTTGTAGGCGAAGATCGCCTTGCGGAGATCCTCGTCGGCGCCGGCGGCCTTGAGGTAGCGGGCGGCAGCGAAGATCGCGTCGACGGGGTTGAAGGGGTCCTTGCGGCCGTCGCGGTTGGCGTCGACGCCGTAGGCCTTCCAGGTCGCCGGCATGAACTGCATCCAGCCGAGCGCGCCGGCGCTCGAGACGTTGAGGTTGCGGCCGTAGTCGGTCTCGATCTCGTTGATCGCGGCGAGGACCTCCCAGCGCACGCCGTACTGGATGCCGGCGGCCTGGTAGATCGGGAGGAGGAAGACCGGGATGCGGAACTTGTCGATGAAGAAGTTCGGCACGCCGATCGCGGCGGGGCCAGGGAGTGCGAGCGAGGTCGACGGGTTCGACAGCGTCGGGACGCCCTGGTCGTTGCGCAGGATCTTGCCGTTCGCGTCCTCGGTCCGGCGCGAGCCCTTGCGCGAGGAGCCGGTCTTCAGGCGGCCGGCGGTGTGCTTCGCGGCGGGCGCCTTGCAGGCGGCGCGGGTGCGGACGCGGGTGGTCTTGGCGGAGGGCTGGGTGGAGGTCCGCGCGATCTTCGCGCCGGAGATGAGGCTGCCGCGGAGCGTGCGGCGCTCCGGGCGGGTGCGCGGGCAGGTGCGGGCGGCGGGCTCCTTCGCCTCACCGGCGAGGCCTGCGGCGAGCGGGTCGCTGGCCGGCTTGGGCGTCGTTGCCGGCGCGGGCTGCTGCGGGGTGGCCGGGGCGGCGGGGGCGGGGGTGGGGGCGGACGCCGTGGCGGGCGGGACGGCCGGCGTCGCGGGGGTGGTGGGGGCGACGGCGGGGGTCGCGGGCTCGCTCACCACGGGCGTGGGTGCTGTCGCGGCTGCAGCGGCGTCTGTGGCGGCAGCGGCGTGCGCGGCGGTGGCGTCGGCTGCGGCGTCCGCGGGCGCGGCTGCGGTCGCGGTCGTCTCGGTCGTCGTCGCCGGAACCTGTGTCGGGGCGGAGGCCACCGATTCGCCCGGCACGGGCGGCGGGTTTTCGGCGCCGGCGCCCACGAGGCTGCTCGAGAGCGTCCCTGTGACGAGACCCGCTACGCACAAGGCGACCGCGATCCGCGTGCGGCTCGCGCGCTGCATGGTGCCGGGGGCCTGTGCCTTCATGTCGCCGTGGTCCTCGCCTCGTGTGGGGGTCCTCGCCCGGATGGGCGATCGGCCCCGCTATCGGCGGGAGGTGGCACGGGCTTGACCCGGACTTCCAGGCACCGGATGTCCGTCCGTTTGGCGCCATTCGCGCGTGCCATCGGCCGGACATCGCGGTCTTTGAGCGACCTTGTCGGGCCGCGGCGCGTGCCGAGGGCCGACTTCGTCGAGCCGCGGAGCACGCCGAGGCCTCAAATGGTCGCTAGCTCACCCTCTAGTCGAGGGTTACGTCCGACTGCGGCGCGGGGCTGGGCCCGGCTGCGGGGCGTTACGGCGTCGCCAACAGCGAGGCGGCCGACGGCGCCGTCGCGACACGCGGATTGTCGATTGCGGCGAGGCGGTCGACGAGGCGCTGCCACGCCTTCGGCTCGAGGACGCCGTCGAAGAGGCGTGCGGCCAGCGAGCCCGGGGCCTGCTGCGGCGCGAAGCCGACGTGGATGTGGTCGGCGTGGTCGGCGAGCGCCAGCGTGTTCGTCGCCTCGGCGTACGTCATCAGGCTGATGATCTGGTGGGGCCGCATGGTCCCCTGGAGCGTGAGGAGGCGGCGGACCGCCAGGTCGGCGATCGACCCGCCGCCCTGGTTGCCGAGGATCGGCGTGCCGTTGATCGCCGAGATGTCGACTGCGCTGCCGCTGGAGTGCTCGGACACGTTGCCGGACGCGGTCAGGCGGCTGTGGCCGCACTGCAGCGAGCTGACGGTTGGGCTCAGGCCGGACATCGCGAGCATCTGCAGGGTTGCGAGGACGCGCCGGTCGATGCGGCCGGCGCCGATGTCGTCGCGGCCGCACGGATAGATCGCGATCCTCGGGTTGGCGAGCACGAGCCGCTCGAGCGCCTGCTTGGAGAGCAGCATCACCTGGCCGATCGACGGCTGTCCGGTGCTCCCGAGCTGCGACGAGCCGGCCGACGTCGCCTGCAAGAGCTTCCATCCGGCGACGATGGGCGCGGGATCGATGCGGGCTGACGTGCGGCCGGCGGGTGTGATCTCGAAGCGCACGCGAGCCGGACGCCCCGCCGGCCGCTCGGCGCGCCCGAGGATCGTGCCGGCGACGACGCGCGAGCCCTCGCGCAACGGGCGGTAGGCGATCCGCGAGGCGGCGACGTCGCCGAGCAGCCGGCGGTCGTACAACGTCGGTCGCGCCGGCCGTGTGGTCACGGCGCGGCGCACGGGCGCGGCGGCGGGCAGCCCGATCCCCATGGCGCGAGCGCGCGTGCCCCAGTCGAGGCTCGCCAGCGGTCCCGCGAGCCGCGCGGAGCCCGTCAGAGCGGCCGGCGACGGAGCCGCGGTGGTCGTCGTGGCGGTGGTGGGCGGAGGCGCCGCGGTGGTGGTCGCGGTGGGGCGCGGCTGCGCCGCGGCGGTGGTCGCGGTGGCGCGCGGCTGCGCCGCGGCGGTGGTCGCGGCGGCGGGCGGCTGCGCTGGGGCGGCGGCGCGCGGCTGCGCTGGGGCGGCGGCGCGCGGCTGCGCTGCGGTGGCGGCGGGCGGCTGTGCTGCGGTGGCCGGCGCCGGGTGAGCCTGCGTCGTGGTTGCCGCCTGCGCCGCGGTCGCCGGTACCGCGGCCGTCGCGGCCGGGGCCGGGGCCGGCGCGGAGGCCGCCGGCTGCCTGCCCGCCGTCGCGGGCGTGCTCGGAGCCGCGTCCTGCTCGACCTTCGGAGCGGCCGTCACGATGCCTGCGCGCGGCGCCTGTCGCAGCACGGGGAAGCGCTGGGCGAGGCGCGACAGCCGCCCGTACGTGTACGTGTTGCCGAAGGCATCTCGGATTCGCACGTAGCGGCCGAGCCGGTCGCTGCGCCCGATGCGCACGACGCGCGCATCGGCGACGGCGACCACGCGCGCGCCATCTCTCACGCTGAACCTGAGGCTTCGGCTGGGCTTGGAGGCCGGAGCCAGCGCACGGGCGGGACCGAGCACCGGCGACCGTCCACTCGCCAGCCCCGTCAGCGCAGCGACGAGGTCGGCGGGGAGCGCGGCGAGCCGCTGCGCGCGCTCGAGCACGGACGTCACGTACCAGCCCGCGTGGTTGTAGGCGAATATCGCGCGCGGCAGGTCGGTCTGGGCGCCCGCGGCCTGGAGGTAGCGGGCCGCGGCGAAGATCGCGTCGGCGGGGTTGTACGGATCGGCCTTGCGGTCGCGGTTGGCGTCGACGCCATACGACGCCCAGGTTGCCGGCATGAACTGCATCCAGCCCGTGGCGCCGGCGCTCGAGACGTTGAGGTTGCGCCCGTAGTCCGTCTCGATCTCGTTGATCGCGGCAAGGATCTCCCACCGCACGCCGTACTCGGTCCCGGCGGCCTGGAAGATCGGCAGGAGGAAGACCGGGATGCGGAAGGAGTCGATGAAGTAGCTCGGGACACCGGCGCGCGGCATCGCCGGGATCGCCGCGAGCGCGCCGTCCGCGGCCCCGGCCGGCGCGGGTGCGCCGGCGTCGGGCTCCGTGGTCGTCGCGCCAGCCTCGTCCGAGTCCGCCTTGGGCTTGTCCGCCTTCGGCTTGCGCGGCGTCGCCGGCCGCGGCTTCGCCGTCTCCGCGGGGTCCTCGATCGCGTGGTGCTGCTCGGGCTCGGTGAGGACGAGCGGTGCCTGGGGGTCGATCGGCGTCTGCGTCGTCGTGGCCGGCGCGGGGGCGGTGGCCGCAGGCGGCGTGTCGGGGACGACCGCGGCCGGCGGCGGTGCCGGCTGGGTCTGCGCCAGCGCGGTCGCGCCGACCGGCGCCAGCGCCGCGCCGGCCAGCCCGGCGGTGATGATGCCGGCAGCCAGCCGGTGCGAGACAACACTCATGTCGTGCTCGAGCCTGCGAGTCGTGTCGAGCGTCCATCCGTGGAGGACCCCGCCATGCCGGCCTCGTCGCGGTACGGGAAGCGCTGGATCTCCACACGCGAGACGTCGGCCGTGGTGAGCAAG
This sequence comes from uncultured Actinomycetes bacterium, assembly GCA_963806515.1. Classification (GTDB taxonomy): domain Bacteria; phylum Actinomycetota; class Thermoleophilia; order Solirubrobacterales; family Solirubrobacteraceae; genus CADCVQ01. The sequence goes on along the minus strand of CAWDYO010000001.1, from coordinate 52,078 downwards.
GCCGTGCCGCACACGAGGACATCAACGCGGAAGTGATCGCGGATCGCCATCTCGTAGCCCAGCCCGCCGAGGTCGCGCTACAAATCCGGCGAACGGGTCGCGCCAGCCTATCGCGGCGCAGGTCCGGTCCGTCCACCCGATCGTCCAGGTGCCCGCGGGGCCGCGTCCGCGCTCGTGCTCGTGTTCCGGCGCATTTCGCCGCAATTTGCGAAGGTCGCTGGTAGCGTTCCGCACCGGCGCAGGCCTTGCTCGCACGCGGGGGCAGGCGTCGTTCACCCCGATCCGCTCGGGAGCCGGGACGTCCACGGACCGGCCGCGAGCGAAGGAGGCCAAGATGTCAGCAGCGCTTTCACCGTCCGCCCTGGACTTCGCCACGCGCTGCCACGCGACGCAGCGACGCGACAGCGACGACGCCCCGTTCATCGAGCACCCCATCGAGGTCGCGCGGCTCCTGCGCGACGCCGGCTGCTCGGACGAGCTCGTCGCCGCCGGCCTCCTGCACGACGTCGTCGAGGACACCGGCGTGAGCATCGCCGAGCTGACGCGCCGCTTCGGTTGCGACGTGGCACAGATCGTCGGGGCGGTGAGCGAGGACGAGAGCATCGCCGGGTACCGGCCGCGCAAGCGGGCACTCCGCGAGCAGGTTCGCGCCGCGGGCAGGGATGCCGCGCTCGTGTTCGCCGCCGACAAGATCTCGAAGGTGCGCGAGCTTCGCGACCGCGTCGAACGGCGGACCCCGTCGTGGGGTGGTCACGATGAGCTCGACCCCGACGAGCTGCTGCGCCTGGAGCACTACGAGCGCAGCCTCACGATGTTGCGCGCGGTCGCGCCCCGGCACGCGCTGGTGATCGCGCTCGCGAGCGAGTTGGGCAGCCTGCCGCGCGATCCGGTCGTCCCGGCCGGCCGGGCGATGTCGCCCGTCGCGTAGCCGGGCGGCCCGGCGCCGCGATCTTCACCGGTTGTTCTCAGGACGCCAACGCCGCGACAACATCACGGCGCCAGCGCGGGACGAGGCTGCGGTCTCGACACAGAACGCTCGAGGGAGATCGCATGAAGGCTCGTCGCACCGCCATGATCGCTGTGCTGGGCGCTGGCGCCGTCGCCGGGGCGGCGGCAATCGCCATCGCCGCCGGAGGTGACGTCGACCAGTCCGCCACGCTTGCCGGGAGGATCGACCCGGCGAAGCCCAAGAACGTGATCCTGTTCATCGGCGACGGCATGGGCGATGCCGAGGTCACCCTCGGTCGCTACTACGGCAAGGGTGCCGCGGGCCGCCTGAACATGGACCGGCTCCCGTTCCGCGGCAGCTCCCTGCACTACGTGCTGAGCCCCGGCCCCGGCCCGAGCTACGCGCCCAACTACGCGGGCGACTCGGCACCGACCGCAACGGCGTGGTCGACGGGCAAGCGGACGATCGACGGCCGGCTGTCACAGGGGCCGTCGTCCGCCACGAACGTTCCCGGCACCAACGCCGGGTTCCGCACGTACATGGAGATCGCCCGCGACAGGGGCAAGGCGACCGGCAACGTCTCGACGGCGGAGATCACCGACGCGACGCCGGCGGGACCCAGCTCGCACATCTCCCAGCGCGGCTGCCACGGCCCCGCGGACGCCCGCTCGATCTGCCCGTCGGAGGCCAAGACAGCCGCCGTTGCGGGCCTCGGCTCGATCGCCGAGCAGCAGGTCGACGAGGACTTCGACGTCTACCTCGGCGGCGGGCGCGCGCGCTACCTGCAGACGCTGACCGCGGCGGGGCCGACGACCGTCGTCGACTACGCGCAGGCCAGCGGCTACACCGTCGTCAACGACAAGGCCGGGCTGGACGCGTTCACGTCGCTAGCCGGCGGGGCGAAGCTGCTCGGACTGTTTCACCCGAGCAACATGACCACGGAGTTCGCTCCGCTGATCGCCTCGACGACGGGCGCCGGCTCGACCACGACACGCTGCGTCGAGACCAACCGCCCGGCCACCGAGCCGTCGCTGTCGGCGATGACCAAGAAGGCGATCGCGCTGCTCGACGACGATCCGGACGGCTTCACGCTGCAGGTCGAGGGCGCGTCGATCGACAAGCGCGACCACGCCGCCGACATCTGCGGCCAGATCGGCGAGACGCTCGAGTTCGACAACGCGATCGGCGAGGCGCTCGACTTCCAGGCGGACAACCCGAACACGCTGGTCATCGTGACGGCGGACCACGCCCACACCTCGCAGATCATCAACTCCGGTCAGACACCCGCGACCGGCGCGAGCTACGGCACGGTTCAGACGCTCGACGGCGCGCCGATCCGCGTCAGCTACGGCACGGCGAACCCGGGCGGATCGCAGGCTCACACGGGGGCGCAGGTCCCGGTCTGGGCGTCAGGTCCGCAAGCGGCGAACGTCCAGGGAACGATCGATCAGACCGACATCTTCGCCATCCTCAACGGCCTGACGCCCAGCACGATCGGCGGCGCCGGTTCCCCCGGTCCGGCGGGTCCCGCGGGACCTGCCGGCTCCCCCGGCAGCCCGGGCTCCCCCGGCAGCCCCGGCGCGCCTGGCTCTCCTGGCAGCCCCGGCTCCACCGGCAGCCCCGGCAGCCCCGGCAGTCCCGGCAGTCCAGGCAGCCCGGGCGGTGACGGCACACCCGGCGCCAACGGCATCAACGGCACCAACGGCACGAACGGTGCGCCCGGCGCCAACGGCGCGCCGGGAAGCGTCGGCGCGCCCGGCGCCGCGGGACCCAAGGGCGATACCGGCAAGGCCGGCCGCGACGCGCGTGTGACGTGCACGCTGGCCAAGACGGGCCGCAAGGTCACATGTGCGGTTCGGTACTCGAGCTCGGCGACGGCGACGTCCGCTCGCCTCGTCCGCAGCGGCCGGACGGTCGCGCGCGGCCGGCTCGTGCGGGGCAGGGTCACGTTCGCCCTCAAACGCAAGCTCGCCAGAGGTGCCTACACGCTGGTCGCCGCCGGGCGCACGACGCGGCTCGTCATCGGCTAGGACGCCGCTCGAAGCGGGGCCGGCGGCGCGGGCCGCCGGCCGGCGCTTGGCAGCGACCGGGACAGCGCGCCGGCGGCGACGACGAGTCCGGCGGACACCCAGAGGCACGCCTCGAGCCCCTGCCACTGGTACACCATGCCCGAGAGCAGCGTGCCGGCGAGCCGCCCGCCGGCGTTCGCCATGTAGTAGAAGCCGACGTTCATCGCAACCCGGTCGCCATCGGCGTAGGCGAGGATGAGGTAGCTGTGCACGGCGGAGTTCAGCGCGAACGCGACGCCGAACGCGACGAGCCCGGCGACGACCGGCACGGCCCCGCCGGCGCCGGCGGCCAGCGCGACGGCGATCCCCGCCGGAAACCCGGCCAGGCCGAACGCCAGCCACGTCGCGGTGCGCCCGTCGGGTGCGTGGACGAAGCGCGGCGCCGACGCCTGCACGGCGCCGTAGCCGATCACCCACACCGCGAGCAGGGCGCCCACCTGCCAGAACGTCCAGCCCTGCTCGCTGCGCAGATAGACCGGCAGCGCGACGACGAACCACACGTCGCGCGAGGCGAAGAGGAAGATCCGCGCAGCGGCGAGCACGTTGACGGCGCGGTCGTTGGAGAACATCCCGCGGAACCTCGCCTTGCGGTCCGGCCGTCCGAGATCTCCGCGCATGGCGCTCAGCACGACGATGAGCGCTGTCGCGACGACGGCGATCAGCACCCAGAGTGCCGCCTGGAACCCCACGATCGTCAGGAGCAGCCCGCCGACGAAGAAGCCGACGCCCTTGATCGCGTTCTTCGAACCGGTGAGCAGTGCAACCCAGCGATAGAGCTGCGCCGGCGATCCCGGCGCGACGATCAGCTTCACCGCGCTCTTGGAGCTCATCTTCGTGAGGTCCTTGGCGATCCCCGACAGCGCCTGCGAAGCCATGACGTACGGCACGACGAGCAGCGATTGCGGCGCCGCGGCGAGCATGCCCAGCGCGACGAGCTGCGTGCCGAGGCCGCCGAGCAGCGTGAAGCGCAGGCCCATCCGCGCTGCGAGCCAACCGCCGACGAGGTTCGTGACGATGCCGAACAGCTCGTAGAAGAGAAAGAGCGTGGCGACCGCGATCGGGCTGTAGCCGCGCTCGTAGAAGTAGAAGAGGACGAGCAGCCGCGTCGCGCCGTCGGCGATCGTGTCGGCCCAATAGGCGCCCGTCACGACGACGTAGCTGCGCAGGTCAGCGGCTCGCTGCTCGGCGCCCGCCGGCATCGGGCTCCTCGGTCTGACGCGCGGCGACGATGCCGGCGAGCTCGACAAGACGGTTCGCGTAGCCCCACTCGTTGTCGTACCACGCGAGGACCTTCACCTGCGTCGCGTCCGTGACCATCGTCGACAGCGCGTCGACGATCCCCGAACGCGGGTCGTCCTTGTAGTCGACCGAGACGAGCGGGCGCTCCTCGTACCCGAGGATTCCGCGCAGCGGCCCTTCCGCGGCCGCTCGCAGGAGCTCGTTGACCTCGCCGACCGTGGTTGCCCGCGCCACTTCGAAGACGGCGTCCGTGAGCGACGCGTTGAGCAGCGGCACGCGCACGGCGAGCCCGTCGAGCTTGCCCTCGAGCTCGGGGAAGATGAGCCCGATCGCGGTCGCGGATCCAGTGGTCGTGGGAATGAGCGACAACGATGCCGCCCGCGCCCGGCGCAGATCTGAGTGCGGGGCGTCCACGATCGTCTGCGTGTTCGTCATGTCGTGCAGCGTCGTGATCGACCCGCGCTCGATGCCGAGGCCTTCGTGGATCGCCTTGACGACCGGCGCCAGGCAGTTCGTGGTGCACGACGCCGCGGTGATCACGTCGTGGACAGCGGGGTCGTAGCGCGCCTCGTTGACCCCGACGACGACGTTCGCAGCGCGTTCGTCTGAGACCGGGGCCGCCACGATGACCTTGCGTACGCCGCGCGCGAAGTACGGCGCGAGCGCGTCGATCGTGCGAAAGGCGCCCGTGCACTCGAGGACGAGCTCGGCGCCGTGCTCGGCCCAGGGCACGTCGCCGGGCGCGGCGGCGGCGCTGTAGCTCAGCCGGCGGCCGTCGACGCGAAGGGCGTCCCCTTCGCCGCTCGCCTCGTGCGCCCAGCGGCCGTGGACCGAGTCGAAGCACAGCAGGTGCGCGGCGGTGGCAGCGTCGCCGTGAAGCTCGTTGACGTGCACGAGCTCGAGGTCGTCGCGTCCCCAAGCGGCCCGCAGCGCGAGCCGTCCCATGCGGCCGAAGCCGTTGATCGCGAAGCGCGTCGGCGCCATGCCGGAAACGTATCGATTGACAAACGTCGTTTCAATCGATTACGGTAGATCGATGCCTGTCGATCTCGAGCTGACCCCCAAGCGCAAGCGCGCCGCCGGCGAGCGCTGCTGTGAGCCCGTCGTCTATCCGGACGTCGAGCGTGAGCAGGCGCTGCGCATGGCCGCCGTCGCGAAGGCGCTCGGCGATCCGATCCGGCTGCAGCTCGTCGACGTCCTGCGCCGCCACGCGGGCAAGGTCTGCGTCTGCGAGCTCGTGCCGCTGTTTGACATCTCGCAGTCGACCCTCTCGCATCACCTGTCCAAGCTGCGTGCGGCGGGGGTCGTCGACTCCGAGCGCCGCGGCCTGTGGGCCTACTACTACGTCCGACCCGACGCGCTGAAGGAGCTGTCCGCATGGCTGAGCTGACCGAGAACGAGACGCGCGAGCTCGTGCGCGAGCGCTACGCCGCCGCGGCGACGTCGATCGCCGGGGGCGCGCCCGCCGCCGATCCGATGGCCGAACCCGCGTCGTCGTGCTGCGGTCCGGCGTCGGCGGCGGGATCGTCCTGCTGCGCGCCCATCGGCTTGACCGATGCCGACGGCAACGAGGTCTTCGGCGGGTCACTGTACGACGACGTGGAGGGTGCCTCTGATGCGCCGGTCCAGGCATCGCTCGGCTGTGGCGTGCCCACCGCCGTCGCGGACCTGCGCGACGGGGAGGTCGTGCTCGACCTCGGGTCCGGCGCCGGCGCCGACGTCCTGATCAGCGCGCGTCGCGTCGCGCCGAGCGGGCGCGCGATCGGGCTCGACATGACCGACGAGATGCTGGCGCTTGCGCGCGCGAACGCGGCCGCCGCCGGCGTCGAGAACGTCGAGTTCGTGAAGGGCTACCTCGAGGACATCCCGCTGCCCGACGGCAGCGTGGACGTGGTCATCTCCAACTGCGTCATCAACCTCTCGGCGGACAAGCCCCGCGTGCTGCGCGAGGCCGCGCGCGTCCTGCGTCCGGGCGGCCGCTTCGCTGTCTCCGACGTCGTCGCCGACGATGACATGGACGACGCCACCCGCGCCGACATGGCGGCGTGGACGGGCTGCGTCGCGGGCGCGCTCACGCGCGAGGAGTTCGAGCGCTCGCTGGCCGACGCCGGGCTCGTCGACGTCGAGATCCGCGCGACGCACCGCGTGCACGCACACGCGGCCGCGGCGATCGTGCGCGCGCGCATGCCTGCGGCGTAGACGACGCTGCAGCGTCCACGCGCACGCGGCGCGGCGATCGTGCGCGCGCGCGTGCCTGCGGCGTAGACGACGCTGCAGCGTCCACACGCACGCGGCGCGGCGCCGCGCGCATGCCTGCGGGCGTAGACGACGCCGCAGCGTCCCGGCTCGCCAACACGCGGGCCGCGGTCGCCACGGGCGCGACTTCGCGCGCCCGTGGACGTTGACCAAGCATGCCCATTCGCCACGAGGCCGCGCTCGCGGCCGCCCTCTCGTGCTCGGTCGCCGCCCTCGTCGCGACGTTCGCGCTTCCCGTGCACGCCGCGCAGCGCTCCGCGTGCCAGCGGCTGAAGGGCGTCGACCGGGCGCCGGATCGCAACGTCAAGCTCGTCGAGCGGACGACCAGCGAGCGGCTCGCCGACCGCTCCCGAGGGTCGAGGCTCGTGGGCTGCGTGCTGCCACGCGGTCCGCTGCGCACGATCGCCAAGCGCAAGGGCGTCGCGAACGACCTCGCCGAGGAGTTCGGGTTCACGATCCACCAGGTGAGGGGCCGGTTCGTGGCGCTGGACCAGCGCGGCACCGAGGGCGGATACGGCTCGGCCCTGCAGACGACGGTGTGGGACCTGCGCAGCGGGCGCTGGTACGTGCTGGCCCGCAGTTGCTACGGCAAGGACGTGCCCTGCGCCGCCGCGTTCGACGTCGCGCTCCGCGTGATCGTCACGCGAGACGGCCGCGCCGTGGCCGTGCTCGCGCATCAGGACTTCGCGCACTCGACGGCCGGCACGCTGGTCGTGGCCTATGCCGCGGGTGGAGCCGCGCGGCTGCTCGACGCGGGTGCGCCCGGGGACATCCCGGCCGCATCGCTGGCACTGTCAGGCAACCTGGCTTCCTGGACGAACGCCGGCCAGTCGCGCGGCGCCGGGCTCTAGCGACGCCTGTCGCGTCCCGGCGTCATGCGCTCGACGTCGTCTGCGGCGCCGGCTCCGGGACGTCGGATGCCGGCTCGGGGGCGTATCGGTAGCCGATCCCGAAGTGAGTGTGGACGTAGGTCCAGCCGGGCGACACGGCGGCGAGCTTGCCGCGGACCTTGCGCACGACGACGTCGACCGACCGATCGCGGCGGACCCACGGCGAGCCCCACACCTGCTCGTGGATGTCCGCCCTGCGCACGACGCGGTCCGGCCGCGCGGCGAGGACGCTGAAGATCTGAAACTCGCGCACGGTGAAGCCGACCCGGCGGCCATCGACGAGCACCTGCAGCTCGGCCGGGCGGATCTCGACCCGTCCGGGGGTGCGGCGCGCGGCGCCCCGGCTCTCACGAAGCGGCGCTGGGTCGAGTACGTCGGGTGCCACGCGCGGGACGCTGGCAGTGCGGCGGCGCCCGCGCGTGAGCGAGAGGTAACCGCGCGGTGAAGATCCGGTGTCCGCCGGCTACTCGCGGTGCAGGCCGCGGGTGAGCGAGATGCCCTCGATGACGTGGGCGACGGTCTGGCAGGCGTCGACCGACGACTCGAGCGACTCGAAGATGTCCTTCCACCTGATGACGACCATCGGGTCGATCCCGTTGGCGAAGAGGCAGGCGAGGCCCTCCCGCAGCACGCGATCGCCCGCGCTCTCGTGCCGGTGGATCTCGCTCAGCGCCGGTGCGAGCCCCGCTGCGTCGCCGGCACCAAGCGCCGCGAGCGCGCGCGCGACCTCGTCGGACGCCGACACGAGGACCTCCGCGAGCGCCACCGATTGCTCCATCGGGGCCTCCACGCCGTAGACGCCAAGCGCGTCCGCGGTCTGCTCGGCGAAGTCGACGATGTCGTCGAGTGCGGTGGCGAGCGCGTGCCCGTCGGCGACGCTGAGCATCGCGCGGCTCGGGCCGTTGCCGGACGCGAAGCGCGGCACGCGCCGGTGTCCGTTGCCACCGGGACTGACGCGATGGATGATCTCGCGGGCGATGCGGTCGCCGCGGTGCTCGCGATCGCGCACCTCGGCGATGAGACCTGCGTGCTCGGGGTAGTCGACGAGCAGGTCGCGAAGGAGCCGCGCGACGTCCCGGATGTTCGCGCCGGACTGCTCGAGCAGCGTCAGCAGCCCGGAGTCCAAGGCGGCGTGGCGTTGCAGCCGCAGCATCGAGGCGCAGCGTAGAGGCGGGCCGCCTCCCCAGCCACGCGGCGACCGCATTTTCACACGAGGTTCACGGGTCGATAACGGCTTGGTTCCCGCAGCCAGTCAAGGTCGGCACCGATGGACGCCGCGGTAGACGACGAGCTGATCTCGGTCGGGCCCCTGCAGATCAGGGCGTCCGACGGCTTGGTGACGGCCGCGGGGCGGCCGCTAACGCTGTCGATCCGCGAGTACGAGCTGCTGCTCGCGCTCGCCCGCCGCAGCGGTCGGATCACCGCTCGCGAGGACGTATACCGCGAAGCCTGGGGCGCGGACATGCGCAAGGGCGACCGCTCGGTCGACGTCTACGTCCACAAGCTGCGCGACAAGCTCGAGGGCGCGCTGCCGGGTTGGCACTACATCCACACCCATCTCGGCTTCGGGTACCGGCTCGCCGCGGAGCCGTCGCCGCCGGCACCGACGGCACCGACGGCACCGACGGCCGAACCCGCTAACGGTCGTTCACCGGATGTTCACAGCAGAGCAACCGATCGCTAACAGGCTGTCGTCCGTGCCCCTGGAAGCCTCGCGCTCGTTCGCACCATCCACGAAGGAGCACACGTGAAGCCCATCCGCGTACTGGCGGTCACCGCCCTGTCTGGCGTTCTCGCGTTCGGGGTCGCCGCCTGCGGCGACGACTCGTCCAGCGGCGACTCTGGGTCGAGCGGCAGCAATCTGTCCGGCAACATCAGGGTCGACGGCTCGTCGACGGTCTTCCCGTTCGCTCAAGCCGCGGCGGAGCAGTTCAAGGGCGAGAACTCGGGCGTCGACATCTCCGTCGGCGAGTCGGGTACCGGCGGCGGCTTCGAGAAGTTCTGCGCCGGCGAGACCGACATCTCCAACGCATCGCGTCCGATCAAGGACGACGAGGAGGCCCCGGTCTGCAAGAAGGGCGGCGTCGCCTATTCCGAGGTCCAGGTCGCCAACGACGGCATCGCGATCATCACAAGCAAGGACCTCGAGATCGACTGCATGACGACCGACCAGCTGAAGACGTTGTGGAACAAGGACTCGAAGATCTCCAACTACAAGGATCTCGATCCCAAGTTCCCCGATCAGAAGGTCGCGCTGTTCGGACCGGGCACGGACTCCGGCACCTTCGACTTCTTCACGGCCGAGGTCAACGGTGAGGAGGGCGACACGCGCAAGGACTACTCGCCGAGCGAGGACGACAACGTCACGGTCCAGGGCGTCTCCGGCGACAAGGGCGGGCTCGGCTACCTCGGCTTCTCGTACTTCGAGGACAACGCCGACAACCTGAACCTCGTCAAGGTCGACAGCGGCGACGGGTGCATCGAGCCCACCGCGGCGACGATCCAGGACGGCACCTACAAGCCGCTCGCACGCCCGCTGTTCATGTACCCGTCGGCCAAGTCGATCGCGCGTCCTGAGGTCAAGGCGTTCATGGACTACATCCTTGCCAACCAGCAGGCGATCGCCGACGCATCGAAGATCGTCGCGCTCACCGAGGCGCAGGCGACCGAGGCCAAGGCCGCGCTCACCAAGGCAGAGAGCTGAGCTTCACCGCGTGAGCTCGGCGCAGCCAGCCGTCGCACCCGCGACGCCCCGGACTCCGGTCCTGGGCGTCGCGAAGCGTCGCAGGGGCGAGGACGCGATCCGCGTCGCGCTCTTTCTCGCGGCCCTGCTCTCGATCCTGACGACGCTCGGGATCATCTTCTCGCTGCTCAAGGAGACGATCGCCTTCTTCGGGGACGTCGGCGTCTTCGACTTCCTCACAGGCACCGAGTGGTCGCCGCTGTTTTCCGATCCGTCCTTCGGCGTGCTGCCCCTCATCACGGGCACGCTGCTGGTCACGGGACTCGCCCTGCTCGTCGCCATCCCGCTCGGTATCGGGACCGCGATCTACCTCGCCGAATACGCCAAGCCCGGCGTGCGCAAGGTCGTCAAGCCGTTCATCGAGTTGCTCGCCGGCGTGCCAACCATCGTCTTCGGCTACTTCGCGCTCACGTTCTTCACGCCGGTCGTCCTCAACGACCTGCTCGGGATGGACGTCCCGACGTTCAACGCGCTGTCGGCCGGGATCATCATGGGCTTCATGGTCCTGCCGACCGTGGCCTCGATCTCCGAGGATGCCATGTCGGCTGTCCCGTCGTCCCTGCGCGAGGGGGCGTTCGGACTCGGCGCGAACAAGCTGCAGGTCTCGCTCCTCGTCGTCTTCCCGGCGGCGCTCTCGGGGATCGTCGCCTCGGTCGTGCTCGGCGTGTCGCGCGCGATCGGCGAGACCATGATCGTGCTCGTGGCGGCGGGCCAGCAGCCGAACCTGACGGCCGACCCACGCCAGTCCGTCGAGACGATCACGACGTTCATCGCGGCGACCGCCAAAGGCGACATCGCGACGGGGTCGACCGCCTACAAGACGATCTTCGCCGTCGGCATGGTCCTCTTCCTGATGACGCTCCTGATGAACCTGATCGCGATCCGGTTCGTCCGCAAGTACAGGCAGGTGTACGAATGAGCGCTGCTCCGATGTCGTTGCGGCCGAAGTCCGGCAGCGCGCGCGTGAAGGACATCGGCTTCCGGATCTCGATGCTGCTGTGCCTCGCGCTGAGCGCGATCGTCCTCGTGACGTTGATCGTGGACGTCCTGCTCGACGCGCTCCCGGTGCTCAACAGCAAGCTCTTCACGAACTTCCCGTCATCCAACGCCGAGATCGCGGGCCTGCAGCCGGCGATCACCGGCACGCTGTGGATCATCGGCGTGTGCGCGGTGTTCATCGTCCCGATCGGCGTCGCCACCGCGGTGTACCTCGAGGAGTACGCCGACAACTCGAAGTGGTGGAACCGGTTGATCGAGGTGAACATCCAGAACCTCGCGGCCGTCCCTTCGATCGTGTACGGCATCCTGGGGCTCGCCTTCCTCGTGCGTGGGCCGCTGAGCCTCGGACGGGTCGTGCTGGCCGGCGGGCTGACGCTCGGCCTGCTGGTCCTGCCCGTGGTCATCATCGCGGGCCGCGAGGCGATCAGGGCCGTGCCGCCGTCCATCCGCGAGGGTTCGATGGCCCTCGGCGCCACGAAATGGCAGACGATCTGGAAGCAGGTCCTGCCGGCCTCGATCCCCGGCATCGCGACCGGAGTCATCCTTGCGTTGTCGCGAGCGATCGGCGAGACCGCGCCGCTGATCGTCGTCGGCGCCGCGACGTTCATCACGTTCAACCCGAGCGGGATCGTCGGCGACGGGGCCAACTTCGCCGCGCTCCCGATCCAGATCTTCAGCTGGATCTCGCAGCCACAGGACGACTTCCGCCAGCTCGCGGCGGCCGGCATCGTGCTCCTGCTCGGGCTCTTGATCTGCATGAACGGCGTGGCCATCTATCTGCGCAACCGATACGAGAACAAGTGGTAATGACCGACAGCGACCCGATGGAGCCCGATCCGATGAGCGAGACGACGGAAACCGAATCGACAGCGGTCGAGGCCACCACTGCACAGACCAGCGCTCCCAGCGTTCGACTGTCGTCCGAGGTGTCGAGTGGCCGTTCGGCCGCCCCGTCCACGGAAGCCGTCTTCGAGCTGCGAGGCCTCGGCGTCCTGTATGGCGGCAAGCAGGCGGTCCAAGACGTCTCGTTCGACCTCTACACGAACGAGATCACCGCCTTCATCGGCCCGTCCGGCTGCGGCAAGTCGACGATCCTGCGCTGCCTGAACCGGATGAACGACCTGGTGGCGAGCGCCCGCGTCGAGGGCTCCATCCACTATCACGGCCAGGACCTCTACGACTCGAAGGTCGACGCCGTGGAGGTGCGCAAGCGGATCGGCATGGTCTTCCAGAAGCCCAACCCCTTTCCGAAGTCGATCTTCGACAACGTCGCCTTCGGCCCGAAGGTCCTGGGTATGAAGGGCGACATGGAGGAGATCGTCGAGCGTGCGCTGCGCCGCGCCGCGCTGTGGGACGAGGTCAAGGATCGGCTGAAGACCAACGCGTTCGGCATGTCGGGCGGCCAGCAGCAGCGGCTGTGCATTGCCCGCTGCCTGGCCGTCGATCCCGACGTGATCCTCATGGACGAGCCGTGCTCGGCACTCGACCCGATCTCGACGGGCAAGATCGAAGACCTCATGATCGAGCTCAAGCAGCAGTACTCGATCGTCATCGTCACCCACAACATGCAGCAAGCCGCGCGCGTGTCGGACCGCACCGCGTTCTTCATCGTCGACCTCTCGGCGGGCGAGGGCAATCGGATCGGACGGCTCGTCGAGTACGACGCGACCGACAGGATCTTCACGAACCCCGCCGACTCCAGGACCGAGGACTACGTCACAGGCAAGGTCGGCTGAGCCCGCATGGGCGACGGCCGAGTGCACTTCCAGCACGAGCTCCTCGCTCTCGAAGAGGAGGCTCTGGGCGGGCTCGACATGGTCGTCGGGATCCTCGACTCGGCGCTTGAGGCGCTCGCGCACGGCGATGCCGAGCTCGCGGCGATCGTCATCGCCGACGACGACCGGGTCGACGGGCGCTACCTCGAGGTGCACCAAGGCGTGCTGTCGCTGCTCGCGCGCCAGGCGCCGGTCGCAGGCGACCTGCGCGTCGTGGCGGCGCTGCTGCACCTCGTCAAGCACCTCGAGCGGATCGGCGACCAGTGCACGAACATCGCCAAGATGGTCCCGCTCCTCGGCCACGACCCGCCGACCGACCCCGAGATCGTCGAGTGGATCCGTGCGATGGGCGCGCAGGCGCGATCGCAGGTGCGCCAGGCTCGGCAGTCCTTCGCCCTGCGCGATCCCGAGCTGGCGATCGACCTGACGCATCAGGACGACCTGCTCGACCGCTTGAACCGCGACATCTTCCGCCGCGCGATCGACGTCGGCGGCGCCGATGCCGACGTGCGCGAGTGGGCGATGTCGATGATCCTCGTCGCGCGCGCGCTGGAGCGCATCGGCGACAACGCCGTCGACATCGGTGAGCAGACGGTGTTCGTCGTCACCGGGCTGTTCCGCGAGCTCGGCGAGGAGCGCACCCCGCTGCCCCGCGACGAGCGGACCCGATGAGCCCGGCAAGCCGCGCGCGACGAGCGGGCTCGATGAGCCCTGCAAGCCGCAGTTTGCGGCGATCCGCTTGTGAAAATGTCGTAACCGAAGCATCGTGAGACCACGTTTGCATCGGCTACTCCCCGTACACTCGGCCGCGTCATGACCGACATGAAGACAGCCACACCGACGTTCTCCTTGCGCGTCGCCGTCATCGACGGCGACTCGGGTTTCGTCCAGGTGCTGACCAAGCGCCTGGACCGGCTCGGGTGGGAGCACCGCGTGCTCACAGGCCCGCTCCCGGTCGATCGCCTCGTCGCGCTGCGGCTCGGCGCCCTCGTCATCGACCTGGCGCGACTCGGCCAGCACGCCTGGGAGTACCTCGAGCGCGTGACGAGCGAACTGCCGGCACTGCCGGTGATCGTCTGCACGGGACAGTCCACGGTCGCGCAGCGCGTGCGCGGGCTGCGTCTCGGTGCCGACGACTGGGTGACGAAGCCGTTTCATCCGGAGGAGCTCATCGCGCGGATCGAGGCGGTCGCCCGCCGTCGCCGCCAAGCCGACGGTCCGGAAGCCGTCGAGCCGGTCCTCGCCGGCGAGATCGAGGTCCGCCCGGACCAGTTTCAGGCGTTTGCGCATGGGCGTTCGATCGACCTCACCCGGCGCGAGTTCGAGCTCATCGCGCTGCTCTCGGCGGCCGGTGGCCGTGTGCTCGAGCGCGAGGACATCTACCAGCGGGTGTGGGGCTACACGATGGCTCACGGCGACCGCTCGGTGGACGTCTTCGTGCGCAAGCTGCGCTCCAAGCTTCAGCAGGCGTCGCCGACGTGGAACTACATCCACACGCATTTCGGCGTCGGGTACCGGTTTGCGCCGGAGCAGGCCGAGGACGCGGCTGCGGCGACCGGCGCCGCGCTGGCCGGCACCGGCGACCGGACGACCGGCGCGGGCGACCAGACGACCGGCGCGGGCGGCCAGGTCTCGCGCGCGGGTACCGATGCGCCGTCCGTCGCAGCGGATGCGCCGTCCGTCGCAGCGCGCGGGGAGGACGCCACGACCGGCCGGCGGGTCGACGGCGCGATGGGTAGCGGCGGCCGGACGACAGCCTCCAGCGAGGTCGGCGCGCTCGCGTAGGAAACCCGCCGCGCCGGCACGGCCCGGCGCGGGCCGTGCATTAGCCTGTGGAGCATGTCCGGGCAGATGGCGCGCAACATCGGGATCGTCGTCCTCCTCGGCGCGCTCATCGCGTTCGTGCCGGCCGGCGGCGATGGCGCGGAGCTGGTCCGCCAGATCCTCAACGCGGCCTTCATCGTGGTCATCGCAATGATCGTCGGGACCCTGTATCGCCAGTACCGCGGCGAGATCTTCGGGCTCGGCGACCAGTGGCGTCTCGCCCTGTACGCGGCGGTCGGCCTGGCACTCCTCACGGTCTCGATCACGGGGCGGATGTGGCAGACCGGCGCCGGCGCGATCATCTGGATCGCCGTCATCGGCACGTGCTCGTACACGCTGTACGTGATCTGGCAGCGATATCGCTCGTACACCTGAGCCTGCGGTCACCGGGTTCGTCATGCCGCCAGCATGCGGCACGATCCGGGAAAAGCCTTCGGATGCAGGAGTTTTGTAACAGGTTCACGCGTGATTTGTAACGATCGCCTGTAGTTTTGTCACACGAGTTGCGGGATGGTGCGGCCATGCCCCGAACCGCCCCTCGCAGCCGTCCCGCCGAGCTCGGTCAGGCGACCGTCGAGCTCATGGCGCTGCTGCCGCTCGTGGCCGTCCTCGGCGCGCTGTTGTGGCAGGCGATCGTGGCTGGGCAGGCGATCTGGTTCGCCGGATCGGCGGCGCGCGCCGCGGCGCGCGCGAGCGCCATCGGCACCGACCCTCGCGCCGCCGCTCGCCGGGTGCTGCCGGCGCACCTGGAGCGCGGCCTCGAGGTGCGCCGTGAGGGCGGGCGGGAGGCCGTCCGCGTCGCGATCGCGATTCCCGTGGTCGTGGGTGCCGCCCGCCTCGGGAGCGTCTCCGCGCGCGCCCGTCTACAGGACCAGACGCGATGACCGGCCGGGGACCAGACGCGATGACCGGCCGGAGACCAGACGCGATGCCCGGCCGGGGACCAGACGCGATGCCCGGCCGGTTGCGTGCGACCGGCGAAGCCGGACAGGCGTCGGTGGAGCTCGTGCTGCTGGCGCCCCTCGTCGTGCTCATCGCGCTCTCCGCGGCACAGTTGCTCGCAGCCGGCGCTGCTCGTGAGCTCGCCGGCCATGCCGCCGAGGCCGCGGCCGTCGCGCTGCTGCAGGGCACCGACCCGCGGGCGGCGGCGCGTGAGTCGGTGCCGGGGTGGTCGCGCGATCACATGGCCGTCCGGATCGACGGGCGCAAGGTGCAGGTTCGTCTGCGGCCCGCCTCGCCGATCCCCTCGCTCGCCGAGTTGCTCGAGGCCCGAGCCGAGGCCGACGCCGGACCGGAGGCGCGGTGAGCGCGCTGCGCACCGTGCGCGAGCACTTCGTGACCCCGCCGGCCTGCGGCTCGGCAAGGGTTCGCGACGACTTCGTCCCCCCCGACGAAGAACCGGATCGGGCGTGCGCGGAGCCCGCGCCGCGCACGCCTCCCGGTGTCGCCCTCCTGGCGCCCGTCGACGACGCCCAACCGCTCGGGGCCGCGCTGGGGTTGGCGATCGCACGCCATCGGCGCGCAGCGGCCGCAGTCGTCTGCGTCTGGACCGCCGGATCCGCCGGCCGGCCGTGGTGGCGAGCGCCCGCGCTACCCGCGACGCGCAGGCTCGCCACCGCGTTCGGCGCACGCGGGCACGACGCGCGGAGCGCGGGCAGGCTCGTGATCGTCCGACTGGCGGCGGCGCCGCTGGATGCGGCTCGGGAAGCGCGCCGCGCCGCGGCGGCGGCCGGCGACGCTCCGACGGTGCTGGCCCTCGGAGGCCCGCGCGCCGCGGAGTTCGAGGACGTGCTCGCCGACCAGGATCTGGTCGTCGTGGCGACGCCGAGCGGAACGGATCCGGCGCTCCGGCGGCTCGCGCTGTCGGGCCTGGCGGCCGGAACTTCGCGTGCGTGCACCTGCGATGTTCCGCCCGCGCAACTGGGCCGGGCGGCCGCGGCGTCTGGCCTGTGGCTGCCGCCCTCGGCGCGCCGGGCGCTCGCCGATGCGGTGGAGGCGCTGCCGTGACGCGCCGGCGCCGTGCAGTCCCGGCCGGCTCGGCGGTCGCTGGTGAGTCGGGTCAAGCCACGATCCTGCTGCTCGGCGTCGTGCTGGCACTGCTCCTGGGCGCACTGGTGCTCGGCGCCGTCGCGCGGGGCGTGGGCGTGCAGAGCGACGAGCAGACCGCAGCCGACCTTGCGGCGCTGGCCGGTGCGCGCGCCATGCACGGCGCGTACGGTCGGCTGTTCGAGCCCGCGCTGCCGGGGCGGCGCGCGAACGCGTCGCATCTCGAGCGTGCCGCCTACCTCGAGCTGGGGCGCCGCGCCGCCGTGGCGACGGCGCGGCGAAACGGCGCGCGCGACGTCGTCGTGAGCTTCCCCGACGAGCGGACGTTCGCGCCGGTCCGGATCCGCGTCGACGTGCTCGACGCGATCGACGTTCCAGGCGCGGCGCGGCCGGTCGCGGCCGGTGCACGAGCAGAAGCCGAGCTGGCGCCTCCGTCGGACATCGTGTTCGCGACGGGTCCGGGCGAATACCGGGGACCGCTCGCCATGCGGCAGGGCAAGCCGATGCGCCCCGACGTGGCCGCGGCGTTCGATCGGATGGCGGCGGTCGCTCGCACGGACGGCATCTCGCTCGTCGTGGTCAGCGGCTTCCGGTCAAACGCCGAGCAGGCCGCGCTATTCGCGCGTCACCCGGACCCCAAATGGGTCGCGCCGCCCGGCAAGTCGCTGCATCGGCTAGGAACGGAGCTCGACCTCGGCCCGGCCGCCGCCTATGGCTGGCTGGCAGCGAACGCCAAGCGCTTTCACTTCGTTCAGAGATATTCGTGGGAACCCTGGCACTACGGATTTACGCTGAACGCCGGCAGTGCCTCGGTGGGCTTCGGCGACGACGGCGACGGTCAGCGCACGCGGGCGATGCCGTCGTTCGTCCCGGCGCGCTACGCGGCGCCGATCGCGCGTGCGGCGCAGCGCTGGAACGTGTCGGCCGCGCTGCTCGGCGCGCAGCTGTACGCCGAGTCGAACTTCAACCCCTTCGCCCGATCGAGTGCCGGCGCGCTGGGCATCGCGCAGTTCATGCCCGCGACGGCGCGGGCGATGGGCCTCAGCGACCCGTTCGACGCCGACGCCGCGATCGACGCACAGGCGCACCTCATGCGCGATCTCCTGCGCCGCTTCGGGTCCGTGCCGCTGGCGCTTGCTGCCTACAACGCCGGTCCCGCTCCCGTCGCCGCCTGCGGCTGCATCCCGCCGTACCCCGAGACGCGAGGCTACGTCGCGCGCATCCTCGGGCTACTCGGCGGCGCCGGCGAGGCGCTGACGGGCGGAGGGCTCGAGGTCAGGCTCGTGCGATGACCGGTCGCGCCGTCCATGCCGCCGGCCGCGTTACGCTCGCGAGGGATCGGTCACGCCGCCAGCGCCGCGCGTTCGTGCGGCGCGTCGAGGTCGAGGATCGGGCCTGCCGGGACGATCCCGGTCGGGTTGATCCCGCCATGCGTCTCGTAGTAGTGGCGCTTGATCTGGTCGAGGTCGACGGTCGCCGCCACGCCGGGGGTCTGGTAGAGGTCGCGCAGGTACCCGGACAGGCTCGGGTAGTCGGCGATCCGTCGCAGGTTGCACTTGAAGTGGCCGACGTAGACCGCGTCGAATCGCACGAGCGTCGTGAACAGCCGCCAGTCGGCGAGCGTCTGGCGCTCTCCGACGAGATAGCGGCGCGTCGCGAGCCGGGCGTCGAGCTCGTCGAGCGTGTCGAAGAGCGGGAGCACGGCCTCCTCGTAGGCCTCCTGCGTGGAGGCGAACCCGGCGCGGTACACGCCGTTGTTCACGTTGTCGTAGACCGTGGCGTTGATCGCGTCGATCTCGCCGCGCAGGTCGGTGGGGTAGAGGTCCAGCTCCGGGTTGGCGGCGAACTCGTCGAACGCCGAGTTCAGCATCACGATGATGTCGGCCGATTCGTTGTTGACGATCCGCTTGGTCTGCGTGTCCCAGAGCACCGGCACGGTGATGCGCGCATCGAAGTCCGGGTCGGTCGCGATGTAGCCCTCCGACAGGTACGCCCAGCCGTTGACCTCGTCCGCGGTCGTGCCGGGCTCGTCGGTGAAGGCCCAGCCCTGCCTGTCGCGGATCGGGTCCACGATGGACATCCCGATCGCGTCCTGCAGGCCCTTGAGCTCTCGCACGATGACCGAGCGATGAGCCCACGGGCACGCCAGCGACACGTAGAGGTGGTAGCGGCCGGCCTCGGCCCTGTAGCCGGAGCTGCCGTCGGCCGTGATCCAGTCGCGGAACTTGCTCGTCTGCCGGGCGAATCGCCCGCCGTCGCCGCGCTCGCCCTTGCCGAAGGTCTGGGTCGCCAGGGCATCGCTCATGATCGCGCCCCGCTCGTGGTCGCCCAGCCCGCGCGCGGGTCGGGCAGCGGCGTCAGGCGCGCGGCGATCTCCTCGCGCCGCGGTTCGAGGAACGGCGGCAGGATGAGCTTCGTCCCGAGCTCTTCGACCGGACCGTCGACGGTGAATCCCGGCTCGGCCGTGGCGAGTTCGTACAGGACGCCGCTCGGCTCGCGGAAGTACAGGGAGTGGAAGTAGTGCCGGTCGACGTAGCCGCTGTTCGGCACGCGCGCCTCGTCGATCCGCGAGATCCAGCTCGGCATGTCCGCGTCGGTCGTTCCGAAGGCCACGTGATGCACGACGCCCGCGCTCTGGCGCCCGCGCTCCGCCGGCGCCGGATCGAACGCGATCCAGCCGCCGCGCTGCGGCCCGCGAAGCTCCCAGCGATCCTCGTCGCCCACCCGCTCCGCGCCCATGAGCCGCTCGAGCATGGCCGCGCTCGAGGCCGGGTTGCGGCTGTAGGCGCGCACGCCCTCGAAGCCCTGCAGCGCGTGTTCGGCGGGGACGTCGGGATGCTCGGCGACGAGCGGCGGATCCGGCGATCGGGAGACGACGAGCTCGTGCTCGAGACCCTCGGGGTCCGCGAAGCGCAGCGAAGCGCCGTCGTCCGCGAGGGCGACGTCGACACCCTCGGCCTGAAGGCGCGCGGCCCAGAACGCGACGGCCGACGGCGAGCCGACCCGCGACACGATCCGGTGGACCATGCCGGCGCCGGGGCGGCCCGGCACGGCACCGGGGTATTCGAAGAACGTCAGGTCCGCGCCGGGGCGGGCGTGCTCGTCGCCGTAGAAGAGGTGATAGACGCCCGGATCGTCCTGGTTGACGGTCTTGGCCGTCATGCGCAGGCCCAGCACGCGCGTGTAGAAGTCGACGTTCTGCGGCGCGTCGCCGGTGATGGCGCTGATGTGATGAATCCCGTCAAGTCTCATGGTGCCTCCCCTTATACCCGGGCGCGGCGGATGGTTGTGCGAGCAATCATAGCAAGTAGTTGCGCATACAACTATCTGCGCCCGAGGGGCGACGTACATCGCGCAGGGTGGGTTGCAGCGGCGCGGGTCCGGTGGGGGCGGCGGCCGAGCACGCGGCAAGGCCGATCTATCCTCGGACGAGATGGCCTCGGGAGCAACGACCACGCGCGAGACTCGGCTCGCCGAGCAGCGGCGCTCCCTGCCGGACGGTCCCGGCGTCTACCTCTTCCGAGACGAGCAGGGGACCGTGATCTACGTCGGCAAGGCGAAGTCGATCCGCAAGCGGGTCGCCGGCCACTTCACGAACGCGAGAGGCGGCGGGGCGACGCGGGGTGCCGTCGAGATGGTGAGCCGGATCCACCACGTCGAGTTCCTGCTCGTCGCGTCGGAGGCCGAGGCGCTGCTGACCGAGAACCGCTTCATCAAGGAGTACAAGCCGCGCTTCAACGTCCGACTGCGCGACGACAAGTCCTATCCGTTCCTCGCCATCTCGATCGACGAGGACTATCCGCGCGTCTACTTCACGCGCGAGCGTCATCGCAAAGATCGTGCGTACTTCGGTCCGTACTCGAACGCCAAGAAGGTCCGGGGACGCTCGACCTCCTGCAGAAGGTCTTCGCGTTTCGATCGTGCCCGGGCTCGGAGCCGGGCCGGCGGAGCGGATCGCCGTGCCTGGACTTCTACATCAAGCGCTGCGGCGCGCCCTGCGTGGGCCACCAGTCCAAGGAGGAGTACCGCGCGGCGATCGACGGGGTCATCGACTTCCTCTCCGGTCGCTATCGCCAGATCGAGCGCGACCTCGAACGCCGCATGAAGGCGGCCGCTGCCGCGGAGGAGTTCGAGCAGGCCGCCCTCGAGCGCAATCGTCTGCGAGCCGTCAAGAGCCTGCTCGAGCGCCAGCGCGTCGCGAACGAGTCGGTCGGCACGCTCGACGCGATCGCGATCGCCGTCGACGGCACCGATGCCAACGCACAGGTCTTCCAGATCCGCGACGGCGTCCTCTCGGACCGGCAGTCGTTCTACCTCTCCAACGAGACCGGGCGCGGGCTCGGCGAGGTGGCGGTCGAGTTCATCCTCCAGTACTACGACGCGACCATGGCGATCCCGGCGCAGGTCATCGTCCAGCGCGACGTCGAGGACACCGTTCCGCTCGGGGAGGCGCTCGCGACGCGACGCGGCGCGAAGGTCGAGGTACGCGCGGCCGAGCGCGGCGACAAGCGCCGGATCCTCGAGCTCGCCGAGCGCAACGCCCAACTCGCGCTCGACCAGGAGCGGCTGAAGGACGAGCGCCGCCGCCAGCAGCGCGTCGAGGCGCTCGACGGCCTGCAGCGGGTCCTCGGCATGGACGTTCTGCCCCTGCGCATCGAGTGCTTCGACATCTCGAACCTCATGGGGACGAACACGGTCGCGTCGATGGTCGTCTTCGAGGGCGGGGCGCCGAAGAAGTCCGACTACCGGCGGTTCAACATCCGCTCGACGCAGGAGGGCGTGCCCGACGACTTCCTCGCGATGGAGGAGGTGCTCTCGCGGCGGCTCGCGCGCTGGGAGTCCGAGCAGGACCTCAGCCCCAACGACCCCAAGCGCAACGAGTCCTTCGCAACCCTGCCGAGCCTCGTCGTCATCGACGGCGGACCCGGTCAGCTCTCGGCGGGCATGCGGGCGCTGCAGGGGTTCGTCGAGAAGGGCGTCACGGTCGTCAGCCTCGCCAAGCGCATCGAGGAGGTGTTCATGCCCGGCCGCCACGAGCCGCTGTGGCTGGCGCACGACGCGCCCGAGCTCCAGCTGCTGCAGCGCGTGCGCGACGAGGCGCATCGGTTCGCCATCACCCATCACCGCCAGCGCCGCGATCGCCAGATGACCGAGTCGGTGCTCGACGGCCTTCCGGGCGTCGGCCCCAAGCGCAAGCGGGCGCTGCTCAAACACTTCGGCTCCCCGGACTCGGTGCTCAACGCCTCGCGCGAGGCGCTCGAATCGGTGCCCGGCCTGCCTTCGAAGACCGCGCGCGACGTGTACGCGTACCTCAACCGCACGTCGGGCTGACCCCGCCCACGGGAGCGGCTAGACATCCTTCGACACCGGAGCGGCCGGGAATGGGGGAGCGATGTATCCGACAGATCTGCGGTACACGAACGACCACGAATGGGTTCGGAAGGCGAGCGACGGCGCGCTGACCGTCGGCATCACCGCGTTTGCCGCCAAGCAGCTCGGCGAGGTCGTGTTCGTGGAGCTGCCGCCGCTCGCCATGAGGCTCGACTCCGGGGAGGCGTTCGGCACGATCGAGTCGGTCAAGGCGGTGTCCGAGCTGTACGCGCCCGTCGGCGGGGAGATCGCGGGGGTCAACGAAGAGCTGAGCAGCTCGCCCGAGCTCGTCAACGACGACCCGTACGGCGACGGCTGGCTCGTCAAGCTGAAGCCGAGCGACGCCAAGGAGCTCGACGCACTCAAGACCGCCGTGCAGTACGAGGAGTTCCTCGCCGAGGACGACTGACGTTCGCGGGCGGGTGGTCGCGACGACCGCGCAACCCGCAAGAATCCGCACGATGACCACCGTCGACAAGCCTGCGACGTCCAGCCTGGAGGATCTCGTCGTCATCACGGGCTTCTCCGGCGCCGGCAAGTCGACGGCCATGAACGTCTTCGAGGACACCGGGTACTTCTGCGTCGACAACCTCCCGCCGGAGATGATCCGTGCGCTCGTCGACCTGTTCGTCCACGAGGGGTCGAAGGTCGAGCGCGCGGCGATCGTCTCCGACCTTCGAGGCGGCGAGCTCTTCGTCGCGCTCGCCGACGTGCTCGACGACCTCCGCGCGCACGACGTCAAGCACCACGTGCTGTTCCTCGATGCCGACGAGGAGACGCTGCTCGGCCGCTACAAGGAGACGCGCCGGCGCCACCCGCTCAGCCCGTCGGGCTCGGTCGCACAGGGCATCGCCGCCGAGCGCGACGCGCTGGCGCCGTTCAAGGCCCGCGCCGATCTCGTCCTCGACACGAGCGGCATCAGCGCGGCGACGCTGCGGCGGCGGGTCATCGACGAGTTCCTGCCGCGCCAGTCGCGGGCCAAGCTCGCGGTGACGTTCACGTCCTTCGGCCACAAGCACGGGATGCCACGCGACGCCGACACGGTCATCGACGTGCGCTTCCTCCCCAACCCGCATTGGGAGCCGGCGCTGCGCCAGCTCACGGGCTTCGACCCGCAGGTCGTCGAGTACATCGACAAAGGGGGCAAGTTGCAGGCGTTCTACGAGCATCTCGATCCGCTGCTCGACTACCTGATCCCTGAGTACATCGCGGAGGGCAAGGCGCACCTCGGCGTGGCGATCGGCTGCACCGGCGGGCGGCACCGGTCGGTCGCGATCGCCGAAGCGCTGGCGTCGCGCTGTCGCACCCGTGACGACGTGGACGTCGAGGTCGCGCATCGGGACGTCGGGCGGCTCGCGCGATGATCGGGCACGTCGCCTTCGAGGTGTCCGACCTCGCCCGCTCGGCTCGCTTCTACGACGCGATCTTCTACGCGCTCGGCGCGCGGCGGATGTTCGAGAGCGAGGGCGCCATCGCCTACGGGCGCGACCGCGAGCAGTTCTGGATCGTCGACCGGGGGCGCGAGCCTGCCCCGGGCTACGGACACATCGCGCTCTCGGCCGCCGGGCGAGCGGCGGTCAACGGCGCGTACGCCGCCGGGCTGGAGCACGGCGGCCGCGACGACGGCGCGCCCGGGCCGCGACCGCAGTACGGCACGTCGTACTACGCCGGCTACCTGCTGGACCCCGACGGCCTGCGCGTCGAGCTCGTGGCGGGCGCGCGCTGATGGCCGGCAAGGCATCCGACGCGTCCGGCCGGCCGGCACCCGACGAGCCCGGGGGCTCGGCACCCGCCAAGCCCGGCGGATCGGCACCCGACGCGCCCGGCGGGCCGGGACCCGAGGACGTCCCGACCCGGCTCGTCGTCGTCGCGTACGCGATCGCGGTGCTCTGCACGGTCGCCCCGCTCGCGGTGCTCGGCGCGGGCTTCGCCGGCGCGGTGCTGTACGGACGCGGGCGACGCGGCGCGGGGGCGGGTGTCGTCGCGGTCGCGGTGCTCTGCGCGGCACTCGGCATCGCGCTCCGAAGCTGACGGGCTGACACACCCCGGACTCGCCCGGCCCCCACCGGGACGCGGGCCGGCCAGGTTCAGGAGTCGGAGAAAAGTTGCGCTGAGCCCTTGGCGTCTACGTATTTCGTCCATCGGTGTACGGAGAAGCGGCAGGTCAGTCGACAACCGGGGTGCAAGCCAAGCGGCGCGTCACGTCGCGCGGCGCTTGCCGTGCCATTCGCCTACGCATGCCCGTCCAGCGGACCCAGCCCCCAGGAGAAGGACCATGTTCTCGAAGCGATCTGCACCGCCGACCACCAGGCGAGCCGCTCGGCCCGTCGTCGCGGTCGCTGGATGCATCGCGGGGTTGCTCGTTCCCGCAATGGCACAGGCCGATCCGATCGTCGACGTGACGCCCAGGCTCGCGAACACTACGGTCGCCGTCGGCGATGCGGCGCAGGGGCAGATCACGATCACCAACCACTCGACGGCCCCGCACGACCAGCAGTTCCTCACGCTCGGCGCGATCACGCTGATCCCGTCCTGCAGCACGGCCTACCTCGACGCGACATGCACCCAGGGGACGGGTGCCGATCTCGACGTGTTCTCGGTCGGCACGACCGCCGCGGGGGACCCGGCGCGTGCAACGGCAGGGAGCTCCCCATCACGCTGTCGGACGCGATGGTCGGCAAGCGCGACTTCGTCATCGGCGCGCAGGTCATCCAGCTGAGCGCGAGTGGCGCCACCAACACCTGCGTCGTGTCGTTCCCCTACACGGTCGAGCACATGCCGAAGAAGGACGCCAACCCGGGGCTCGCCGGCGTGCAGACCAACCTCGTGGGCTTCGCGACGGCGGCGGGGGATCCGGGCGTCGAGACCGCGGACGCCGGCTGGAAGCAAGTGACGGTCGATCGCCGGACGAGCACGATGTTCGTGCGCGCCTCGCAGCCGGTCTCGACGGGCGGCTCGCTGACCGTCACCGGCACGCTGACCGCCGCTCACCCCACCGGCAGCGTCCTCCTCGAGCTGTTCGGACCCGCTGACCCGGGTTGCACCGGCGCCGCGCTGGCAACCGACAGCATCGGCATCGCCAACAACCCGAACTTCCAGTCGCAGCCTGTCGTCGCATCGCAGAGCGGCACCTACCGCTGGCGGGTCTCCTACGCCGGGGACACCGACAACAAGCCGGTCACGACCACCTGCGGCGAGGCATCGACGCTCGTCACGGCGCCGCCGCCGCCGCCGCCTCCGCCGCCCCCGCCCCCGCCGCCTCCTCCGCCTCCCCCGCCCGTGACGCCCCCTCCGCCCCCGGACCCGGCGGCGGCGGGACGACCCCTGGCGGTGGCGGTGGCAGTGGTGAGACCAACCCCGGCGGCGGCGCCGGGCCCAAGGGCGTCCTTCCGGGCGCGACCGTCCAGCGGATTCGCCTCGACGCCTTCGCGCTGACCCGCAAGTCCTTCGCTCGCGCATCGACGGCGACGGCGCTTGCCGCGACCGCGGCGAAGGTCACGAAGAAGAAGAAGGCCAAGAAGACGGCCAAGGGCACGACGATCAAGTACATGCTGTCGGCCCCGGCCACGGTCACGATCGTCGTCGAGCGGTCCACCGTGGGCCGGCGCTCGGGCACGAAGTGCGTCAAGGCGACGAAGAAGCTCAAGAAGAAGAAGCCCTGCACGCTCTACGTCAAGGCCTCGACGCTCAAGCGCACCCACACGACGGGCGGCGCGAAGAAGGTGCCGTTCAGTGGCCGCGCCGGGCGCAAGGCGCTCGCCGCCGGGACCTACCGCATGCGGGCGACCGCCGCGGCCGGGGCCGGCACGACGAGCGCGACGCGCAGCGTGAAGTTCAAGATCGTCAAGCGCTGACCAACGCGCTTCACGACAAGCTCGACAGGGCCGCGGCGACGGCGAAGCCGAACGTCGTCGCGAGCCCCGCGACCCGCCCGGCGCCGCGCCGCGCCTCGGGGATCATGGAGTCGATGAGCATGACGAGCAGCGCGCCCGCGGCGAAGCCGTCGATGACCGCGCGGACCTCGCCGGTCGCGCTGTCGGCCGCGGCGTAGCCCGCCAGACTGGCCGCGGCGCAGACGCCCGCGACGGCCACCCACACGCAGCACGACCTTGCCTCGCGGGGTTCCGCCCTCGTGCATGTCGCGCGCGCCGCCGATCGCCTCGGGGAGGTTCGAGACGAAGATCGCGACGAGCAGGCTCGCGCCGATGCCCCCGTTGGACGCGAGGCCGATGCCGAGCACGACCTGCTCCGGAACGCCGTCGAGGAACGCCCCGAGCGCAAGCGCCGTGCCGGCGTTCGACCCCGACGCGCGGCCCCGGCGCCCGCGACCAGCGGACGCGCGGCGCGCGATCACGCCGTCGAGCGCGTAGTAGCACACGGCTCCCGCGGCGAGGCCGGCGGCGGTCCAGCCGAAGCCGCCCGCAGCGATCCCCTCCTCGGCGAGCTCGAAGCTGACGGCGCTGATGAGTGCCCCCGCGCCGAACGCGAGCACGACGCCGACCTGCAGATCCGACCAGGGCCGGGCGAACGCGAGCAGCGCCCCGAGCACGAGCGATGCGGCCGCGAGCGACCCCCACGCGAGCGCGCCGAGCACCTCAGCGCCTCGCGGCAGGCGAAGGACATGCATGCGGTTGTACCGGACGTGGGAACAGTCGAGCAATGCGCGCGACAGCGGCCCCTAGTCTTCCGTGCCTGATGGCCGCCGACGCCGACTCCCCGATGACCGCGTAGATGGTGCGGCGAACGCCAACGCGACGCGGCGGCGTGGATCTCGGCGGGACGAAGATCCAGGTCGTCGTCGTTGACGCCAAGCACGCCGTCCTCGGCGAAGCGCGCGCTCCGACGCCCACGCGCGGTGGACCCGCCGACGTCGTGGCGGCGATCGCCGAGGCGATGCGCGAAGCCGCCGCGGCCGCCGGCCTGCGGACGAGCGATCTCGCGCACGTCGGCGTCGGCTCGCCGGGAGCGATCGACGCTGCACGCCGGGACGGTGTCGAGCGCGAGCAACCTGCCGGGTTGGTCGGGCACCTACCCGCTCGGCCCCGCGCTCGCGGACGCGCTCGGCGTGCCGGTCGCGCTCGGCAACGACGTGCAGGTCGCCACGGACGCCGAGGCGCGGCTGGGCGCTGCGCGCGAGCATCGGTCGATGCTCGGCGTCTTCTGGGGGACGGGGGTCGGCGGCGGGATCGTGCTCGACGGCAAGCCGTGGGTCGGCGTGGGCGCGGCGGGGGAGATCGGCCACGTCTGCGTCCAGATGCGCGACGGGCTGCGCTGCCCGTGCGGGCGCCATGGCTGCATGGAGGCCTACGCCGGCCGCAGCGCGATGGAGCAGCGCGCGCGAGAGCTGCACGCCAAGGGCCACGACACCGAGCTCTTCAAGATCGCCCGGAAGCGAGGCCGCGAGCGCCTGACGAGCGGCATCTGGGCGGCCGCGCTGGAGCGCAAGGACCCGCTCGCCCGCAAGCTCGTGGGCGATGCCATCGAGGCGCTCGGCGCCGGCGTCGCCTCGGTCGTCAACGTGCTCGACGTCGAGGTCGTCATCCTCGGCGGCGGCCTCGGCGTGCGGCTCGGCGAGCCCTACGCCGACAAGATCGCGAAGGCGATGGCGCCGCACCTCTTCAACGACGACCGCCCGCCGCCGGTGCTCGTCGCCGCGCTCGGCGACCTCGGCGGCGCGCTCGGGGCGAGCCTGCTGAGGCCGGCCCGCGGCGCGGTCGCTCCGCCGGCGTAGCCCGTCGGCCCAGCCGCGAGCCCGGCGGGCAGCCCGGCCCCGCAGCCACCGCCGGCAAGCGCGTCAGCGGCCGGACGCTGCCTGCGCGGCCTTCAGCTCGTCGTCGAGCACGAGCGCGAAGCCCAGCCCGTGGAGCGTCGCGGGATCCGTCTCGATGCCGCGGCCGGCGAGCTCGCCGGCGATTCGCTCCCACGCCTGCAGGCGCGCACCGGTCGGCGCCGTGCGCAGGCGCAGCGACATCTGCACCGACAGCTCGAGGCCCGCGAGCTTCGAGCGCTCGATGCGCAGGCTCGTCGAGGGCGGCTCGGGATCGAGCACGCGCTCGCCCGTGTCCAGCGACGCGAACAGGCACAGGTCGACGGTCGCGAAGTCCGGATCCTCGGACCCGTTCGCGCTCAGCGACGCGACCGACCCGACGTTGCGCACGCTCGTCGCGGTGTCCGGCTGAGGCTCGTCGGGGGCGTGCATGCGGCGTGCAACGCTAGTGCAGGGAGGCGCGGGCGTGCGGCGCGGCGAACCGCCCGCACAGCCGTGCGCGCGCGAGACCGACTAGATTTCGCCCTCGCAGAGCGAGGTGGGGTGGACCTCGCCCGCAGATACAGCAAGATCGAACCCCCCGAGGAAGGACGTACCACGTATGCCCGTACGCGTTGGAATCAACGGCTTCGGCCGCATCGGCCGTAACGTATTCCGCGCCGCACAAGCGGCTGACGCCGACGTCGAGTGGGTCGCCGTGAACGACCTCACGGACAAGGAGACGCTGGCGCACCTCCTGCGCTACGACTCGATCCTCGGGCCCTACCCGGGCACGATCGAGCTCGACGACGACGGCCTCGTCGTCGACGGCAAGCCGATCAGGGTCCTGGCCGAGACCGACCCCGAGGAGCTTGGATGGGGCGACCTCGGCGTCGACGTCGTCCTCGAGTCGACCGGGTTCTTCACGAAGCGCAACGACGCCGCCAAGCACCTCAGCGCCGGCGCCAAGAAGGTCGTCATCTCCGCGCCCGCGTCCGACGAGGACATCACCGTGGTCCTCGGCGTGAACTTCGATCTCTACGACAAGAACTCACACGACGTCATCTCCAACGCCTCTTGCACGACGAACTGCCTCGCGCCGTTCGCGAAGGTCATCCACGAGGCGGTCGGGATCAACTACGGCCTCGATGACGACGATCCACGCCTACACGGCCGACCAGAACCTCCAGGACGGTCCGCACAAGGATCTGCGCCGCGCCCGCGCCGCCGCGATGAACCTCGTGCCGACGTCGACCGGGGCCGCGAAGGCCGTCGGCCTCGTCCTGCCCGAGCTCAACGGCCGCCTGCACGGCTTCGCCGTTCGCGCGCCCGTCCCGACCGGCTCGATGGTCGACCTGACGTTCGTGTCCGAGAAGGACACGACGGTGCGAAGAGGTCAACGCGGCCTTCGAAGCGGCCGCCGCGAGCGGGCCGCTCCAGGGCATCATCCAGTACACGACGGACCCGATCGTCTCGAGCGACATCGCGGGCAACCCGCACTCGTCGATCGTCGACGGGCTGCTGACGAGCGTCATGCAGGGCAACCTCGTCAAGGTCGTCTCCTGGTATGACAACGAGTGGGGCTACTCGAACCGCTGCGTCGACGTCCTGCAGCTGGTCCTGTAAGTGCGGACGCTCGACGACCTCGGGGACATCGACGGCCTGCGAGGCCTCGTGCGCGTGGACTTCAACGTGCCGCTGGACGGCGACACGGTCACCGACGACGCCCGTATCCGCGGCGCGCTGCCGACGATCGAAGAGCTGCGCGAGCGGGGTGCGAAGGTCCTGCTCGTCTCGCACCTCGGGCGACCGAAGGATCGCGAGCCGGAGTTCTCCCTCAAGCCGGTCGCCGAGCACCTCTCCGGGCTGCTCGGCGTCGACGTCGAGCTCGCGCCCGACCTCGACGACGTTCCCGACGGCGACGTCGTCATGCTCGAGAACATCCGCTACGAGCCGGGCGAGACGAAGAACGACCCAGGGCTGTCCAAGCGCCTCGGCGACCTCGCGGACTTCTACGTCAACGACGCGTTCGGGGCGGCGCACCGCGCGCACGCCTCGACCGTCGGCGTCGTCGAGCACGTCGAGCGCTCGGCGGCCGGCCGCCTGCTGCAGCGTGAGGTCGAGACGCTGACTCAGATCCTCGCGAACCCAGGCCGGCCGCTCGTCGCGATCGTCGGCGGGGCGAAGGTCACCGACAAGATCGGGGTCATCGAAGCCTTCCTGAAGGTCGCCGACACGATCCTCATCGGCGGCGCGATGAGCTACCCGTTCTTTCAGTCCCAGGGCCACGAGGTCGGCGCGTCGCTGTGCGAGGAGGCCGGCGTCGAGCCCGCGGCCCGCGCGCTCGAGGACGCGGGCGGCAAGCTGCGCCTGCCGGTCGACCACGTGCTCGGCGCGAAGTTCTCCGCCGACACCGAGCCGATCCAGTGCGACGACATCGACGTGCCCGAGGGGCTCATGGGGCTCGACATCGGCCCGGCGACGGCCGAGCTGTACGCGGAGGAGATCGCGTCGGCGGGCACGGTGTTCTGGAACGGTCCGATGGGTGCGTTCGAGCTCAAGCCGTTCGAGGCCGGCACGCGCGCGGTCGCCGAGGCGGTCGCGGCGACGGACGCGGTGACCGTCGTCGGGGGCGGCGACAGCGCAGCGGCGCTCGCGCAGTTCGGCCTCGACGACCAGATCACGCACATGTCGACGGGCGGCGGCGCGTCGCTGCAGCTGCTCGAGGGCAAGAAGCTCCCCGGACTCGAGGTGCTTTCGTAGATGCGCACGCCCTTCATCGCCGGCAACTGGAAGATGCACCTGACCGTCGAGGAGGCCGAGGAGTACATCCAGGCGCTGCTGCCGCGGGTGTCCTCGGTCGACGGCGTCGACGTCGCGATCTGCGTGCCGTTCACCGATCTGCAGGCGATGGTCGACTCGACGCGCGGCTCGCGCGTCGAGGTCTTCGCGCAGAACATGCACGAGGCGGATACGGGCGCATTCACCGGTGAGATCTCCGCGGCGATGCTCTGCGAGATCGACGTCCACGGCGTCGTCGTCGGCCACTCCGAGCGTCGCCAGTACTTCTGCGAGACCGACAAGGCGCTGTCGCACAAGCTGCCGGCGGCGCTCGCCGCCGGTCTGAAGCCGATCCTCTGCGTCGGCGAGAGCGAGGACGAGCGCGAGCGAGGCGACACCGAGCGCAAGCTGCGCCATCAGGTGCAGGAGGGGCTCGAGAAGCTGTCGGCCGAGCAGATCGCGCAGGTCACGATCGCCTACGAGCCGATCTGGGCGATCGGGACCGGCAAGGTCGCGACGCCCGAGCAGGCGCAGGACGCATGCGGCTTCATCCGCGCGCTCGTCGCCGACAAGGCCAAGGCGGCGGCCGACGTCGTGCGCGTGCTCTACGGGGGCTCGGTCAGCGACGACAACGCCGCCGAGCTGCTTGCGCTGCCAGACATCGACGGTGCGCTCGTGGGCGGCGCGTCGCTGGACGTCGAGACGTTCTCGGCGATCGTCGCCGCGGCGGCCGCGTTGTAGTGGACGCGTTCCCCTCGGTCTGCCTCGTCATCCTCGACGGCTGGGGCCTGGCCGAGGCAGGTCCGGGCAACGCGGTCTCGCTCGCCGACACGCCGGTCTTCGACGCGCTCTGGGAGCGCTACCCGCACACGACGCTGACGGCGTGCGGCCAGTCGGTCGGCCTGCCGGCCGGGCAGATGGGCAACTCCGAGGTCGGCCACCTCAACCTCGGCGCGGGCGCGATCGTCAAGCAGGACCTCACGCTCATCGACGAGGCTGCCGAGCAGCCGGACTTCGGCGGCAACCCGGTGCTGCTCGCCGCGATGCGCGACGCGCCGCGGGTGCACCTGCTCGGGCTCGTCTCCGACGGCGGCGTGCACTCGAGCATCGAGCACCTCGGAGCACTCATCGAGATGGGCGCCCGCGCCGGGGTGTCCGATCTCGTCGTCCACGCGATCACCGACGGTCGCGACACGCTGCCGCACGGCGGTGCCGGCTACCTGCAGGCCGTCGAGGATCGCTGCGCCGCTGCGAATTCGACGCGCCGGACCCGCGCCCGGATCGCAAGCGTCATCGGCCGCTACTTCGCGATGGACCGCGACAACCGCTGGGAGCGGGTCCAAGCGGCCTACGACCTCTTCGTGCACGGGCTCGCCGAGCACGGCGCGCCGAGCGCCGTGGCCGCCGTGCAGGCGGCGTACGCGCGCGGCGAGACCGACGAGTTCGTGACGGCCACGACCGTCGGCGAGGAGGGCATGATCCGCCCCGGCGACTCCGTCATCGCGTTCAACTTCCGGCCCGACCGCATGCGCGAGCTCAGCGCCGCGCTCGCGGCGCCCGAGTGCGCGGGAGTCGACCGCCGCGGCACGCCGCCGATCGACCGCTACACGACGCTCACCGACTACGCCGGCGCCGCCTCGTCGCACCCGATCGCGTTCGTCTCGCAGCGCCCGAGCGTGACGTTGCCGAGCGTCATCGCCCGCGGCGGCGGCCATCAGCTGCACGTCGCCGAGACGGAGAAGTACCCGCACGTGACGTACTTCTTCGGCGGCGGCAAGGAGCAGCCCGAGGACGGGGAGCGGCGTCAGCTCGTCCCCTCGCCGCGCGACGTCCCGACGTATGACCACAAGCCGCAGATGAGCGCCGTCGAGGCGACCGACGCGTTCGTCGACGCGTGGGCAGACGAACCGTTCCAGTTCGCCGTCATCAACTTCGCGAACCCCGACATGGTCGGCCACACCGGCGTCATCCCGGCGGCCGTGACCGCGATCGAGACCGTCGACGCGTGCCTCGCGCGGGTCGTCGAGGCGGTGCAGGGGACCGGCGGGGCGTGCATCGTGACCGCCGACCACGGCAACGCCGACCACATGCTCGAGCCCGACGGCTCGCCGAACACCGCGCACTCGCTGAACCCCGTGCCGTTCGTCGTCACGGTCGACGGAGGGCGGCTCGACCACGAGGGCGGCATCCTCGCGGACGTCGCGCCGACCGCGCTCGAGCTGCTCGGCATCCCGCAGCCGCCGGAGATGACCGGCCGCTCGCTGCTTCGGTGAGACCGGGGGTCGCCGGGGCTCGCGCGAGGCGGTCGTGACGGTCGCCGCCGCCGCGCTCGCGCTGTTCGTCGGTGCGTCGCTGCAGTCGGCCACGGGCTTCGGGTTCGCGCTCGTCACCGCGCCGATCCTCTTCGCGCTGCTCGGCCCCCGCGAGGCGGTGACGACGGGGTTCGTCGTCGCGATCATGCTCAACAGCCTCACGCTGGCGACGGAGCGCCGCCGTCCGCAGGTCCTCGTCCGCGACGCGGTCGCCCTCGTCGCCTGGTCGCTGCCCGGCATCGCGCTCGGGGTGCTCGCGCTGCGCGAGGTGCCCGAGCAGCCGCTGTCGGTCGTCGTCGCCCTCGCGGTCATCGCGGGCCTGGCGCTGCGGATTCGCAGCCGTCGCGCCGACGCCGCCCCCACTGCGCGGGCCTGGCACGTTCCCGCCGCCGGCGTAGCGACCGGCGTGCTCGGCACGTCGACCTCGCTCAACGGCCCACCGCTCATCTTCTGCCTGCTCGCCCGGCGAGCGAAGCCGGCTCAGATGCGAGACACGCTCGCGGCGATCTTCCTCGCCGAGGCGGTGCTCGGGCTGCCGGCGCTCCTCGTGACCGGCACGTTCGCGGCGCCACACGCGGTGGGCGTGCTCCTGCTCGCCGGGCTCGCCGGCCAGCTCGTCGGACGCCGGGCCTTTAGCTGGCTCGAGGGCGATCGCTACGAGAACGTGGTGCTGGTGGTGCTCGCGCTGACCGCGATCGTCGCGGTCACGACGAGCCTCGCGTGACGCGGCGTGGCAAGCCCGCGGAAGCATCTCGTTAGCCTGAGGTCCATGAGCATCGCTGCCCGTCCGCTGCTTCGGTTCGACAACTCCTACGCTCGCGAGCTCGAGGGACTCTTCGTGCCGTGGACGGGGACTCCGGTGCCCGCGCCCCGCCTGCTGGCGCTCAACGGCGCGCTCGCCACGGAGCTTGGCGCCGATGCCGAGGCGCTGAGCGCACCCGACGGCGTGGCCGTGCTCGCCGGCAACGTCACGCCCGACGGCGCGTCGCCGGTGGCGCAGGCGTACGCCGGCCATCAGTTCGGTGGCTACCAGCCCCGCCTCGGCGACGGCCGCGCGCTGCTGCTCGGCGAGGTGATCGACGTCCACGGGCGCCGTCGCGACCTGCACTTGAAGGGCTCGGGGCGCACGCCGTTCGCGCGCGGAGGAGACGGCAAGGCAGCGGTCGGACCGATGCTGCGCGAGTACGTCATCGGCGAGGCCATGCACGCCCTCGGGATCCCGACGACCCGCGCGCTCGCCGTCGTCGCGACCGGCGAGCAGGTCATGCGCGAGACGCCGCTGCCGGGCGCGGTGCTCGTCCGCGTCGCGGCGAGCCACATCCGCGTCGGCACCTTCCAGTACGCGGCGGCGCAGCGCGACCCCGCGCTCGTCCGGCGCCTCGCCGACTACGCGATCGCGCGCCACTTTCCGGACGCGGCCGAGGCGCAGACCCCGGTTCTCGCCCTCTTCGAAGCCGTCGTCG
Organism: uncultured Actinomycetes bacterium; assembly: GCA_963806515.1. GTDB lineage: Bacteria > Actinomycetota > Thermoleophilia > Solirubrobacterales > Solirubrobacteraceae > CADCVQ01. The sequence continues at coordinate 17,616 of CAWDYO010000001.1, read as the reverse complement.
AGGCGCAGGCCTCGCTGATCGCGCGCTGGATGCTCGTCGGCTTCATCCACGGCGTCATGAACACCGACAACATGGCGATCTCCGGCGAGACGATCGACTACGGCCCGTGCGCGTTCATGGACGCCTTCGACCCCACGACGGTGTTCAGCTCGATCGACCACGGCGGGCGCTACGCCTACGGTAACCAGCCGCCGGTCGCGCAATGGAACCTGGCGCGGCTCGCGGAGACGCTGGCTGCCCATGTTCGACGTCGACGAGGCGGCGGCGCTCGAAGCGGCCAATGCGGTGCTCGACTCGTTCCCCGACCGCTATCACCGTCACCTGCGCGAGGGGATGCGCGCGAAGCTCGGCCTCACCGGCAGCCAGGCCGAGGACGCCGAGCTGATCGAAGGCCTGCTCTCGCTGCAACGCGCCCAGGCGGTCGACTTCACGTCGTGCTTCCGCGCGCTGTCGTCGTCGGTGCTCGGCGACGGGGAGCCCGCTCGATCGCTGTTTGGAGAGCCCGCCCCCTTCGACGCCTGGTTCGAACGCTGGCGGGTCCGCCTGACGGCGGAGGGAGCCGACCTGCACGAGGTCGCCGAGGCGATGGACCGCGTCAACCCGGTCTACATCCCGCGCAACCACCTCGTGGAGGAAGCGCTCGAGGCGGCGACGGCCGGCGACCTCGTCCCGTTCGAACGCCTCGTCGACGTGCTCAGCCACCCGTTCGAGGAGCGACCGGGCCTCGGCCGCTACGCCGGCCCCGCGCCCGCGGACTTCGGCGACGACTACCGCACGTTCTGCGGGACCTAGCCTGCCGACGTAGGCCGTCGATGTCGAGAAATGAGCGGATATCGCTCGCAATTCGACATCCGTCACGCTCAGCGCTTCTTGCGGCGCAGCGCTCCGAGCACGACGTCCTTGAAGCCGGGCGACGGCTCGGGCGGTGCCTCCGCCTGAACGCCCCAGCCGTCGAACACCGCGGACCCGTGGTCGCGGCCGCGGGCCGTCATCTCGGTCACCCACGCCTCGAGCTTCTCGAGCGACCACGTCGTCGGCGACGTCGTGCCGAGCACGAGCCAGCGCTGCGAGCCGTCCTTCTGGTTGCGCGCGCCGCCCTGAAGCTCGTAGTCGGTCTCCGCGCGCAGGTGGCGCATGAGCTCGCGCATCTCGTCCTCGCCGGGCCCGGTGTACTCGAAGTCCAGCCGCATCGTGGTCTCCTCGTCGACGCCCCGCGCCTGGAGCGCCTCCCACGACTTCGGGGTGATGGCCAGATGCGATTGCAGCAGGCGCTCGTAGTAGTCGGGCTCGACCATCGGCCGACGAGCTTAGAAGCTCGCGATCGCGCGCGCGGGCCCAGGCCGCCATCAGCGGCACGGCTCGCGGGTCGATGTGGTGGCCGCCGCCGTGCTCGTGGTACCTCGACGTCGAGGCCGCCCGCCTTGAGCCTCGCGTGTGCGTCGCGGGCGAACTCGACGGAGATGACGGGGTCGCGGCTGCCGTGCGCGATGAAGACCGGCAGGCCGGCGCGTCCGTCGAGCTCGGGCTCCCAGCCCTCGACGGTCGGGATGAAGCCGCTCATCGCGAGGATCCCGGCAGGGGAGGGGCGGCCCGGCCCGAGGCTCACCGCGTACGACATGACGCAGCCCATCGAGAAGCCGCCGACGATCGTGCGCTCCCACGGGATCCCGCGCTCCTCGAGCCAGCCGTCGAGGAAGCCCGTCAGCCGCGCGTACGTCGCGTGGAACGTGGCCGGGTCGGGGAACCCGACGCGCGGCACCTGATACCACCAGCGCCCGCCGCCGGGACCGGGTAGTGGCGCGCCGGGGGTCAGGCCGACGAGCCGCCGGTCGGGGTCGAGCACGTCGAGCACCGGCAGCAGGTCGTGCTCGTCGGCGCCCCGGCCGTGCAGCAGGACGAGCGCGCCCTCCGGTTCGCCCGCGCTCTCGCGCACGACGTGGACGAGCTCGGTGCTCACGCGGCCTGCCGCGGGTTCGAGATCGGTGTCAGCCGCGCGCTCGAGCTCCTCGCGCCGCGCCTCGTGCTGCGGCGGCAGCATGAGCGCCTCGCCGAGCGACTCCAGCGGCTCGTCGACGTCGAAGCCGACGTCGCGCGAGGCGAGTTCGAACAGCACGCCGCTCGGCTCGCGGAAGTAGACGGAGTGGAAGTACTGGCGGTCGATGATCGGCGTCGGGCGCGCGCCGGCGCCGGCGCGATCTCGCGGAAGCGCGTCAGCTCGCCGTCGTCGGCGGCCGACCAGGCGACGTGGTGGATCGAGCCGGCGCCCTGCGATGCCGCGGCCGCAGGCGGCGCGTCGTAGGTCCAGCGCGCGCGCCGCTGCGTCGCCCGCGCAGCAGCCACGCGCCGCCGGCGCCGCTGAAGCCGAGCGCGCTCGAGCAGCGCGCGCTCCCCGCCGGCCGCCCGCGCGTAGGCGCGAACTCCGGCGAAGCCCTGCAGCGCATGCTCGGCGGGGACGCCGGCGGCGGCCGCGGTCAGCGGCGGGTCGCCGACGTCATCGACGAGGAGCTCGTGCTCGAGGCCCTCGGGGTCGGCGAACCGAACTCGCCCATCGGCGGAACGCGCGAAGGCGACGCCCTCGTCGTCGAGGCGGGCGCGACCAGAAGTCGAGCGCGGCTTCGTCGGCGACGCGCCACGCGATCCGGTAGGGCATCCCGTCGCCGTGACGGCCGCGGCGCGGCGCCGGGGAACTCGAAGAACGTCAGCACCGCAGCCGGGCGTCGCGAGCTCGTCGCCGTAGTAGAGGTGGTAGACGTCGGGCTGGTCGAAGTTCACGGTCTTCTTCACCAGGCGCAGGCCGAGCGCGCGCGCGTAGAAGTCGACGTTGCGCGGGGCGTCGCCGGTGATCGCCGTGATGTGGTGCAGGCCTTCGAGTGCCACGTCAAGACAACGGTAGCCATCACGCACAGCGGGTGTGGGAGGGTCACGCCCATGCCTTCCACCAACCGGCGAGCCATCCGCTCGCGCGCGCTCGTCGTCCTGCTCACGTGCGCCTCGACCCTCGGCGTCTGCGCGCCCGCGACCCATGCGCTCGCGCTGCGCGCCACGCCCGGCTACACGTTCGTCCGCATCGACCATCCCCGCGCCGGGAGCGTGACCGGCCCGACCACGATCGCCGAGAACGGCGACCATCGCCGGCTTCTACACCGACGTCGGCGGGCCGCAGCCACGGCTTCGTCCGCGCACCTGCTGGGACCTACACCGACATCGACGTGCCGGGCGCGCGCGACACGTACGTCCTCGGGCTCAACGCCCGCGGGGACGTCTCGGGGACCTTCGTCGACTCCGCTGGAGCACAGCACGGGTTCGTGCGCGACGCCAGCAGGCCTTCGCACGATCGACGTTCCGGGCGCCGGTCAGCACGTCGCCCGCGACGTCCGAGTTCGGCACCGGCCTCGGCACCGCGGTCGGGACGATCCGCGACGACGGCACGGTCGTCGGCGGCTGGGGCACGGCCGCCGGCGCGTCGCACGGGTTCATCCAGCGGCCGGGCCAGTCGCGCGTCGACCTCGACGCGCCCGGAGCCTCGACCGCGATGGACCCGGTCTTCCAGACGGAGGGCGGCACCGGCGCGATCCGCTCGAACGCGCGCGGCGACGTCGTCGGCTACTTCATCCGGTCGACCCGCGCCTCGCTGGGGCCCGTGGATGCCAGCGCCTACCGGCGGCGCGACGGGATCTACAAGCCGCTCCTGCCGCCGGGGTCGTTCACGTCGCAGGCCTTCGCGCTCAACGAGGCCGGCGACGTCGGCGGGGTCGCGTTCGGCGCCGAAGGCCTCATCGGCAACGGCTGGATCTGGCAGAACGGCGCCTTCAAGCGCATCGACCCGGCGCCGCTGCTGCTCGTCTCGACGGTCGGGGACATCTCCGAGAACGGCGTGATCGTCGGCGAGGCGATCACGCTGGACTTCAAGACGTACGGCTACGTCGGCATTCCGAAGCGCTGAACGCGCCACGCTCGGCGGCCCGTCCGGGGGAACGGGCCGCCGGCGTTACCCTTTCGCGGCGCGAAAGGCACGTTGGCATCGGCACGCTCATCACGCGCCTTGAACGACCGGACGGATGGCGGACGGGGCGTGCTCGAGCGCCCTGGACGCGCGGCGGCGTTTCGTTGTATGTGCAATGAGAATGTTCTATCGTGGTGCGCATGGCGACCACCTCGAGCCTTCCGCAGGCGCGGCTGCTGACGGAACCGGAGCTGCGCGCGTGGCGGGGCATGCTGCGGGCGCACGCCGCGATGGCGAAGGCCCTGGACGCCCAGCTCGAAGCGGCCCACGGCCTGCAGCTCAGCTCCTACGAGGTGCTGATGTACCTCGCCGACGCCGAGGACGAGCGCATGCGCATGTGCGACCTCGCGTCGTCGATCCTGCTCAGCCGCAGCGGCCTGACCCGGCTCGTCGATCGCCTTGCTCGCGAGGGCCTCATCGAGCGCGTCGCGTGCTCACGACGACGCGCGCGGCCAGTTCGCCAAGCTCACCCCGCCCGGGCGCGAGAAGCTCGCCGCCGCCCGCGTGACGCACCTCGCCGGCGTGCGCGCGCTGTTCCTCGACCGCTTCACGCCCGAGGAGCTCGAGCTGCTCGGCGGCGCCTGGGACCGCGTCCTCGAGGGCGCCGGCTTCGCCTGCTGCAAGTCCTGAGCTTCGCCCTGCGCCAGACTCCTGACGTGGCATGCGTGGGCAAGAGGCACGACATCGCCGTAATCAGGCTTCGTCCGGCAGAGACTTGACAAGAACCCACTTAGGTTTTGTATCCTCCAGGACAACGATGTTCCGACCCCTTGGAGGTACAGACATGGCACTCGTACGCTGGGATTCCTCGCGCGAGCTCGACGCGCTGCAGGGCGAGGTGAACCGACTCTTCTCGAGCTTCTTCGACACCCCGACCTCCCGCGGCGGGAACGGAAGCCCCGCGCGCCGGCGCTGGGTCCCCGCGATGGATCTCGTCGAGACGGAGGACGCCTTCGTGCTGAAGGCCGACCTGCCGGGGATGATCGAGAGCGACGTCAACGTCGAGCTCGAGAACGACGTCCTGACGATCGCCGGCGAGCGCAGGGCCGAGCACGAGGAGCGCCACGAGGGCTACTACCGCCTCGAGCGCGCGACCGGTGCGTTCGCGCGCTCGCTGAGCCTGCCCGAGGGCATCGACCCCGAGGCCGTCAAGGCGACGTTCGACAACGGCGTGCTGACGGTGCGCATCCCGAAGCCCGCGCAGGCCAAGCCGCGCAAGGTCAAGATCGGCGTCGCCGGTGGCGAGCAGCAGACGATCGAGGCGGACGCGTCCGAGACGGGCACCACCGAGTAGTCAGCGCGCGGGGCGCGAGCGTCCGGCGTCGAGCTTCACCGAGGCCCCGGCACGTGCGAGCGTGCCGGGGCCTCGCGCGTCCCGTGGGACCGTCACGGCGTCACGACAGGACCGGACGCTGCCGCCCCGGCGGCCAGGCCCCACATCAGCGCGGCGCCGGCGGGCCGGTCACGGCGTCGCAACCCGACCGGACGCTGCCGCCCCGGCCGCCAGGCCCCACATCAGCGCGGCGCCGGAGCTTGCGCCCCACCCGGCCAGCCCGCACGCGCGGCGGGCCGCTGCGCCGGCGTCGCCGGCCACGATCGCCTCGAGCACGGCGGCCGCCGGCTGCGGCAGCTCGCCGCGCTCGGCGCAGCGCAGGTAGTCGCGGCCGAGCGGCGCGCAGCGCTGCGCCGGCAGCGTGACGGCGGCTCCGCGCGCCCAGCGCCATGCCGCGAAGCCCGCGAGCGCGTCGTCGCCGGCGGGGGTCAGGCCCTCGCCGCGACCGGCGAGCGCCGCCACGCCGGCCGCGACGTCGCCCGCCGCCAGCGCGTCGAGCCCCGCCGCGAGCTCGGCGCGGCGCCGGCGCGACGACGTCCGAGCGCGGCCGCGAGCGCGGCGCGCCAGCCCGGCGCGAGCGGCCCTAGGGAGCGCACCGGCGGCGGCGCAGCTCGCGCGTACGCGAGATCGATGCGCAGCGGCCCGGCGACGAGCACCTCGCCCTCGACCGCCGCCGCGTCGCCGGGGACGAGGTCGCCGCGCGCGAGGCCGGCGACGAGGACCGACAGCGGGCCGAGCGGCGAGCGGGCGGGCGCGAGCAGCACCCGCCGCTCGCCGAGGCGCACGTAGCCGCCGGGCCCGAAGGCCAGCTCGACGGTCCCGCCGGCGCCGTCGCGCAGCGCCCGCCGCGCCCCCGGCCCGACGACGACCGCGCGCATGCGAGCGCCGCGCGCCCGGCCCGTCGAGGCCCGCGCGCACGCCGCTCTGCGCGGCCGGCGCGGTCATCGCAGGCTCACGGCCGCGGGGCCTTCGTCGAGCTCGGCCGCGAGCGCGATCGTCGCGGCCTGGAACGGCTCGATCGGCTGATGCGCGACGCCGGCGCCGATCTGGCCGACGCCGTCGGAGACGTGCAGCACGCCGGTCGTGATCTGCGGCGCGATCCCGAGCTCGCAGACCAGGCGCGCGTCGATGCCGACGGGCGTCGGCGCGGAGTCCATCGACGGGATCGTGAAGCGCGTCGAGCGCCCGGCGCAGATCTCGCGCATGCGCTCGGTGCGCGCGATCGCGTCGGCGGCGTCGCCGCCGAAGAACGCCGCGACGGCGGGCGCGGCGCCGACGGCCATGCCGCCGAGCCCGACGCACTCGATCACGGCCGAGTCGCCGATGTCCTTCGCCTTGTCGGCCTCCTCGTAGCCCTCGCGCAGCAGCGCGTCGGACACCGGCGGCGAGTCGGCGATGAACCAGCGCCCCGGCATCGACGAGAGCTGGACGCCGACATCGGTGCCGTTGCGCGAGATCAGCGACACGACGCTCGCGCCCCGGAACGCCGGAGCCGGCCAGCAGCGTGCACTTCGACGCGCGCCATCGTGAGGCTGAGGAAGAAGTGCCAGTTCGTCGACAAGAAGCGCGCGGCGGCCTCGCCGCCGAGCGCCGCGAAGCCCGGCAGCAGGTCGCGGATCAGCAGGTTGCCGGTCGCCTGGCTGCGCATGTGCAGCTCGTCGCCCTGGTGCAGCCCCTGCGCCGCGAGCTTGAAGATCTCGATCGGGCCGACGCGGTCGATCAGGCGGCCCATCAGCGGGCCGAGGTCGTCGCGGAAGAAGCGCAGCCGCTCGATCGCCTCGTCGGCGTCGGTGCCGAACCACAGCGTCTTGCCCGCGCCCTCGTTGAACGTCGAGTAGGCGCGCGCGCCGGAGCCCTCGTCCTCGACGACCCAGACCGGCATCGACGGCGAGCAGACGCCGGTCATCGCGCCGACGTGGTTGTTCTCGTTGCCCGACGCGAGGCCGATGACGCCCTCCTCGATCATCGCGCGGGCGCGGTCGCGGTCGTCCGCCCAGCCCTCGAACAGGCACGCCGCGACGAGCGCCCGGCGCTGCGGGTCGGCGAGCCGGTGCGGCTCGATCGGCGGGCCGGAGTGGATCAGCGTGCGCCCCTCGGCCAGCACCGGCAGCACGTCGCGCGCGGTCGCGACGCCGACGGCGCGCGGCGTGCACGCCTCCATCCGCTGAGACGACCTCCTCGTTGGCCCGCGCGACGGTCGCGCCGTGGGCGCCCCACAGGCGCTCGAGCGCGGCGACGGCGCCGGGGTCGCCGGACGCGGGCGGGCGCCAGTCGACGTCGACGACCGGCGTGTCCTGATCGCGGATCGCGTCACCGAAGGCCGCGAGCCCGATGTTGACGACCTCCACCTTGTGCAGCACCGCCTGATCAAGCGTCACGTCCAGCCTCCGATTCCGATTTCACTAGGGTCGCGCCGATGTCCGACGCCGAGAAGCTCGCGGCCGCGGTCCGCGACCTGCCGGCCCTGCACGCCAAGCGCGACCTGCAGCTCCTCAAGGCGCTCGGTCCCGTCGGCGACGGCGACGACGGCGCGCTGATCGCGCACGACGACGAGTGGATCGTGCTGTGCGGCGAGGCGATGCTGCCGTCGTACGTGGCCGCGCAGCCGCGCGCGGCCGGCGCCTCGGCCGTCGTCACGAACGTCTCCGACGTGCGCGCCATGGGCGGGCGGCCGCTCGCGATCCTCGACATGCTCGTCAGCCCCGACGAGGCGCACGCCGCGCTCGTCCTCGAGGGCCTCGCGTGGGCAGCCGAGCTGCTCGGCGTCGAGGTCGTCGGCGGGCACCTGACGATCGGCGGCGCCGCGTCGCTGTCGGCGACGTGCACCGGCATCGCGCGCCGGCCGCTGCGCGCCGCGGCCGCGCGAGCCCGGCGACGTCCTGCTCGCGCGCGTTCTGCCTCGACGGCCGGTACATGAGCGACGAGAACGACTTCTTCTGCTCGCTGCGCGACCGCGCGCCGGAGCGCCTCAGAACCGACGGCGACGCGCTCGTCGAGGTCGCCGAACAAGGGCTCTGCCACGCCGCGCGCGACGTCTCGATGCCCGGCGCCGCCGGCTCCCTGCTGCAGATGCTGGAGGCGCGCGGGCTGCGGCGCGGTGCTCGACGTCGACCGCCTGCCTCGCCCGCAAGGCGTCGCGGTCGAACGCTGGCTGCGCACGTTCCCGAGCTTCGGCTTCCTGCTCGCGACCACCCCCGAGCACGCCGACCAGGCGCGCGCCGTCTTCACGCGGCGCGGCCTTGCCTGCGAGGCCTGCGGCGCGTTCGAGGCCTCACGCAGGCTCGACCTGCTGTCCGGCGCCGAGCGGGCGACGGTCTGGGACCTCGACATGGCGCCGCTCACCGGGCTCGGCGGCGGCCCTGGCTGAGGTCGATCGTCATCGGCTGGTGGGTGACGCCGAACATCGGCGCGGCGTCGCCGTCGAAGCTCCAGCCCAGCCGCTCGAAGAAGCGCACGTTCGGCACCTGGATCTGCGCGACCATGCGCCGGCCGCCGAGCTCGCCGGCGGTGCGCACGGCGAAGCGCACGAGCATCGCGCCGAGCTGGGACGCACGCTGGGCGGGAAGGACGGCGAGCCGGTCGCCCTTCCACAGCCCGTTGCCGTCGAGCGGGTAGAAGCGCACGGCGCCGACCACCTCCTCGCCGGCGAGCGCGACCGCGTGCTGCGTCGCGCGATGTCGTCGCGACCGTCGCGGTCGTCGTGCTCGAAGATCCGCTGCGCCTCGACGAACACCGCCCGCCGGATCGCGAAGTGGCCCTCGAGCTCGGCCGGCTCGCGCGCGAGCGCGCAGACCGAGCGCGAGCGTCTCGCGGTGGTCAGGAAGCGCTGACCGCACCGAGGGGGAGATGGCCACCGTTGGCCTCCTTCTCGAAGACGCGCTCCCACGCCGACAGCCCCGAGCAGGCCTGGCAGCGCGCGCAGCCTGCGGCCGCGTCGGAGTGGTCCAGGCCGGACTCGGCCAGCATCGCCGACACGCTGCGATAGATCGCCGCGACGTAGTCGGGGTCGGGCGTCGGGGTGTGCTCGAGCAGCGTGCCCGGCACGGGCCGGATCGGCACGACGAACGGATAGACGCCCATCTCGATCGCTCGCCGGCAGCCCTCCTCGATCAGCTCGCGGCGCTCGCCCATGCCGAGGATCACGTACGTCGTGACGCGCCCGCGGCCGAAGACCTCGACGGCGCGCTCCCATGTGCGGAAGTAGCCCTCGACGCCGCACTGCGCCTTGCCGGCGGCGACGCGCGCGAGCACGTCGGGATCGAACGTCTCGATGTGGATGCCGACGGCGTCGACGCCCGCGCGGTGCACGTCTTCGAGCACCGACAGCTCGTCGGGCGGCTCGAACTGCACCTGCACCGGGATCCCGCACGCGTCCTTGATCGCCGCCGCGCAGCTTGCGAGATGTACAGCGCGCCGCGGTCGCGGCGGTTGATCGAGCCGGTCGTCAGCGTCGCGTCGACCGCGCCGTCGAGCTCGTGCGCCGCGCTGCAGACCTCGGCGAGCTGCGCCGGGGTCTTGACCGGGATCGTCTGCTCGCCGCGCGTCAGCTCGATGCCGCAGAAGCCGCACTGCTCGGGCGTGTCCCAGTAGATGCACTTCTGGACGACGGTCGAGGCGATCGAGTCGAGGTGCAGCAGCGCGATCTTCCAGTACGGGATCCCGTCAGCCGTCTGCATGTCGTAGATCTTCGGCCGTGCGCGGCAGGCCGACGACGCCGACGAGCTTGTCCTCGCGATACAGCGACGGCTTCGCGCCGTCCAGGCGCAACGTATACGGCGAGCCGTTCGACGAACGCCGCGTGCTGGGGCACGGTCAGCGGCAGCCCGCGGACGTACATGAACAGCGCGTCCGACGGGCCGGCGCCTCCGCGCCGGCCCAGCGTCACGCCGTCGTCGTCACCGCCGACGACGCGCACGCCGAAGGACTGCAGCTCGACGAGCAGCCGACGGTCGTCGAGCGACAGCGGCCGGTCGGTGACGACTGGCTCAGCCACGGTTGTCGTACAGGTTCTCGAAGTTGCGCCAGAAGACGTTGTCCTTCAGCTCCTGGGAGATCCCGCGGACGCCGTTGATCTTCCAGTACTCCGAGTCGAAGTCCGACCATGGCTCATCGGAGCCGAAGAACACGCGGTCCGCGCCGACGCCGGTCTTCTCGATCTCCGTCAGCAGCCAGCGCACGCCGAAGCCGACCGCCCACGAGGTGTCCGTGTAGACCTTGTAGCCCTCCTCGACCCACTTGAGGAACTTCGGGACGAGCTTGATGTGGCCAGACACGCCGCCGCCCATGTGGACGAGGTAGATCTTGCAGCGCTTGCCGTACTTCTCGACGAGCGGGATGAAGTTGCCGAAGTCCGAGTTGCCGCCCGGGCTCGTGTGGAAGTGGAAGACGAGGTCGTGCTTCTCGCAGACGTCGAAGCACGCGTCGGCGATCGCGGTCGTCTCCTCGTCCCACGTGCCCGGGATCGGGGTTGCCGCCGAGCAGGAACGTCGTCTTCAGCGCGACGACGCTCTTCTCGCTGACGAGCTCGAGCGCCTTGAGCGTGCGCTCCTTGTTGCGCGGCAGGAACGAGACCCAGATCGCGCCGAGGATCGCGTCGTTCTTCGACGAGGCCTCCAGCACGACGTCGTTGAGGTCGAACGACAGCTCGTGAATCGGCACGCCGTAGTTCGACATCACGAGCGCGCGCTCGACCTTGAACTCCTGCATGTGGTTCTTCAGGAACGAGCTCGTGTCCTTGTAGTCGTAGACGGTCGGCTTGACCGGGTGCTCGAGGTCGTAGAACTTCCACGGCGGGATCTCGCCGATGTGGCAGTGCGCGTCGATGATCTTCTTCGGGTGTGTCGTCACGGCTTGTCACCTCCGAAGGCGGATCGGGCCTGCTGGACCCGCGCCTCCCACTCGTCTTGACGGTCGAATTTCTGGGTCTTGAGCAGCGGGGGCTTGTCCAACAGCCAGACGCCGTCGTTGGGATCGAGCTGGACGACCTCGAGCTCCCAGGTCGGATGCGTGCCATCCAGCGGCAGGTCGGCGCTCGTGTGCAGGGCCCGGCCGCTGCGGACGTGCATCTCCAGGCGCTGAGCGCCGAGCGGCGTGACGTCGTCGAACAACGTCACCCACTCGGCGCCGGTGCGCTTGGCTTCCTGAGACGCTGCGCGGCGAGCTCCTTGCCGTGCTCGCGCGTGATCTCGCGGTGGCGATGGCAGAACGCCGCGTCGCGCACCGCCTCGCGATCCATGAGCTGGGCCATCGACGGACCGAGGCGATCGATCACCATCCGCACGAGGTCGCGGCGCTCGTGCCACGCGACGACGAGGTCGTCCTCGCTGCGGACGTCGCCGAGCTCCTCGGCGATCCCTTGCACGACCGCCACGTACTCCTGGTACAGCGTGGCGTTCATCATCACCGCGGGGTAGATGCGCCCCTCGGCACGTCGCCACGCGCCAACCGCTCCGTCTCGGTCCAGCACGAGCATGGTCCTACAGGGTCCAGGTGTTGAGCTGGAAGGACTTCTGGCGGAACGCCGTCAGCGCCGCGTCGAGCACGTCCAGCGGATGGAACGGCTTGACGCCGGGCATGAAGTTCGCCTCGGGGAAGCCGTACAGCGCGCCGGCCGCGAAGCGACAGGCGTAGACCTTGCCGCCCTCCTCCATGAACTTCGCGATCTGGTTGTTGATCGCCATGTGGCCGGGGAACGCCTCGTCGCCGACCTTCGGGAAGCCGCGAGTACCCGAGGCCATGAGGATGCCGGGGCCGTAGAGGATGAGGCTCGTGTCGAAGCCCTTGCGCAGGACGCGGGTCGTCGTGAGCAGGTTCACGAGGCCGACGGAGCCCTCATAAGGCACCGTGTGCATGAACGTGAAGGCCGTCTCGCCGGGCTCAGCCTTGATGTCCTCGAACAGCTTCTCCGAAGTGTTGAACAGCTCGGTTCCCGGCTCGGTCAGGTTGTCGGCCATTACGGCCCTCCCCGTTGGTAGTCCGGCATCGGCTGCCGGGCGGGCCCCGAGTACCCGGGCCCTTATCGGATTGTGGACGGATTCCTAGCGGGACAGGCGCCGCGCGTCAAGTCGGAAGCGCCGGAAGCACTGACGAACCCCAATGTTTCAGCCATGTTACGAGAAGGTTGCACCATGCGGCTGGACGTGTACTATCCGACACGTCGTGCCAACGAACCCCGATCACATCTTGGAAGGGCAGCGCGAGCGCAAGATCGCCCCGCTCTCGCTTCCGGACATCGAGAAGACCGTCTCGGCACTCGGCGCGAAGCTCGCGGCGGCCCGCGCCGAGCGCGGCTGGTCGCTCGCCGAGCTGGCCCGCCGGGCCGGCGTCTCGACGGCCTCCGTGCACAAGATCGAGAAGAGCGGCATGACGCCGACGATCGCGACGCTGATGAAGGTCGCCGCCGCGCTCGGCACGAGCGTGAGCTCCTTCATCGACGAGGACGTGGAGGTCCCGTCGGCGATCGTCGTGCGCGGCGACGAGCGCGCCCGGCTCTACACGTCGAAGACCGGGATCGCGCTCGACAACGTCTCCGGCCGCTACGGCCGCTACCGCCTGGCCGGCGCCGAGGCGGTCATCGAGCCGCACGCCAACAGCGGCCCCGATCCGATGCGCCACCCGGGCGAGGAACTCATCTACGTGCTCGAGGGCGCCATGTGCTTCACGGTCGACGGCAAGCCGCCGATCCACCTTGCCGAAGGCGACTCGATCCACTTTCGAACCGACAGGCCACATACGTGGGAAAACCCGTCAGAGCACCCGGCGCGCGCGCTGTGGTTCATGGTCAGAGGAGTTGATTGAACGATGCGCATCGTGATCGCCGTAGGCGGCAATGCCCTGCTGAAGGAGAACCAGCGCGGCACCTGGGCCGACCAGCTCGACAGCGCGCGGCCGGTGACGGAGGCCGTCGTGGCGCTGCGCCGCGAGGGCCACCAGGTCGTGCTGACGCACGGCAACGGGCCGCAGGTCGGCACGCTCATGCTGCAGCACGCCATGGGTGAGCCGCAGGTGCCCGCGCTGCCGCTGCACGCGCTCGGCGCGATGACCCAGGGAATCCTCGGCTACCTGCTGCAGACGAGCATCGCCGAGATCGATCCGGGTGCCCCGACCTCGACGATCCTCACCCGCGTGCGCGTCGACGACGACGATCCGGCGTTCGACAACCCGACCAAGCCGGTCGGCCCGTTCTACAGCGAGGAGGACGCGCAGCGGCTCTCCCGCGAGCGCGGCTGGGTCGTCGGCGAGGACTCGGGGCGCGGGTGGCGCTGCATGGTCGCCAGCCCCAAGCCCGTCGAGATCCTCGAGCTCGAGGCGATCCGCGTGCTCGCAGCGAGCGGCGAGATCGTCATCGCGGGCGGCGGCGGAGGCATCCCCGTCTCGACGCGCGGCGGCACGCTCGCCGGGATGGCGGCCGTCATCGACAAGGACCGCTCGTCGGCTGAGCTCGGCATCGCGCTCGGGTTCGACATCCTCGTGCTGCTGACCGCGGTGCCGCGCGTCGTCGAGGACTTCGGTACGCGCTGGGCGCGACCGCTGTTTCGCATGAGCGCGTCCGAGACGCAGCGGCGGTTGGACGCGGGCGAGTTTCCGCCCGGCAGCATGGGCCCGAAGGTCGAGTCCGCCCACCGCTTCGCCACCGGCGGCGGGCGCGCCGCGATCATCACCGACCCGGCATCGCTGCTTGCCGCGATCCGCGGCGAGGACGGCACGTGGATCGAGGCCGAGCAGGAGGCTGCGTTGCTGTGAGCTGGCATGTGAAGGTCATCGCGAACCGCTACGCCGACAGCGTCAAGCTGATGGGCATCGCCCGCGGCCTGCGCGGCCGCGACGGCGTCGACGGCTGTGAGATGGGCATGGGCACCGCCGCGAACCTCGAAGCGCTCGCGGCCCGCGGCGTCGAGGCGCAGGCCGGCCCGTCCGATCTCATCGTCGCGGTCGACGCGGGCAGCGAGGAGACCGCGAAGGAGACCCTTGCGGCCGCCGAGCAGGAGCTGTCGAGCGGCGGCGCAGCGGCCGGCACCTCGGGCGGAGGCAAGGCCGACCGCGAGCCGCCGCGCTCGCTCGTCTCCGCGCGCCGCCTGCTCGACGACCCCAACGTCGCGATCATCTCGGTGGCCGGCGAGTACGCCACGCTGGAGGCGCATCGGGCGCTGAGCGCCGGCATGCACGTCTTCCTCTTCTCCGACCACGTCTCGCTCGAGAACGAGCTCGAGCTCAAGCAGCGCGGCACGGAGCTCGGGCTGCTCGTCATGGGTCCCGGCTGCGGGACCGCGATGCTCGGCGACGTCGGGCTCGGCTTCGCGAACGTCGTCACCTCGGGTCCGGTCGGCATCGTCGCGGCGGCCGGCACCGGCGCGCAGGAGTCGGCGTGCCTGCTCGACGCCGCTGGGGTCGGCGTCTCGCAGATCGTCGGCGTCGGCGGGCGCGACCTGTCCGCGGACATCGGCGGGATCATGTTCCGCCAGGCGATGCACATGCTCGCCGCGGACGACAAGACCGAGACGCTGCTGCTCGTCTCCAAGCCTCCGGCCCCGGAGGTCGTCGCGTCGCTCGCGGACGACCTGCCCGAGGGCAAGCGCGTCGTCGCCGCCTTCGTCGGCTGGGAGGGGGGCGAGGCGCCGTTCGAGATCCACGACACGCTCGAGGCCGCGGCCCGCGCCGCGGCCGGCACCGACCCCGAGGACCTCTCCGACCTCGAGGCGGCCGTCGACGCGGCGCGCGAGCGCTCCGCCGGCCGGCGCCTGCTCGGCCTGTTCTCGGGCGGCTCGCTGGCGCACGAGGCGGTCACGCTGCTCGAGCCGGAGCTCGGCCCCCTGGAGGGCAACGTCGGCCACGGCCCCGACGAGCGCGACGGCGGCCACGCCGTGCTCGACCTCGGCGAGGAGGAGTACACCCAGGGCCGACCGCATCCGATGGTCGACCTCGACGTGCGCCTGGGCTTCCTCGACGAAGCCGCCAACGACGACGACGTCGGCTGCGTGCTGATCGACGTCGTGCTCGGCCACGGTGGGCACGCAGACCCGGCGTCGGGCCTGTCGGAGGCGATCGCCGCCGTCGCCGAGAAGGCGGTCGTGCTCGCCCGCGTCTGCGGGACGAGCGGCGACCCCCAGGACGCCGTCCGCCAGACGCAGATCCTGCGCGACGCGGGCGCGATCGTCGCGCCCTCCAACGCCGCCGCCACGCGGCTGGCCCTACGGGCCATCGCGCCCGCCGAGGTCGCGGCGTGAAGATCGCGCTGCTCACGTACTCGGTCAAGCCGCGCGGCGGCGTGGAGCACACGCTCGCGGTCGCCGAGGCGCTGGCCTGCCGCGGGCACGAGGTCTGCGTCTCCGCGCTGGCGCAGCCCGGTGAGGCCTTCTTCCGCGAGACGCCGGTGCGGACGCGGCTCGTCGAGCACGTCCCGACGGCGGACGCCTTCGACGAGCGCATCCTCGCGATGGTCGCGGCATACCGCGAGGGTCTGCGACCGCTGCTCGCCTACGGCGGCTTCGACATCGTGCACGCGCAGGACTGCATCTCGGCGAACGCCGCGCTCGACCTGCGCGTCGAGGGCGTGATCGAGCACGTCGTGCGGACCGTGCATCACGTCGACGACTTCGTCTCACCGTCGCTCATCGCCTGCCAGGACCACTCGATCCTCGCGCCCGACCTCGTGCTGTGCGTCTCGCATCCGTGGATCGAGCGGCTGCGCGACGAGTTCGGCGTGCACGCCCGGCTCGTGCGAAACGGCGTCGACTGCGAGCGCTTCCGCGCGCCGCGCGACACCGCCGAGCGCGCGGCCGATCGCGACGCGCTGGGGCTCGGCGACCGCTTGTGCGTGCTGACGGTCGGCGGCATCGAGCCGCGCAAGGGATCGCTGACGCTGCTGGAGGGCTTCGCTCGCCTGCGCGCACAGGCGCCCGAGCGCGATCCGTTGCTGCTCGTCGTCGGCGGCGCGACGCTGTTTGACTACCGCGATGAGATCGACCGCTTCGCCGCCCGCGCCCGCGAGCTCGGCGTGGCCGAGCACGTGCGCAACGTCGGGACGGTCACGCCCGGCGAGCTCGAGCGCCACTACCGCGCGGCCGACGTGTTCGCGTTCCCGTCGACGAAGGAGGGCTTCGGCCTCGTCGCGCTCGAGGCGCTCGCCGCCGAGCTGCCGGTCGCCGCATCCGAGCTCGACGTCTTCGAGACGTTCCTTGCGCACGGCGAGAGCGCGCTGCTGTGCCCGCCCGGCGACGGCGCCGCGCTCGGCGACTGCCTGACGCGACTGGCACGCGATCCGGTGCTGCGCGAGCGGCTCGTCGCCGGCGGCCGGGCGGTCGTCGACGCCTACGGATGGGATACGGCCGCAGCCATCCACGAGGATGCCTACCGCGCGTTTCAGGGCGATCCGATCGGAGCGATCTGATGGGCTCGTCGGTCAACGTGGAGGCCCGCCAGACCGGGCCGCTGTCGGCGCTCGTCACCGCGCGCGAGCACGAGCTGATCGCCGACGAGCCGCTGGACGCCGGCGGCGAGGATCGCGGCATGATGCCGACCGAGCTGATCTTCGCCGCGCTGTCGAGCTGCTTCTGCCTCGCCGTCGCGCACGTCGCGTCCAAGCGCGACGTCGAGCTCGAAGGGTTGCGCGTGAGCGTCGACGCCGAGCGCATCGGCCGTGAGCTGCGCTACGGCCGCGTGCGCGTGCAGATCGAGGCGGTCGCCGGCGAGCACGACCTCGCCGCGCTCGTCGAACGCGCCAAGCCGTTCTGCTGGGTCTCGAACATGCTCGCCCCCGACATCGAGGTGTCCTACGTGCCCGTCGTCATCGACTCCCCCCGCGCCGATGCTTGACAACCGCGACGAACTGCTCTGGGTGCTCGAAGACGACCCGCGCCGGATCGGCAAGGTCTTCGCGCGCCACGCCTACGGCATGCGCCGCTGGGTCGACCTGTTCTCGATCCGCGTGCCGCTGACCTGCGATCCGCTCGCGAAGCAGCTGCTGGCCGAGATCGTCGCCGCCAACGCGCGCCACATGAACCTGTTCCGGGCGCGTGCGCTCGCGCACGGCGTCGACCCCGACGCCTACGTCGCTCCGCCGGAGGGCGAGGCGATCTACGAGCGCATCGAGATCATCGACGACTTCGACGAGCTCGTCGCCTACGCGGCCGGGTCGCTGGATCACTTCGGCCAGCTGCTGGACACCTACGCCGCCGGCGCCGAAGGTGCGGATGCCGACACGATCGCGATCGTCGCCGCCGACAACGACCTCGCCCGTCAACGCCTCGCCGCGATCATGCTGCAGCCGCACAGCGCCGCCTTC